>DCTX01000088.1:69724-70243 GCA_002329325.1 Anaerolineales bacterium UBA1429
CGTATTGGGTGGCGTGCTCCCGCGGGTGGGAGCGCACAAAGGAGCCGTTCTCCCTGCCCATGTACACCGAGTTGACGTACGCATGCGTCCGCCGGTGCGCGTCAAAGATCTGGATGATCTGCTGTTCCAGCGCAGAGTAGTCGTATGCAAAAGTCGCTTCGTCGGCCTGGAGAAAGCTGGTGAAGCGGCTATCGTCCCGTGAGCGGACGATCTCGGAGGCCGCCAGGGCGCTGACATCGGCCTCCACCTCGGCCAGGAAACTGCTCAGCGAGAAATCCAGATCCTGCAGTTGCTGCGCCAGGCTCGCCCGGATCAGCGACAGCTGCTCGTCCCACAGGCGGTTGTAGATGATCCCGCCAAAGGCCAAGACGAGCAGCGCCGATATCAGCAAGAACAAGATGAGCAACCTGGTCTCGAGCCTCATCCCGGCTTACCCTCACGTACGCCCTATGCTGTACCCCTTGGTCCACCGCGTGTCAAGCGGTCCATACCCCAGTGTCATTCATCAATGATAATGTC
>DCTX01000037.1 GCA_002329325.1 Anaerolineales bacterium UBA1429
GGCTGGAACGCCATCAAGGCGCGAGCCGAGCAGTTGCAGCTCAACATCCCCGATGACGAGCTGCGGGCGGTCACCCAGCATATCAAGGCCCTGGCGGACGAGAAACCCATCGGCCTGGACGATGTGGATGCCATCCTGCGCCGTTGGACCGGCGATCATCATCAGGAAGAGGTACACCATGCCTAACGAGGCGCTCACCCTATCGGAACAGATCCTCTCCCACGCCGTAGGTCATCCGGTGCATGCCGGCGACCTGGTGATCGTGGAAGTCGATCGTTGCATGTCCCACGACTCGCTCACCCCCGAGGTGATCGACTCCTTGCGACACGAGCTCAAGGCGGAGCGCGTCTATGACGCGGATCGCATCGCCGTGTTCATTGACCATGTGGCCCCGGCCGCCTCGGTGGCCACCGCCGACGCTCAGGTGCTGGTGCGCCAGTGGGCGCGTGAGCAGGGCATCCGCCAGTTCTACGACGTGGGCTATGGCGTCTGCCATGTGGTCATGATCGAAGAGGGATTGGTGGCCCCCGGCCAGATCGCCTTTGGCACCGATTCCCACGCCAACGCCTATGGCGCCGTGGGCGCCTTTGGCACCGGCGTCGGCTCCCGCGATATGGCCCTTACCATGGTCACGGGGCGCAACTGGCTGCGGGTGCCCGAGACGATTCGCGTGGACGTGCGGGGCCGCTTTCGGCCCGGCGTCAGCCCCAAGGACCTGAGCCTGTACCTTTGCGGCCTGCTGGGGCTGGATGGCGCCCGCTATCAGGCCGTCGAGTTCCACGGCCTGGATTGGCTGGACCTTTCTGGCCGAGAGACCCTTGCCTCCATGACCACCGAGCTGGGCGCCAAGGCAGGCATCGTCCCGCCCACGGGCCCGGCGGCGGCGGATTGGGATGTGCCCGCCTGGTTGGCCGTGCAAGAGGGCGCGACCTACACCCGCACCGTCGTGGTGGATCTGGACGAGCTCACGCCTCAGGTATCGCTGCCCTATGCCACCGACAATGTGGCACCCATCGCCGAGGTGGGCGAGGTGCCCGTGGATATGGTGTTCATCGGCACCTGCACCAACGGGCGCCTGAGCGACCTGCAGGCGGCCGCCCGCATCCTGGCGGGCAAGCACATCGCGCCCAACGTGCGCCTGCTGGTGCTCCCCGCCTCGCACCGCATCCTATCCGAGGCCACCGCCGATGGCACCCTGGCCACCCTGCTGGCCGCCGGCGCCACCGTGGGCACCCCCGGTTGCGGCCCTTGCATCGGGCGGCACCTGGGCGTCATCGGTGCGGGAGAGACCTGTCTCTCCACCGGCAACCGCAATTTCCGTGGGCGCATGGGCTCGCCCGACGGTCGAGTATACCTGGCTTCGGCAGAGACGGCGGCGGCCACGGCGTTGGCCGGCGTCATCAGCGACCCCACGCGGCTCTAGGAGGCAACCCATGGCAACCATCTGGCTCTTTGGCGATAATGTAGATACCGATCAGATCGTGCCCGGTCGTTACGCGCCTTACATGAACTCCGAGGCCGAGCTGGGCAAGTACCCCTTTATCGAGGCGCGTCCCGAGTTCGCCCGCGAGGTGCAGCCCGGCGACGTGATCGTGGCGGGCAAGAACTTTGGGTGCGGCTCCTCGCGCGAGTATGCCCCCCGGGCGCTCCGGGCCGTGGGCGTGGCCGCCATCATCGCCCCCAGCTTTGCGCGCATCTTTTTCCGGAACTCGCTGAACCTGGGGCTGCGCCTGTTCGAGACGGACATCCGTGATCGCGTGGCCGACCGCCAGGAGGTCGAGCTGGATCTCTCGCGCCCCGGCTTGCTGGTGGCGGGCGAGTGGCTAGAGCTGCCCCGGCCCCCCGGGTGGCTGCGCCAGGCCTGGGCTGAGGGCGGCATCGTCCAGTACTATCTCAAGTATGGGCGTCTGCCGGTGGAGGAAGGGGCGTGAGCCGCGTCATCTGCCTGATCGAGGGCGACGGCATCGGCCATGAGGTGATCCCGGCGGGACGGCGTCTGCTGGAGGCCACCGGCCTGGGCTGGCGCTTTGTCGAGGCGGAGGCGGGCTGGGGCGCCTTTGAGCGCCATGGCGTCGCCCTGCCCGAGGCGACTGTGGCTGCCGTGGAGGGCGCCGACGCTACCTTGTTCGGCGCCGTCTCCTCGCCGCTGAGCCCGGTGGAGGGCTATCGCAGCCCCATTGTGGCCCTGCGGCGCCACCTGGACCTGTACGCCAACCTGCGCCCCATCGCCTCTCAGCCGATCCCCGATTCGCGCCCCGGCATCGACATGCTGATTGTGCGCGAGAATAGCGAGGGACTATACTCGGGGATCGAGCGCTGCGACGATGACCGCGCCGTCACCGAGCGGGTGATCACCCGCAGGGCGTCGGAGCGCATCGCGCGGCGCGCCCTGGAGCTGGCCGCGCGCCGACGCAAGCACCTGACCGTGGTGCACAAGGCCAATGTGTTGCGGGCCACCTGCGGGCTCTTTCGCGAGGCGGCCTTTGCCGTCGCCGAGGAGTACCCCCACGTGGAGGTGGAGGAGCAACTGGTGGACGCAGTGGCCATGCGCCTGATCACGGCGCCCGAGCAGTACGACGTCATTGTGACCACCAACCTGTTCGGCGACATCCTGTCGGACGAGGCCGCCGCTCTGGTGGGCGGCCTGGGGCTGGCCCCCTCGGGCAACATGGGTGATCATCACGCCCTGTTCGAGCCGGTGCATGGCTCCGCGCCCGATATCGCGGGAAAGGGCATCGCCAACCCGCTGGCCACCTTTGGGGCCGTGGCGATGCTACTGGACTATCTGGACGAGCCGCTGTGGGCCCAGAGAGTGCGGGCTGCCATCCACGCTGTGTTGGTGGAGGGCCCCCACACCCCTGACTTGGGCGGCGATGCGGCCACCGATCGCGTGACCGACGCCTGTATCGAGCGAATGCGGGAGACAAGATGATCAAGATCGGAATGCTGCTTTCGCGGGTGCGCGTGGAGGAAAAGCTGCTGATCGAGGCCTTTCGGCACAGAGATCAGCCCGTGGATCTGATTGACGACCGCGAACTCGTGCTGGACATGGCCGGGGATGCGCGCCTCAAGAGCTATGACGTGGTGGTGGAGCGCTGCATCAACCACTCGCGGGCGCTCTACACCCTGGACATGCTGAACGCCTGGGGCGTGCCCACGGTCAACAGCGCCCACGTGGCCAACGTGTGCGGCAACAAGTTCAGCACCTCCCTGGCCTTGCTCGAACGCGGCGTGCCCACCCCCCGCACCCTCATGGCCTACACGCCCGAATCGGCCCTGGCGGCCATCGAGCAGATCGGTTACCCCGCCGTGCTCAAGCCGGCGGTGGGCTCCTGGGGGCGGCTGATCGCCAAGGTCAACGACCGGGAGGCTGCCGAGGCCGTGGTCGAGCACAAGAACGTCCTGGGCTCCTATCACCACTCGATCTACTATATCCAGGAGTATATTCACAAGCCCCAGCGGGATATCCGCAGCTTTGTGGTGGGCGACCGGACCATCGCTGCCATCTATCGCAGCTCGGAGCACTGGATCACCAACACGGCGCGGGGCGGCAAGGCCAGCAACTGCCCCATCACCCCCGAGATCGACGCCCTTTCCCAGGCGGCGGCCAAGGCGGTGGGTGGCGGCGTGGTGGCCATCGACATCCTAGAAGACGCCAACGGCGCTCTGACGGTGTGCGAGGTCAACTATACCATGGAGTTCCGCAATAGCATCGACACCACCGGGGTGGATATCCCCGGCCATGTGGCGGACTATTGCATTGCCGTAGGGAGGGGCGAGGCGTGAGCATCAAGGTTTCCATTGTCGGCGGGTCGGGCTATGCGGGCGGCGAGCTGTTGCGCCTGCTCCTCTTCCATCCCGAGGTCGAAATCGGCCAGGTGACTTCAGAGAGCTCGGCGGGCCGCTTTGTGCACACCCGCCACCCCAACCTGCGCAGCGTCACCCGGCTCAAGTTCACCCCGCTGGAGATGCTAGAGCCCTGCGACCTGCTCTTTGTGGCTCTGCCCCATGGCGAGGCGGCAGGCCGCATGGATCACTTTGCCGGGTTGGCCGAGCGGGTGGTGGATCTCTCGGCGGATTTTAGGCTGCGGGATGCCGCCGCCTATGCCCGCTGGTACGAGCACGAGCACCCGGCGCCCCATTGGCTGGAGCGCTTTGTCTACGGCCTGCCCGAGATCTATCGCGAGCAGATCCGCGGCGCCCGCTATGTGAGCGGCGTGGGCTGCAACGCCACCGCTACCAATCTGGCCGTCTGGCCCCTCTTTGCCCAGGGCGTGGCCGATTCGGCGCGGGGTGTGGTCGTCGAGGTCAAGGCGGGCTCAAGCGAGAGCGGTGCGACGGCCGGCCCCTCGTCGCACCATCCCGATCGCAGCCATGCCGTGCGTTCCTTTGCGCCCACAGGCCACCGCCACACCGCCGAGGTGCTGCAGGCCTTGGGCCAGGCCGGGGCGGCGACCCAGGTGCACATGTCGGTGACGGCCATCGAGCTGGTGCGCGGCGTGCTGGCCACGGCCCACGCCTTTGTGCGCCCCGAGCTGCGCGAAGGCATGGACGTCATGGGCCTCTGGAAGGTCTATCGCCAGAGCTATGGCGAAGAGCCCTTTGTGCGCATCGTGCGCGAGCGCCAGGGTATCTATCGCTACCCCGAACCCAAGATCCTGGCGGGCAGCAACTACGCCGAGGTCGGGTTTGACTATGACCCCGAGAGCGGGCGCATCGTGGCCATCGCGGCCATTGACAACCTGATGAAGGGCGCCGCCGGGTCGGCGGTGCAGTGCATGAACCTGATGTGCGGCTGGGACGAGACCACCGGTCTCTCCTTCCCCGGCCTGCATCCGGTGTAGATGGAGGTGCGCATGGCGCACTTTCAAGGACAAGAATGACGCGGGTTCGTTTCTGCCGAGTCTCGCGTAGAGAGCAGAGAAGCAGAGGGGCAGGGCTGAGATAGTTCTCCTTGCGCCTTGGCGCGAGGATCGTGCGAGTCTGTTCCCGAGTTAGGAAGCTATGAGGGGGCGCAAATGATCGTTGTCAAAGTGGGCGGCAGTGAGGGGATTGACCTGGATGCCGTATGCCGGGATATCGCCTCGCTGGTGCACGAGGGCCTCGAGCTGGTGTTCGTCCACGGCGGCTCGGCCCGTACCAACGTCGTGGCAGAGAAGTTGGGCCACCCGCCCCAGTTCCTCACCTCGGTCTCTGGCTTCACCAGCCGCCGCACCGACCGCGAGACCCTGCAGATCTTTGAGATGGTCTACTGCGGCGAGATCAACAAGGGCCTGGTGGAGCGGCTGCAGGCCTTGGGCGTCAACGCCGTGGGGCTTTCGGGCATAGACGGGCGCCTGCTGGAGGGTCGCCGCAAGGAGGCCCTCAAGGTGATGCACCAGGGCCGCCGCATGGTGGTGCGCGACGACTATACCGGGACGGTGGATAGCGTGAATGTGGGCCTGTTGCGCCTGCTGCTGGATAACGGCTACACGCCCGTCATCTCGCCGCCCGGCATCAGCACCGAGAGCGAGGCCATCAACGTGGATGGCGACCGGGCCGCCGCCAAGATCGCCGCCGCCCTGGAGGCCGAGCAGTTGATCATCCTCTCCAACGTGCCGGGGCTGCTGCGCCAGTTCCCCGACGAGAGCACCCTGATCGAGCACATCGAGCCCGCCCGCGCCCAAGAGATGATGGCCCACGCCGAGGGCCGCATGCGCATCAAGGTGCTGGGCGCCATCGAGGCGCTGGAGGAGGGCATCGGCAAGGTGGTGTTCGGCGACGCCCGCATCGAGGCCCCCATCCGCGCCGCCCTGGCGGGCAAGGGAACGGTCATCGGGCCGCGCTAGACGCGCGGCGAGTAACCGCGCGGGGAGGTGGGCGAACACAAGGTTCGCCCCAACAGAAATGGGACAGGATCCCGCGGTGCACACGATGCGTGTCATCGCCCGCAATCATCAAGGAGGGCTTTCCATGGACGCCATGCAACTGGAACAACGCTACACCAGCGGGTGCTATCCCAAGCGCGAGATCACCATCGTCAGGGGTGAGGGCGCACGCCTGTGGGACGACACGGGCCGCGAGTACATCGATTGCGTCTCGGGGCATGGCGTCGCCATCGTCGGGCACTGCAACCCCGCCGTGGTCGAGGCCCTGACCAGCCAGGCCCGCACCCTCATCACCTGCCCCGAGATCTTTTACAACGACGTGCGCGCCCGCTTGCTGGAGCGCCTGATCTCCATCGCCCCGCCGGGGCTGGAGCGCGCGCTGCTGGTCAACTCGGGGGCCGAGGCGGTGGAAGGGACGCTCAAGCTGGCGCGCTTGAGCACCGGGCGCCCCGGCATCGTCGCCGCCATGCGCAGCTTTCACGGGCGCACCATGGGCGCCCTCTCCACCACCTGGGAGCCCGCCTACCGCGAGCCCTTTGAGCCGCTGCTGCCCGGCGTGAGCCACGTGCCCTATGGCAACCTGGAGGCCCTGCAAGAAGCTCTGTCTGAGGAGACGGCCGCTTTGATCCTGGAGGTGGTGCAGGGCGAGGGCGGCGTCAACGTGGGCGATGGCGCCTATCTGCAAGGGGCGCGCGAACTGTGCGACGCCGTGGGCGCGCTCTTGATCGTGGATGAGGTGCAGACCGGCTTTGGCCGCACAGGGCGCATGTTCGCCTGCGAGCACCACGGCCTGCGCCCCGACCTGATGGCTGTCGCCAAGGGGATCGCCGGCGGCGTGCCTATGGGGGCGGTTCTCATCGGCGAGCGGGTGCAGAACATCCGGCCCGGCGTGCACGGCTCCACCTTTGGCGGCAATCCCCTGGCCTGCGCCGCCGCCCTGGCCGCCATCGACTATATGCTGGAGCACGACCTGCCCGGCCAGGCCCAGCGCAAGGGCGATTGGGCGATGGAGCGCCTGCGAGCCATAGATACGCGGCTGATCCGCGAGGTGCGCGGCCTGGGCCTGATGATTGGCATCGAGCTGCGCCGCCGCGTCACCCCCTACCTCAAGGCGCTGATGGACGAGGGCGTGCTGGCACTGCCCGCCGGCAGCACCGTGCTACGGCTGCTGCCGCCCCTGGTGATTAGCGACGAGGAGCTGGCCGCGGCCTGCGACGCCGTGGAGCGCGTCCTTACCCAGGCAGGCTAGGGCATGGCGATCCACGCGCCCACCGACGCCGAGGCCATCGCCCTGCTGGAGCGGTTGGTCTCCATCGAGAGCCCCTCAGGCCAGGAGGCCGCCGTCGCCCAGGCCGCTGTCGAGGCCATGGAGGCCTGGGGCCTGGAGGCCCATGTGGACGCCGCGGGCAACGCCGTGGGCTGCACCGGTCCGGGCGAGCGCACCGCGCTCCTCTTGGGGCACATCGACACGGTGCCGGGCTGGGTGCCCGTGCGCCGCGTGGGCGATACCCTCTATGGGCGCGGCGCTGTCGACGCCAAGGGCCCCTTTGCCGC
Organism: Anaerolineales bacterium UBA1429; assembly: GCA_002329325.1. Lineage (GTDB taxonomy): Bacteria > Chloroflexota > Anaerolineae > UBA1429 > UBA1429 > UBA1429. Next base: position 7,422 of record DCTX01000037.1, read on the forward strand.
CTTTATCTGCGCTGCCGCCCGCGCCGGGGTCTTGCCTGACCTGCGCGTCGTCGTGGTGGGCGCCGTGGAGGAGGAGGCGGCCACCTCCGCCGGGGCCTATCATGTGGTGGCCCACCAACCCCCCGCCGATGTGGTGATCATCGGCGAGCCCAGCCGCTGGGACCGGATCACCCTGGGGTACAAGGGCCGCCTGCTGGTGGACTATCGTCTGGAGCAGGCCGTCTCGCATACGGCGGGCCAGGTGGTGGCCGTCTGCGAGCAGGCCGTGGCCTACTGGCAGGCCGTGCGCGATTGGGCCGCCGTCTACAACCGCGATCGGGAGGGCGCCTTTGCTTCGCTGGACCCCTCGCTGCGCTCGATCAGTTCGGGGGGCGACGGCCTGCGGGAATGGGTCGAGATGCGCATCGGCCTGCGGCTGCCCCTGGGGCTGGAGGTTGACGCGCTGGAGGCTCGGCTGACGGGCGCCTGGGCGGGCGAGGCCTGCGTGACTCTGCATGGCCGCGAGGAGCCCTTTCGCGCCGACAAGCGCAACGAGCTGACCGGCGCGTTCCTGGCGGCAGTGCGCGCCGAGGGCGGGCGCGCGGCCTTTGTCACCAAGACGGGCACCTCGGACATGAACGTCATCGGCCCTCGCTGGGGTTGCCCCATCGTGGCCTATGGCCCCGGCGATTCCGCCTACGACCACACGCCCGAGGAGCAGATCAGCCTGGACGAGTACCTGCGGGCGATCCGGGTGCTCACGGGGGCGCTGCAACGCCTGGCCGAGACCCTGGGGCGGCGGGGCTAGGCCACAGCGAGCCGGGGAGCGCAGGCGGGCCGTCCGCACCCCCTATCTCCCGTCGGCGTATGGGGCCACCCCTGATCCTGAACGGCCCCCGCCGCGCCTGAGGAATGTTGTCAATCAGTGAAAATGTC
>DCTX01000084.1 GCA_002329325.1 Anaerolineales bacterium UBA1429
CATTTTCACTGATTGACAACATCGACAAAGAGCGCCTGGCCCTGGCGGGCCAGGAGGGCAGCAAACTGGTCCATGATGCCGCCGCGGGTGCCCACGTACCACTCGGCCTGGCTGCAGAAGTGGGCCAGCTCCGCGCCCGCCAGGGCGATGTCGTTGGCGTGCACCAGGGCCAGGGCCGCCGCCACGGTCAACGCCGAGGAGGAGGCAAGGCCGGCGCCGCGGGGGATGCCCCAGGGCCCGCGCCCGCACACGAGGATGTCCAGCCCACGGAGGGGGCGCGCCGCCTGGCGCGCCAGCAGCTCGGCCGCGCCCTGGGCGTAGTTGACCCAATCGCCCACGGGATGGGGCGCGATCTCGGGCGCGATGGTGAACGCGCGGGCGGGGTAGGCGCGCTCCATGTTGGCCAGATGCACGACTGCATCGGCGCGGGGGCGCGCCAGCAGGAGGATGTCCCGATCCAGGGCCACGGGCAGGACGTAGCCCTGGCTGTAGTCGGTGTGCTCGCCGATCAGGTTGACGCGCCCGGGCACGCGAAAGAGCCAGACGGGCCCGGCCCCGTAGCGGGCGCGGAACGCCGCCAGGGCTGCCTCGTAGCGCCGCGCCTGGCTGCCCACCTGGGCCTCTTCCGGGCCATAGATCGGTTCGAGGATCTCGCGCATTCCCGCTCCCTTGCCTGCAATGGCAGCCAGTATACCGGCTTGCGCAGGCCAGCACAACCCATGCAGGGGGGCGTTCTGTGCACGCCCCCGACAAGTCTGGACGGCGCATCCGAGCCGGCCGGGACTGGGCGCCCGATGCCCGTGGAGCCCTTGACAGGGCCCAGCCGATCCTGTATCTTTGACATAACGCAATGATCCGATATCTGAGGAGAGGAGCGCCATGACCAAGCCCACGGCTTTTGACACGGCCCTGGACGCCCTGCGGCGCTACATCGTGAGCCATGGCCTCGCACCGGGCGATGCCCTGCCGCCGGTGGCCACCCTGGCGGCCACCTTTGGCGTCAGCCAGGCAACGCTGCGCGAGGCCCTCCGCGCCTGGGAGGCAGCGGGCATTCTGCAGATCCGCCACGGCGTGGGCGCCTTCTTGCAGCGCTACAACTGGGCCCCCATGCTGCGGAATCTCTCCATCAGCGCTTTGTTCGAGCCGGACCAGGGCCGGCAGATGCGCGATCTGCGCCACATCCTGGAGTCGGGGCTGCTGGCCCGCGCCGTGGAGCGCCTCACGAACGCGGACGTGGACGCGCTGGCCGCTCTGGCACGAGCCATGTCGGCGGGCGAGGGCGGTCGCGCCGCCGAGTTTCGCTTCCACGCGCTCCTGGCCCAGGCGGCGGGCAATCCGCCTGTGGAGGAGTTGCTGCGATTGGCCTGGCTCGTGGAGCAGCAGGCCGAGGAGGGCGCCCCGTTCGACCCGGCGGAGCGAGCGGCCGTGCACCACGAGATCGCGCAGGCGCTGCGAGGGCGCGACGCCGAGGCTGCCCGGGAAGCGCTGGAACGCTACTTTGCCATGCTTGCCAGGCGAGGCGCGGTTGCCGCATAATAGCCCCGTCCTGCGAACACCGATCAGCGCCCAACCGCTGTGATACAAGGGGGAGGTTCCCATGAACACCGTTTTGGTGCAGCAGCTCTACAGGGAGATCGACGCCCTGCCCATCGTAGACATCCACACCCATGTGCAATGGAAGACCGGGTCGGCTGCCAACATCGGCGAGCTTCTGAGCTACCACTACTACACCGAGCTGACCAACGCCGCCGATTATGAGGAGGAGCCCCTGCCCTTTGACGATCCGTACGAGCTGATGCGCCGCATCTATCCCAAGCTGGCGTTCATCCGCAATACGGTGCAGTACGATTGGCTGATGACCATCTCTCGCGAGTTCCTGGGCATCGAAGCCGCCGCCTGGGAGCTGGACGGCAACTGGCCGGCGATCTTTCGCACCTCGGAGGAGGTCATGGGCCGCCCGGAGTGGACCAGCGAGCTGATCGACCAGGCCGATATCGCCCGCGTCTTTTTGACCAACCAGTACGATGATGACCTGGAGGGCCTCGACCCGACCTTCTATACGCCCTGCCTGCGCACCGAGCCCTTTGTGCTGGGGATGGATCGCCCGGCGGAGCGGGAGGGGCTGGAACGCTTCCTGGGCAGGCCGCTGCGCACCACCGACGACCTGGACGCCGTCATCGCCAAAACCTTTGACAAGTTCATGCGCCATGGCATGGGCTATGCGGCCATCTCCAGCCCTTCAGGCTTTCAGACGCGCGCCGTGGCGTCCGAGGATGCCCAGCGTCTGCTGACCAGGGCCGTCGAGGGCGGCGCGTGGGATGCGGCGGACCGCGAGGCGTGGGGCGCCTATGCCATGAACCGCATCTGCGAAGCCTGTCGCCGCTACATGCGCCCCTTCCACCTGATGATCGGCGTCAGTCGCGAGGTGTACCCGCGGGGCGTGCCCAGCGGCCGCGACCTCTTTGACTCGGTGAACTCGATGGCGGGCTATGACTATTTGCTCAACACCTACTGGGACGTGGATTTCCCCACGGCCGTGCTGGCGGATACCAGCGGCCTGGAGCTGACGGCCGCCTCGTGGATCCGCCACAACGTCTACCCTTCGGGCCATTGGTGGTATGCGAACCAGCCCACCGACATCGAGCGGGAGATCCGACGCCGCCTGGACACCGTGCCCGGCAACAAGACTATCGGCTACTTTTCCGATGCCTACTATCTCGAGTTCATCCTGCCCAAGTTCCGCATGTACCGCTTTGAGCTGGCCGTTGCCCTTGCGGAGCGGATGGAACGGAGCCTGATCCACCCCAACATGGAGCCCTTTACCATGGATGACGCCCTGTTCCTGGCCGAGGACCTGTTGATCAACAACCCCACCGAGATCATGGGGATCGACTAGGCGGGCCGGCGTAAGCCGGTGAACCGGCGCGCCGGGCGCTGCTTTGACGCTGGCCCTTTCAGACGGTAGAATCCTGTTCGATCGGGCCTATCATCCACAAAGAAGCTGGATCACATACATCTCCGAGGGAGCGCACGGAATGACGACACGCGCACGGGTAGCCGTTCTCAAGACCACCCCAGAGAGCGTTCTGGAGGACTATGACCGGTTGCTGGGGCTGGCCGAGGTGGAGCGGTTCCTCCCCCAGGGCGATACGGTCATCCTCAAAGACAACATCTCGTGGCACTATCCGTTTCCCAGCGCCAACACGACGCCTTGGCAGCTCGAGGGCACCATCCTGGCCCTGCAGCGCCGCGGCTATGAGAACCAGGTGTGCGTCCAGAACCGCACGGTGGTGACCAACGCCTTCAAGGGCGAGGACCTGAACAACTATGTGCCGATCTTTCGGCGCTACAATATCCCGGTGCTCTACAACTTTCGGGATAGCGACATCAAGTGGGTGCGCTACGAGCCCCAGGCCCGCATGGACGTGCTGCCGCGCATCTACCCCGAGGGGATCCACATCCCCGACTACTTCCGGGGCAAGAGCATCGTCCACCTGCCCACGGTCAAGTGCCACATCTACACCACCACCACCGGGGCGATGAAGAACGCCTTTGGCGGCCTGCTGACCCACAAGCGCCACTATACCCACTCGTGGATCCACGAGACCCTGGTGGACTTGCTCAAGATCCAGCAGGAGATCCACTCCGGCATCTTTGCCGTGATGGATGGCACCACGGCGGGCAACGGCACCGGCCCCCGGGTGATGAAGCCGGAGATCAAGAACGTGATCCTCGCCGGCGGCGACCAGGTCGCCATCGATGCCATCGCCGCGCAGCTCATGGGCTTTGATCCCCTGGAGATCGGCTACATTCGCATGGCCCACGAGCAGGGCCTCGGCGTGGGCGACCCGCGGGAGATCGAGATCGTCGGCGACGACATCGAAGGGGAGAACTGGAACTTTCGCATCGGCGTGAACTTTCACCGCGCCATGGGCTGGCTCTCGTGGTACGGGCCCACCAAGGTGCTGCAGAAGCTGCTCTTTCACACGCCGCTGGTGCACTTGACCGCGTTCATGTCCGAGGCCTATCACGACTACTATCGGTGGCCCCTCAAGGAGCGTCATGTGTACGATCGCTGGCGCGCCAACACAACCTGGGGTCGCCTGTTTGATCGCTACCTGCAGGAGGGGCACCTCCGCTAGGCGTTGACGCGGGCCTCCACGCCCCTTTGCACTCGTCCTGGCAAGTTGTTCACATAGGATCCGGCATGGCGCTATTGAGCCGACGTGCGCTGCTCCGAGGCATGGTCTGCATGGGCACCGCCGCTCTCGCCAGCGCGGTTACCTCCGCTTGTCGCACCCGCGTCGTCGAGGTGGAGAAGCTGGTCACGGTGGATCGCCCTGTGACCAAGATCGTGACAGAGGTGGTGCGCGAGACCGTCGTCGTCCCCGAGACGCCCCGCGTGATCGAGCGGGTCGTCACCCCTTCGCCTGCCCCCACCACGCCCATCGCCCTCCGCGCCGACGTGCTCGACTATGGCTGGACCCGCCTGGCCCAGCAGATGACCTCCGTCTTCCAGGAGACCTTTCCCCATATCACCGTCGAATGGCGCAGCCTCTCGCCCTGGCAGGCCTACCCCGATCGGATAGCGGTTCTGAGGGCTTCGGGCCAACTCGGCGACCTGATCGAGTCGCCTTCGCGGACACTGACGGCAGCCTGGGCGGAGGATGGCGTGGTGGCCGACCTGGGGCCGGCCATCGAGGCCGACGGCTATGACACCAGCGGCCTGTTCCCAGGCGCCCTGGCCTCGTACCGCTGGCGCGGGAGCCAGGTGGGGCTGCCTCTGGTGGCCCACGGCGGCGAGCACGTGCTCCTCTACGATCAGGACCTGTTCGACGAGGCCGGAGCCGCCTATCCCGACAACACGACGACGTTGGAGCAACTCACCGAGGCGGCGGAGCGCATCGCGCGGGGGCGCCGCGACGTGTACGGGCTTGCGGTGTGCGCCAACCTGCCAGAGGACTATCCCCTCCTGCGGGCCTTTGGCGGCGAGTTGCTGGATCCCGATGGCACCCGTTGCCTCATTGACGAGCCCGGGGGACGGGCCTTTCTGCAATGGCTGTACGATCAGGTGCACACGACCGGCGCTGCCCCCGAGCCGCGAGCCATCGAGCGCGGACCGACGGCCATGTGGCAGGCCGGCCGCCTGGCGATGCTATGCACCTCGTTGCGAGAGGCCGTTGCGCTTACGGTTCTGCAGCCCGAGCGTCGCATCGGGGTTCTGCCGCTGCCCCGGGCTGCCGGCGTCGCTGCCACGCCGGCCCTCTCCACGGGGGTGGGCTATTGCGTGCCGGTCACCAGCCGCCGCGCGGCCGAGGCCCTGCAGTGGATCAAGTTCATGCTCACCCGCGAGATGGGCGTTCGCCTGTTCGTAGGGGGGTATGCCGAGCCGGGCAGCCGGATGGCCTCGTGGCTCGACCCGCGTGTGCTGGACTGGTTTCCACACTGCGCCTCGTTGGGCGAGGCGGCGGCCCAGGCCGAGGGCGAGCGAGTGCCCGCCAACCTGGCCACCGAGGCCTGCTATCGGGCGTGGGAGGCCCACGTGGCGCCAATGCTGGCGGGCGAGGTGGCGCCCGATGGACTCTCGGCGCGCATCGCCGCCGAGGTGGACGCGTTGCTGGGCCTCTCCGATCTCCCCGCGGAGGAAGGGTAGTAGCCTCGGCCCCGTCGCAACGAAAAACGCCGCTCGCGAGCATGGCGCTCGCGAGCGGCGCTGCGTGCTAGCGTGAGCGCGCCATCGCCGCGCCGATGAAATCACGGAACAGGGGGTGGGGCCTGTCAGGACGGGTCTTGAACTCGGGATGGAACTGGCTGCCCACCATCCAGGGGTGATCGCGCAGCTCGGCCATCTCGATCAGCTCGCCGTTGGGTGAGACGCCGCTCCACACCAGCCCGGCCTCTTCCAGCCGGTCGCGATAGCGGTTGTTGATCTCGTAACGATGGCGGTGGCGCTCCTCCACCAGGTCGGCCCCGTAGGCGGCGTGGGCCCGGGTGCCCGGCTGGAGTACGCAGGGGTAGCGCCCCAGGCGCATGGTGCCGCCCTTGTCGGTGATGCCGCGCTGTTCCAGCATCAGGTCCACCACAGGGTAGGGCGTGTCGGGATCGAATTCGGCGCTGTTGGCCGTCTCGGTGCCAAAGACGTGCCGGCTGAACTCGATGATCATCACCTGCAGGCCCAGGCACAAGCCCAGATAGGGGATGTTGTTCTCGCGGGCGTAGCGGGCAGTGCGGATCTTGCCCTCGATGCCCCTCGGCCCAAAGCCGCCGGGTACGACGATGCCGTCGGCCTGACGCACCGCTTCGGGGATGCCGCCGTTCTCCACGTCCTCGGCCTGGACCCACTCCAGGGCCAGCCGCGCATCGTGGGCGCCGGCGGCGTGCACCAGGGCCTCGGCCACGCTCAGGTAGGCGTCATGCAGCCCCACGTACTTGCCCACCAGGGCGATGCGCACCTCACGGCTGGGCTTGAGCAGCCGCGCCACCACCTGGCCCCAACCGTCCAGGTTGCCGGTCGCCTCGCCGAGGCGCAGGCGACGCATCAGGTAATCGCCCAGGCCGTAGCGCTCCAGAGTCAGCGGAACCTGGTAGATGGTCTCCGCCGTCTCCAGAGGGATCACCGCCTCGCGCTCGACATCGCCAAAGAGGGCGATCTTGTCCAGGAGATCGTCGCTGATGGGGTAATCGGCCCGGCAAAGCAGCACGTCGGGGCTGATGCCGATGCCGCGCAGCTCGCGCACGCTGTGCTGNNGTGGGCTTGGTCTTGAGCTCGCCCGTGGCGCCGATGTGGGGGAGCAGGGTCAGGTGCACATAGCAGCTATTTTCGACGCCGACCTCGCGCCGCATCTGCCGGATGGCCTCCAAGAAGGGCAGGCTCTCGATATCGCCCACCGTGCCGCCGATCTCGACGATGGCCACGTCAGCGCCGCTCTGCTCGCCGGCTTTGCGGATGCAGTCCTTGATGGCGTCGGTCACATGGGGGATGACCTGTACCGTGCCCCCCAAAAAGTCGCCGCGCCGCTCCTGCTGGATGATCCGAGCATAGATCTGCCCCGCGGTGACATTGGCATAGCGGGAGAGGTACACGTCAGTAAAGCGTTCATAGTGGCCCAGATCGAGATCGGTCTCGGTGCCGTCTTCCAGCACGAACACCTCGCCGTGCTGAAAGGGCGACATGGTGCCGGGGTCCACATTGAGGTAGGGGTCGAGCTTCTGCAGGGTGACGGAGACGCCCCGTGCCTTGAGGATGCGCCCAATCGAGGCGGCGGCCACGCCTTTGCCCAAAGAGGAAACGACGCCGCCGGTGCAAAAGATAAAACGGGTCATGCATGCCCTCCAAATGAATGTGGGGCGCGCTGCCCGGGGCTAGAATATACCACCGTTCGGACCTTGCGGCAAATCCCGACCGCCGTCACGTGCCCTTGCCTGCCCGGACGTTCCTGCGTGCGTGCCAACTTTGCCTGGCGCCCTCCAGTTGACATTGAGGCGGCGCAACGTGTATAAACCTGCATCCAACTCTACAGGGGGAGTCGATGTGACCGAGCACCACACTCACGTACGCCACAATCTCGTCTGTCTCACCGGTGATTTCGTCGCCTTTTCGATCGGGTTCGCGTTCTTTGACCCCTTGGTGATCGTTCCCGCCTTTGTGCGGGCCCTCAACGGGCCGGAGCTGGTGATCGGCGCGCTGGCCGCCGTGCGCGTCATCATGATCACGGTGCCCCAGGTGTGGGCCGCCAGCGTGCTTTCGACGAGCCCGCGGAAGAAGCCTTTGCTGGCCTGGTCGAGCCTGGGGGGCCGCCTGCCCGTGCTGCTGCTGGCTTTGGCCACACTTTGGGCGGCGAGCCAACACCCCGCACTGGTGTTGCTCCTCTTGGGCCTGGCGGTGCTGCTCTTCTACACCTCCGAGGGGCTGAACAGCATCTCCTGGCCCGATATCGTGGGCAAGGTCCTGCCGCCGACCATTCGGGGGCGCTTCTTGGGTATGGGGCAACTCCTTTCCAGCGGCGGCGCGGCGCTGGCGGGCTATGCCATGCGCCACATTCTGTCGGTCGATACCTTTGCCTTTCCGAGCAACTGGGCCCTCGTGTTCGCCTGCGCCTTTGTGGGCCTGATGGGCTCGGTTGGCTTTATCCTTGCCATCCGCGAAAAGCCCGGCCCTGGGCAGGAGGGCCCCATCGATGTGCGCAAGCATATCGGATTGCTGGCGCGCTACCTGCGCGAAGACCTCCGCCTGCGACGCCTCGTCACGGTGCAGGTGCTGCTCTACACCGCCAGCGCGACCTTCTCGTTCTTTGTGGTCCGCGCCCAAGACCTGATCCCCAGCAGCGGCACGCTGCTCGGCAACCTGGTCATCGTCCAGAACCTGGGCGGCATGGTGGCGGCCCTGGCCTGCGGGTACCTGATCGATCGCGTCGGTAGCTGGGCGGCCGTGCGGCTGGGCGCCCTCGCCGAGTGCGTGGCCCTGGCCCTGGTCACCGTGGCGCCCTTTTTGCCACACGCCGAGATCCTGTACCTGGTCGCGTTCTTTCCCCTCGGCCTGTTTACGGGCAGCTCCTGGTGGGTGTTCACCAGCTACTTGATGGACATCGCCGATGAGGAGCGCAGGCCTGGCTACCTGGCAGCCAGCGGTGTGCTCACCAGCCCGGTCTTTGTGGCTTCCCTGATCATCGGGGCGGTGTTCCATCCGGCCACCGCCGAGCTCGTGTTCGGCGTCGGGCTGGCGTGCGCCCTGGTAGCCTTCGCGCTCAGCCTGAGGCTGGCGCGCATGCGCGCCGGCCGCCCGCTGGCGTGAGACTGGAAAGCTTGATGCGGGCAGGATACCACACTCACGAGCGTGGCGCCAGCGCAAGAGAGCGCTTCTCTGCCAGCAGAGAGCATCGGATGCGCAATTCCATGCAAACGCGCGCAAATCCGTGATTCTGGGTTGCAGGCTCGAACAGAATGAGTACAATACTGAGGCAGAGGACGTTTCAAGGATGCCCCCGACCAGCGTTGGTGGGGACGGGGCGAAACACAGCAAGGAGGCATGCGATGAAGTGGTTGGTGCGGCTGGCTGTAGTGGCCACTGTAATTGGCTTGGGTTTCGTCCTTACTAGCTGCGGGGGCAGTTCTCCGGCCGCTAAACTGGAACAAGGCCAAAGAGTCACCGCCATGGAAGCATGGGAGGTGATGGAGGGCGAGGTGATGGACTGGAAGCCTGGCTCCATGATCATCTCAGCGCGTCCGCCGTCGCGGCCGGGCAAAGAGGACCTGGGTACCGATGGTCGCTCCTCCGCCTGGCGCTTTGTTGTAGCCCCCGAAGGGGACCCTCTGCCCGGTATCTACTCCCTCGACACGACTGTCAAGCCCATCAAGCCCAATCGCACCGAGCAGCGGAGGCCTGTGGCTCCGGCTTCTGTGGATCCTGCCGCGTGGCAGATCGACAGCCCGGCGGCTATGGAGGTCGCCCTGGCCAACGGCCTGGAAGAGTGGATGGGCGCGAACGCCGGCTTTCAGATCAGCACAATGACTCCGGAGCTGATCGCCACAGTCGAGGATGGATCGTACTGGCACATTCTGGCCAAGGACGGCGCGAGCTCGTTCGAGATGTCCCTAAGCGCCATCGACGGATCGGTGATCTCGACGGTGGTCACTCCGTAAGCCCGAGAGGCCTTATCATTCAGCCTTACGAGGCGCTGTGCGATCGCCCTTTCGTCCACCCGCACAGCGCCTCGATGTATTCAGCAGAGCCGTCCCTCGCCCAGCCATCCAGTTGATCGGGCTCCTTGAGCTGCTGGCCCCTCCTGTTGGGCACCACGATGTAGATGCCGCGCCACTCCGGCAGCGCCGTCATGTCGCCCCAGAGCTTTTCATACTGGGCGACCGGATAGATATCCTCCTGGCCGTGGCCCCAGCGCTTCTTGACCTCCTTAAGGGTCACGTAGGTCGGCACCCGGCGTGCGAGGCGCCGCACGGCCTCCTCCACGGCCCTGGGGTCGGCGATGGAGGCGCGATCCAGCCCGAACAGGGCGAGTAGATCGTCGATGCGCATCCAGAAGGTGTTCGAGTTGTAGTAGGTCAGCCCGAACTCGTCCTCCTCGCGAGGCAGGGCCAATCCCTCGAGCAAGCGCAGGCGCCCGTCAACGCGGGCCAGACCACCGCCGCGATCGTGCACCCGCCGCGCCACCACCTCGACCGCCATGGGCGCGTCCTGCTCCAGGATGTAGCCCAGGATGGCCGGATCCAGCCCGGCGCCCAGGGTGTCGATGTTGTGCATCATGAGGTAGCGTAGACCGGGCCGCTCCGCCAGCATGCGCTGCAGCACGCCGCTGCGGAAGAGGTTGGGCACCTCGTACCAGTGGCCCACCGGATTCATGCACTGCAGCGGGACGTTGTCGGTATAGTCAGTGCCCTGGCCCATGCCTTCGGCCCAGGCGATCAGGGCGGCATGCAGGCTCTCACGCACCTTTTGCGCCTGTTCGTCCAGGAGTTGCTGCGGCAACTCCTCCCAGGCAAAGCGCAGGTCGCGCGCCATGGGCACCATGCGCAGGCCCACGGCGCGCCCCTGGCTCAGGTAGAGGGGGCCGGGATAGCCATAGTTGTCGTGCTCTGCCAGGTGCGCCGCGATGGGGCCGTGGGTCAGGTAGCTGGTGGTGATGACATGGGGCACGGGCGCGCCCGCCTCCTGCGCCGTGCGCTGGCTCTTGGCCAGGTGGATCTCGATGAAGGAGCGATGGCGGCCACCCAACCGCGCAAAGGGGTTGAGGGCCTTGACCACGCCGGCGCCCTGGGTCCAGCGGCTGCCGACGCCTCCGGCCAGGGTCACCACAGCCGCCTCGCCGGCCCGCAGCGCCTCCAGCCCGCGGCGGTAACAGGCGCTCTCGCGGCCCTCAGGCGCCCGGTGCACGTCCTCGGGCGCCACGTTGCGGATATCGGTGGAGACGGGCAGCCGGTTCTGGGCCAGGCCGATCAAGCCGGCCCGCAGCTCGCGCCGGATCTGCTCGTGCTGCTGGCGATCGAACCCGTTGTGCTCCAGGAGCGCTTCCAGATCGGTCTCACCCTCACGGGCAGCCTCGGCCTGGGGGAGGAGGGCGTCAAAGAGGGCCTGAACGGTGCCGCCCAGCTCGGGGTTGGTGCGGCACGCGGCGGCAAAGCGGTCCAGCTCGGCGCGCCTGCTGGCGGTGAGCTCGTGGCGATTCTGGCGCAGCAGGCTGGGCACCGCCAAGGTATAGTACTCGGCGGGCAGCAAGGCCTCGGCGCCGCGGGCAAGGCGCGCCACGCTGCCTCGCTCGTTGATGGCAAAGTCGTATACGACCGGCTCCATGGCAAAGGGCAAGGCGTGCTGTAGCCGCCGCTTCTCCTCGGCCATGGCGTGCAGCAGGTACTCCTGGGCACGTGCCTTGGCTTCCGGCGCCACGATGAAACCCATGCCGCCGCCGGACATGCCGCCCAGCATCCAGAAGCCCCAGAACGCCCGGCCGAACTCCTGCCTGGCACGGCCGATGAGAGACTCTACATACAGGTTGCTGGCCCAGGGGATGATGGTCTGCAGCGGCCCGGCAAAGTTGTGCGTGGTGGCGGCGGCGATGGCGCGCACGTCGCCCGCCTGCAGCAGCCGCAGCACGTCATCCAGGATCTCGCCTGCCTGGCGCCGCGCCGCCCAGGCGTCGGGCGTGCGCAGCAGGTAGCGTTCGGTGACCATCTCCAGGATCGGGCCCACGTTCTGCGCCATGCCCCCGTGCACCAGCACCAGGCTATCCTGCAAGGCCTGGCGCGACTCGGGGGAGACCGCCTCATGGCCAAAGATGCGATGCTCGGGCAGCAGGCGCCCGCGGCTGACGCCGTACTCGGGATCGCCAGGGGCGGCCGGCACGCCGTAGATCAGCTTGACGCCCGGCCAGACGCCGCCCGAATCCTGCCAGCCGCCGCCGGAACCGCCCAGCCACTCGCCCAGGATGGCGCGAGCCGCCACCTGGCGGCGCTCGTGCTCCTGCAGGCCGCCGCTGAGGCTACGGATCTGGCCGGTGGCCCGCATCAGGGCGGCGATCATGGCCGCCAGCAGAGTGGTCGAGACGGCCAGGCGCGAGCCCTTGGGGATGCTCCGCACGTGGCTCACCAGCTCCAGCCCGCGCCCTGGCCCCAACAGGCTGCTCAGCAGGTCGGCCAATGGCTGTTGCGCGCCCTCGATCCCCGGCGGCACGATGCCCGCGGCGATCAGCGCCGCCTTGAGCAGCCCCAGATAGTCGCGCGCTAGATCAAATACCTCGGCGATGGTGCGGATCTCGGTCTGGGCGCCCAGGTCTACGCTCACCAGCCGGATGACGGGCTCGTCAATGACGCGCACGTGGGCGCTGACGGGTGGCCTGGGGACCGCATCGCGGCCGCGAACGGCCAGATCGATGGAGACATTGATGACGCGGGCCCCTTCGGGATAGTCCATGCCCAAAAAAAAGATGTCGCTCCAGCCGCTGTGGGTCAGGTCCATGCGCACGGGCGTGCTCTCTGTGAGCACGGGATAGAGGCCCGTCTCGGGGTCGGGCGTGGCCATGGCAGGCACCACCCGCAGGGGATGGTCGGCGGGGTGGCCCATGCGAAACATCCAGCGGTTGCCGGAGAACGAGAGCACGCTGCGCCGCACCTGGTCGGCCAGGGTCTGGAAGCCCAGTTGGTGGTAGGCCAGGGCCAGGGCGCTGGCCAGGCTCTCAGAGGGGCCCTGGCTGGCCTGGGCGCCCAGCAGCGCGTCTATGGCCTCGTCAAAGCGCCGCTCCAGGAGGTGACTGTAGCCCCCGTATGGGATGAGCCCCTGAGCGGGCAGGGCGCCGAAGCGAGGCAGATGAAAGCGATAGAGGGCATACAAGAAGATGATCGCCCGCACCCGCTCGAACAGGTTGGGGGCGTCGCGTCGAAAGGCATCGAGGGCCGCGCACTCGGCCAGGAGCGCGCCGAGGTCGCGGCCGGCGCAAGCCTCCTCCAGCGAGAGGTTGCGGATCTGGGGGTCAGAGGACGTGATGATCTCCAGCAAGGGCACGGTGGGCATGGCTTCAGCCCCTGTCCAGTTCGCGCTGGGCCAGCAGCTCCAGCAGGTGGCTCAGGACCGTCTCGCGATCCTGCCCTGCCAGGGCCAGCGCCACCTGAGCCATCAGGATGCCATAGCGCACCCCTACGTCGTAGCGACGCCCCTGGCTCTCCAGGGCCAAGTACCGCTCGCGGCGCGCCAGCTCATCCAGGGCGTCGGACAGGGTCACCGCCTGGCGCCCTTCCCGCAGCCGGGCATCGAGGATCTCCATGATCAGGGGGGTGAGCACGTGCATGCCAAAGAAGCAGAGATAGTGGCCTGCCCGGAGGCCCGAGACCACCAGCCATTGCTCGGCCTCGGTAGGCGTCGGCTTCTCCATCACACGTTCGACGGCGTAGAGGCGGTCGCTGCCCGAGACCCGCTTGCCGCCGATGCAACCATAGTAGGGCAGCAGGCTCTCTCGCGAGGGCGTCACGGCGGAGACGGAGCAGGCGTGGCGCTCGGCCACCTGCACCAGGTCCTCGGCGCAGCCCATGGCCGTGTGAGAGATGGGCAGGTGATCGCTGACCAGATGCAGGAATGGCTCCTCGCCCACAAACTCGCGGGCGCAGTAGACGGCATGCCCGTAGCCGAGGGGCTCACCCTGGGGCACAAAGGTGAGGCGGTTGGCATAGTCTCCCACGGCCTCGGCGTAGGCGCGCTCGTCGCCGGGGCAGATGATGACGCACACCTGCTCGATCCCGGCGCGCAGCGTCTCCTCGACCAGGATGGTGAGGATCGGCTTCTCCTGACCGTCAGAGTCTATCAGCGTCTGCAGCGGCAGGGTGCGTTGCCTGCGGCCTGCTGCGGTGATGACGGCTTTGGTGATGCGCATGGGCGGCTCCTTGATACGCTACACGTTGACCGTCGAGATTCTAGACCATGACCCGGCGCCCGGCAAGTGCTTCCGACGACCCCTGTCATTCATCAATGATAATGCCACCATTGGTTCATCAGTCATAATGTCACCCCATGGACGAGAAAG
>DCTX01000033.1 GCA_002329325.1 Anaerolineales bacterium UBA1429
GACATTTTCACTGATTGACAACAGAGCTCGGGTCTGGCGAGGGCGCCGAGCGCCCTCAGGCCGCGTCCCGACGCCCCCGCACGTGACAGGCGGCGACAACTGCGCTATCATCGGCAGGTCTGCCCAGAGCAACCGAACAGACAGGACGAGAGATGAGCGTAGAGGGTGATCGGCTGAGCCAACCAGAGACACTGCGCCCGCCACGGGTCTGGTCGCGTGTTGCCAGGTACCTGGCGTCGCGGCTGTTCACCATCGTCGCCATGGTCGTGATCGCCGTGGCCCTCACCCTGTTCGTCGCCAACATGGGCGGATACGTGGACGAGATCATCCGCTCCGAGATCCGACTCGCCATCGCCGGCATGCGCCAGGCGGGCTGGCTGAACGACGTGGCCCCTGCCGAGCGCAACCAGATCATCGAGGAGACGGTGTGGGCGATGGACGAGGCCCAGGGGCTGCACCAGCCCCTGGCGCTGCGCAGCGTGCGCTGGCTGGAGAGGGCGCTGACGCTGCGCTGGGGGCCCGCCACGCGCATGGGGCGGATCGAGTTCCGCGGCGTACCCACCAACGACGTCCGCTACCTGGTGCTGGACGCCTTGCCCCGCACCCTGCTGCTCTTTGGCCTCGCCAACCTGCTCCTGTTTCTCACCAGCGTCGCCATCGGCCTGGCCATGACGCGCCAGTATGGCGGCTGGCTCGACCGCGTGGTGGCGGTGCTCACACCCCTCTCCGCTGCGCCCCCCTGGGTGTACGGCATCATCCTGACGGTGATCGCCATCCAGGTCCCCTCGCTGCGCTTTGTCACCGCCAGCTTCAACGATTGGCCCGACACCTTTGAGTGGTCCTACGTGCCGCTGATCCTGCGGCACATGCTGGTCCCCACCCTCGCCATCTTCCTGAGCAAGTTGTTCCAGAGCGTCTACACCTGGCGCACCTTCTTCCTGATCTATCGCAACGAGGACTATGCCGAGGTCGCCAAGGCCAAGGGCCTGCCCGACCGTCAGATCGAGCGGCGCTACATCCTGCGGCCGGCCCTGCCCTCGGTGCTGACTCACTTTGCCCTCCTGCTGAGCGCACTGTGGCAAGAGGTCATCGTCCTCGAGTACTTTTTCAGCGTGGAGGGGATCGGTCGGCTCTTCATCATCGCCCTGCGCCGCCTCGACATCCCCGTCACCCTGGCCATCGTGGTGACCTTTGCCTACCTGCTGGCCCTGACGGTGTTCCTGCTGGACATCGCCTATCTGCTGGTGGACCCCCGGGTGCGCGTGGGCCGCGAGGCCACGCTGCGCACGGCCGCCCGGCGGTTGGCCCGCTCCCTCTCGGTACGTGAACGGTCCCTCAGCCTGATGAGGGGCCTCGGCGCACGATTGGCCGCCTGGCGCCCGGCGACGGCGGTCTGGCGCCGGGCCAGGCAGGCGCCGCGCCGCTGGGCCGAGGGCCTCCGGCAGGCGAGCGGGAGCATCGGCGAAGTATGGCGTGAGCTGCGGCGCTACCCGGCGGCGGTCGTGGGCCTGAGCGTGATCGTCTTCTTCTTCGGGGTGGCCATCTATGGCGTGGTGACGATCCCGTACCAGCAGGCGATCGCCCTCTGGCGGGGCGACCGCGAGACCTGGTACCGGTATCCCCAGAACGCATTGCCCGAGTGGGTGGATTTCTTTACCGGCGAGGCGCTCCCCCACACGCTGGTGCTGGATAGCCGCGAGGGGGATGCGCTGCGGGAGAGCACCAGCGTATCGGAGGGGGTGCGCGACGTCACCCTGGTCTTCCCCATCGATTATGACTACGACCACTTTCCGCCCGAGATGACCCTCTTCTTCCACACGGCCCACACCAGCCAGCAGCCCCACGTCTCCATGATGTGGCATACCCCCGATGGCCGCGAGATCCGCCTGACCGACATGGGCGTGCGCTCGGACGAGACCTACCGCTTTGACAAGGACGAGCGCCTCGTCCGGCGGTTGGGACACATCGCCCCGCAGCAGGCGCTCTTTGCTGACCCCGGGGACGCCGAGACGCCGCTCAAGGGCCACTACGAGCTGCGCATCGAGGCGCGCCTCTTCAACGACGAGGCCGAGCTGGAGGCCGAGTTCGTGGTCTTTGGCGAGGTGCACGGTCTGGCGGGCACCGATGAGCGCCGCCGCGACCTGATGGTGGCGGTGCTGTGGGGCACTTTTGTGGCGCTGGCCTTT
Source organism: Anaerolineales bacterium UBA1429 (assembly GCA_002329325.1). Lineage (GTDB taxonomy): Bacteria > Chloroflexota > Anaerolineae > UBA1429 > UBA1429 > UBA1429. The sequence continues at coordinate 2,187 of DCTX01000033.1, forward strand.
GGCATCTCGGCGGCGGCCAGCACCACACTGGTCACCATGGTTCTGGCGGCGGCAGGGGCCTGGTTCGGCGGCTGGGTGGACCAGTTGATCCAGCGCGTCACCGAGGTGAACATGGTGCTGCCGTTCCTGCCGGTGAGCCTGATGATCTTTACTCTCTATTCCAAGAGCATCTGGGTGATCCTGGGGGTCACCGTGCTGCTGAGCATCTTTGGCAGCGGGCTCAAGGGGTATCGCGCCGCCTTCTTGCAGATCCGCGAGGCGCCTTACGTCGAGGCCGCGCAGGCCTATGGCGCCGGCCACCGCCGCATCATCGCCCGCTACCTGATCCCGCGGCTCTCGTCCGTCCTGGTGCCCCAGTTCATCACCCTGATCCCCGGGTTCGTCTTCCTGGAGGCCGCCCTGGCCTTCCTGGGGATGAGCGATCCCCGGCTGCCCACCTGGGGGCAGCTCGTGTACGCTGCCTTTGCGAACAACGTCTTTCAGGGGCCATACCACCTGGTGGCGCTGCCCGCCGCAATCCTGCTGATCCTGGGCCTCAGCTTTGCCCTGGTGGGCTATGCCCTGGAGAAGATCCTGAACCCCCAACTGCGCTCCTCGTGAGGGCAGGCGCCGCGCCGCTCAGGCGTCTTCACGCTGCCAGGCCTCGATCTGGGCCACCCGGTGGCTCAGGCCGCGCTGCCGCGTGATGGCAAGCTGCAGATCCACAGGGGGCACGCGGATCTGGTGGCCGCGCCAGGTCACCAGCTCGGAGCGCGCCCTGGCCGTGGGGCCGAAATCGCTGACGCCCTGGGCATCCACGTCGGCGTGCACGTCGCCCACCCACTCGATGCGCGCGTGGAAAAAAGCCCGGCCAAACCAGTCGGCGATCCAGCCGCCCGAGGGCAACACCGGCTCGACCAGGTGCGGGCCCAGCAGGGCGCCCAGGCGCCGGGCCCCGGCCCCATCGGTGTCCAGATCCAGGTCGTGGGGGGTGATGGCGACGCCGCGCACGGCCAGGGCCGCGCTGCCCACCAGCCACCAGTCCACGCCCTGACCCTCGACGGCCTGCAGAAAGGCCAGCAGCGCCGCCTCCCAGGGCACGGGCACCTGATCGGCGGCCTGGCGCGCCATGGCGACGCCGTGGCGTTCGAACTGGGCCCCGATGCGGTCCATGTCCGGCGTATCTGGCGGAAAACGTTTGGCCAGGCCGCCCTCCGCCGGCAGGTAGTAGAGGCCCTGGATGGCCTGCTGACAGGCGGGCTCGACCTCGGCATAGAGCAGGGTGGCGGCATGGGCGTCACGGCGGTAGATGGCCTGCATGGGACCTCCCGGGATGCCTTCAGAGCGGCTGACGGACGATAGAGGCGCCGGCGCGAGATGTGCGGTATTATAGGGCGCAGGGCGAGGGAGGCCAAGGAGGGAAGAGGATGCGCAGAGCCGACCGGGAGATCAGCGATCGAGAACGCATGGAGGCCATCATCGGGCGGAGCCGGGTCTGTCGCCTGGGGTTGTCCTGCGAGGGCGCGCCCTACGTGGTGCCCCTCTGCTTTGGCTACGACGGCGAGGCGGTCTACCTGCACATGGCCACCGAGGGCAGGAAGCTGGCCTGCCTGCGGGCCAACCCGCGCGTTTGCCTGGAGTGGGACGCGCCGGGCGAGGTGACGCCGGCTGCCGCCGCGTGCGGCTGGGGCATGGCCTACGAGAGTGTGATCGCCTTTGGCGTGGCCGAGGAGCTGGCCGACGAGGCGGCCAAGAGCCACGGTCTGGAGCAGATCATGGCCCAGTACGCGGGCCAGGGGCAGGCCTGGACCTTTGCCCCAGAGCAACTGGCGCGCACGGTGGTGGTGCGGGTGCGGATCGAGGCGATGACGGGCAAGGCGCGGGGCTAGGGGCTCGACGGGGGGAGGACGGGCGTGGAACGGACGCTGTACACCATCGGCTATGAGGGGCTGGAGCCGGACTCGTTCGTCGCGGAGCTTGTGGCCCATGGGGTAGACGCGGTGATCGACGTGCGCGAGCGGGCCTCCAGCCGCAAGCGCGGCTTCTCCAAGACCGCGCTATCAAGCTGCCTGGCCGCCCACGGAATCGCGTACTATCATCTCCGTTCCCTGGGGTGCCCGGCGGCCATCCGCTACCGCTACCGGGCAAATGGCGACAGAGACGCCTACGTGCAGGCCCTCATGGCGCACCTGGACGCCCAGGCGCCTTCCTTGCAGCAGGTGGTCGAGCTGATGGCGCGCCACACGTGCGCCCTCCTGTGCCTGGAAGCCGACCCGGCCCAGTGCCACCGGAGCCTGGTGGCGGCCAGGGTCGCGGAGATAGCCAGCGAGCCGGTCAGAGTCGAGCACCTGAGGCCCGAGCTCTAGGGACTCGCCTCGCCCTACCCCAGCCGCTTGTCCCGCGCACGCATGGCGATCAGCTCCTTGACATCGGCCACGTCCTGGGCGGATTCGATGGAGACGAACAGCCAGCGCCCTTCGGGGTACGGGTTCGCCTGTGCAATGGCCTGCCGCACACTCTCGCCCAGGCCCATGGCCAGGGCCCGGTCCACGTCCTGCGGGCTCGTGTTCACCTGAACGACAAAGCCGCCGTCCGTGGGATAGAGGGACGTGAGAAGCTGCCGACGCACCCGAAAGCGCAAGGCCCAGCCATAGTTCCTGCCGTACAGGAACCGGAAATCCTCCTCCACTGCATAGGTCGCCCGGAGGTACGCCGTCAGGCCCCGCCAGAGGTCCAGCCGCGGCCCGATGGCCGCCTCGATCTCGGCTTCGGTGGGGCGCTGCTTCTTGTCGCTGAACAGACCGACGCTCATGCATCACCTCCCGGCTCGAGCCGCTGCCGCGCGCCTTGCGCCAGGCGCCGATGCACCTCGGGCGTCACCTGCACGCCGGCGGCTTCCATCGCCAGTAGGGCGCCGCCCACCACCGGCAGGGTCTCCAGCACGCGCGGGTGGGCGTGGGGGGCCACGGCGCGCACGGGCGCCATGATGGCCGCCACCAGGGCCGCGCTGCGCGAGCGGAACACGCCCCCCGCCAACACCACAGGAAAGGCCTCCGCCTCCATCTCCAGGCGGCGCACAACGGCAGCGGCGTTGCCGCCCAGCGCCGTCCCCACCTCGCGGATGATCGCCTGGGCCACGGCGTCGCCCGCGTCGGCGGCGGCGAACACCTGGGGCGCCAGCGCGCCCGATGGCCGCGGCGCCTGGCCCCTGACGATCCACTCCAGCATCTCGATGGCCGAAGGGGCGCCATAGTGGGCCACGAACAGCGCCGTGAGGGCGGTCTCGGGGCCGGCGCCCGTATAGGCGCGGGCCACAGCCCGCAGCGCCAGCCGCGCGATATCGCCGGCGCCGCCCATGTCGCCCAGATCGTTGCCCTCGCCAAAGGTGCGCCAGCGCTGGCCCGCCGCGTTGCACCCCGCCACGGTGGTGCCCGTGCCGGCGATGATCACCACGCCAACGCCGTCCTCGGCGCCGGCCCGCAGCGCCACGGCGGTGTCATTGACCAGCACCCGGGGGCCGGGCACGCCCAGGCGCGCCAGCAGCGGGTCCAGGCGGGCGTGGTCGCTGGGCCAGTCATAGCCCGCCAAACCATAGCCCGCCGCGGCCACCTGGCTGGCGGCGATCCCCGCCCCCGCCAGGGCCTGCCCCAGGGCATCGCGGTAGGTTGCCAGGGCGCCCTCCAGCCCAACCCCCTCCCAGTTGCCGGGCCCGGCCGCCCCCACGCCGCGCACGCGCCCGGCGGCATCAGCGATCAGGGCATGGGTCTTGGTGCCGCCAGCGTCTATCCCCAGATACAGCGCTCCTTGTGACATGGGGACTACTCCGTCAGATATTCCAGGTGGGCGGCATGGGTGCGCAGCATGTCGTCGAACAGGGCCGGGGCGCGGTCGGCGCCGGGCCCCAGGGGGTGCAGCGCCAGGGCCTGCAGCGCCGCAGCGCGGTCGCCCGTGGCGGCGGCCTCAGCGGTCAGCAACTCGTACGCCTTGACCACGCGCACCAGGCCATCGGCCATGGTGGGCAGCGGGCGCATGGGCAGCGGCCGCACCCCCTGGGCGCTGACGCGGCAGGGCAGCTCGGCCACCCAGTCGGCAGGCCAACCGGGCACGGCGTCGCCCACCTGCGTATTCACGATGTGGATCTCGCTCTCAGGCCGCAGCAGCGCCAGCATAAGCTGCACAGCGGCCGTCGAATAGTAGGCGCCGCCGCGCTCCATCAGCTCGGGGGGCAACGTGGTCAGCTCCGGGTCGGCATAGCGCGCCAGGATCTGCTTCTCGATCCCGATCACCTGCTGCGCCCGCGGCGTGCCCGTGCGCTGGGCCTCGACCACAGCGGCGGTGCGATAGTAGTAGCGCAAGTAGGAGGAGGGCATGGCCCCCAGCAGCCGCGCCAGATAGGGCGGGATGGGCGGCTCCGCCTCCCCCTCCAGGCGCTCCAGGAAGGCGGGGAACACCTCAGGCCAGACGTCGCGGCCCTGGATCGTGGCGCCCCGCACCCATGCCAGGTGGTTCAGCCCCAGGTAATCCAGCTCCACCTGGCGGGCCTCCGCGGCGAACTGGGCGGCGATGCGCATCTGGTAGCCGATGGGGCTGTTGCACAGGCCCACCGAGCGGATGGAGGGCGCGTAGCGCTGCAACGCCTCAGCCACCAGCCCGCTGGGGTTGGCAAAGTTGATCAGCCACGCCTGAGGACAGAGGCGCTGCATATCGCGGGCCACATCCAGGATGACGGGCACGGTGCGCAGGGCCTTGGCCATGCCGCCCACGCCGGTGGTCTCCTGGCCCACCAACCCCCAGCGCATGCCCAGCTCCTCGTCGGCCAGNNNAGGTGGTGAGGTGGAGCCGGAAGGGGCGCCCGGCCGCCTCGACCATGCGCCAGGCAAAGCCGCCCACGATATCGAGGCGCTCCCGGTCAATGTCCATCAGCCAGACCTCGCGCAGCCCTAGCGCCTCGGCCGCCGAGACGAACCCGCTGATCAGCTCGGGGGTATAGGTCGAGCCGCCGCCGATGACAGCAACCTTCATGGCAAACACTCCTCATGCATCAGAGCCAGAACGGGCCTCAACGCCCCTATTGTACCCGGGGGCAAATCGGCCTGGCAAGGCGATCCCGGCGGATGCAGGATACGTTGACGGGGTCTCTGGATAGCGCTATCGTGGCACCAGTGACGAAGGGCAGCGGCACGAGCAGGAGGCAGTGTCATGGATCTTGCGAGACTCGCGTGGGCGCACGCGGAACGACTGAGCGGCGCTATCGGCCCTCGGCCCTTGGGTTCGCCGGGATACCGGGCCGCCGCCGACTATATCGAGGGCGTCCTGCAGCGGGCGGGGCTGCGAGTGCGCCGCCAGCCCTTCCCCTGCCCCGAGTGGTCGTGCCAGGAGACCCACCTCGCCTGCGGGGCGAAGGCGCTCCCAGCGGCGGCCAACTGGTTCTCGCCGCCCTGCGACCTCTCGGCTCCCATCGTGGCCGCCGAGACGCTGGAGCAACTGGAGGCGGTCGAGGCTGCCGGGCGCATCCTGCTGCTGCATGGAACCCTCACCCAAGAGGACGTCATGCCGCGCCGCAGCATCATCTACTATCCCGATCCGCACCGCCGGTTGAACGAGCTGGTGGACGCCAAGCAGCCAGCCGCCCTGATCGCCGTCCGGATGCGGCCGGGATCGCTGCGACGGGTCTTTGCCGACCCCGACCTGGCCATCCCCTCGGTGACGGTGCCACCGGAGGCGGGCGCGGCCCTGTTGCGGAGCGCGGGCGAGGCCGTGCGCCTGCGGATCGTCAGCTCCAGCGCGGCGGGCCAGGGATGGAACATCATCGGCGAGCGGGAGGGCCGGCGCCAGGAGCGCCTAGTCATCAGTGCCCACTATGACACGGTGCTGGATACGCCAGGGGCCATTGACAACGCCAGCGGCGTCTCCGTCATGCTGGCGTTGGCGGAGCGGCTGGCGGCTCAGGACCTGGACACCGGCCTGGAGTTCGTCGCCTTTGGCTCCGAGGACTGCGCGTGGTTCGGCACCGATGCCTACCTGAGCCCCTATGGGCTGACAGGCCTCCCGGCGCGGATGGACCGCTTTGTGATCGAGATGAGCCCCGTCTGGCTGCCGATCCTGGCCAACATCAACATCGATGGCGTGGGCGAGCTGCTGGGGCCCACCAACGTAGCCACCATCGCCTGCTCGCAAGGGCTGGCTGCCCTGGTGGACGAGATCCGCAGCGCCCGCCACACCCGGGTGATCCCATCGGGCCCCTGGCCCGCCAGCGACCACTATAGCTTTTACTCCCACGGCGTCCCGGCCATCGCGCTGAACTGCGCCGGGGTCTCGGGTAGCCTGAACCACGAGCCCACCGACACCCTGGATTGGGTCAGCGCCGAGCGCCTGGGCGAGGCTGTGGCGTTCGTGGCCGACATCGTGGCGGCGCTCCAATCCCGGCCGGCGGCCTGGTGTCGCGACTAGCCCTCGCCTGAGGCGCGCGGCCGCGCCCACCGCCGCCGCAAGCAGGCCAGGCACCAGGCCAGCCCGCCCACCGCCGCCAGGACGCCGACCTGCAACGGGACGCTGTGCGGGAAAACGTTCTCTGTCGCGGTGATATAGTAGGGGCCGCCGGGATCGGAGAGCAGATAGTGGAGGACCGGGAGCAACAGGTAGGCCTCGATCAGCCCGCCCGCATACAGGGCCATCGCCGATGGGTTCGGGCGGCCCCGTAGGCGCCGCAACCAGCCAATGATCGCCGAGCCACCCAGGGCCAGGAGCACGCTCCCACCCGCCACGGCCAGGGCCACCGTGCGGCCCAGCAGCCGCTGCATCTCGGGGGCCACGGTCCGCAGCAGCAGCAGGGGCACGGCCAGGGTCGCTGCGTCGGCAGCCAGCCAGACCAGGCCCACGGGGGCGCGGGCCGCCGGTGCGCCGGGGACGGCCGCGCCCGCCAGCCCTACCAGGGCAGCGAAGGCGCAGGCCAGGGCCAGCGGCGGTGGCAACGTGGGGGAGCCCAGGGTCATGGCAATGGCCGCCACACCTGCCCCCACGGGCAGGGCGGCCCACAGCCACACGCGCCACCAAACGGGCGGCGCCCAGCCCAGGCCCGGGCGCGCTGCCAACCGCCCCCACGCCCAACAGCCGGCGGCGTACACCACCGTCGCGCCGCCCGATGCCACGAGGCTCGCCATCAGATAGCGCCCCGTGGTGATCGGGTCGAACGGGCCAGCCCCCGCGTGCTCGTAGAGAAAGACGATATAGCGGTTGGCCCAGCCGAACCAATAGGCCAGCGGCGCCAGGATCAGCAGGGCCAGGAAAGCCCCATGCCCGGCGGCGCGACGCCACTCGCGAGACACGACCACGGCGCCCCGCTACGCCCCCGCCTCCGGCCGACCGGCTCCGATGGTGCGCGCCAGGAAGGCCCTGGTCAGCTCATCCACCCTGGGATCGGTAAAGCCGCCATGGCCGCCCCCGGGCACGGTGTAGAACTCGACAGGCACGCCAGCCGAGCGCAGCGCCGTATAGAGCAGGGTGCTCTGGTGGTGGGGCACCAGCGGATCGCGGTCGCCGTGGACGATCAAGAAGGGCGGGGCATCGCCGGTGACATAGGTGACCGGGTTGGCGGCGGCCACTCGCTCCGGGTGCTCCTGGATGGCGCCCCCCACCAGTTGCGATTCGGGCGAGTCGGCGGCATCGTGCACCATACCCTCGGGCAACCGGTGGGCATCCATCTGTAAAAAGTCGGTGGGCCCATAATAGTCCACCACCGCGCTTATGCTACTGAGTATATCCAAATGCTCACCCTGCTCGAACGCCCGCACGTGCCTGGTGACGCCCAACATGGCGACCAGATGGCCGCCTGCCGATGACCCCCAGGCGGCGAAACGCTGAGGATCCAGGCCATAGTCGCCCGCATGAGAGCGCAGCCAACGCACCGCCGCCTTGCAGTCCACGATCTGGGCGGGCCACAGGGCATGTTGGCTCAGCCGGTAGTTGACGGCGGCGACGGCATAGCCCTCGGCCAGGTACTCGGCCGGGATATAGTCGTCCTTGGAGCCCGCTCGAAAGGCGCCGCCGTGCACCCAGATGATCAAGGGCAGGGGCGTCTCGTGAGGGGGCAGGTAGAGATCGAGCCTTTGGCGGGGGTGGGGATCGGGCGCGTAGGCCAGATCCCGCAGGACGGTCACGTCCGGGGGCAGCGACGCGATGGGCATGGCAGCTCCTCTCTGGGTATGCTGGCGCTGGGCAAGGCCGCAGCGATGGCGAACGGGCGAGGAAGCCGCGCCCGTCAACTCATGCGCAGCCCCGGGGTCGCCCGTGGGCAGCTCGGGGCAGGCGCGTGGACGCGGCCATAGGTAAAGAACGCATCCCGGAAGCAGCGGCCGTACTCGCGATGGCAACGATCAAAGTCGTCGCACTCGGCGCAGGGCGTTCCGGCAAAGAGCGCGCGGTCCGGCACGATAAAGTCGAGCAGTTCTTGCGAGTTCCAAACCTCCAGCAACGAGCGCTCTTTGACATTGCCCACGACGAAACGCTCGTCGGCGGGCACCTGCTCACACAACACCACATTGCCATCGGGCAAGATCGTGCAAGCGCTGAATCCCCCGCTGCAACTGGCCCGCTTGGCCCACACCTCGGGGCTATCGCCCCCCTGGCTAAAATCCCGCGATCCGGCGTTGCAGCTCAGCTCGGACCAATCCAGCTCGCGGCTGAGGCGCCTGACGGTATCGTTCAACTGCGTCACCTGCTCCGCCGAAAGGAACAGGTCATCGCTGTGGCGATAGTGGGAGCGGTAGTAGTTGGTGATGTGGGCGCGATAGACGCCCAGCTCGTGCAGCTCGCGCACCAGCGCCTCGATGCCGGGCAGGTTGTAGGGCGTCACCACGGTGTTGGTGCGCACGGGCACCCCGGCGGCGCGCAGGTTGCGCACGGTAGCCCGGGCGCGCTCCGCATAGCCCCTCACTCCCATCAGGTGATCCGCCACGGCGGGCTCCAGGCTATCCACCGAGACCTGCAGCTGTCCGTAGCCCTCCAGAAGGGGCGCCAACTCGTCGGCGCGCCGCCGCGTGATCAGCGTCTTGGTGGGCATAAGATAGCTCATCTGGTAGCGCTGCGCAATCACCAGCAGCAGCTCCAGCCCGTCATAGGTCATGGGATCGCCGCCGCTAAAGGCCAGCATGTCCACGCCCGCCTCGCCGGCCTCCACCAGGAGCTCGCCCCAACGCCTGGGCGTCATGTACTCCTCGACGGGCACAGGGGGGCGCTGCGCATAGCAGTAGATGCAGTCGGTCTGGCACCGGTAGCTCGGGATGGCGAGGAGCGCCAGGGGTACCTCAAGGCGCCGCGCCACCAGGGGCTCCGGTTTGTAGCGGGCCAGGTCTCGCAGGATGCGCGGGCCGTTGGGACGGGTAAAGGTCTCGCCCGCCTCGGCCAGGGGCAGCCAGAAGCGCCCGTGCTCCTCGCTCAGCTCCAGGAGGGTTTCGACGGTCTCACGCGCCTCTTCGTCGCTGATGCCCAGCATGGGGCGCAGGTTCTCTCGCACGCCTCGCAGCGAGAGACGCCCGTCGCTCAGCACCAGCGCGGCGGTCTGGAACAGCGATAGCCACACCTGGAGGCTCTCGTCGTGAGAGTAGCGATAGACCAGGCCGCCGCCATGGTCGGGGCGCAGATGCCACCCACTGGAGAGCACCAGGACCGTATCATCCGCAGGCGCGGGCGCCGGACTTGCAGGAGCGTTGGTTGGCATGCTCGCCTAGCGAGCGCCTTCCACGTCCACCCAGGCAGCGCACTCGGTGTTCGTCACGCTGCCCTGCAGCCCGCACGTGGTAACGCAGGTGATGCAATCCGTGACGCACTTGGTGCACGAGGTGACACACTTGGTGCACGACGTGATGCACTCGGTGCATGAAGTCAGGCACTTTTTGGCGGCGATGCGCGCCTGGCGCATCTCCCAGATCGCCTGCGCCAGCCCCAGGTCTTGCGCCTGGGCCACCAGGGCCTCCGTCGTGGGGCCGGGTTGCTCCGTCATGTCCTGCCGGGTCTGCTCTACCTGGTTGTAGAGCTCCAGATTGGCCTTGAGGAACAGGTTCTCCAGCAGGGCCCGCCTGGCATCGTTGGCCTGACCGGAGGCCTCCAGGAACCTGGTCGCCGCCTCCTGCTCCCGGGCCAGCGCCGCGTGGGCCTCCTGAAGTTGATCGAGCCGCTTTCTCAAGAGGTCTGTGTAGCTGCCACCCCTGGTCTCGGCCATAGCGCACCTCGCCTTCCCACGTCCGCAAACCCGGCCACGCTTCCGGAGACAGGCACAAGGGGTAGCATGCCACGCAAGGCCGCCCCTCAGCTCTTGTCACAGCATAACATAAGTCAGGGCGCCGGTCAACCCCTCCCGGAGCCAAAGCAGAGCGAGGCAGGAGCCGCTCCTGTGGCCAAGCGATAGCAGCGGACCGCGGCAGACATGGGAGCATCGAGGGTTCTCCCCCAACAGAGCGCAGTTGGGCATGAGAATGCGCAGTTGAGCAAGGGCGACGAGGGCGAAGACGAGCTTCGCCCCTACGTTGGGCGCTTGTGCCCGCCCTCCGGCGCTTGAGGCCTGCCCCCCATGTGCTACAATGGGGCCGTCTGATCGAGGCCCGCCGACGCCCGGCCCCTTGCGACTATCCGGGATCGGCCCATCAAGCACGGGAGGATCGAGATGAGCGTCGTGGATCTGTTCAAGTACCTGCGCGTGGTGGATGTCGCCGACGCCATGGACGGCATTGGCTACTTTGACATCGGCCTGATGGATCCCGAGATCCGCCCCCTCTGGCTGGGGATGCGCTTCTGGGGGCCGGCCGTCACCCTGCGCTGCGTGCCCTCCAACCGCCCCATGTGGAAGCTGGAGACCACTGAGGACATCGTGGCCGACCATGCCCACTGGTACAACAAGTACCCCAACCCCGTCCGGCTGCGCGACCTGGTCACCCCGGGCTGCGTCGTGGTCACCGATACGGGCGGCGCCAGAGAGACGGGCTACTGGGGCTCGAACAACTCGCTGGGCATCATCTCCGCCGGGGCTGTGGGCATCGTGACCGACGGTCAGTGCCGAGACACCTACGAGGTTGCCCTGCAGAAGACGCCCATCTGCTCCCGTGGCCGCGGGCGCACCATCATCCCCGGTCGCATCATGGAGGTGGAGGCCAACGTCCCCATCGGTTGCGGCGGCGTGCAGGTCTGCCCCGGCGACATCGTCGGCTGCGACGATGATGGCGTGATCGTGGTGCCCCAGGATATCGCAGAAGAGGTAGCCACCCACGCCATCGCCGTCTTGCTGGCGGACATGCGCGGGCGGCGCGGCCTCTACCAGCGACTGAACATGCCGATGGACGCCACCGTGGACTTGGAGACGGTGGAGGCCTACTACGCCGGGTTGCGCGGATAGAGCGGCCTCTGCCGTTCCGTTCTGCCTAGAGCCAGTGAAGATTCATCAGCCCCGCGCAGAGGGCGCACCAGGCGAGCCTGGAGGCCCCAACTCCCTTTGCGCGAGGCCAAGTCACAAGGAGAACGATCATGCAAATAGTCCCGGCCAATGGTGAGACGCGTACTCTGTTGTTGGTGCTGGAGCGGGGCGACGATGTGCTGGCCTGCGTGCGCGAGGCACTGGCCCGCGAGGGCGCCAGGACCGGCCTGGTGACGGCGGGCATCGGCTCCCTCTCGGTGTTGCACATGCACACCATCACCCGCGCCGACGGCCCTTCGGCGGGCGACGTCCAGATGGAGGCTCAGGGGCCCATCGAGGTGGGCTCGATGCTGGGCAGCATCCAGAACGGCGAGCCTCACATCCACTTTGTCGCCCACCACACCGCCGACGACCGCACCTACATCGGGCATCTGGAGCCGGGCTCGATCGTGGCCTGGCGCGCCGAGATCGGCCTGATCCTGTTCGACGCCGGCGCCGCCTAGAGCCGTGGCCGCGCCTCGCCGCCCGCACCAGCGCCACCTGAAAGGATGATCCCATGACGAACCACGCGAACGCCCCTTCGGAGCAAGGACCCCGGCTGGCCTGGGGCATCCTGGGCACCGGCAACATCGCCCACACCTTTGCCCGCGGCCTGGCCCAGTCCGAGACGGGGCGCCTCCTGGCGGTGGCCAGCCGCACGCCAGAGAAGGCCGCCCAGTTTGCCACCGAGTTCGGCGCGCCGCGCAGCTATGGCTCCTACGATGACCTGCTGGCCGATCCCGACGTGCAGGCCGTCTACATCTCGCTGCCCAATCACCTGCACGCCCGCTGGACCGTGCGCGCCGCCCAGGCGGGCAAGCACATCCTCTGTGAAAAGCCCCTGGCCAGCAACTATGCCGAGGCCATGACGTCCATCGAGGCGGCCCGCCAGCACGATGTGTTCCTGATGGAAGCATTCATGTACCGGTGCCACCCGCAGACGGCGCGGCTGGTGGAGCTGGTGCGCCAGGGCGTGGTGGGCCAGGTGCGGCTGATCCAGGCGCACTTTGCCTTCAACATGCGGGGCCCTCGCGAGAACGTGCGCCAGCAGAACTATTCCTCTGGCGGCGGCATCATGGACGTGGGCTGCTACACCGCCTCCATGGCCCGCCTGGTCGCGGGCGCGGCCAACGGGCTGCCCTTCGCCAACCCCATCGTCCTCAGGGATGGCTACCGCAGCCAGATGGCGCTCAAGGCCCTGGGCGTCATCAATCCGGAAAACCGGGTGGATGAGTGGACCATGGCCACCCTCAGGTTCCCCGGCGACATCATCGCCTGCCTCACCACCGGCATCCAGGTGCAGGTGGATTCGGCGCTGCGCATCTGGGGCGCCGAGGGCAACATCATCGTCCCGAACCCCTGGTTCCCCGGCGACCCGCGCCACGGGGGAGACGAGGGCGCGCGCATCATCGTCAACCGCGATGGTCAGCCGCCGGAAGAGATCACCGTCCCCACGGGCGGCCAGTACCTGTACGCCATCGAGGCCGACACAGTGGCCCGCCACCTGGCCGACCGCCAGGCCCCCAACCCATGCATGACCTGGGACGACAGCCTGGGCAACATGCTCACCCTGGACGCCTGGCGCAAGGAGATCGGCCTGGTCTTTGACACCGAAAAGCCCGAGGCCCTGGTCTTGCCGACCTCAGGGCGCCCCCTGGCCCATCGCCCGGACCACCCCATGACCTATGGCGAGATCGAGGGCGTCGGCAAGCCGGTCGCCAAGCTGGTGATGGGCACCATGGTCTTTCAGGCAGGAGAGGTGCGCCTGGCGCGGGCCCTGCTGGATCATTACGTCGAGCTGGGGGGCAACGCCCTGGATACCGCCCACGTCTACCGCTCCGAGGAGACGGTGGGCCACTGGCTCAAGCGCTCCGGCATCCGCGAGCAACTCGTCGTGATCGCCAAAGGGGTGCGCGACCCGGGCGACGACCCAGAGACGCTGAACAGGCAGCTCGCCGAGTCGCTGGACAAGCTCCAGACCGACCATGTGGACCTGTACCTGATGCATGCCGACAACACCGACGTTCCCGCGGGCGAGTGGGTGGCGTGCCTGAACGAGCACCTGCAGGCCGGGCGCATCCACGCCTATGGCGGCTCCAACTGGAGCATCCCGCGCATCGAGGAGGCCAACGCCTACGCCCAGGCCCACGGGCTGGTGGGCTTTGCCGCCAGCAGCCCCAACCTGGCCCTGGCGCGCTGGAACGAGCCCATGTGGCCCCGCTGCCTCTCGGCCTCGGACCCCGAGTCGCTGGCCTGGTACGCCCGCACAGGGCTGCCGCTGCTGGCCTGGAGCAGCCAGGCCACCGGCTTTTTCACCGGGCGCTACCACCCCGAAGACCGGGAACGGCCCGAGCTGGCCAATATCGTGCGCACCTGGTTCAATGCCGACAACTTCTCACGGCTGGAGCGCGTCGAGGCGTTGGCCCAGCGCAAGGGCGTCACACCCGCCCAGGTCGCCCTGGCCTACGTGCTCTCCCAGCCCCTGGCCGTGCACGCCCTGATCGGTCCCCAGACCATCGACGAGCTGAACGAAGCCATCCCCGCGCTGGGGCTGCTCCTATCGGAGGCCGAGCGCCGCTGGCTGAACCTGGAGACGGACGCGTTGCCGGGAGCCTAGGCCCCTGGCTTGCCTATCCATGGGCGCAGAACGCGGGCGATGGCCGGATCGGCCATCGCCCGCTGCGCGGCGCTCGCTGTGTCGCTGGTCCCCGTGCGGCGCCCTAGAAGCTCGTCTGGTTGGGGCGTTGCTCCAGCGTCACACTGATCTGAATCTCGCGGCCATCCCGCAGAACGACCAGATCCACCCGATCGCCGGGGCGGCTAAAGGCCACCGTCTCCAGCAAATCGGCGAAATCCACCACAGGCTCGCCGTTGACTTCGATGACCACGTCTCCGCCCACGGGCACGGTCAGGCCGTCCACCCGCGTGGTGGCCAGGGTGCCGCGGAGCCCGGCCGCCTCTGCGGGCCCGCCGGGAAGCACCTCGGCGATATAGGCCCCATGCTGCACCGGCAGGTCATTCCCCTCGGCGAGGATCAGGTCCACCGAGGTGCCCGTGATGCCCAGCCAGGGCCAGGGGTAGACGCCGCCCTCCATCAGCACCGGCGCAACCTTGCGCACGATGTTCACGGGCAGGGCAAAGCCGACCCCGGCGTTCGCGGCCGTATCGCTTCCACTGACGATCTGGGCATTCACGCCCACCACCTGGCCGGAGAGGTTGATCAGCGGCCCGCCCGAGTTACCCGGGTTGATGGCGGCGTCCGTCTGGATCGCCTGGGGGATCGAGAACGACCCCACCCGCGCCGGGATCATACGCCCCACCGCGCTGACGATGCCAAAGGTGATGGTGTTCTGCAGGCCAAAGGGATTGCCGATGGCGACCACCCACTCCCCCGGCGCAACCGAGTCTGAATCGCCCAGGGGCAAGGGATGCACGTTAGCGGGCAGGTCCTCGACCTGGAGCACGGCCAGGTCGCTATCCACATCGCTGCCGAGCACGGTGGCGTTGGCCGAGTAGCCATCGTAAAAGACGACCACGACGCGATCTGCATCGGCCACCACATGCTCGTTGGTGACGATGTGGCCGTCATTGTCCAGGATGAACCCGGAGCCGCTGCCGCCTCCCACCAGACCGCCCCGCACCACGTAAGTCTGGATGGCGACGACGCCCGGCTCCACCTCACGGTACAGCTCGACCAGGCCGTCCTGCAGCTCATAGGCGGCCAGAGCCCGCACCGCGGGGCCGGCGGGCGCGGCGGGCAACGTCGGCGCAATGGGCGCCGCGGTCACAGTGGCTACCCGGGGAGAGGGCTGCACCTGCTCGACGACGGCCTGCAGCGTCGGCGGCAGGGCCTCGGAGAGCTCCAGGCGCGAGGGCGAGAGGCCCCAGTAGGCCACCCCCAGGACGACAGCGCAGGCCAAAAAGAGGGTCACGATCGCACAACCGACACAACCCGCAACTATCCACTTGTTCATACGATCCGCTCCTTTACACTGCTTTCGCAGACCCGGATACCGATCCAATCTGCCAACAGCATCAGCGCATACCGCACGAGGATATTATAGCAGATCAAGCGGTGGATTAGGGCTGATATCGCCAGTGGCTGGGCCGCGCATGCTTGCGGTTCACTTCTCTCTTTTTACGTTTCTCGGTATGAACGTTGTTTTACCAGATCCTTTACAGTTGTAAGAAACACATATCCTTAACACTTGGCGTCGAACAGGCGCCTAGCGAACGTACGCGCCCCGGCGGCACAGCGTGCGCCCGTCCACCACGATGGTGGGACGCAGCAAGCCCACGTCCACATGGATCGCGCTGGCGTTGGCACCGCCGTAGGGCAGGTTGCGTCCGAACCCCACATGGCAGGTGCCCAGGGCCATCTCCGCCTCCATGATGTGGGCCTCGGCGCGCGCCGCCGGGTTGACGCCGAGGCCGAACTCGGCCACCTGGGCCGCGCCCCCGTCACGGGTCAGGTCGCCCAACAGCATGCCGACGTACGGATCGGCCCGCTCCAGGCCCTCCAGATTGGCGACGCGCCCCTGGGCGATGCGCAACAGGATGGGCCGCGAGGGCGGCCTGTCGTAGAGGGCGCCATCGATGGCCACGGCGCCCTGGATACTGGCCTCATGTGGCGCGGTAAAGACCTCGCCGTCGCTGCTCAGCCAGTCCCTGGGCGCCAGGGCCAGATCGGTGCCGGTCGCGGTGCGCACCCGCAACCGCGCGGCCCCCTTCAGGGCATCCAGGAGACGCCGGCGCCAGGCCTGCACCTGCCCATAGTCCGCAGAGAGCACCCGCAGCAGGCTCCCATAGGGCATGAGCCAATCGCAATAGAGGCGCGTCGCGGGTTCAAGGAGATATCGCTCAGGCGGGCCGAGGGCCGCCCGGAGCCAGGGGGCCTGGGGCGGGTCCGCCAGGATCACCAGGCTGCCCCGAACCATGGCCTGCTGCAACGCCGCCCGGCCGGTGGGCGACGAGGGGTCGGCGTCGGGCGCCTCCGGGAGCGGGATCGCCTCGGCAGCCGCGCCATCGCCGCACAGGGCCGCCAGCAGCGCCTCCGCCAGGGGGCGCTTGCCCTCGGCGTAGAGGATGTGCGCCGGGCCGCCCGCCGGCCGCCCCAGCCGCGCCAGGATTCCCTGCGCCGCGGCGGCCAGGAGCCCGCCATCGGCCCCGCTCATGCCCCCGGCCCCCCGCCTTGATCGCGCGCAAGCCGTACCCGGACGTCGTGGGCGGCGCCATCGTCGCGCAGCGGCAGCGCTGCCCCCTCCACCGGACGCCCATCCACCCACAGACCCGGGTCCTCGGCCCCCAGCTCGACCGTGATCCGGTACGTGGCGCCGCCATAGCGATAGGCGACCTCATAGCCCGGCCACTGGGGAGGCAGGTGGGGCTCGAACCAGAGACGCTCGCCCTGGCGGCGCAACCCCAGCAGCCCCTCCAACCCCAGCCGGTACATCCAGGCGGCAGAGCCCGTGTACCAGGTCCAGCCGCCCCGGCCCACATGGGGAGGCACGCCATACACATCCGCAGCGACCACATAGGGCTCCACCCGATAGGTGGCGACGCCCTGCGGATCGCCCGCGTGCAGGATCGGGTTGAGCATGCGGAACAGGCGCTCGGCGCGCTCGCCCTCTCCCAGCTCGGCCAGCGCCCAGACGGCCCAGAGCGCCGCGTGGGTGTACTGGCCGCCGTTCTCGCGGATGCCAGGCAGGTAGCCCTTGATGTAGCCCGGATCGTGCTCTGTGCGGTCAAAGGGGGGCGTGAAGAGGAGCAGCAAGCGGTTCTCCTCCCGCACGAGCCGCTCCTCCACAGCCTGCATGGCCTGACGGATGCGCTGATCGTCAGCGGGCAGAGCGCCGGCGCCGAACACCCGCCCCAGAACCGCCCACGACTGGGCGATGGAGTCGATCTGACACTCGTCGCCCTCGCGGGAGCCCAGAGGCGTGCCATCGTCATAGTAGGCCCGTCGATACCACGCGCCATCCCACGCCGTGGCCTCGAGGGCATCCAGGAGGCGGGCCGCCCGCGCCTCGTAGGCGTCGGCCAGGGCAACCTGGCCGCGCTGCCGGCAGAGGGATGCAAAGCGCAACAGCACGGCATAGAGGAACCACCCCAGCCAGACGCTCTCTCCCTGGCCGTGGATACCCACCCGGTTCATGCCATCGTTCCAGTCGCCGCTGCCCATCAGAGGCAGCCCGTGGCGCCCTTCGGTGGCGCCCCGCTCCAGGGCCCGCCGGCAGTGCTCGAACAGCGGGTAGAGCTCCGCCGTCTCTTCGTATAGCCCGTAGCGATCCTCCTGCCCCTCCTCCAGCGGCTCGCCGCGCAGGAAGGGTAGTTCCTCATCCAGGATGGCCGCATCGCCCGTGGTCTCCACATAGTGGGCGGTGACCAGGGGCAGCCAGAGCAAGTCGTCGGAGAAGCGGGTGCGCACCCCTCGCCCCGAGGGCGGGTGCCACCAATGCAGCACATCGCCCTCCTCGAACTGGTGACGCGCAGCGCGCAAGATCTGGGCGCGGGCCAGGTCGGGGCGGCTGTGCACCAGGGCCATCACATCCTGCAACTGGTCGCGATAGCCATAGGCCCCGCTGGACTGGTAGAATCCGCTGCGCCCCCACACCCGCGAGGAGAGGGCCTGATAGAGGAGCCACCGGTTCAGGAGCAGATCCATGGAAGGCTCCGGGGTGCGCACCGACACCGCGCCCAGGATCCCGTCCCAGAGGTCCTGCACCCCCCGCCAGGCGGCCTCACAGGCCCCCGGCGACTGATAGCGGCGCACCAGGGCCAGGGCATCTTCACGGCTCTCGGCCTGGCCCAACAGGAAGACCACCTCCTGAGACTCGCCGGGCGCTAGATCCACGGCCACCTGGAGCGCGGCGCAGGGATCGTCGCCGGCGCGAATGGCGCCCTCCAGACTGGTGCGCCCCAGGCCGGCCGGGTGCCCCATGGACCCGTTGCGCCCCAGAAATTCCACCCGATCGGCGGTGAGCGAGGTAGGCGCCCTATCGGCCGCCAGGAAGGCGACAGCCTCGCCGCACTCCTGGTTGTAGGGGTTCCGCGCCAGCAAGCTGTGGGTCTCGCCATCGTATGCAGGCACGATGTACTGCTGGGTGATGCTGCGCAGCGTACCCAGTACCCACTCGGCATAGTAGGTGGCCGTCAGCCGGCGGGGCGCCGCGCCCCGGTTGTGCAGGCGAAGGCGCACAATCTTGACGGGCGCGTCGGCGGCCGCATAGAGCGTCAGCTCGTGGCGCAGCCGATAGGAGTGGTGCTCGAACCGCGTATAGCCCGCGCCGTGGCGCACCACCCAGGGCGCATCGGCGCCCGCCGGCAGCGGCGTGGGCGACCAGACCTGGCCGGTGTCCTCATCCCGCAGATAGAGCGCCTCGGACGGCGTGTCCGCCACGGGGTCGTTGCGCCAGGCGGTCAGGCGGTTTTCGCCGCTGTTGCCATACCACGAGAACCCGCCGCCCAGCTCGGTGATGAGAAAGCCGAACTCGGGGTTGGCGATGACGTTGCTCCAGGGAGCCGGAGGCGGCTTGCCGGGTTCCAGATAGATGACGTACTCGCGGCCATCCTGTGTGAATCCGCCGTAGCCGTTGCCATAGAGCAACCCCTCCGGGCGCCCGATCGCCTCGCCCGCTTCCAGCGCCGCCAGCGGCGGCGTGCGCGGCTCGAACAGCGGCAGACGCGAAGGCCAGCGGCCCATCTCCTCCAGGGCGTCGTGCAGCGCGCTCTCCCGCCCCGCAAGGATGGCCCGAGAGGCGGCAGAGAGCAGCGTGCGGTCGGCCACATCCATCTGGTCGGCCCGCAGGATAAAGATGCCCCCACGCCGGTTCACCCAGGCGCGGCTGTGGCGCGACGCTACGAGGCGCAGGATCAGGCTCTGCGACTCCTGGGCGTAGCTGGTATCCCGCTGGTTCAGGATCACCAGGTCAATGAACTGCCCCTTGCGGCGCCAATACTCGTGGGCGACCAGCATGCGCCGCACCAGAGCCAGGTCCTCCTGGTCGTCCACCTGCAGCAGGACGATGGGATAGTCGCCCGAGATGGCATAGGGCCACAGGCGCGCCTGGCCCTGCGCGTTGGCCGCCAGGGTGGCACGCCCCGCCCGGCGCACAGATTGGGGGTACATCAGCAGCGAGAGGATGCCCTGGATCTGGGCCAGTTCCGGACCCTGCACGCCCAGATTCGCCAGCTCGATGCGGGCCTGCTCACGGGCGTTCTCCAGGGCGCGCTCGACGGTCTCGAGGTCGGCCAGCTCGGCGGCGGCGGCCAGCACCTGGTTGCGCTCGGGTGCCACGGTGGTCACCCAGCAGAGGCGGGCGGAGCCGTGCGGCTCCAGCTCGACGATCTGGCCCAGCGCCATGATCGGGTCCAGGGTGGCGCCGGAGCGCCCCGTCAGGCCTTGGGGGCCGCGCTCCAGGGCGGCGGGGCGCCTGAGATCGTGGCCGCGCCCCACAAAGGCGGCCCGATCAGCCTCGTGCAGGCGGCTTGGCTCGTGATGCGGCTCCAGCAGCAGGTAGTGCAGCAGATGCAGCGGCTGCTCCGAGGCGGAGCGGGGTCGTCGCCAGTGGAGCTGGCCATTGATCTGGGGCACGTACTCGGATTGGATGAACAGCTTGCTGAAGGCCGGGTGGCGCTCGTCGTTCAGGGGGTCGGCGAGGACGAGCTCGCCATAGCTGCACAGGAGCAGCCGCCGGCGCCGATCGCCCAGGTTGGCCAGGGTCACCCTACGCACCTCGGTATCCTGCCCATACAGCACCGAGACATCGGTCTGCACACGGATATCATGATCGGCGCGCACGAACTCGACCCGATGCGGCTCAAAGAACGCATGTTGGCCCCGGCTGTCGCCGGCCGTCGGCTGGTAGGTGGTGGACCACAGCTCGCCCGAATCCAGGTCCCGGACATAGATCCACGTCCCGGCGCGGTCCAGGGCCCCATCGGGCGTCCAGCGGGTCAGCCGCAGGTCGCGCCACTGGCCATAGCCGCCGCCGGCGCTGTCGATGAGCAGGCCGTACTCGCCGTTGGCGAGATAGTGGACGTGGGGCACGGGGGCATGGGCCGGCACCAGCCAGGGCTCGGCGGGCGGACGCGAGGCCACCGCCTGAGCGCCGGCGGGCGGCTCGGCGACGATGTCCAGAGCGGGCGCCGCTATCGGCATGCCCTCCTGCAGCAGGAGCTGCACGCACGCGATGCGCGGATCGGCATGGAACAGCTCCACGTGCAGCCCGCGCAGCAGATAGTTGCCCAACGAGACCAGGCTCATGCCCTGGTGGTGCACCATGTAGGATCGCACGATGGCGCTCTTTTGCCCGACGGGCAGGCGCTCCGCCGTATAGTCCATCGCCTCGTAAAAGCCATAGCTCCCCAAGAGCCCCTCGCCAACCAGCGCGGCGATGTTGCGCAGCACGGCGCGGGGGGCCACGGGCAAGGCCAGGAGCGTGGCATAGGGCGCGACGACCAGGTCGTCGCCCAGGCCGCGCTTGCGCCCCAACCCCGGCACGCCAAAGCCCTGGTACTGGTAGTGCTGGTGCGCGTCAAAGTGATAGTAGCCCGCCTCCGAAATGCCCCAGGGCACGCCTTTGCTGTGGGCATACTCGATCTGACGCTGCACCGCCGCCCGGCTAGACTCGTGCAGCAGGGTACCGCGATAGCTGCGGGTCAGCAGCTCGGGCATCAGGTACTCGAACATGGAGCCGTTCCAGGAGACGAGGGCGCGGCGCCCGCCGTCCAGCGCCACCAGCGGCCGCTCCAGGTGCAGCCAGTGGCTTGGCGGGACCTCGCCCTTGGCGATAGCGATCAGGCTGGCCAGCCGCGCCTCTGAGGCCATCAGGTCATAGTGGTTCTCGTCCATGCGCGCCGCGGTGACATTGTAGCCGATGCAGAAGACGCGGCGTTGCGGATCATAGAGAAAGCCGAACTCCATCTCGCGCAGCCAGCCCTCGCAAGTATCGGCCATCTCCTCCAGGCGGCTGAGGAGCCAGCGGGCCCGGTTGCGGGCTTCGTCCAGGCGCGCCATGATGAGCCGGATCCATTCGCAGGCCGAATCGCAGTTTTCACCCGGCTGCAAGCAGGCCTGCACCGCATCGTCCAGGGCCAGCAGGGCCTCGCGCCCCGCCTGACATAGGTCGGGGATCTGGGCCAGAGTGGCGCGATGGGGCAGGGCCTCGCGCAGGGCGCGCCAGGCATCGCCCACCTTGATGGGCACATCGCCCGAGAGCGCCACCGGCGGCGCCTGCAGCTCCCAGATCCAGGGCATCAGGGCGTGTAGCTCGTCCTGCAGGTTGTTCAGTTGGCCATGCACCCGATCGAACCAGATGGTGAGGGCGTTCAACTGGGCAGAGGACAGGGCGGAGGCATGCTCCGCCACCAGTTCCAGCACGAACTCGTCCAGCCGGGGCCAGTATGTGCTGCGGATCCGGCTGAGCAACAGGGGCCAGCGTTCGGGCGCCTCGCGCACCTCGTACACCCGGGCATAGACCTCGTCCACATACTGCTGCAACGTCTCGACCAGGGCCCGCGCCTCGGGGTCGCGCACCTCGCTGACGATCTCGACCAGCACGCCCAGCACATCGCCCAGACCCTGCCACGTCTCCCAGCGAAAGACCTCCTGCTGCGGCAGACGCAAGAGGGCCTGCCGCAGGGAGATCAGCGCCCCGGCCAGGTTGCCGCTATCCACCGTCGAGACGTACTCGGGGGGCAGCGGCTGCAGCGAGTGGGTGTCGTACCAGTTGAGCCAGTGGCCGCGGTGGCGCTTGAGATTGCCCAAGGTCTGAAAGCTGGAATAGAGCCGGTTCACCAGCTCGTCCGGGCCCAGATAGCCCATCTGGTGGGCCGTCATGGTCGAAAGGAGCATCAGGCCGATGTTGGTCGGCGAGGTGCGGTGGGCCACCTGGCCCAGGGGCTCCTCCTGAAAATGATCGGGCGGCAGCCAGTGATCCTCCGGGCCGATGAACTGCTCAAAGAAGCGCCAGTGGCGCCGGGCCAGCCGCCGCAGGATCGCCTGCTCGTCCCGCGTCAGCGTCTCTTCCTCGCGGCGCGAGGGTTGGCTGATCCAGGCGGCCACCTGCGGCGAGACGACCCAGGCCAGGATCAGGGGGATGGCCGCGGGCAGGGCGCGCGGGTTGCCGAGCCAGGTGGCGATTCCCAGCAGCAGCCCCAGCAGCGTGCCGCCGCTCATGCGGGCCCATAGCAACTGCAGCCGCCGTTCGCGACCCAGCAGGCGGGCCGTGTGCGCCGCCGTCGTCCACTGCAGCAGCCTGCGCCGCGTGATGTACACGCGCACCAGGGATGTCAGGGCCGCGTCGGCCAGGATGAGCCCTTCGTAGGGCAGAAAGACCAGCGAGAGCAGCCAGCGCATGGCCTCGTTGTGCAGCGGCGGGCTCGAGGCGCCGAGGCCGGGCCTTCGCAGACGGGCCATCAGACCGCTCAGCGCCCCGGCGATGAGGGGCAGCGCCGAGATCGCCAACGTCCAGGCCGTCCAGGCCAGGGGCGATCCGGGCAAGACCAGCCAGCCCGCCGCCAGGAAGAGCAGCAGGCCGAGTTGCTGCATGCTGCGCCGCAGGTTATCCAGCAACTTCCAGTGATCCAGGGCCGAGAGGCGGGTGGGCACTTTCTCGCCCAGGGCGTTGGGCACCCGCCGGAACAGCCAGGGCAGCAGTTGCCAATCGCCGCGCACCCAGCGATGCAGGCGCTGGGTGTAGGCCAGATAGGCGACGGGATAATCCTCATAGAGCACCACGTCCGAAAGGAGCCCGGCGCGGCCGTGGATGCCCTCGAACAGGTCGTGGCTGAGCAGGGCGTTCTCTGGGACCCGGCCCTGCAGGCTGCGGTGAAAGGCGGCTACGTCATAGATGCCCTTGCCCACATAGATCGCCTCGCCAAAGAGGTCCTGGTAGACGTCCGAGACGGCGCGGGTGTAGAGGTCCAGCCCCAGGTCACCGCCAAAGATGCGGGCAAAGCGCGAGGCCAGGGCGCTGCCGAACTGGAGCTCGGTGCGGGGCTGCAGGATGGTGTAGCCCGCCACCACCCGCTCGGTCTCTGGATCAAAGAGGGCGCGGTTGAGGGGATGGGCCAGTGTCCCGATCAGGCGCTGGGCGCTCCGGGGCGGCAGGACGGTATCGGCGTCCAGGGTGATCACATAGCGCACGCCCTGGAGAAAGCCGAGGTCGCCCTCGCAGACGGCAAAGGGGTTATCGAGGCGGCCCAGCGCCCACCCATTGAACTGCTCCAGCTTGCCCCGTTTGCGCTCCCAGCCCATCCACACGCCTTCCGATGGGTTCCACTGACGCTCGCGATGCAGGAGGAAGAACGGGCGCCCCGCCTGGCGATACTTGCGGTTGAGGGCCCGCACGCCCTCCACGGCCCGCTGGATCAACGCATCATCTCCGGCCATATGCTTCTGGGGAGCGTCGCGCAGGTCGCTGAGCAGCCCAAAGCCCAACTGGGGGTCGGCGTTGCTCAGATAGTGGCGCTCCAACTGGCTCAGAAGGCCGTCCACCTCGTCGACATCGCCGAGCAGGCAGGGCACCAGCACCACGGAGCGCATCTCGGGCGAGATCCCCTCGCGAAGGTCCAGCTTGGGCAACACCCGGGGCGGCACGGTGCGCGTCACGACCATGTTGACGAGGCTCACGGCAGCGATGCTGGCGGGCACCCAGGCCAGGGCGAGGACGGCCACGAGCTGGATCGCCAGGGCGCCACAGGAGATGCCATACCAGAAAAAGCCCGCCGTGATGAGCGCCGTGAGGCAGATGATGGCGCTCAGGTAGACCGCCACGGCGTGGCGCATGAGCCAGGCGCCGGCGCGCTCCCGTGCTGTCGGTCGGTAGCCGATGGCGGCCTGCAGCGCGTCGCGCCCGCCATCGATCAGGTAGTAGCCCACGTGCCACTCACGATGGGGGCGCCCCTCCCGCCGGGCGCGGGCGGATAGCTCCACGGCGCGGCGGGCGATCGCCTCCTCAGCGGCGCCCGAGCGGCGGCCCAGGTCCTCGATCTCGCGCCGGTAGCGGTTGCGGCCCTCCTGATCCATGCTGTCATAAGTGCCCGAGGGATCCTCGCACAGGACCCGCTCCACCAGGCTGACCTGTTGCACAAAGGCGTCCCAGTCCACTGCGCCCAGGGCGCGCAGCGAGCGCACGGCGCGGGCAACGATGGTATCTGGCGTGGGGGCCTCGGGCAGCGAGACGGCGGCGATGGGGTCTCGGGGGGCGGGCAGACGGTCGCCCAGCACGTCGGCGATGGCCCGCGCCAACAGCTCCAGCTCGGCCAGACGGAGCATCAGGGGCAACGCCCACAGCTCGCCCAGGGCAAGGGGCCGCTCCTCCTGATAGGCCTCCACAAAGCGGGTCAGGCGGTGCAGATCCACCTGGCCGTCGCACAGGCGGACCACCTCGCGGGCGACGGCATAGACACGGGGCAGGCCGGCAAGCGGGCCATCGGCAAGCTGGGGCAGCCGCCGGTAATAGCCGATGGGCATATCCTCGATCACCAGGCGCCCGGCCTGCTCGACCAGATAGAGATTGTCGAGCAGCCACTCGGCGGCGGTGGTGATGATGCCCTGCTCTTCGGAGAGACGCACGAACATGTCGTGGGCCTGGTGCAACAGGTCCATCAAGCTCTCGATGCGATTGACCGGCGAGGAGACGCGCGACGCAGCCGGTGAGGTGGTATGTGCGGCAGCCAACTCCTTGGCCCTGACGCGCAGGCTATCTGGGGCCAGATCGGCCTCCGCAAGGCCAACATTTTCCTTCGGGATGCTCACCATCGGCTAGTGTCCCCTGGTCTCCTTGGCTGCTGTCGCCCAGTTGCTGCGCTGCTCCTCCGCAGGGATATCCTGCACCACGAGGAGAGGCGTGCTGCCGTACACGATCAGGTTCAGCGCGAGGCTGGCAAAGGGCCAACGGCGCGCGCCCGTGTGCCCATGGGCGCAGATCACCACGAGATCGGGCTCCTCGGCATCCACCAGATCGTGGAGGGCCCCGGCGGCGTCGTGCTCGGAGAGGAGCCGGACCTCGCTGCGGGCAGTCAGGCTCGCGTTGGTCTCCCGCAGGTAAGCTTCGGCCGTCTTGAGGTTGAGCTCCACCACCTCGGCCACCAGCAGCCGCTCGTGCTCGGTGAGGGGGGAGCGTCGGGGCAACTGGGGCGGAACCGCCACGTGGGCCAGCAGGAGCGCGCCGTCGCCATCCTCCGCCAGCATGTTGGCCACGGGGAGCACGCACTCGGCGCGCCGCGAGCAATCCAGCGGCACCAGCAGCTTCCTGTAGCGAAAGCCCTCCAGGGCGACTTCTGTCGCGCGATAGGCGCGCACGATCAACACCGAGGCCCTGGCCTCAAAGATCACCTTTTGCGCGACGCTGCTGGCGTTCCAGCGGTAGAGCCCGCTGCGCCCGTGGCTGCTGAGGATCGTCAGATCCACAGCGTTCTTGTCCGCGAAAGAGATAATCTCCTCGGCCGCCTTGCCCTCCAGCAGCTCCGTATCCACCTGACAGCCCAAGTCGGCCAACCGCTGGGCCACCTCCTCCAGGTAGCGCTGGCCTTGGGCGCGCACCAGATGCCAGTTCACCGGGCTGATGGATACAGCCCCCTCGTCGATCATCTCGTCCAGCACGCGCAAGAGGGTGACCCGCGCGCCAAAGGTGCGCGCACAGGCCACGATGTGGGGCAACACACACTCGGCCAGAGAAGAGCCATCCAGCGGGGCCAGGATATGGTTGATCATGTTCGTACCTCGCAATACAAAGGCAGCAGACAGCATTCATTCTACCAGGGGAGACGCGTCGTCTCAAAGCGGCAACGCTGGCCTCGGGCGCGGCGGGCCGGCGAGGTCGCGGGGCTAACCAGTCTGGCGGGGAGGCCAGGTGCGCGCTTCCTGCAGCGCCGCGCGTACCTCCTGGTCGGTGGTCTGGCGGAAATCGCGGTACCAGGCGCCGACGCCATAGAACGGCTCGGGCGTGGAGACGCACACCACCCGATCCACCAGGCGCTCGAACGTCAGGTAGGTATCGGGCGGCGCCACCGGAACCGCCACCACGATGCCCGCAGGCTCTCGGCGCCGCGCCGCCTCGATGACGGCGCGCATGGTGGCGCCCGTCGCCAGACCGTCGTCCACCAGGATGGCCAACTTGCCCGCCGGGTCGGCCAGCGTCTCTTCCGCGGCCAGGGGCCGGCCCGGCGGCAGCTCGATCAAAGCCCGCTGGAGGCGCTCCAGCTCGCGCACCTCCCGGCGGGTGACCTCCTCGACGGTGGCCGCCTCGATGCGCAACAACGCCACGATATCGCGATTGACCACCCGCACGCCGCCAACGGCCACGGCGCCCATGGCCAGCTCGGGCTGGCTCGGCACGCCCAGCTTGCGCACGGCGCACATGCCCAGGGCGGCGCCCAGGGCGCGCGCCACCTCTAGCGCCACGATCACGCCGCCGCGCGGCAGCCCCCAGACGACGACGTCGTCTCGTCCGGCATAGTCGGCCAACCGATCGGCGAGCTGGCGTCCGGCATCGGAGCGGTCGGCAAAGATCACGGCTGCCCTCCCCCAGGCATGGGCCTACACCCCGGATTGTGACTGGAGCTGCAGCCAGCGCACCAGGTCGTTGCGCCGCAGCAGCCCTATCAGTTGACCGTCCTGCAGCACCGGTAGCTGGCGCACATCCCGCTGCATCAGCACGTCAAAGGCCGTCGCGCCGTCGTCATCGGCGGTGACGACGAGCAGCTCCTCACGGGGGGTCATGATGTCGCCCACCGTCAGGCTCTCCCAGCGGCCGCGCTCCACACCGCGCACATCCTCCAGGGTGACCAGCCCCACCAACGCGCCCTGTTCCATCACAGGGAAGCCATAGTCATCGGAGCCCATGATGTGCTCGTGCACCAGGGCGTACACCGAGATGTGGGGTGAGACCACGGGCGGGTTCCGGCGCATGATGCTGGAGACGGGCACGTCGGCCAGGATGTCCTGGATGACCACATGGCGGTAGCTGCGGGCTGCGGCGTTGCTGAGGAACCAGCCGATGAAGGCCAGCCACAGGCCGTTGAGCAGGCCGGCACCCAGCAAGGGGATCTCGGCGCCAAAGACCATGGCGATGCCCGCCAGGATCAGCATCCAGGCGATCCCCTGGCCGATGGCCGTGGCCCAGCGGGTGGCGCGCTGCAGGTTCCGCGTGAGCGCCCAAAAGAGCGAGCGCACCACCCGCCCGCCATCCAGGGGAAAGGCCGGCACCAGGTTAAAGAGCCCCAGCAGCAGGTTGACCGAGCCGAGCCACACGGCCAGAGCCCCACCCAGCCCCAGCGACGCCAGCAGGTCCTGGGGACGCTGGATCAGGGTGCTGTAGGCGATGGCGCCCACGCTGGCGAGCAGCATCAGGCCGACGCCGATGACGAGGCTGGTCAGCGGGCCGACGATGGCCATGACGAACTCGCCGCCGGGCGATTCCGGCTCACGCTGGATGTTGGAAACGCCGCCAAAGATGAACAGGGTGATCTGGCGCACGGGCAGGCCCTGGGCGCGGGCCACCAGAGAGTGGGCCAGCTCGTGGGCCAGGACCGAGGCGAAAAAGAGCAGGGCAGCGCCGGCAGCCAGCGCCCAGGTCACCCAAGGGGCCCAGCCAGCGCGATACTGGCCGATGGCCCTGGCCAGGCTCCAGGTGATCAGCGCAAAGACGAACAGCCAACTCCAATCGACATGGATGTTGATGCCCAGGATCCGCCCCACACGTATGCCTTCGCCCACCGTTGCGTGTCCTTTCCTTCACCCGCAAGCCCTATGCCCCTAATCTGGCGCCAGGGGCTGCGCTCAGGCCGCGTTCCCCTGATCGGGCTCGCGCCTGGGCAGGAGCGCCAGCGTCGCCTTGATGAGGATCGCGGCCCCCTCGATGCCAAGCCTGCCGGTGTTCAGCACAAGGTGATACAGGGTGGGGTCGTCCACATCGATGTGATGGAACATGCGCAGATACTCGGCTGTGCTGGCATCCGCCTCCTGCAGGTAGCGGCGCGCCTGGGCGGGCGTCATGCTCTGGTCGCGCTCCAGCCGCGCCTGGCGCTCCTCAAAGGGCGCCACCACGCGCACATGCAGCACATCGGGCTTGTACTCCAGGATGGCCTGCCCGCCCCGGCCGATGACGAGCATGTCGTCTTGCTCATAGGCGGCCTGAATGGTGGCGCGCACCATCCGCACGGCGTCGTACTCGTCCAGGATGCGGGGGCGCCGCTCGTAGCCGATGGCCGGGCTGCCGATCCACATGCTGAACTCGGCCACCGAGCGCGACCGCCGGAAGAGCTCGTCCAGGAAGCCCCGCCGCTCGTACTCGGCCTCGGAATAGTCAACGATCTGCTCAGGGGGGATGCCCACTTCGGAAGCGACGCGCAGCATCATGTGCTTGTCAAAGGCGGCCAGACCCAGGTCCTCACACAACTTTCTGGCCAGCTCCAGGCCCCCTGCGCCAACCTGCCGTGACATGGTGATGACTGTCATGGGAGACCTCCTCTCATAGGCGGCGCCAATGGCGAGGCGCACCCTCGTGGCGACGAGGGAGGGCTGCCGCCAAGACCGCGCCGCGGCTGCCTTTCGCGAGTGAACGCGTCCCGGGCGCCTAGCCGAGCCCCAGGGTGAGGGTCTGCCGACCGGGGTGGGGCATCACCTCCAGGGCTTGCTTGACGAGCCCCAGGGCCCCTTCGATGCCCAGCTTGCCCGTGTTGACCACCAGATGGTACAGGGAGGCGTCGTCGGGATCCACATGATGAAAGTTGCGAAGATACTCGGCCGAGGTGCTATCGATCTCCTGGAGATAGCGGCGCGCCTGCGAGGGGGTCATGTTCTGGGATTCCTGCATGCGGCGCAGCCGCTCCTCAAAGGGGGCCACCACGCGCACGTGCAGCACGTCGGGCTTGTCCTCCAGGATCACCTGGCCTCCGCGCCCCACGATCAGGATGTTGTCCTGCTCATAGGCCTTGATCACGGTGGCGCGGATCAGGTCCACGGCGCCCGCCTCATCCAGCACGCGGGTGCGCCGCTCATAGCCGGCGGCAGGATTGCCGACCCAGGTGGAGAACTCGGCCACAGGCCGGGAGCGCCGAAAGAGGACCTCGAAGAAACCCCGCCGCTGATACTCCGTCTCGGAGTAGTCAATGATCTCGCCGGGGGTGATGCCCACCTCGTTGGCCACTCGCGCCATGAGCCGCTTGTCGAACTGGATCAGCCCGAGCTCGCTGCACAACCTCGTCGCCAGCTCATCGCTGCCGGAACCGATTTGCCGTGACATGGTGATGACCGTCATGGTAACCCTCCTCCGGTGCCGGGCACGGGCTGGCCGTGCCATGGTTCAGGTTGGCCACCGCTGGCCGCTGTGCGCAATGTCTGGGAGATTCGGGGCCGACCTTGGGGCGCCGCGGCGGCCAAGCGCCCCGTTTCGGCCCGGCGGCCGCCCTTGCCTCTCATCTCTATTATAGCATAGTCACTCCCCCACGGGACGCCCACTTGGCCTCTGGCCCACGACTGCCCGCGCCCCTAACACTAGTTGCTATGCACCGGGCCCTGTGGTATAACATCTCCGCTCTCGCCTTCTCAGCCCACAAGGAGTTGCGCATCAGTATGGATTCACAAGAGAAGAACTGGCTTCAGAACAACCTGCGCACTTTTGCCGGTAGTTCGCACCCGGAGCTGGCCAAGGACATCGCCAGCTACCTTCAGGTGCCCGTATATGAACACACCACGTCACGCTTTAGCAACGACAATATGTATGTGCAACTCCTGGAGAGCGTGCGTGGCAAGGATGTGGTCATCATCCAATCCTTCTCGCCGCCCAGCGTCAGCGACAACATCATCGAGCTGCTGATGATGCTCAACGCCGCCGCCAGCGCCTCGGCCCGCTCGATCCATGCCGTCATCCCGTACTTTTCCTACGCCCGGTCTGACAAGAAGGACGAGCCGCGCATCTCCATCACCGGGCGCCTGATGGCCGATCTGATCGCCACGGCGGGCGCGACCCACGTGATGACCATGACCCTGCACTCGCCCCAGGTGCACGGCTTCTTTAGCGTCCCCACCGATCACCTGACGGCGCGCCCGATCTTTGTGCAGCACTTTCGCAGACGCGACCTGAGCAACTCGGTGGTCGTCTCGCCCGATATCGGCCACGCCAAGCGTGCCACCTCGCTGGCTCGCGGCCTGGGCATCGGCGTCGCCGCCGGCGACAAGATGCGCGTCTCCGATACCGAGGTCATCATGGGCGGCATCATCGGCGACATCCGGGGCAAGGACGTCATCGTCTTTGACGACGAGATCGCCACGGGCGGCTCCATCATCGCCCTGGTGCACGAGCTGCGCAAGCACCAGGTGCGCAAGATCACCCTTTCGTGCACCCACGGCGTCTTTTCCGGGCGGGCCATCGAGCAGCTTCAGGCGCTGGATGACGTAGAGGAGATCGTGACCACCAATACGGTGCCCATCCCCGACCACAAGCGCCTGCCCAACATGACTGTGCTCTCGGTGGGCAGCGTCTTTGGCGAGGCGATCCGCTGTAACCTGCTGGGGCGCTCCGTCGGCCCGCTCTTTGCCTACTGGCACGAGCGCTGACCCTCGCCGCCCGGCCCTCATCGCCTTCTTGACACGTTGGCGCGCTGGAACGCGCCAACGTGTTGCTCTCTCTGCCCAATTGCAGCCCCGGCGAATGCGCCTATAATGGCTCTCCGTGTCTGAACACCGCCAGGAGAGCCTCGTATGCAAGTAGCCATGATCGGTCTGCCCCTTTCCGGCAAGACCACCCTCGCCAACGCCATGGCCGCCGGCCACGGCGACAAGCCCGGCCAGCGCCTGGGGCGCGCCGAGATCCGGAGCGCCATTGTGGACGTGCCCGACCCGCGGGTGGCCCAACTGGCCGAGATGTTCCATCCGCGCAAGACCACCTACGCCCAGGTGCGCATTGACGACATCAGCGGCGTGAGCCGCGGCAGCGCCCAGGGCAGCGGCTTTGATGCCGGCCTGCTGGATGCCATGAGCCGCGCCGATGCCCTGCTCCAGATCATCCGCGCCTTTGCCGATGACACGGTGCCTCACCCGGAGCTGAGCGTGGATCCGGCCCGCGATATCGAGCTGGTCACCCTCGAGCTGATCGTCAGCGACCTGGCGACGGTGGAGCGCCGCCTGGAGCGCATCGCCAACGGGCTGCCCAAGGCGCGCGGCGAGGCCCGCGACAAGCTGCTGGCCGAAGAGGCGCTGATGAACAAGCTGGCCGAGGGCCTCGGCCAGGAACGCCCCATCCGCGACCTGGATCTGACGCCGGACGAACTGGTGGCGATCCGCGGCTTTCAGTTCCTGACGGCCAAGCCGACGCTGGTGGTGCTGAACCTGGGTGAAGACGACGACCCGCAGGCCCCCATCCAGTGGGCCGCGCAGCAGCAGCGGGCCCTGGTGCTGGGCATCCGGGGCGCGCTGGAGCAAGAGATCGCCGAGCTCCCCCCCGAGGAGCGCGGCCTCTTCATGGAGAGCTATGGCATCGCCGAGCCGGGGCTCAACGTTCTGGTGCGCGAGTGCTACCGCCTGCTGGGGCTGATGTCGTTCTTTACCGTGGGCGAGGACGAGGTGCGCGCCTGGACCGTGCGCCGCGGCGCCGTCGCCGTCGAGGCGGCCGGCGTCATCCACAGCGACCTGGCCCGCGGGTTCATCCGCGCCGAGGTCATCAGCTATGACGAGATGATCGCCTGCGGGAACATGGCCGAGGCCCGCCGCCGGGGCAAGTTGCGCCTGGAGGGCAAGGATTATGTCGTCCAGGATGGCGACATCCTGAACATCCGCTTCAACGTCTAGCCCGCCGGCAGGCCGCCCGTCGTTTGCTCGCCGCACGCCAGGCCTGTCGGCCCGACGCTTGCCCGGCCTCGGCCGATATGCTAGACTGCTCCCGTGCCAAGAATACGCCTCTACGGCGATGGGAGGGAAGAGATGACGGCCCAGATGATGGCCTCCTTGTGGACGGGCCCCGAGCAGGTCCAGACGCAGCAGGTGGCTCGCCCCGAGCCTGGCCCCGATGAAGTGCTGATCAAGGTTGCCTACGCAGGCATCTGCGGCACCGACTTGATGATCTACCTAGGCAAGCATCCGCGGGCCAAGGCGCCCCTGATCATGAGCCACGAGTTCGTGGGCACCATCGCATCCGAGGGCGTGGAGGGGCTGCCCCTCGGCGCGCCCGTGGCCATCAACCCCCTGTTGAGTTGCGGCGAGTGCCCCGCCTGTCGCCGGGGAGTCGGCTATGTATGCGAGCATCTTGGCCTGGTGGGCATCGATCGTGATGGCGGCTTTGCCCAGTACGCCGCAGTGCCAGTGCACACGGTGCGCCTCCTGCCCCGCTCGCTGCCCCTCTCGCGCGCCGCGCTCATCGAGCCCCTGGCCGTGGCCGTGCATGCCGTGCGCGTCTCCGACCTCAAGGTGGGCGATATCACCGCCGTGTTGGGCGCCGGCCCCGTGGGCATCCTGACGGCCCAGATGGCGCGCCTCGCCGGGGCCGCCGTGTATGTCTCCGAGGTGAGCCCGCGCCGCCTCAATATTGCCAGGCGCCTGGGCTTTGCCGTCATTGACGCGCGCAGCACGGACCCCGTGGCCGAGATCCTGCGCGCCACCGAAGGCGAGGGTGTGCCGGTGGTATTCGAGACCGCCGGCGTGCAGGCCACCATCACCCAGGCGGGGCAGGTCGCTCGCATCCTGGGACAGATCCTGCAGGTGGGCATGCCCAAGGCGCCCGTGGAGATGGACCTCACCCCGTTGCTCTTCCGCGAGGTCCGCATCACGCCCATCCGCGTCTATCGTGAAGAGGATTTCGATCTGGCGATTCGGCTGGCCGCCGCCAACGTGCTGCAGCTCGAGGAGCCCGTCACCCACATCCTCCCGCTGAACGAACTAGAGAAGGGCATCCATCTCTCCCATGAGGCCACGGATGCCTGTAAGGTGTTGATCTCACCCGGAGCGGAGGCCCCCTGATGAACGACAACAGCGATAGCATGAAGCAAGCCCTTCGCGCTCGCCTCAAGACCCTCACGGCTCTGGATGGCGTCGCGGGGTTCGAGCAGGAGGTAGTAGCCTATCTGCGCGACGCCTTTCGCGACTATGCCGATGAGGTGCGGGTGGATCGCATGGGCAACCTGTACGCCCGGCGCCACGGCCGGGGCGGCGGGCCTCACCTGATGCTGGAAGCGCACTCGGACGAGATCGGCGGCATCGTCAAGAGCATTGACGAGAGCGGCTTTATCCGTATGCAGACCATGGGCGGCGTGTCGCCCGCCATGCTGGTGGGGCGCCGCGTCCGCGTGCGCAAGCAGTTGGGCGTGGTCGGCGTCAAATCCGGACACCTGCAGACGCCCCAGGAGCGCCAGACGGTGCAGCCGGTGGACACGCTCTACATTGATGTAGGCGCCTCCTCGGGCGCAGAGGTACGCGCGCTGGGCATCGCCATCGGCGACCCCATCGCCTACTATAGCCCCATGGTGAACCTGCCCGGCGGCGATCGGGTCAGCGGCAAGGCCATAGACAACCGCATCGGCTGCGCCATCCTGCTGGAGCTGTTCCGCGTGCTGGCCGATACGACGCCCGCCGGGCCGGTGGACGTCGTCATCTGCGTCCAGGAGGAGGTCGGCCTGCGCGGCGCGCGGGTGGCGGCCTACACCGCCAAGCCCGACTATGCCGTGGTGATCGACACCTTTATGGCGGGCGATACGCCCGACGTGGACTATTACCGGGAGATGCCCACGGCCATCGGCCAGGGGCCGGTGTTGCTGCTGGCCAACAGCGCCCATATCGGCCACCCAGCGGTGAACCGCTACCTCGAAGAGGCTGCCGCCGCCGTCAACGTGCCCCTGCAGCGGGCCACCGTCGCCCAGGGCATGGCCGCCACCGATGCGGGCGCCATCCACCTGTCGCGGGACGGCGTGCCCACGGCCGGCATCGGGCTGGCGCGACGCTACTCCCACACGCCCATCTGCGTCCTGGATATCAACGACGCCGTGGGCGCCTGGCGCCTGCTCCACGCTTTTGTGGGCGATATGGAGCGCCACACCGATCTCGAGTTCCTGTCCTGAACTGGGAGACACGGGCCAATGAACGGCTGCCGGCGCGACAAGGCCCCTGAGCGAGGCTCCGCCTGGACCAGCCTGCTGCTGGGCCTGGGCCTCACCACGGCCCTGCTGCTCATGGCCGCCGGGCTGGCGGTGCTGGCCTATGGTCAGCGCTATGCCGATAGCATCCTGCCGGGCATCACCATCCAGGGGGTGCCCGTGGGCGGCCTGCGACGCGATGAGGCCCTGGCCCGCCTGGAGCGCGCGCTGGTGGTCGAGGAGCTACCCTACCTGACGCTCCAGGGCCCCGAGGCCGAGTGGATCTACTCCACCGCCCACCTGGGCGGCTATCTCGAATTCGAGCCCGCCGTGGATGAGGCCTGGCAGATCGGCCGCAGCGGCCTCTTTCGCGAGGATATGCTCACGCGCTTGCGGCTGCTCTGGCTGGGCTACAACATCGTGCCGGAGTTCCATCTGGAGCCGGGGCTGGCGCTGACGCCCCTGCGCCAGATCGCGCGCCAGGCGGGCCGCCCCTCACAGCAGGCCCAGCTCTGGGTGGCGGGCATGCAGGTGCGCAGCGATACCTCACGAGTCGGGCGCGATCTGGACATCGCTGCCAGCCAGGAGGCCATCGTCCGCGCCGTGGGCGAGGCCCTGGGCGCATCCGGGTGGAGCGACGAGCCCGTCTGGCTGCGGGCCCGCTACAACCGCCCCCCACGCACCGGCTACTTTCCCGTCGAGACGATCCCCGTTGCGCTGGTCTTTCGCGAGGTGGCGCCCCCCTTGGCCGAGATCTCGGACGCGCGCCAGCGGGCCGAGACGATCCTGAGCGCGCCGGTGACCCTGTCGTTCCAGCGGCCCATCCTTGGGCGGGGCGCCCAGGCGACGGAGAGCATCGTCTGGACGATAGATCGGGCGCAACTGAGCACCTGGCTGCGCGTGGCTCCAGCGGAGGGGCAGGCGGCGGGGCCACCCCAGGTGGAGCTGGATGCTGCCGCGCTGCGCGCCTTTGTCGAGGGCCTGGCCCAAGAGATCGACCGCCCCGCCCGCCAGGGCCGCTACGACTATGACCCCGCCACGGCTGCGCTGAGCGTGATGGCCGTCGAGCAGTACGGCCTCGAGCTG
Source organism: Anaerolineales bacterium UBA1429 (assembly GCA_002329325.1). GTDB lineage: Bacteria > Chloroflexota > Anaerolineae > UBA1429 > UBA1429 > UBA1429. The sequence continues at coordinate 37,759 of DCTX01000033.1, forward strand.
GATGTGGACGCGGCCGTCGCGGCGCTGGAGGCGGCCTGCCTCAGCGCGGACGAGCGCCACGTCTCCCTGCCAGTGCGGGTGATCGCCCCCGCCGTGACCTACGAGGAGCTGGCCGCGCTGCTGCCCCTGGAGCCGGTGGGCGTGGGCGAGACGGGCTTTGCCGGCTCCACCGACGCCCGCCTGCACAACATCGAGGTCGCCACGGCCATGTTCCACGGACTGTTGATCGCTCCTCACGAGCGTTTCTCCATGGTCGAGCACCTGGGGTTGGTGACCCTGGCCAACGGCTATAGCGAATCCTGGGTGATCTATGGCAACCAGACGCTGCTGGGGCCGGGAGGCGGCGTGTGCCAGGTGGCCACCACCCTCTTCCGGGCGGCCTTCTGGGGCGGCTATCCCATCGTCGAGCGCACCCCCCATGCCTACCGCGTCTCGTGGTACGAGCCGCCCGTGGGCCTAGACGCCGCGGTGTTCACCCCCTGGGTGGACGTCAAGTTCGACAACGACACGGATACGCCCCTCCTGATACTGACCGAGGTGGATCGCGCGGCCTCGACGCTCACCTTTCGCCTCTACGGGCGCTCGGTGGGGCGCACGGTGCGCATCGAAGGCCCGACCCTGGGCCCCGCCATCCCGCCGGGGCCCGACGTGGTGGAGACCGACCCGACCCTGGCGCCCGGCGAGCGCGTGCTGACGGAGCGCGCCCGCGATGGCGTCCAGGTCACCGTCTATCGCATCATCGAGGTGAACGGCGAGCAGGTGGCCCGCGAGCGTTTCTTTAGCGACTATCGGCCCTGGCCGGCCCACTACCGCGAGGGGCCCAAGCCCGAGGGCCAGGCTGGCGTTCAGGACGGAGGCTAGCGCAGCGATGGTACTGCAACTTGGGCTGGTGGGGCTCCCCAACGTGGGCAAGACCACGTTGTTCAACGCCCTCACCCACGCCGGGGCCACCGTGGCCAACTATCCCTTCACCACCATCGACCCCAACGTGGGCGTCGTAGCCGTGCCCGATGCGCGCCTGGATCGCATCGCCGAGATCATCCGCCCGCAACAGGTGGCGCCCGCCACCCTGCGCGTGGTGGATATCGCCGGGCTGGTCAAGGGCGCCAGCCAGGGCGAGGGCCTTGGCAACCAGTTCCTCTCCCACATCCGCGCCGTGGACGCCATCGCCATGGTGGTGCGTTGCTTTGAGGACGAGAACGTCGCCCACGTGACGCCTGCCCTGGACCCGGTGGACGACATCGAGACGGTGCAACTGGAGCTGATCCTTTCGGACCTGGAGCTGGTGGAGCGCCAGATCGAGCGGGTACAGGGCCGCGCCAAGGCCAACCCCCGCGAGCACGCCGCCGAGCTCGAAGCCCTGGGGGCGGTGGCCGACCGGCTGCGGGCCGGCGAGACGCTGCGCCTGGCCGATTTGAGCCCCGCCGAGCGCGAGGCCATCGCCCCGGTGGACCTGCTCACCACCAAGCCGCTGGTGTATGTCGCCAATGTTGATGAGGAGGGCCTGCCCGAAGGGGGCGAGCTGGCCCGGCGCGTGGCCGCCTATGCCGCGCAGCAGGGTGCGCCCCTGGTGACGCTGTGCGCCGCGCTGGAGGCCGAGCTGACCGAGTGGGAGCCCGCCGAGGCGCGGGCCTACGCCCAGGAGCTGGGGCTCGCGTGCACCGGTCTGGATCGATTCATTCAGGTGGGGTATGCCTTGCTGGACTATATCACCTTCTTTACCACCACCGGCGGCAAAGAGGTGCGCGCCTGGAACCTGCTGCGGGGCGAAACGGCCCTGGATGCGGCGGGGCGCATCCACACCGATCTGGCGAAGGGGTTCATCCGCGCCGAGGTGGTCCACTATGAGGCGCTGGATCGGGCCGGCTCCATGGCCCACGCCCGCGAGGCGGGAGCCCTGCGCCTGGAGGGCCGCGACTATGTGGTGCAGGATGGCGACATCCTGAACATCCGCTTCAACGTCTAGNNGACTATGTGGTGCAGGATGGCGACGTGCTCCACATTCGCTTCAACGTCTAGCCAGACCGCGCCCGGGGGAGCTGCCTCCGCGTCGGCGACTCGTCGCCTCTAGCCCGCCGACCAGAGGAAGGAGATCGGCTCGGCCTCGGGGCTCAGCGGCACCAGATTCGCCCGATCCGCGCCATTGACGATCCGCACGCTCCAGGCGTACCAGCCCTCGGCGCCGATAGAGACCGTGTGCCGCTGGAGGCGCGTGAGGGTGCGGGCCTCGCCCTCACCCCCCGCCGGGCGCAGGATCACCTCAAAGAACTCGTCGGGCCCCAGTTCGTAGGGCCACTCCCAGATCAGGACGATCTCGTCGCCCTCCGGCCGCGCCCCGGCATAGGGATTGACCAGGGTCGGCGCGACATAGGGCAGAGGCTCGCTCGGGGCCAGGGGCTCCACCGGCGTGGCCAGCTCCAGGGTGGGCGTCGGCGCCGTGGGCGGGAAGAACATCATCATCAGATAGTCGCCCAGGCTCTCCGTCTCCAGGTGGACGCCCGTGACCCAGATGGTGATGACGATGGCCAGCAGAGCGACCAACAGCGCTATCCAGACGGGCGACCATCCTCGGCGGCGGGGGCGCTGGGCGTGCTGCTCCGCCTCGGGAGGCGGCTTGACGCCGGCCATCTCGGGGACCGGGGCGAACTGCCCTTGCCGCATCACGAGGATCGGCGCATCGCCAGGCACCCGCGGCAGCCGCGTCAACAGCGNNCCCGCCAGCCGCATCAGGCGCTCGAGCCCGCGCCCACCGACCCTCTGCGCCACCGCCTGCACCGTGATCAGCAAGGTGTCGCCTGTCGCCAGCCGCCACTGGGCGCTGTAGAGGGGCGCGATCTGGGGAGAGGCGGGCTGGCGCGTCATGGCGACGCGGAATCCGCTCTGCGATGCCTGTGCGTTGAACAGGTCGCGAGCCACGCCGTAGCGCAGCAGCCGCACCACCGCCTGGTCGGTGCCCACCATGTTCATCTCCAGCCCGCGCGACACGATCGCCAGGGGTAGTTGCTCCGCCAGGCCGATGTGATCCCGATACACCTGGGCCAGGCAGTGCACCAGGGTCGGGATGGGGTCGTAGGAACGGCTGTCATAGAACTCGTGGCAGAGCCACTCCAGCGCCTCCCGGTCGGCCTGCTCCGTCGCCAGGAGGATCAGCCTGCCCTTGCGCTGCAGGAGCAGCGGGTCCAGCCCCTGGTAGAGATCCAGGGCGGAAATCGCCTGGGCGCTGCCGGCATACCCCAGTTCGTTGCGTGCACTGCTCACCTGCTTGCCGCCTCCGCCGCCTTGCCTGGCACCCATCACTCGACCGGGGAGAGCACGTCCGCCGCGACGCGATACAGACCGGCGCGGGTGGCCACCCAGATCGCGCCCTGGCCGTCATAGAGCACCCGCTGCGCTCCCGGAAGGTCCAGGAATGACCAATCCGCCTGCGAGGGCTCGCGCCTGGAGACGCCCGCCTGGGTCGCCATCCACAGATCGCCCAGGGGCCCCACCGAGACATCGCGCATATCCATGGAGCGCAGGCCGCCGCCCGTGCTCTCGGTGGTAAAGCGCGTCCAGCGGCCGTCGCTGCGCAGGCGGGCCAACCCCCGGGCCGTGGCCATCCATACGGTATCCTCGGCGTCCACGGCCACCGCGCGAATATCCCTGCTGAGCGGCCCCTCGTCCTCCTCGGTATAGAGGTTCTGGGAGCCATCCGCCCCTATCCGGGCCAGCCCCTCTTCCGTCGCCACCCAGACGGTGCCCTGGCCGTCCACGGCGATATCGCGGGGTAGCGCGCCCGTCCAGGCGCGTATGTCGGCCAAGGTCTCGGCTCCCTCAACGCCGATGCGGACCAGGAACCCTTCTGGCGTGCCGAGGTAGACGGCGCCCTCGGGCCCCAGGCCGATGGCCAGCGCCGCCCCCTGGTCATAGACCCATTCCAGGGTATCCTCGGCCACATACCGGCCAACCCCCTGCGCGGTGGCCAGCCAGAGACGCCCGTCGGCGTCGGTGCCCAGCCACTGGGCCCCCAGATCGGTCAGCAGGCCGGTCTGCCCCTGGGCATCGATCCAGGAGACGCCCCGCGGCGTGCCCACGTACACCGTGCCCTGGGCGCCGATGGCCAGGCCGGCGATCTGATTATCGGGCAACGGCGAGGGTATCACCCAGGGACCGTGCACCTCCTCCGTCTCCGGGTCGAGCCAGTAGAGCCCCCGGTCCGTGCCCAGCCAGATGCGCCCCTGGTCATCGCGCACAAAAGAGAGCACCCGCAGATCGCCCAGAGCATAGGTGCGAAACTGGCGAAAGGGTGCGCGATAGCTC
>DCTX01000034.1 GCA_002329325.1 Anaerolineales bacterium UBA1429
CGGTGCCTCCGGCGGCGCCCGTCGCGATCGCGGGGCCGCCTCCCAGCGCGCCCGTTGCGCCCCACGCGCCCGCGGCGTCCGATGCGGGCGCCCGAAGCCGAGCGCCGCGCCTCCGCTGGCGGCGTGGTGCACGAAGGGCCCTCAAGCCTGCCCTCGTGGAGGCGTCTCCCCTCCGGCATGCCGATCCGCGGGTCAAGCTGGCGTTGGCGCTGTGCGCCTCACTGGCGGTCATGCTGGACATCGAGAGGTTGCTGGTCTTTATCGGGCTATACGTGGGGCTGCTGCTGTGGGCGCGGCTGCTGCCTCAGGCCGCACAGCAGATCTGGCGCATCAAGTGGGTATTGGCCCTGCTCTTTATCATTGACTGGCTCGTCATCTCGCCGGAGCTGGCCTGCATCGTGACCCTGCGCATCATGGTGCTGACGGGCGTCTTTGCGCTGTTGTTTGCCACCACGGCGCCGGCGGAGCTACGCCTGGCCATGGAGTGGGCCCATGTGCCCTATCGGTATGCCTTCAGCCTGACCCTGGCCTTCCAGAGCGTAGCGCTGCTGGATGCCGAGTGGCGGGCCATCCGCGAGGCGCAGATGTCCCGCGGCGCCTGGTCGTGGGCCAGCGGGTGGAGCCACCTGGTGGAGCGCGTGCGTGACCTGGTGGCGCTGGCCGTGCCCGCCGTGGTGCTGGTGACCAAGCTCGCCTGGGCTATGACCGAGGCGGCCTACGCCCGCGGCTTTGATTCGCCCCATCGCAGACCGTACCGTACCCTGTCCATGCGGCCGCTGGATTGGGGCCTGTTGGGTGGCACCGTGTTCGTGGCAGCGGCCCTGTTGGTCTGGCGATAGGCTGGCGCCGCAGAACCACCATATGGGAGGAGAGATGAAGCAGAGCAAGCGAGTAGCGATCGTGCTGGGGATCCTGGCCCTGGTGGCGCTGGTTGTGCTGGGGATAGACGCCCTGCAGCGGCGCTCGTCGGCTACGGCAGAGATTCCCGCGGGGAGCATTCCCCTCTACCTGGATGGCGAGCTCCTGGTTGCCTTTGCCGCGCCCGACCTGGAGGGGCTGCAGCAGACTGGCTTTACCGATGCCGAGGAGGGCAAGCAGCAACAGGGCTGGCTGCTCCGCGAGGTCATCCGCATCTATGTAGATGCTGATGCGCTCAGCCCATCGGCCGAGATCCTGGTCATCAGCAGCACCCGGGACAAGCAGGCCCTGTTGACCTGGGCGGAGGTGGACGATCCCGCGAATCAGGTGCTGCTGGCCTTGTCCAACCGGGGCACCCTCAAGCTGGTCTCGGTGCTGCCGGCCCTCGATACCCGGGATGAGTGGGTTCAGGACGTGGACCGCATCGAGGTGACCAGCCCATGAAAACGCGCTACTTTACCACGTTCCAGCTCATTCTGCTGGCGCTGCTTTCGGTGCTCATCGTCGTCGCCAAGATCGCGCTGCGTCTGCCCCTCCAGTTGCCGGGCCATTCGGGGATCTTTTGGATGGCCATCGTGATCGTGGCGGCGGGAGTGGTCCCCAGGCGAGGCGCCGTCAGCCTGGTGGGGCTGACCTCGGGCATCATCGCGGCCGTGCTGGGGCTGGGCGACCTGGGCGCGCTGGACACGTTGCTCTCGTACACGGCCGTGGGCCTGGGCGCCGAGCTCGCCCTGCTCATCCTGGGCAGTCCGGAGGCCCTGGTCACCGCCGTCCTGGCGGGCACCGTGGGCCACGTGGGCAAGTTTGTGGTCAAGTGGGCTCTCGCCACCATCGTAGGCGCGCCTGCCGGCTTTGTGGCCCTGGGACTGGCGCGCTCTCTGGTGAGCTACATCCTCTTTGGCGCGCTGGGAGGGCTGTTGGGTGGGCTGACCCTGGCCGCCCTGCGTCGGGCAGGATTCTTTGCCTATCTGGCCGAGAAGCGCTAGCCGCTGGCCCGGGCTCGCCCGCCGGCGCCCCTATGGTATACTCTGGGGTGCAGGGCAGGCGCCCGTGCCCAGTCTCACGACTCGCCACAGGGGGTATCTTTGGCCGAAGCACCGGCAGAGCTATGGACGCAGATCGAGGGGTTCCTGTCACAACTCGCCCAAGAGCGCCGCGTGGTCACCGACGTGCGCGAACGGTCAGAGGGGCCCCAGGGCTACTCGGGCTCGCAGATCCGCTATTATGACGTGCTGAGCCGCGATCCGCAAGGGCGCATCCGGCATGATGCGGTGGTCAGCAAGAACGCGGTGCTGCTGGAGCGGCGTATCCTGGCGCTGCTGGCCGAGCAGGGCTGTGCAGTGCCGCCGCTGTACCTGCCCGATGGCGCCAGCGATGGCCGCGCCCCCGTCTATATGCCGCACCTGGAGCCACTCCCGCCCAGCACGGGTGGGCATCCGCCCAGCGCGGTGACCCTCTCCGTTGCCGATGGCCTGGCGGGGATCCACGCCGCGAATCGGGGGCACAAGCCCGCCTGGCTGCCGCCCTCCAGTGACGATTTCCTCGGGCGGCTTTACCTGCGGGCCTGGCGCCACGAGTGGGAGACCTGCCTGGCGCAGCCGGATTTCTACCAAGAGTTTGGCGCCTACACGCGACGCCTGGAGCTTGCTCTGGAGGGGCTGGTGCGCACCCTGGAGGCCCTGTGCGCAGAGCAGGAGAGCCTGACGCTGCTCAACGTGGATCTGCACCCGGGGCATATCTGGTGGTGGCAGGGCCAGGCCTGCTTCATCGATTGGGAGCAATCCTCCTACGGCCCCCTCTATCTCGATCTCCCCAACCACTTTACCATCGAGACGGCACTGGCCTATCGCGACGCGCTGGCCCGCCACGGCTACGAGATCCCCGTGGTCGAGTTCATGGAGCGCTATCACGAGGTGGGCCACTACATGGGGCTGCGGTACCTCGAGGCCGCCCTCGTCGAGTGGCAGGCGGGCGGCGAACGCCGCCGCCAGGGGCGTTGGTTCCTGTACTACACCTTTAGCCTGGCGCTCCACGGGCGCTAGCGGCGCCGCCAAAGGAGGACCATGCTCCGAGCTCTGCTGCTCAACATCGCTCTGAACGCGGCCCTGGGCGCGGCCCTGGTGGGCGCCAGCGCCTGGGCGCTGCGAAGCGGTCTGGAGGAGACCCATGTCGCGCTGGCCCTCATCTTTGGCCTGGCGACGACGGCGGCGAACGCCCTGTTCGTGGCCGCGATCCTGCGCCGCAGGCGCTGATGCCCCGTGCCGCCGTTTCGGTCACAACCTTGACGCTTTCTTGACGGAAAACACACAATCGCGGTGTAGAATGGGGCACCAGTCCGAGCTGCGGGTGCGCCATCCCTGGGGGGAGCCTCCGCGGTGTCAAGGAGAGCGACCATGAGAACGGCCACCATCGCTATCTTGCTGCTAGCTACCCTGCTGTGGGTCGCGGGCTGTGCCGTCCCGGCGCCAGCTCCCGACCTGCCCACGGCCACGCCGCCCGCGACGGTGAGCCCCACGCCGACGGCCGTCCGCGCGACGGCGACCTCCGCGGCGGCCACCGCCCCGACNNCGACGGCCCTGCCGTCGGCCACCGCGACGCCAGAGCCCACCCCATCAGCGACCCTAGCCGCCGCAGAGGGAGCGGAGGCCGACGCCGGGGCGACGCTCATCACCCTGGGGCAGCCCTTCGCCATACAGGGGCCGGGGGCCTCGGCCCAGGGGAGCGTGGTGACGGTCAGCGCCGGGGGCACCTACCGACTGCGCGGCGCCCTGGCGGAGGGCCAGATCGTCGTGGCCGCGCCCAAGGATGCCGTGGTTATCCTCGTCCTGGAAGGGGTGGACCTGACCTCCTCCCACAGCGCGCCCCTCTATGTGGAGCAGGCGGAGGAGGTCATCCTCGTCCTGGCCGAGGGGACCGACAACCGGCTGGCCGACGGCGACACCTACCTCTACGCCGATGCAGAAGAGGACGAACCCGATGCGGCGCTCTTTTCTCGCGAGGATCTGACCATCACCGGCGCCGGCGCCCTCACGGTGATCGGCAACTATCGCGACGGCATCGCCAGCAAGGACGATCTGGCCATCGAGGGCGGCCAGATCCGCGTCCAGGCCGTCAACGATGCCCTGCGAGGCCGGGATTCCCTCACCATCCGCGACGGCGAGCTCACCCTGGAGGCGGGCGCCGATGGCGCCAAAGCCAACAACGACCAGGATCCCGAAAAGGGCGTGGTCACCGTGGATGGGGGCACGCTGCGCATCACCGCCGGGGAGGATGGCATTCAGGGCGAGACGCGGGTATTGGTGCGGGGCGGCGCCATCTCGATCGTGACGGGCGGGGGCAGCGCCTCTGTCCCGGTGCGCGATGCCGAGCGGCCCGGCGCGAGGTTGCCCGCCGCTCAGGCCGCCGACGATGGCCTGACGGCCAAGGGCATCAAGGCTGGCGTGGAGCTCGTCATCGAGGGGGGTGAGGTGCAGATCGACGCCGCCGACGACGCGCTGCACAGCAACGACCGCCTGATCATCGGCGGCGGCGTGCTCACCCTGGCCACGGGCGACGACGCCCTCCACGCCGATGCGGCTCTGACCATCCGCGAGGGCGTGATCGCCATCTCGCGCTGCTACGAGGGGCTGGAGAGCGAGGCCATCGCCATCCTGGGCGGGACGATCCACATCGTCGCCAGCGACGATGGCATCAACGCAGTCAATCCCGAGGGCGAGGGCGGGTTCGGGATGCGCCCCGCGCAGCCGGGAGCCGCGGCGGGCGATGTGCCGACGCTGGAGATCGGCGGGGGAAACGTCGTCGTGGATGCCCTGGGCGATGGCCTCGACGTGAACGGCGCCGTGACCATGAGCGGCGGCACGCTGCTCGTCACGGGCCCCACCAGCAGCATGAACGGCGCGCTGGATTACGACCGGGGCTTTCAGATCACAGGCGGCCTGCTGGTGGCCGTCGGCAGTGCGGGCATGGCCCAGGCGCCCGATACGTCCTCTACCCAGTACGCGCTGATGGTCAACCTGGCGGCGTCGCAGCCAGCGGGCACGCCGGTGCAGATCGTCGCCGAAGATGGCCAGGGAGTGCTCGCCTTTGTGCCCACCAGGGCATACCAGAGCGTCGTGTTCAGCTCACCCGATCTGCAGCCAGGGGCAACCTACCGGGTTCTGGTGGGGGGCAGCGTCACGGGCCAGGCCGTGGACGGCCTCTACGCCGTCGGCGAAGCGACGGGCGGGAACGAGGTCGCTAGCCTGACGCTCACCGGTGTGGTGACCGGGGCGGGGGCGCCGGGGGGCTTTGGCCGGGGGCGACGCCCCTAGCCGCCACCGACCACCGGCTCGCAAGCCCCCCTTCGCCCGCGAAGGGGGGCTTGTCTGTGCGTCACGCCTATGCTGTGCGTCGAGAGGGCGTTGATCTTGGTATCGTGGCGCGAATGGGGCTATAATCATGCCGTTTGCCGCGCCTGTGTCGCCGCGACGGATATGCCTGCGAAGGAGTAGGAGAGACGCATGACCCAGAATGCCATCGTTGCCGAGAGCCTCGTCTACCGCTACGGCTCGCTCACGGCCGTGGACGGGATCAGTTTCAGCGTGGCCGAGGGCGAGATCCTCGGCTTTCTGGGGCCGAACGGCGCCGGCAAGACCACCACCGCGCGCATGTTGACGGGCCAATCTCGCCCCCACGGCGGGCGCGCCCTCCTGCTGGGGCTGGATGTGGCCCGGGAGACCTCCGCCGTCCAGGCGCAGATCGGCGTCTGCTTTGAGATCACCAACCTCTATGAGCAGATGACGGGTATCGAGAACCTGACCCTCTTTGGCAAGCTCTATGGCGTGCGCGACCTGGATGCCCAGGCGCTGTTGCGCCGTGTAGGGCTGGACGGGCGCGGGCGCGACCGGGTGGGGGGATACTCCAAAGGCATGAAGCAGCGCCTGATGGTGGCGCGGGCCCTGGTGCACCGCCCTCGCATCCTCTTTCTGGACGAGCCCACCACCTACCTGGACATCGGCCAGAAGTACGAAATGCTGGAACTGGTGCGCCAAGTGAACCGTCTGGGAAAGACGGTGGTGATGGTCCTTCACGACCTGAGCCTGGCCTTTTCTTACAGCCACCAGGTGGTGGTGCTGGAAAAGGGCGCCATCGCCGCCCAGGGGGATGCCCGGCAGGTGTTTGAAAGCGGGGTTCCCGCCCGAGTGTTCGGGGTGGCCTCCCAAGCCCTCACCGTCAACGGCCGCCTGGAATACCTGTTCACCCAGAAATAAGAAACGCCCGGAGCGCTTTTTCAGCAGCTCCGGGCGATTTTTTGCGGAAATCCTCAGGAGTCCTCCTGGCGGTAGGCGAAATAGTCGCTTTTCAAGGTGTCGAAGGAGGCCTGCTCCCGGCGGCTCACCTGGGCGGTGATCTCCTGGATCTCCGGGGTGAGCTCCCCGGAATAGTCGCTGGAGTAGTAGATCTCCCCGTTGTACCAGGCGGCGTTGGGGAAGCACACCACTCCCCCCTGGTCCCCGAAGATGTCATCCCCCAGGTAGTACTGGTACTCGGCGGGAAGGCCGAACAGGTTGGCGATGGTGGGGGGCAGGTCCACCGGGGCCACGTACTTCTCCACCGTGCGGGGTTCCTCTCCCTTGGCGTAGAAGAAGCAGGGGGTGCGGTACAGGTCCTGGCTGGTCTCCCCCACCCCTTTCACCTGGCACAGGAAGGACCGGTCCGTCATGTACTTGCCGTAGTGGTCGGTGTAGAACAGCAGCACCGTGTCCTCCAGCCGGCCCTCCTCCTCCAGACGGTCCACCAGCTCTCCCACAAACTGGTCAGTCTCCATGGCGTGGGCCACCGCCAGGGTGTACTCCTCCATGTTGGCGTCGCTGCCCGTCACACCGGACTTCGCCACCGCCGCCTTGGCCGCTTCCAGATGGGGGTCGGAGATGTTGCTCAGCTCCTCGGTGTAGGGCCCGTGGCCGGAATAGGTGATGACAAAGCTGAAAAAGTTCCCCTGGGGCGCGATCAGGTCGTAGCCGTTGAGCAGCTGGCTGTCCAGCATGTAGTCCTCCATCCCCAGGACCGGGGCGTTGTTGTAGGCCTCAAACCCCAGGTTTTCGTGGACGCTGCCTCGGCTGTAAATGTCCGGGCTGGCGGAGTGGAAGGAGTTGACCGTGTACCCTTCCCCAGCGAACAGGTGGGCCAGGGAATAGGGGAAGCTGTTGGTGGAGTACACGCTGCTGGAAAGCCCCGTCACCGAGGGCAGCAGCCCTGTCTGGGAGATGAACTCCGTGTTGAAGGTGCCCGCGGACAGGAACAGGGGGGTGTAGTGGTTTACAAAGTTGGTGCCCTCCTGCTGGAGCCGGTACAGGTTGGGCATGTAGTCCGGGGTGAGAAGCCAGGTGTCCACAGACTCCAGCATGACCATGATCAGGTTTTTGCCCTCAAACAGGCCGGTCATCTCGTTTTCCCCGCTCACCTCCTGGGCACGCTCCTCGTAGAACTGGTCCAGCTCCTCCAGCTGCACCGGCTCCCGTTCCAGACCGAAGGAGATTACAAAGTCCCGGACGGTGTACTGGTACAGGCCGGTCATCAGCAGGTTCCGGTTGGAGTCGGTAAACTCCTTGTAGGCCTGCTCCTTGCTGCTGGGGTCGAAGGTGTTGCCCCACCACATGGTGTCCTCCTTGGGCAGCAGGGAGTTGTGGGTGAACAGAATGCACCCCGCAGAGAGGATCCAGGCGCCGGCCACCACGCAGCCCCACAGAATCCACTGCCGCCGGTCCCCCTTGGGCTTTGCCGCCAGCACCGCCCCCAGCACCAGAAAGACCACCGCCAAAAGCAGGCACAGCAGGTAGGCCTTCCGCAGGTTGAAGTAGGACCAGCTGAAAAACCGGGCGCCGTCCCCGGCGAAGTTGGTGTCGGAAAAGCTGAACATCTTCCCGAAGATGTTGAACATCACCCCGTGGAGCAGGCACAAAAACCCGAAAAACAGGGCGTACACCCCCATGAGGATCCGCCTGCCCAGCCGGGGCAGCAGGGCGCAGAGGGCTGTCAGGGCCAAACACCAGCCGCCGCTGNNGGGTGCTGCCGGCAAACCGGTAAAAGTACCGCAGGGCGGCGTCGAACAAAAACAGCCCCGCAAAACAAAAGGGCAAGCTGGTCCAGGCCAGCCTGGCCCGCAGATCTTTCCAGCGCTGTGCCGGAGAAATCTTTTCCGTCATAGAAAGACTACCTTCCCGTATGTAAAATATCTGTTAAATAATAGCATATCTTTGGCGAAACCGCAAGGAATGGGACTGGTTTCCTTGGAAAAACATGGCTTTTTTCCCCAGCGTTTTTGTGGTATGATAGAATCCATCGGAAAAAGGAAAGGTGTGGTTCCACATGACAGGCAAAACTCTGGGATTCATTGGCTTCGGCAACATGGCTCAGGCCATGGCGAAAGGCTTTCTGAGAGGAGGCGTGGAAGGGGGGCGGATCTTCGCCTGCGCCAAGCGCTGGGACAAGCTGGAGCAGACGGCGGAGGAGCTGGGGATTGTCCCCTGCCGGGACAGCCTGGAAGTCGCCGGGCAGGCGGACCTGCTCATCCTGGCGGTAAAGCCCTACCTGATTGAAGAGGTGCTCTCCCCCCTCCGGGACAAGCTCTCTGGGAAGGTGGTGCTCTCCGTGGCGGCAGGGTGGCTGTTCTCCCGGTTTGAGGAGATCCTTCCCCCGGGGGTCCATCATCTCAGCACCATGCCCAACACCCCGGTGGCGGTGGGCGAAGGGGTGGTGCTGCTGGAGCAGGACCACTCCCTGACAGACGAGGAGCTCTGCCAGGTACAAGAGCTGCTGTCCCTGCTGGGTTCCGTGGAAACGGTGACCGCCGCCCAAATGGGCGCCGCCGGCACCCTCAGCGGCTGCGGCCCCGCCTACGCCGCCATGTTCCTGGAGGCTCTGGGGGACGCGGGGGTGCTTCACGGCCTGCCCCGGGACCTTTCCTACCGGCTGGCCGCCCAGATGCTGGCGGGCACGGGCAAGCTCCACCTGACCACAGGACAGCATCCCGGCGCCATGAAGGACGCGGTGTGCTCTCCCGGGGGGACCACCATCAAGGGGGTGGCGGCTCTGGAGCGCCGGGGCTTCCGCAGCGCCGTCACCGACGCCATCACTGCGGTGCTGGAAGGCCGCACCTAAATCGCTTTACAGAAAAAGCGGCTGCCGCTCATCGGGCGACAGCCGCTTTTTGTTCTGTTACAGCGCCTTTTCCAGCGCGTCGATAACGATCTTCAGCGCCTTGATCCGGGCGTACTTCTTGTCCACCGACTCCAGGATGTGCCAGGGAGCGTAGGTGGTGCTGGTCTTTTGGAGCATTTCGTCCACGGCCTGCTCGTACAGGTCCCACTTTTCCCGGTTGCGCCAGTCCTCGTCGGTGATCTTCCACTGCTTGGACGGGGTGTTCTGCCGCTCGGTGAACCGGGCCAGCTGGGTGTCCTTGTCAATCTGCACCCAGAATTTCAAAATGACCGCGCCCCAGTTGTGGAGCTCCTGCTCGAACTCGTTCATCTCGTAGTAGGCCCGCTGCCAGTCGTTCTCCGAGCAGAAGCCCTCCAGCCGTTCCACCATCACCCGGCCGTAC
>DCTX01000014.1:0-21327 GCA_002329325.1 Anaerolineales bacterium UBA1429
GGCGGGCGGTCACCCCGGCGTGGATGCCGCGCTGTTGCGCGAGGTGGCCAACCTGGTCGAGTGCCCCCTGCCGATTCTGGGCGCCTTTGACGAGGCCTACCTGCGTCTGCCCGATTCGGTGCTGCTGGCGGTGATGCGCAAGCACCAGCGCTACCTGCCCGTGGTGCGCGATGGCAAGCTCCTGCCCTGCTTCATCGCCGTCGCCAACGGGGCCGAGCTGGATCAGGATGTGGTGCGCGATGGCAACCAAGAGGTGTTGCGGGCCCGCTATGCCGACGCCGCCTACTTTTACCAGGCGGATACCCGCGTCCCCCTGGACGAGTTCACGCCCAAGTTGGATACGCTGACCTTCCAGGAGCGGCTGGGCTCCGTGCTGGACAAGGTGCACCGCCTGGAGGCGCTGACCCCCGCGCTGGCCGAGCTCCTGGGGCTGGACGAGGCCCAGCAGCAGGCCGCCCAACGGGCGGCAGCCCTCTGCAAGAGCGATCTGGCCACCCAGCTCGTGGTGGAGCTCACCGCGCTGCAGGGGATCATGGGCGCCCACTATGCCCGCCTCTCCGGTGAGCCCGAGGCGGTGGCCCAGGCCATCGAGGAGCACTACTGGCCGCGCTATGCCGGCGACCGCCTGCCTCAGAGCGCCGTGGGGTTGGCCCTGGGCCTGGCCGATCGGTTGGATAGCCTGGTGGGCCTCTTTGCCGTGGGCATGCGTCCCACGGGCGCGGCGGACCCGTGGGGCCTGCGGCGCGCGGCCCTGGGCATCCTGCAGGTGTTGGTGGAAAAGGGGCTCCCCTTCTCGCTCTCGCAGGCGTTCGCCCTGGCGGCGGGCCAGATGCCCGTGCCCGTGGGGGCCGATACCCTGGGCGATCTGGAGGAGTTCATGCTGCGCCGGCTGGAGGGCTACCTGCGCGAGGCGGGGTATCGCTACGATGCCGTGGCGGCGGTGTTGGCGGCGCAAGCCGACGACCCTGCGGCGGCGCGCCGCGCCCTGGACGACCTGGCGCCCTGGATGGCCCGGGATGACTGGGAGACCCTGCTGGATAACTATGCCCGCTGCGTGCGCATCACCCGCAACCTGGAGGCCCGCTACACCATCCAGCCGGGGGCCCTGGTCGAACAGGCCAGTCGGGATCTGTACGTCGCCTATGTGCAGGCGGCGGAGCAGGTGGCCGCCAACCCGAACATCGTCGCGTTCATGCAGACGCTGGAGGCCCTCAGCCCGGTGATCGCCCGTTTCTTTGAGGATGTGCTCGTCATGGCGGAGGACCTGCAGGTGCGCCAGAACCGCCTTGCGCTCTTGCAGGCCATCGGCGCGCTGGCGGAGGGTATCGTGGACCTGAGCCAGATGGAAGGATTCTAGAACGAAAGAGGCGCCATGTTCACGGATTGGCTAAGGAAGGTCTTTCGCAAGGCGATCGAGGCGATTGCCGGTTTCTTTAACCGCCTGGGGGTGCACCCCAACGCCCTGACCATCTTTGGCTGCCTGCTGCAGGTGGGCGTGGGCGTGGTGCTGGCCACAGGCTCGTTGCGCCTGGGCGGCCTGCTCCTGGCCGCCACCTCGGTATTCGACGCCTTTGACGGCGCCCTGGCCCGCCAGCGCGGCCTGGTCTCCAAGTTCGGCGCCTTTTTGGATTCCAGCCTGGATCGCGTCTCCGAGGCGGGGGTGCTGCTGGGGCTGGCCTGGTTCTACATGGGGCAGCCCGGCCGCGTGGAGGAGATGCTCGTCTATGTGGCGCTGGTGGGCTCGCTGATGGTCAGCTATGCCAGGGCCCGGGCTGAGGGGCTGGGATTGACCTGCAAAGAAGGGCTGTTCACCCGCGTGGAGCGCACCCTGGCCCTCTTCATCGGGCTGGTGACGGGCTGGATCGTGCCCGCCCTCTGGATCCTGGCCGTGGGCAGCGTGCTCACGGCGGTGCACCGCATGGTGTCGGTCTATCTCAAGGTGCGGAACGAGCCGTTGGCCTAACGGCGCACGCCTTGCGGCCCAACTTGGCGTGCAAGGGCGCCTATGGTAGAATCTCGCTTGCCATGGTGGGCGTAGCCGAGTGGTCAAGGCATCTGGTTGTGGCCCAGAAGACCGTGGGTTCGAATCCCACCGCTCACCCTCCTGCCTCCCGAAACGTATGTTTCGGGAGGCGTTTTGTTTGCGGGGACATGGGCGCCTCCCAGGTTGCCGCGCCGCCGGGTTGCGGCTACAATCGAGCTAGTTCTGCATCCCGCGCAAGAACGAGCCGGCGCGCCAAGGAGGTCGCTCCGGTGACAAGCCATGCCAAGCAGGAGGAACGCCATGAGTCTGGAGCGGTTGCCCGATTGGGAGAACCCCGAAGTCGTTGGCATCAACAAGGCCCTGGCCCACGCCACCGCCGTGCCCTATCCCAGCATCCCGCTGGCTCTGCAGGGCGAGCGCTACGCTTCGCCCTGGGTGCGTCTGCTCAACGGCGACTGGCAGTTCCACTGGGCGCCCAACCCGGGCGCCGCGCCCGAGGGCTTTCAGCAGGCCGAGTACGATGCCTCTGCCTGGGATACCGTCGCCGTGCCTGCCAACTGGCAGCTGCAGGGCTATGGCCATCCCCAATACACCAACGTCCAGTATCCCTTCCCGCCGGACGAGATGCCCCGCGTGCCCTTTGAGACCAACGAGGTAGGCAGCTATCGGGTGGCCTTCACCGTGCCCTCCGAGTGGCAGGGAAGGCGCATCTCGGTGGTGTTTGATGGTGTGGAATCGGCCTTTTACCTCTGGCTCAACGGTCAGTTCGTGGGCTATAGCCAGGATAGCCGTCTGCCCGCCGAGTTCGACCTGACCCCCTATCTGCAGCCGGGCGAGAACCTGCTGGCGGCTCGCGTCTATCGCTGGTCCGACGGCACCTACCTGGAGGACCAGGACCACTGGCGGCTGGCGGGCATCTATCGCGATGTCTACCTCTGGGCCGCGCCCCGCCAGCACGTGCGGGATTTCGCCGTCCACACGCCCCTGAGCGCCGACTATCGCGATGGGGCGCTCCAGGTGCGGGCCTGGGTGGAGAACACCGACGACGCCCCTGCCGACCTTTCGCTCTCGGTGGCTCTGTATGACGGCCAAGGCCGCGCCCTGTTCGAGGCGCCCGTCGCCGAGGGGGCGACCCTGGCCGCCGGCGAGGAGCGCCCCTTTGAGTTCGAGCGGGTGATCGCGAACCCCCACAAGTGGAGCGCCGAGACGCCCTACCTCTATACTCTGGTGCTTGCTCTGCGCGACCCCGCCGGCGAGCTGATCGAGACCCAGAGTTGCCGGGTCGGCTTTCGCCAGGTGGAGCTGCGCGAGGGCAAGCTGTTCATCAACGGCGCGCCGGTGCTGCTCTTTGGCGTCAATCGCCACGATCACGATCCCGAGCACGGTAAGGCGGTCCCCCGCGAGGCGATGCTGGCCGACATCATCCTGATGAAGCAGCACAACCTGAACGCCGTGCGCACCTCCCACTATCCCAACAACCCCTACTGGCTCGATCTGTGCGATCAGTATGGGCTGTATGTCATTGACGAAGCCAACCTGGAGTCCCACGGCGTGTGGGCCAAGCCCAGCAACGATCCCGTCTGGCGCACCGCCTTCCTGGAGCGGGCGATCCGCATGGTGGAGCGCGACAAGAATCACCCCAGCGTGATCTGCTGGTCGCTGGGCAACGAGTCGGGTTATGGCCCCAACCATGAGGCGATGGCCGACTGGATCCACGCCAACGAGCCCAGCCGCTTTGTGCACTATGAGTCGGCGGAGCGCGAGCCCTATGTGGACGTGGTCTCTACCATGTACCCCACCGTCGAGCGCATCATCGAGATGGCCACCGTGCCCGATGACCCGCGCCCTGTGATGATGTGCGAGTTTGCCCACGCCATGGGCAATAGCTGCGGCAACCTCAAAGAGTACGTGGATGCCATCCGCAACACCGAGCGGCTGATCGGCGGGTTCATCTGGGATTGGCAGGACCAGGGCCTGATCAAGGTGGACGAGAAGGGCCAGAGCTACTACTGCTATGGCGGCGATTTCGGCGACGTGCCCAACGACGGCCCCTTCTGCTGCAACGGGCTGGTGGGGCCCGACCGCACCATCCACCCCGCCCTCATCGAGTACAAGTACCTGGTGCAGCCGGTGGCGGTCGAGCCGCTGGATCTGGAAGCCGGCGAATTGCTGATCACCAACCGCTACGATTTCCTGAGCCTGGAAGGCCTCGAGATCGCCTGGACCCTCTCCGAGGACGGCGTGGTGATCGATTCGGGCGCCGTGCCCAGCCTGGAGATCGGCCCCGGCGAGGCCCAACGGGTGACCCTGGACCTAACCCAGCCCGAGCTGACCCCCGGCGCCGAGTACTGGCTGGGGCTCACCTTCACCCGGCGTGAGGCCGCCCCCTGGGCCGAGGCCGGGCACCTGGTGGCCTGGGAGCAGTTCCGCATGCCCTGGGAAGCCCCCGCCCCTGACCTGTGCTGCCAGGCCATGCCGTCTCTAGCGCTGCAAGAGGATGCCGCGCGGATCACGGTGACGGGCCAAGGCTGGAGCCTGGCCATTGACCGCGCTCTGGGCGAGATCGTCTCCTGGCAGGCCCACGGGCGCGACCTGCTGGCGCAAGGGCCGCGGCTGAACCTCTGGCGCGCCCCCACTGATAACGATATGGCCCGCGGCCGGAGTGACTCGATGGCCGTCCTGTGGCGCACCATGGGCCTGGATCGGCTGGTCCGCCTTGTGCGCCAGGTCTCGGCGGAGCAGGTGGCCGACCAGGAGGTGCAGGTCGAGGTGCGCTTTTTCACCAGCCCCCCCGGCACCACCTTTGGGCTGGCCTGCCGCCAGCGCTATACCATCTATGGCAGTGGCGACGTCGTCCTGGATACCTACATTGATCCGACCCTGCACATGGGCGTGTTGCCGCGGCTGGGGCTGCAGTTGCGTCTGGCCGCCGGGCTAGACGCCATGACCTGGTTCGGACGCGGCCCCCACGAGTCCTACGTGGATCGCAAGGCCAGCGCCCAGGTGGGCCGCTATGCCGGCTCGGTGGACGACCAGTATGTGCCCTATGTGGTGCCCCAGGAGAACGGCAACAAGACCGATGTGCGTTGGGTGGCCATCACCGACCCCGAGGGCGTGGGGCTGCTGGCCGTGGGCCAGCCCCTGCTGGAGGTCAGCGCCCATCACTACACCACCGAGAACCTGACGGCTGCCGAGCACACCAACGAGCTGGAATGGCAACCGGAGGTGACGCTCAATCTGGATTACGGGCAGAGCGGCCTGGGCGGCGCGAGTTGCGGCCCGGGCACCCGCCGCGAGTACCTGCTGCCGCTGGCGCCCACCGGCTTTGTCGTGCGGCTGCGGCCCCTGGGGGCAGGCGACGCGCCAGAGGTCCTGGCCCGCCAGGTTCTACAAGAGTCATAGCCTCCATGAGAGCGAGGGGGGCTCGTCGCGCAGGGCAACAGCCCCTGATTTCGACCTTCTCGCCGCCCCACTCTCCCGTATCCACGGGAGAGTGGGCGGTGGAACGCCGGTCGCCCGGCGCCGGGGTCGACAGGACCGGCGCGAGACAGGCCCCTGGGAGAGCGGGGCTGCAGCCGGGCTCTTGTGTGCATCAGAACGGCGCCTTGGAGCAGGCCCATGCGGCAAGCGCCTCTGGCTGAACGCGTCAGGGTCGCCATCGAGGAACACGGGCTGTTGCCGCCCGGCGAGCCCGTGGTCGTGGGCGTCTCGGGCGGCCCCGATTCCCTCTGCCTGTTGCACCTCTTGCGCGCGCTGGCGCCCGCCTGGGACGCGGCCCTGCGCCCGGCGCATCTGAACCACGGCATCCGCCCCGAGGCGGAGGACGAGGCGGCCTACGTGGCGCGCCTGTGCGCCGCCTGGGGCCTGCCTTGCCGTATCGAGAGGGTGGATGTGCCCGCCCGCGCCGCCGCCCAAGGGCTCTCGCTGGAGGAGGCCGCTCGCCAGGCCCGCTATGCCTTTCTGGGGCGCATGGCCCGCGAGCTGGGCGCCCCCACGGTGGCCGTGGCCCACCATGCCGATGACCAGGTGGAGACGGTGCTGATGCACCTGCTGCGGGGCAGCGGGTTGGCCGGGCTGCGGGGCATGCGCCCCCTGACGCCCCTGGAGGAGCTGCATCTCGGGCCGGAGGCCGATGCGGGAGGTGGGCTGCAGGGCGTCCGCCTGGCGCGCCCTCTGCTGGATGCGACCCGGGCCGAGATCGAGGCCTACTGCCGGGATCAGGGCCTGGAGCCGCTCTGCGATCGCTCCAACCTGGATACGACCCTGTTCCGCAACCGCATCCGCCACGAGTTGCTGCCCTACCTGGAGGGCTATAACCCCAACATCCGCGCCCTGCTGTGCCGTACGGCCGAGGCCCTGGCCGGGGACCATGATCTGCTGCGCGGCTTGCTGGCCGAGGCGTGGCCTACGGTGGCGCGCCAAGAGGCGGCCGAGGGCATCGTCCTGGACCTGGCGGCGCTGCGGGGCTTGCCCGTGGGGCTGCAACGCTCCGTGTTGCGCGAGGCGGTGCAACGCCTGCGCCGCTCTTTGCGGGATATCGCCTTTGAGCACATCGAGACGGCGCGCAGGATCGTGGCGTATGGGCGCGTGGGCGATCAGGCCACCCTGCCGGGGGGCCTGTTGCTGACCTTGGGATACGATGCCGCGCTGCTGGCCGCCCAGGGCGTGGGTTGGCCGCCAGAGGAACGCCCCCGGGTGGCAGGGCCCTTGCCCCTGGCGCTGCCCGGGCAGGCGATCCTGCCCGACGGGCGTTGGCGGCTCACGGCTCGCCTCCTCCCGCGCGGCGACCTGCCCGAAGGCTGGCGGACGAACGCCGATCCCTACACCGCCTTCCTGGATGCCGACCGATTGCAGGGGCCGCTGCTGTTGCGCCCCCGCCGGCGGGGGGATGCCCTGTATCCCCTGGGGCTGGGGCACCGCCAGGACGTCAAAGATCTGCTGATCAACGCCAAGGTGCCGCGCCACGAGCGCGACAGCCTGCCGCTGCTGCTGTGCGGCGACGACGTGGCCTGGGTTGTCGGCGTGCGGGTGGACGCGCGCTATGCCATCGCAGACGAGACGCGGCGGGCGCTCTGGATCCGATTCCAGCGCTGCGAGACGGGCGAGGAGAAAGCATGAGCACCGTACAGCCCAAGCGGGGCCGCGAGCGCGCGGGCGCGCAGGAAGGGAGAGCGACGTGCGTCTAGTTGGCATACGCCTGAAGCCCGGTCGCGAGCGCGCCTTGCAGAACCGCCACCCGTGGCTCTTTGGTGGGGCCATCGAGCGGGTGCAGGGCCAGGCCCAGCCCGGCGACCTGGTGGAGATCGCCGATAGCGCCGGGCGCCCCTGCGGCCGGGGGTACTATAACCCTCACTCGCAGATCGCCGTGCGCATCCTGACCTGGGACCCCGCCGAGGAGATAGACGAGGCCTTCTGGCGGCGTCGCCTGGAAGCGGCCATCGCCCGCCGCACGGCGCTGCCCGGCCTGGGCGAGACCACGGCCTGCCGCCTGGTGAACGCCGAATCCGACGGCCTGCCCGGCCTGATCGTGGACCGCTACGGCGAGTGGTTGGTGCTGCAATCCCTCACCGCCGGCATCGAGCAGCGCAAACACGAGTTGGCCGCGCTGCTCATGGAGCTGCTCAAGCCCCAAGGGGTGTACGAGCGCAGCGATGTGGACGTGCGCCCGCGGGAGGGGCTGGCCGACGCCGTGGGGCTCCTGGCGGGCGAGCTGCCGCCCCCTCAGGTGGCCATCGTCGAGCACGGGCGCCGCTTTCTGGTGGACCCGCTGCGCGGCCACAAGACCGGCTTTTACCTGGATCAGCGCGAGAACCGCCAGCGGGTGGCGCGTTACTGCGCCAACGCCGAGGTGCTGAACGCCTTTTCCTACACCGGCGGCTTTGGCGTGTACGCAGGCACGGCGGGNNCCCGCCGCATCGTCAACCTGGATAGCTCCGCCGATGCCCTGGCCGCCGCCGAGGCGCACATGGCCCTGAACGGCATCCCGTCGGAGCGCGTCGAGACCGTTGCGGGCGACGCCTTTCGGGTGCTGCGCACCATGCGCGATCAGGTGCGGCGCTTTGACGTCATCATCCTGGACCCGCCCAAGTTCGCCTTCTCCCAGGCCCAGGTGCGCTCGGCCTCCCGGGGCTACAAGGATATCAACCTGCAGGCCATGCATCTGCTGCGGCCCGGCGGGCTCCTGGCGACCTTCTCTTGCTCCGGCGCCATAGACGAGGCCCTCTTTCAAAAGATCGTCTTTGGGGCCAGCCTGGATGCCGGGCGCGAGGTGCGCATCCTGGAGCGGTTGGGCCAGGCCTCCGATCATCCCGTGGCCCTGACGTTCCCCGAGGGGGCCTATCTCAAGGGCTTCCTCTGCCAGGTGGGGTAGGGAGCGGGGCCGCGCCCACCCGCTTCGTTGTGCGCCATGGGTGCGCTGGCGGCCGCTCGCCCTCTTGGAAATGGCGCTCGTTGGGGTATAATGGGGCCAGTTCGGAAACGCGCTTCGGCCAGGGGTCGGAGCAACCACGGAGGTATCTATGCAGCCCAACCCCGTCTTCTTGCGGCTCGGCCCCCTCACCATCTACTGGTATGGCGTGCTGATCATCGCGGGCTCCATGCTGGCCGCCTACATCGCCAGCAAGCTCTCGGCCCGCAACGGCCATGACCCCGAGATCGCCTGGACCCTGTTGATCGTCGTGCTTTTCGCCGGCATCGTGGGCGCCCGCGTCTATCACATCATCTCGAGCTGGGATTATTACATGGCGAACCCCGGCAAGATGTTCAGCTTCCAGATGGCCGGGTTCGGCATCTATGGGGCCGTGCTGGGAGGGCTGGTGGGCGTTTGGGTTTTTGCCAAGCACCAGAAGCTGCGCTTTCTCGAATGGGCCGACTATTGCGCGCCGGGGCTGCTGCTGGCCCAGGCCATCGGTCGCTGGGGCAACTTTTTCAACCAGGAGCTCTATGGCCCGCCCACCGACCTGCCCTGGGGCATCTACATCTCCCCTGCCAACCGGTTGCCGGGATTCGAGAGCTTTGAACGGTTCCACCCCACCTTCTTTTACGAGTCGATGCTCAACCTGATCGGTTTTGCCATCTTGCTCTATCTGGCGCGCAAATGGAAGCGCGGGCGTCTGTGGGGCGATATCATCTTTGTCTATGGCCTGATCTATCCCGTGATCCGCTTCTTCATCGAAGGGTACTTTCGGCCCGACGCCTGGAAGATCGCAGGCATCCCCACGGCCCAGATCGTATCGGTGGTGCTGTTTGTCTTTTTCGGCGCGTTGCTCCTGATCCGCCACAAGCTCCAGCGCCCCTCGATGGTGTATGTGCCGGGCGAGCCCTGGGTTCCCCCGGCCCCAGAGGCCGGGGACGATCAGGCCTAGGGCAAGCGGTGCCTCCAGCAGGTCTCACCGTCAACCCCCTCTCCCATGCTGGCATGGGAGAGGGGGTTTTGTTCAGTCTGTGGGCGACCTGCGCGTGGGTCGTTCATCACCTCTGGTAGGCGACCGTGCCCCTGACCATCGTCATCCGCACCTGCAGGGCCTCATCCAGCACGATCAAGTCGGCGTCGCGCCCGACGGCGATATCGCCCTTGGAGGCCAGGCCCAGGCAGCGGGCGGGCGTGCGGCTGGCCATGGGGAGCATGCGTTCCGGCGGCTCGCCGGTGGCCAGCGCCATGTGCGCCACGGCGCGCTCCAGGGTGAGGGTGCTGCCGGCCAGGGCGCCCTCGGCGTTCCTCGCGATGCCATCGCGCACCCGCACCGCGGCGCCCCCCAGGGTATAGTCGCCATCGGGCATGCCCGCCCCCGCCATGGCGTCGGTCACCAGGGCGATGCCGCCCGGCCCCTTGCAGCGATAGGCCAGGGCCAGGGCGGCGGGGTGCACATGCACCCGGTCGGCGATCAGCTCGCAGGTGAGGCCGACCAGCGACAGGGCCGCCCCCACGGGGCCCGGCTCCCGGTGGTGCAGCGGCGCCATGGCGTTGAACAGGTGGGTGACCTGGGTGGCGCCCAGGCGCATCGCCTCGCGCATCGTGTCATAGTCGGCCTGGGTGTGGCCGAGGGAGACCAGGGCCCCCTGCCGCCGGGCGTAGGGGATCAGGGTGCGGTTCTCGGGGCTCTCCGGCGCCAGGGTGATCAGGCGCACGACCCCGCTGGCAAAAAGGGCCTGGTACTCGGCGGCGCGGGCGGTGCGTACCCATTGGGCCTCCTGGGCGCCCCTCTGGGCCGCGTTCAGGTAGGGGCCCTCCACGTGGGCGCCCAGCAGAGCCGCGCCGTCGGCGCTCTGGCCCATGGCTATGCCGATGGCGGCCAGGGCCGCCTCGATCTCGGCGGCGGGTGCGCTCATGGTGGCGGCCAAAAAGCCGGTGACGCCGTGAGAGGCGTAAAAGCGGGCCATGATGCGCAGCGCCTCGGGATCGGCATTCATGGCGTCGCATCCCAGGGCGCCGTGGGCGTGCAGGTCTATCAGGCCGGGGGCGAGCCAGTTGCCCTCCAGGTCAACGGGCATGGCGCGCCGCCCACGCCCGGCGGGCGGAGCGCCTGCCCCCAAGGCCGCAATGCGCCCCCCCTCGGCCAGCAGCCAGCCCTCGGGCAGGGGGCCGTGCAGGGTATGGATGCGCCCGTTGTGGAACAGCGTGGCCGTGCTCATATGCGCCAGCCTGCGCTCAGAGCACCTGGGTCTCTTGCTGCAAGGCCAGGAAGCGCCCATAGGCGTCATCCCAGCCCGACACATCCCCCGGTTCGTAGGCGGTGCTGGCGAAGGAGAGCGCCACGATCTCGCGGCCCTGGGCCAGGTCGCCGATGCGTCCACGGGCGATGGCCTGCAGCATGACGTTGCCGATGGCGGTGGCCTCGACGGGTCCGGCGATCACAGGGCGCCGGGTGGCATCGGCGGCGAACTGGCACAGCAGGCTATTCTGGCTCCCCCCGCCGACGATGTGGATCACCTCCAGGCGGCGCCCCAGCATCTCCTCCAGCTTGTCCACGGCCCAACGGTATTTGCAGGCCAGGCTCTCCAGCGCGCAACGCACGATCTCGCCCCTGGTGGCAGGGGGGCGCTGGCCGGTGCGCTGGCAGAAGGCCCGAATGCGCTCGGGCATGCCGCCCGGCGGCAGGAACTCGGCGGCGTCCGGCTCCACCAAGGGGCCAAAGGCGGGCGCCTGGGCGGCCAGGGCCGTCAGGTCGTCATAGGAGAGCTCATCGCCCTCTTGCGCCCACGTGCGGCGGCTCTCTTGCACCAGCCAGAGCCCCATGATGTTCTTGAGCAGGCGGAAGGTGCCGAACACGCCGCCCTCGTTGGTAAAGTTGTTCGCCAGGGCATCGGGCGTCAGGATCGGCTCTTGCGTCTCGACGCCGATGAGGGACCAGGTGCCCGAGCTGATGTAGACAAAGTCCTTGACGCGGGCGGGCACCGCCGCCACCGCCGAGCCGGTATCATGGCTGGCGGGCAGGATCACCGTGGCGCCCTCCAGGCCCGCCTCCTGGGCCAGGCGATGATCCAGCGGCCCCAGGGTGGTGCCCGGCGGGAGGATCTCGGGCAGGATGTGGGTCGGGAGGTCCAGGGCGCGCAGCAGACCGCGGGCCCAATCGCGCCGGGTGGGGTCATAGAACTGGGTGGTGGTGGCCACCGAGAACTCGCTGGCGCGGATGCCCGTCAGCCAGTAATGGAAGAGGTCGGGCATCATCAGCAGGGTGTGGGCCTGGGCCAAGGCAGCGTCGCCGTGTTGCTGCATGGCGAGGAGCTGATAGAGCGAGTTGAGCTGCATGAACTGGATGCCCGTCTGGCGAAAGATCTCCTGGCGGGGCACGCGCTCCAGGGCCAGCCGCAGCATCGCCTCGTTGCGGGGATCTCGATAGTGGCGCGGGTTGGCCAGCAGGTCGCCCTGGGGGCCCAGCAGGGCGAAATCCACGCCCCAGGTATCCACGCCGATGCCGTCGAGCCCGGCGCCATAGGCGCGGCGGTAGCTCTGGAGCCCGGCCTGCATCTCGCGCCACAGGTAGAGCACGTCCCAATAGAGGCCGTCGAAAACGCGCACCGGGCCGTTGCCAAAGCGATGCAGCGGCGCCAGCGCGAGGCGCTCGCCGTCAAAGCTGCCGGCCACGGCGCGCCCGCTCTCGGCGCCCAGGTCAAAGGCCAGATAGTTGCTGGTGTGTGGCATTGCACCCCCTTTCTCGCATGAACGGGCTCAGTATAGCCGGGGCGGGGGCGGCAGACAAGGGGAGCGCAGAGAGGCCCGCGCCGCTCCTCGACGGCTGGCTCGCCACCCGGCCAGATGACGCCGGTGAAGCTGCTACGAGTTGCTCTTTGGGGGCCATGAAAGGCCTTGACCGCCGGGGGATCTTGCCGTAATCTGAGTTAGGTCGCCCCCGTCCCCGCCGGTGAGCTACACCTACGCCCTGCCGCTGCTGGCGGGCGGGGGCGCTTTTGCCCTGGACGGGCAGCCTGGCGTCGCCACCAAGCACTATCTCCTGGGGGGCAAGCGCATCGCCCAGCGGGAGGGGCGCGCGGGCCCGGTAACCTACCTGTACCACGACCACCTGGGCAGCGCGGTGGCCAGCAGCGAACAGGAAAGCGCCCGCTACTGGCCGTATGGCGACACACGCGCAGGCGCGGTGAGCACGGCGTACAAATACACCGGGCAGGAGCTGGACGCCGCCAGCGGCCTGTACTACTATCGGGCCAGGTGGTACGACGCGAGCATTGGCAGGTTCATCCAAGCTGATAGCATCGTCCCCGCGCCGGGGAACCCGCAGAGCCTGAACCGGTATGCGTATGTGTACAACAACCCGCTGCGGTACACGGACCCCAGCGGGCATGATCCACTGGATAGTGTGTGGCAGAGTGAGTTTCAGCGCGTGCACGGCCGCGAGCCCGCTGCCGAGGACATACTCATTCGTCTCTTCTCCATCGCTTTCCCCAACGAATGGGACTGGTCGGCCTTCTATGATGCCAGAGGCGGCTATATCCCAGGAAGCCTGGAACGTGTGTTTCGGGATAACAGGCCTGCCGAGTGGACCTGGGAGGATGTACCCGGCGCGCTGGACCGCCTGGCAGGATGGTATGGCCGTGGCGAAAACAGGCTATACACGCGCGATATCGGCAGCCTCTTCGGCGGCCTACCCAATCGATTCGAGACGCCCAGCGCGTGGTCTGCGGTGAGCGACGCCAACAACCCGATCCGTGTCTGGGTGTACCTCAACCGAACTGGGCTGCCACCCTATCTCGTAGGTACCTCTGACAGCGATGCCAATGTCCATCATTGGGCCTGGTGCCTGACCATGGGGGCTGCGTATGGCCCAGGAGCCACCCTGATCAACACAGGGCGGGAGATCACCCAGTTCCGTGGAGACTGGCGCAACACGTGGTCGGACATTATGATCGGCACCCGGGGCGCGGGGCTCGGCCTCCACTTTCAGCTACTGGGGCTGAACGACAATGCGCGTGCATGGCACCTTTTCATGTTTGACCGCTTTGTGTGGTGACTTTGGGGAGGCTAGTGATGGGCCTTGCTCGGACTTTTAAACTATCGCTCACTTTTATAGCCCTGTTCGTACTGATTGCTGCTTGCGGCCCATCGCCACTTGAGGAGGCAAGGGAGCTGGTGCCCATTGGCACGCCACGTGACGATGCCATCCGGATACTGAGCGAGACCTCCTGGTATCATCAGCCCTGCCCCAACGTTATCACTATTGACGATCTGTTCTTTTTCGGCAGTCGCAAGTACGATAGGGCGGATGTGGTCATTGTACGCAGCGAACCAGTAGAAGGAATCTTCATCGTCTACGATATAAGCAGCTTTGAGCCTTACGCTTGGCATGCTGCCTATCGCGACTGCCTTCAGCGGAACATGTTCGAAGACTAGCGGCCAGGGGTGGGGCGAGAACCCTGGTCGGCACCTGCGCATCGCCCAGCGGGAGGGGCGGGCGGGCCCGGTGACCTACCTGTACCACGACCACCTGGGCAGCACGGTGGCCAGCAGTGAGCAGGAAAGTGCGCGCTACTACCCCTATGGCGCCACGCGCGCCGGCGCGGTGAGCACGGCGTACCAATACACCGGCCAGCGCCACGAGGCTGCGCTGGGCGTGTACTACTACAACGCTCGCTGGTGGCGTTGGCCAAAGGCCAACGCTAAGCGAGTCGGCAAGCGATGTACCCATCGCCGCCGATTCGCCATGATCCGAGTATCGGCAAGTTCATCCAGGCCGACTCAATCGTCCCTACGCCGGGGAACCCGCAGAGCCTGAACCGGTATGCGTATGTGGACAACAACCCGCTCAGGTATACGGACCCCAGCGGGCGGTTTGGTGACGACATGCACGCTGATATGACCCTCGAGATCGCTATCGAAGAGGGCACGGATATCCTGACCATGATGCACGGCATGGACGTTGATGCAGCCAGAAGAGTCGCGACAGCAGTTGCCAAGCAGATCGTCGCCGGGAACGCGGCGGTAGACGACCTTGGCCTGCATCGGGACACATCACTCAGGCCGGATCGTGGCAATCCACATTTCTTGGCGCATGCTGCCGCTCAAGACGAGATGACGCGTGTTGTGTATGGCGGCAGAGAGCTCGGCACTCCAGAGGAGTTCGGACGAGCGCTACATTCCATCCAGGACTACTATCGGCATCGTGGCCTAGGCTACACGCCTGGCGCAAATGTGCCCGGAGGTGGTTCGCTCGGTCAACACCAGTATCTACTAGACGTGATCGAGTACGGTGAGGCGTTTGATCTGGGCACCTTTATCTTGCACGCACCACAACCAGGGCATGGCGTTACCTCATTCCTTACGAGGTATGTGAGCGAGCTCCCTGGGCTGGGCTTTCTGGGGACGCGCTTGGCTGAACCCGATGCTCTCGTTGGGACTTATCCGAGAGATGTAGAAGCTATCGAAGAGACCCGCCATTGGATACGTCAGTATCTGACGCTATGGTTCGCCTCTCGGCCAAGAGCCGTTGCTTCGGGGCGGGAGATGCCCCAGATCAGGTGATCGAGCTGTTGATCCCTATAGCATCACCCAAGCATCTCCCGTTCGTTGAGGGGCGGGAAACGAACACTTGCATCGCATCGTAAGGGCACCGGCATGCGAGGGACGTACACATATGGACACGCATTCATCGGAAGGCACGAAATCTGGTAAGGAACCGAAATGGGGCAAGATCCGCAGTTGTCTTGGTTGCGGGGCCGCCGCCATCTCAGTACTGGTTGCTCTAGGACTACTGGCGCGCTGGATGCTCAAGGCCCCGGAGATCAGTGCTCGCTTGGCCCAGAACCTGGGTTGCTCAGAGATCGCGGGGCGTCCGGTACTCGATCTAGACCCTATACTCCTGCCGCCCTGGCAGGAAGATATCAGGACGATAGACAGTATCGTTGATGTTCCTCTCATGCTTGGGTTCGAGAACGCATACGTGCACGAGAGATGGGACTACGAAGAGCGGCTAGCCAGCTACTTTTGGTATGAGCATTATGATGGTGAAGCGGGATGGTTGTATGAGTTTGTGCATTCGCTACTATTCGGACCCAATCGATCAGTGGTTTCGGTTCGAATCAATCTCTACTCTGATGATATAGCTGCTATCTCCGACTATGAGTGGGTGTGCTCTGGCGAGCGCTGGGATTCTGCACACCCCGAGCCATTTGTGTACGGGCAACAAGAGGATAATGCCTATTGTTACTCATACATCAGGAAGTTATATGTGGAGGATCAGTCGCTTGGCGCTTGTTGGCCCTATCACGATTATAACTGGTTTGTTGTTGTCCAGAAGCGGAACATGGTGATCGAGATAGAAGAGAACACATGGACATCTCGTGTCCTCCACTTGCAGGAAGTGGTTGATCGGATGGGGATGGTTCTGCGGCGTTAGGAGCGGGTATGGGTCAAGGGACGATCACCTGGGCTCGATCTCAGACGATGCCTGCGCCTTCGACCCGCTGCCCGAGGCGGAGCCGCAGCCGATGCAGCGTTACTACCCCTATGGCGCCACCCGCAGTGGCTATGCCGTGAGCGTATCGTACCAGTACACGGGCCAGCGCCACGAAGCCGCGCTGGGCTTGTACTACTATAACGCTCGCTGGTGGCGTTGGCCAAAGGCCAACGCTAAGCGAATTGGCGGCGCCAATTCGCCATGATGCAAGCATCGGCAAGTTCATCCAAGCGGACAGTGGCGATTAGTACATCGCTCGTGCCCGCGCCGGGGAACCCGCAGAGCCTGAACCGGTATGCGTACGTGTACAACAACCCGCTGCGGTACACGGACCCTACGGGACACGTCGCGTACCACGAGCGCACCCAAGCTGACGAGATCGCTCTGTGGTTGAACCACTATGGAATCGCCATCAACCAGGATTGGGGCGAGATATGGGATTACTCGCTGAACATCTATGGCTGGAACGAGGGGAGCTGGGATCTGAGCGATCTGGAGGCCGTGCAGCGCGCCGTACAGGATCTGAGCACCAAGATGGGCGGGCGAGCCAGCTTTGTTGCCCGCGTCACGCCGGTGAGCATCTCGCGCGTCCGAGGCTCCCATACGGTAAAGATCAATGGTGAAGAGCGGCCTGTCCGTGGCGATGCCTTGGATGCCTCTTGGTGGCCCGTTACGTACATCCGGCTCTTCAATGAATGCTTTGAGCCTGGTAGACCCGCCGAGTGGACCGTGGTCCACGAGCTGGCGCATGCTTGGGACTTCAGGTGGGGCGAAATGGGCTCGGAGTGGATCAAGGCCGTGGCGCTGACGACGAGAGCACGCAGACCAAGCCGCTACGCGGAGACGAACGACATGGAACACTGGGCGGAGGTCGTGAAGGCATGGGTCTATCCCGAATCGATCAGCACGAACCCCAGAATGCTGCATCCCTTATATTACCGTTACATGAACATAGCGGTAGGGGGGTGGTGAGGCCATGTTCGATACCAGAGAGCTTGGTTGCATCGAAAACCACGGTCGCGAGCGACCGTGTGCGTGGCCCATACGCAATCCCTCTTTACGACTGAGACATGCGTTCAGCCTTGTGCTCGTCGCTATCTTGCTCACTCTATGCGGATGTGGCGGGTCTGACCAGGTGGCAGATGAAGGCCTGCCAGAGCTGGACCGCAGTCTGCTTACCGATGACCCCTGCGCAGCGCCCTGCTGGGCGGGCCTGATACCTGGCAAATCCCCTAGGGAGGAAGTGTACGCCGCCCTTGCGAGCAGCCCTTGGGTTCGTGAAGGCAGTGTGGACAGCATACCTCGGGACGACTTTGGCCCCGGGGGCGTCGAGATCGTCTGGGACGATAGAGATATAACCCATGGGGCGAATAGGGCTTATGTCGTGAACGATCGACTTATATTCATAATGGTGCGCCTGGACGATGATGACCTGACGCTGGGCCAGATCGTAGACAAATACGGTCCCCCGGAGAGCATCTCGGCAGAGCTCTATCCGTGGGGAGACATTTTGGCATACACGTACATAATCACGTTGAACTATCCGGCGAGAGGATTCCTCTTCGAGGGTCGGTACGGCCCCGTGGACGAGGACGAGGTACTGACTCCCGAGGGTCTGGGCCAGGTGAACCCGGAGATGCACGTCACGAACGTGTACTACTTTACACCCAATTCCTTCGAGAGAGTGCTGCGGGGTGCTTTCCGGCTGGACAATGCAAACATACAATCCGTGCTCCGGAACTCGCACCCGTGGGAAGGCTTTGGCGAAGTAGAGCTCTGGTGCGATGGGTATATCCAATGTGAGCCCGAGACAGAGCCCTAGGCCGCCGATAGCCTGACGCTGCGGGCCGTGGACGGCATCACCTACACCCTGGCCTACGACGCCGAGAACCGGCTGACCCAGGTGGTCAGCGGCGCCTTGGCCCACGAGGGCCAGGTCGGCAACCGCAAGGCTGTGTTGCAGCCCTCCCCTACGGATTGTAGCCACTCTCTGCCAGAATGGCTTGCGCCTCCTTGTTCATGAGATCCAGGACCGTAGCCGTGGGGTGCCTCTGGAGATACGCCTGCACAATGTGATACCCTATTGTGTAGGCTGTGTTGCCCGGCGTCCTGCTACTCTCATCCCCAAAGAAGAAGCGTTGGTACGCCGCCCCGTCATATCCGCTCAGGTATTCCTGCATGGCGTGCCACTGTCTTGCTTCCTCGGGCGGCGTCAACGCATCAATCCACGGGGGCTGCATCTCCGGGTAGAGCATCTTGGCAAAGGCATCGGCCTCACCTTCGATCAGCACCCCAATCAACAGATCCATGTAGGACTTGGCCTGTACCGCAAAGTAGCTGTAACCCCAGATGGCATGATGGTATTCGTGGGCCAGGACATAGGGAATCCATGCCTCCCAATCCCTGGCCGCCGGGTTGATCTGCAGCAAGATATTATCGCCTATTCCTGTCCCCACCACGCCATGCTCTCGTAGCCACGCATTCTCGGGGTCCGCCGCGTAGATGCACACCGCTCGTTCGGGCAGAGGCGAAGGCAGCGCGGCGGTGATCTGCCCGTACGCCTCCTCGATCAGGCGCTCGACTCCCGAACGCATCAGGTCTTCGACTTCGACCATCAATTCGGCCAGGTTCGTGATCGGTCTGGCGAACTGCTCTCGGGTCCGGGCCTCGTTGAACTGGCCCTGTGCCCATTCCGCCCAGTAAGGTTCGACGGCATGTTCGAGCCAAAGGTCACCCCAGTCGGAGGGCGGCTTTGACTCGGCTGCCCTTGCGTACTCTGCCAGGCCCCGATAGGCCGTAACTATCCTGAGAGACGAAGAGGATGCCATGGTCTTCCTTTCATCGCAACAACGCTCGGACGCCCGATTCCAGAATGACCCACCGTAGGCCCCTGAGCGATACGACGACTCGGCAATGCCTCCTCGCCGCGCGGATTCTATGCATGCGCACGGGGCGAGTCAACGCGACAAGGGGGCCCGCGGTGCAAGCCGGGAACGCTCGTCTCGAGAGATTGCCCGGTCAAGCGCGGATGCCCTCCCACGTGCGCAGATCCGCCCGGCATGGGCGCCGGCTGCGCCGACCCGCTCGGGCGCGCCACGGGCATGCGGGCCCGGACCTGTCTCGCCCCTTGACCGCCCCGCCCCCCGCCGTTATCCTCACTGGCGACAACCACTATTCGTGTCAGAGGAGGTCCCTTGGCAACCATTACGACGGGCGAGCCTGGGGCCAGGCCCTCGCTCTATATGGGCATCGATGGCGGCGGCAGCGGCCTGCGGGTGGCCCTGGCCGACGCTGCGCTCGCCCTTCGCGGGCAGGCGGAGGGCCCTCCGGCCAACCCTTCGGCGGTGGGGCGCCCGCGCGCCGCTGCCATCGTGCAGGAGGCCATGCGCGCCGCCCTGGGCGAGATCCCGCCCCAGAATGTGGCGGCGGTGGCCATCGGCTTGGCGGGCGCGGCGGCCAGCCACTCGGCCCAATGGCTGCAAGATGTGGCCAGCGCCGTGTTGCCCCAGGCCCGCATCGTGCCCAGCGCCGATTACGAGATCGCCCTGGTGGGCGCCCTGGGCCGGCGGCGGGGGCTGCTGGTGCTGGCGGGCACGGGCGCGCTGGCCTATGGCGTCAACGCCGCCGGAGAGAGCGCCTTGGCGGGCGGCTGCGGCTACCTGCTGGGCGACGAGGGCAGCGGCTACTGGCTGGGCCAGGAGGGGCTGCGGGCCGTGTTGCGCGCCGATGACGGGCGCGGCCCCGCGACCGCCCTCCGCGCCCTGCTGCTGCCCGCGTTGGGGCTGCAAGGGCCGCGCGACCTGATCCCCTGGCTCTATCACGCGTCGCCGCCCCGCGCCGCCGAGGTGGCAGCCCTGGCGCCACACGTCCTGGAGGCCGCCCGGCAAGGCGATCCCTGCGCCGCCGACATCGTCTCGCGGGGCGCCCAGGAGCTGGCCCTGGCCGCCCACGCCGTCACGCGCCGCCTGGGGATGTGGGCGCCCCCCGTTGCGCTGGCGGGCGGGCTGCTGCGCCAGCCCAACCCCCTCAGCGAGGCCCTCTGCCGCCTGCTGGATCTGGGCCATCTGCCGCAACCCCTCTATTCGCCTGTGATGGGCGCCGTTCTGCTGGCCCGCGAGGCCTTTCAGGCTGACGGCTCCGTTACCCCTGCGCCCCAGGGAGACCTTGGATGACACAAGCTGCCCCCGGCACCGAAGCTCGCAATCCTCGCACGATGTCCATTGACCGATGCGACACGCCGGGCATACTGGCGCTCCTGCAGGCCGAGGATGCCAGCGTGGCCGAGGTGGTGCGGGGGGCGCTGCCGCAACTGGCCCTGGCCGTCGAGGCCGCCGTCGCCGCGCTGCGCGCCGGGGGACGGCTGATCTATGTGGGGGCGGGCACCAGCGGGCGCCTGGGCGTGCTGGATGCGGTCGAGTGCGTGCCCACCTTCGGCGTCGAGCCCTGGCAGGTGGTGGGCCTCATCGCGGGCGGCGCTGAAGCGTTGCTCCAGGCGGTCGAGGGCGCCGAGGACGACGCCGAGGCGGGGCAGCGCGATCTGCTGGGGCTGGAACCATCGCCCCGCGACCTGGTGGTGGGGCTGGCGGCCAGCGGGCGCACGCCCTATGTGTTGGGCGCCCTGGAGGCCGCCCGCGCGGCTGGGGCCCGCACCGCCGCCATCGCCTGCAACCGGCCCTCCCCGCTGCTGGAGGCCGCCGAGATCGCTATCCCGCTGGTGGTGGGGCCGGAGGCCATCACCGGCTCCACCCGGCTCAAGGCGGGCACGGCCCAGAAGATGGCCCTCAACCTGCTCAGCACCGCTGCCATGATCCGGCTGGGCAAGGTGTACGGCAACCTGATGGTGGATCTGCGCGTCACCAATCAAAAGCTGGCGCAACGGGCGGTGCGCATCGTCAGCGACGTGGCGGGGGTGGACGCCGAGCGGGCGGCGTATCTCCTGGGTGAGACGGGCTGGCGCGTGAAACCGGCCATCGTCATGGCGGTGCTGGGCCTTTCGGCCGGGGAGGCCGAGGAGCGCCTGGCCGCCGCCGACGGCCTGCTGGCGCGGGTGATCGGGCCGGCGGGGTAGGGGCGCCGGCGCTCCTGAAGCCCCCGCGCCAGGGACTTGACGAATCCGGGGTTCCGCCTAGAATAAGGGGCGCTTGGGTGCGACCGGCTCGGGAGCGATGCTCCTAACGGTCGGGCGCCAGCGAGAACAATCGGGCCGCTAGCTCAATTGGCAGAGCCACTGACTCTTAATCAGTTGGTTCCAGGTTCGAGTCCTGGGCGGCTCATATGGGAAGGGGTGCATCCGACGCCCCTTGTGTCTGAGAGAGCGTGCAGCACTACCTGGATGACAGCGCCACCGGGGCACCTCGCTTGGCTCGGCCCACACAAGATTTCCCCGGTCGCTACGGCGTGTCGCTCTTTTGGGGGGAAGTGTCGGAACTGGCAGAC
>DCTX01000014.1:21390-41348 GCA_002329325.1 Anaerolineales bacterium UBA1429
GTTCGAATCTCGTCTTCCGCTCTGATCGCAATACATTGGTCGTCCCGATCGCTGGCCCCCTGGCGTGCACGCGCCGGTTCGCGGAGCGTCTGTGGGCCGGCTTTTTCTGCGTCTCGCCATGCGCCCGACCTGGCGCTCCCGTTTCGATGCGCCAGGGGCTGTGGTATAATACATGCCAACATGGCGAGGCCGTGGGCGTAGCCTAGTCTTGTCCGAGAAGGAGCATCCCTTGAAAGTTACGACGGAAACTGTGGCCACCCGCGAGGTTATGCTGACCATCGAGCCTGATGAGGAAACGATGCAGCGCGCCATGCGTCGCGCGGCCCGCGAGCTTTCACGCTACCGGCCCATCGCGGGGTTCCGCCCCGGCAGAGCGCCTTACGGCATGGTCGAGCGCGTCTTTGGGCGCCAGACCATCCTGCACGAAGCCTTGCAGGATATCGCCCCGGATCTCTATAGCGAGGCCATTCGCCAGGCCGATATCCAGCCCTATGAGCAGACCCTCCTCGATATCGAATCCGAGGAGCCCCTGGTCCTCAAGCTGAACGTGCCCCTGATCCCCCAGGTGACCCTGGGCGACTATAGCGAGCTCGCCATCGAGCCCGCGGCCGAGGTGGTCATCACCGATGAGGATGTGCAGGAGCACCTGGAGATGCTGCGTCGGCAGCACGCCGACATGCAGCCGGTGGAGCGCCCGCTGCAGATGGGCGACCAGTTCACGGCCCTCCTCACCCGCACCGTGGATGGCGAAGTGCTGGAGCGTAA
Organism: Anaerolineales bacterium UBA1429; assembly: GCA_002329325.1. Taxonomy (GTDB): domain Bacteria; phylum Chloroflexota; class Anaerolineae; order UBA1429; family UBA1429; genus UBA1429. The sequence continues at coordinate 22,156 of DCTX01000014.1, forward strand.
CCAGGAGATCGTGATCGACATGACCGAAGCGGTGGAGCCGGCCGGCTTTGCCGAGGCCCTCCTGGGGGCCGTGGTCAACGAGATCCGCGAGTTCAGCCTCACCTTCCCCCAGGATCACGACGACGAGGCTCTGGCCGGCAAGAAGGTGGATTATCGCGTGGCCATCGGCGAGATCCGCGAGGTGCTGCTGCCCGACGTGGATGACGAGTTCGCCAAGACGGTTGGCGATTACGAGACGCTGGAGGCGCTCACCAACAGCGTCAGAGACGAGCTGCGCGAAGCCCGCGAAGAGCAGGCCCGTTCCGATGAGCGCCTGCGCGCCTTGAATGCGCTCATGGAGCTGGCGCAGATGGAATACCCCGCGGCGGCCCTGGAGCGCGAGATCGATCGCGTGCTCAACCAGCAGACCCGCAGGTTCATGCAGATGGGTTTGAGCATGGAAGGGTATCTGCGCATACGAGGGATCACCCTGGAGGAGCTGCGCGATGAGGTCCGCGCGGATTGCGAGCGCAACCTGAGGCAGCGGCTGACGCTCATCGAGTATGTGCGCAACGAAGGCATCAGCCTGACGCCCGAAGAGGGCAACGAGGCCTTTACTCGCTACACCAATGCCATGGTCGCCGCCTATCGCGATCAGGCAGCCGAGAGGGTGCGCGAGGAGGTGCAGCACGGCGCCCTGGATATCGCCTATGAAGACGCCTTGCTCTTCAAGGCTTCCCAGCATCTGGCCGACCGGCTGACCGGCAGGCTCGCCGAGGCTGAGGCCGCCGCCGAGGCCACCGAGGCCGCGACGGAAGAGGCGCCCGAAGCCGGCGCCGAGCCCGAGGAGCAGGGCGAGACTTCTGCCGAGGAGTAGGAAGGGCCTGTCCAGCCCTTATCTGGAGGGAGGTAGAGCATGAATTTGAACGCACTGGTCCCGATGGTGATCGAAACGACCGGGCGTGGCGAACGAGCCTATGATATCTATTCGCTTCTGCTGCGGGAGCGCATCATCTTCCTCGGCACCCCCATCGACGATCAGATCGCGGGCCTCATCGTGGCCCAGATGCTCTACCTCGATCGAGAGGACCCGGAGCGGGAGATCAGCCTATACATCCAGTCGCCGGGCGGCGTCATCTACTCGGGGCTGGCGATCTATGACACGATGCAGGTGATCCGTGCGCCGGTCTCGACCATTGCCGTGGGGAGCACGGCCAGCATGGGCACGGTGCTCCTGGCGGCGGGCGCGCCGGGGCGTCGCTTTGCGCTGCCCCACGCCACGATCCACATCCATCAGCCGCTGGGCGGCGCCCGGGGCCAGGCCAGCGACATCCAGATCCAGGCCGAGGAGATCATCCGCCTGCGCAAGATGATCAACAACATCCTGGCCCAGCACACCGGCCAGCCGATGGAGCGCATCGAGCGCGATACCGATCGCGACCTCTTTATGGATGCCGAGCATGCCGTGGAGTATGGCCTGGTTGACGAGGTGATCTCTCCCGCGCGTCTCGCCAAGGAAGAGGAGTCATGACCCAGGGACACGAGCGCCCCACCTGCTCCTTTTGCGGGCAGCCCGAGCATCGCGCCCGGAGGCTGATCTCCGGCCCGAACTCGGTCTATATCTGTGATGGCTGCGTCAATCTGTGCAAGCAGATCCTGGATGCAGGCCGTGCGGCGCCGGAAAAGCGGGGCCTCACCCGCGAGGATATCCCTTCTCCCCGCGAGATTCATGATGCGCTCTGCCAGTTCGTCATCGGGCAGGATCGGGCCAAGCGCACCCTGGCCGTGGCCGTCTACAACCACTACAAGCGCGTGCTGGCCGGCATCGAGGACGATGACGATGTGGAGCTGCAAAAGAGCAACGTCCTCTTGATCGGCCCCACCGGTTGCGGCAAGACGCTCATGGCCCAGACCCTGGCCAAGAGCCTGAACGTCCCCTTCTCGATCTCGGACGCCACCTCGCTGACGGAAGCCGGCTATGTGGGCGAGGATGTCGAGAGCATCCTGCTGCGGCTGCTGCACAACGCCGATTTCGACGTCAACCGCGCCTCGCAGGGCATCATCTATATCGACGAGATCGACAAGATCGCCCGCAAGTCGGGCGATAATCCCTCCATTACCCGGGATGTCTCGGGGGAGGGCGTGCAACAGGCGCTGCTCAAGATCCTGGAGGGCACGGTGGCCAATGTGCCGCCCCAGGGCGGGCGCAAGCACCCCCACCAGGAGTTCGTCCAGCTCGATACCACCAATATCCTGTTCATCTGTGGCGGGGCCTTTGATGGGCTGGCCGATGTCGTCCGCAAGCGCACCCGACGCCAGTATGCCATGGGCTTTGGCGCGCGCACCGAGTCGCGCCATGATCTCACCGATACCGAGCTGTTGGCTCAGGTGGCGCCGGAGGATCTGCTGCAGTATGGCCTGATCCCCGAGTTTGTCGGGCGCCTGCCCGTCGTGGTTGCGGTGGATCCCCTGGGCCATGACGAGCTGGTGCGCATCCTGACCGAGCCCAAGAACGCATTGGTGCGCCAGTTCCAGCGGCTGTTCCAGTTGGATAACGTGCGCCTCGAGTTCACCGAGGAGGCGCTCCAGGCCGCGGCGCGCGAGGCGGAGCGCAGCAACATGGGCGCCCGCGCCCTGCGCACCATCCTGGAAGAGACCCTCAACGATGTGATGTTCGATCTGCCCTCTCACCCCGATATCGATCACTGGATCGTGACGGAGGAGCACATCCGAGGGCGCGCCAGCGGCGTTTCGTTCTTGAACCGTGATTCGGGCCGGGAGGCTGCCTAGCCCCAGCCCTGACCGTTGCATTGCGAGCGTACAGGGCGGCTGAAGATTCTTTTTCAGCCGTCCTTTGTTTACTGATTCTGCTTTCTTTTGACACTCCCTTACCGATCATATAGAATCGATCGGTACAGACTGGCGCAACAGGAGGCCCTGATGATCAGCAGCGCAGAGATTCGCTCTCGCTTTTTGCAGTTCTTTGCGGAGCGCGGCCACGCCGTGGTTCCGAGCTCTTCGCTGATCCCAGGCAACGACCCCACGCTCCTCTTTGCCAACGCCGGCATGGTGCAGTTCAAGGACGTGTTCCTGGGGCAGGAACAACGCCCCTACAGGCGAGCCACCACCGCCCAAAAGTGCATGCGCGTCAGCGGCAAGCACAACGACCTGGACGCCGTAGGCCCATCGCCCCGGCATCACACCTTCTTTGAGATGCTGGGCAACTTTTCCTTTGGCGACTATTTCAAGGTCGAGGCCATCGATTTCGCCTGGACCTTTCTGACCGAGGTGCTGGGGCTGGACCCCAACCGGCTCTATCCCACCGTCTACCAGGACGACGACGAGGCGCTGGAGCTGTGGTGCGCCCGCACCGGGCTCCCCCCCGAGCGCATCACCCGCCTGGGCATGAAGGACAACTTCTGGGAGATGGGCGACACCGGCCCCTGCGGCCCCTGCTCCGAGATTATCTACGATCGCGGCCCCCAGGCCTGCACGTGCGGCCGCCCCGACTGCAACCTGGCCCACGAGTGCGACCGCTGGATGGAGCTCTGGAACCTGGTCTTTATGCAGTACGAGAAGCTGCCCAGCGGCGAGATGGTTCCCTTGCCCAAGCCCAGCATCGATACCGGCGCCGGGTTCGAGCGCATCACGTCGGTCTTGCAGGGCGCCGATAACAACTATGACACCGATCTCTTTATGCCCATCATGCAACGCACCCGCGAGCTGTTGGGCCACGACGAGGCGACGCGCCTGGCGAACCTGACGGCCTACCGGGTGATCGCCGACCATAGCCGGGCCCTGGCCTTCTTGATCGCCGATGGCGTGCTGCCCGGCAACGAGGGGCGCAGCTACATCGTGCGCCTGATCTTGCGCCGCGCGGCGCGCTTTGGCCGCTTTCTCGGCTTTCGCGAGCCGTTCCTGGCCGAGACCGCCTCGGTGGTCATCGATACCATGGGGCACCACTACCGCGAGCTGGAGCAGCGGCGCGCCTTTATCTGCGACGCCATCACCCAAGAGGAGCAGCGCTTCCTGGCCACCCTGGAGCAGGGCCTCGCGCGGCTGGACGAACTGGCCGAGCAGCTAGGCCAGCGCAGCGAGACGGTGATCCCCGGCGCAGAGGCGTTCCGCCTGTACGATACCTACGGCTTTCCCCTGGAGCTCACCCGTGACGCGGCCCAGGACCTGGGCCTGACGGTGGATGAGGCAGGCTTTCGCGAGGCCATGGAGGAACAGCGGGCGCGGGGCCGTTCGGCCCAGCAGTTCGCCCAGGATACCCAGGCCGCCGTATACCGCCAGCTCGACCTGCCCGTTACCGAGTTCCTGGGCTACGAGAGCTGGGAGGCCCCGGCGCGGGTGCTGGCCATCGTGCGCGGGGGCGCCAGCGTCCAGAGCGCCGCGGCAGGCGAAGAGGTCGAGATCGTCCTGGAGCGCACGCCGTTCTACGGCGAATCGGGCGGCCAGGTGGGCGATACGGGCGAGCTAACGGCCGAGGGCGTGCGGGTGGAGGTGACCGACGCGGTGCATCCGCTGCCCGGGCTCACGGCCCATCGCGGCAAGATCGTCTCGGGGCGGCTGGCCGTGGGGGACGAGGTGGCCGCGCAGGTGGATATCGCGCGGCGCCTGGATATCGCCCGCAACCACACGGCCACCCACCTGCTACACCGCGCGTTGCGCCAGGTGCTGGGTGAGCACGCCGCCCAATCGGGCTCCTTTGTCGGGCCGGATCGGCTGCGTTTTGACTTTGGGCATCTCTCGGCCCTGACGCCCGAGGAGCTCCTGGCCGTCGAGCGGATCGTGAACGAGCAGATTCGCGCCAACCGCCCCGTTTCGGCCACCGTCATGGCGTATACCGAGGCGCTGAGCCAGGGGGTGGTAGCCCTGTTTGGCGAAAAGTACGGCGATCAGGTGCGGGTGATCCGCGTCCAGGATTTCACAGCCGAGCTGTGCGGCGGCACCCATCTGACCGCCACGGGCCAGATCGGCTCCTTTATCATCACCAGCGAGGCCAGCGTGGGCTCGGGCCTGCGACGCATCGAGGCTGTCACAGGCCGGGGCGCCGACGAATACCGCCGCCATCAGGCCGCGCTGCTGGGCCAGGTGGCCGACGCCCTCTCCGCCCATCCGGATGAGGTGGTGGACAAGGCCCAGGCCCTTGTGGAGCAGATGCGCCAGCAACGCCGCCTGATCCAGCAATTGCAGGAGCGCCTGGCCGGCAGCCAGGTGGATACCCTGCTGGATGGCGCGCAGACCGTGGATGGGATTCGGGTGCTGGCCGCCAAGGTGGATGTGCAGGATGTGGACGCCCTGCGCCAGATGGCCGACCAGTTGCGCGATCGGTTGGGCAGCGCCGTCGTGGCCCTGGGGGCCGTGATAGACGGGCGCCCGCTGCTGGTGGTGGGCCTGACCGACGATGCCATCCGCCGGGGGCTCAACGCCGGGCAACTCGCCGGCACGGCCGCGCGGCGCATGGGCGGGGGCGGCGGCGGCCGCGCCAACATGGCCCAGGCCGGCGGCAAGGATGCCGCCCGCCTGCAAGAAGCCCTGGAGACCGTCGTGAGTATGGTGAGCGAGGCGTTGGGCTAACGCCGTTATCAAAAGCAAGGGGCGCGAGGTCGCCCTTCCGAATCTCGCGCCGAGAGCGCAGAGACCCCTGAGGGTCGTCGAACCGGTCCTCTCCGCGTCCTTGGCGCTCTCTGCGCGGATGGCAGAGCCAATTCTAGGAGCGAGGTTGGAGGATCGCTATGGTCACGCTGCGCTGGCCGCGCCCGCGTTCGACAGAGCGGGTCGCCATGTCTCACCATACTGTGGTGACATGGGAGAAGGGGCTTGTGCGCACGGCGGTGATCAAGCTCGTGGAGGGCTCGGCAGAGCTGCTGGGCGTGGCCTCGGCGCCGGTGAACGGCATCGGGCCCGCCAGCCGTCCTGATCCCGATCGCTGGTTCGCTGGTTGCGAGCGCGCCCTCACCCAGGCTGAGGATATGACCCAGCGCTGGGCCGGGCGCAAGGTCGTGCCCGATCATGTCACCATGGCCATCCCCTCGGCGGTGACCCGCGGCCTCTCGGTGGTGGACGAGATCCAGCGGCCCAACCCACGCAAGCCGATCGCCGGGGAGGAGCTGGCCGCCCTCCTGCGGCGGGGCTATCGCAAGGCCCAGGACCGCCTGGATGTGCGGGCGCGCGGTGGCAGAGAGGATATCGTCTGCGGGGCGCTGGCCTTTCTCAGCCTGGATGGCCGCCCCGTCACCAACCCCGAGGGCCTGGTGGGCGACCGCCTGCGCCTGAGCCAGTTCCTGTGTCTGGCGCCCGTCGAGTGGATTCGCAGCCTGGAGATCATCGCCGAGCGGCTGGGGCTAGAGATCGCGACCATCGTGCCGCACCACATGGCCTATGCCGCCGCCATCGCCGACACCGTGGCGCTCCTTGTGGTGGTGGATGACCGCATGACCACGCTGGATCTGGTGCGCCAGGGTCGGGTGGAATGGGCCGTGGCCGTCCCCGTGGGCGGCGATGAGCTGATTCAAGAGACGGTGGCCCAGCTCTCGATCCCCGAGCGCCAGATCGAGGCCCTCTTGCGCGCCTATCGCGCCGGCGAGCTGCGTGAGGATATCGAATCCCTGATGTCCAAGAGCTATTGGGCGGCGTTGCGCCGCTGGATGTCGGCCCTGTCGGCCCAGGTGCACCGCAACGGCTATGAGCGGTACATGCCCTACCAGATCTATAGCTATGACGTGACGGGCAAGGTGCCCGAGATCGTTCCGGCGTTGGAGACGCCCTATTGGGAGCAGCGTCTGCCCTTTGGCCGCTGCCCCAAGGTGGATAGCCTGGATGCCAACGGGGGCCGCAACGTGCTCGATTGCACCTCGCAGGCCACCGGCCCGGCGCATCTTCTGTTGCGCTCCCTGGCCTACTATGTGGCGCGGCTCTATGCGCCGGGGAACGATTTGGATCGCGCCCTCGTCGATACCATACACTGGCGCCACTCTGCCTAGGGCGGCGTGGCTGTCTCAGGAGGTTCCTTGCGTCCTACCCAATTGATCTACCTGACCAGGCGAGATACGCCCGATACCGCCTGCGCTCTGCTGCAACGCGCCAAGCCGGGCAGCCAGGTCTGGCTGGTGATCCCCTGGCGCGCCGCCATGTTTCGCCAAGTGATCAATCTCAAGCGCCTCCAGCGCGCCGCCGACGCGGCCGCCATCGACCTGCGCCTGGTGACGGGGCATTGGGAGACCCGGGCGCTGGCCCGCGAGGCCGGGCTGGCCGTGCATTGGAGGGTGCCTTATGCCTTGCGCCAGCATCAGCCCTCTCGGTTGCGCACCGCCGAGCTGGGCCGCCGCGTCATCCCCATCGAGCAGGAGCTCAAGGGGCGGCGCTTTGTGCACCGGCCCCGCCGTTTTGGCTTTGGGGCGGCCCTCCTCTCGTTGTTCCTGACCGCCATGCTGGTGGGCGCGCTGGCGGGCGTGGTGCTCTTTTTCCTGCCCACGGCGCGGGTGGCCCTGGAGCCCGTCGCGGCCATGCAGCAGGCCGCCTTTACCGTGCAGGCCAACCCCCGCTATCGCAGCATCGATTTCGACCAGGCCGTGCTCCCGGCGCGCACGATCCAGGTGATCGTCGAGGGGCGGGGCGAGACGCCCGCCACCGGCCAGCGTGACGTGCCCGACCAGCATGCTTCCGGAGTGATCGTGCTGGCCAACCGCACCGACCGCGCCCTGGTGGTGCCCAAGGGCACCATCGTGCGCACCAGCAGCGGCGTGACGCAACGCTTCTATACCACCATTGACGCCGACCTTCCGCCCGGCACCCAGACCCACGTGCGCGTGCCGGTGATCGCCCTGGAGCCGGGCTTTGTGGTGGCCGAGCCGTTCACCGTCAACCGCCTGGAGGGAGAGCTGGCCGCCCAGGTGGAGGCGCTTAATGATGTGCGCATCGAGGGCGGCGGCAGCCGGCGCGTGCCCGTCGTGGCCTATAACGATTTCGATACGCTCCGCACGGTGCTGGTGGAGCAGCTGCAGCAAGAAGCCTACAACCGCTTCTTGGAAGAGCTGCAGATGGGCGAGTTCGTGCCCGCCGCCTCGCTGGATGTGCAGGTCATGTCCCTCGAATTCGATCAGGTCGTGGATCAGCAGAACGATGTGCTCTCGGGCCGCATGAAGCTGGTCGCCAACGGCATCGCGATTCAGGAGAACGACATTCGCGATATGGCGCGCTGGCTCCTGGTGCAGCAGGCCGGCGGCGAGAGCCAGGTCATCGAGGATAGCCTGGTGGTGGCGCGCTCGGACGAGATCCGCACCACCGAGACCGGCCTGGAGCTGGATGCCCAGGCCCAGGCGATGGTCGCTCCGACGATCGACCTGGAGCGGGTACAGCGCGAAATCCGCGGGCGCACCGTGGAGGAGGCGGCCGCCTGGCTCCTGGAGAACCTGACCCTGCGCCGCGCCCCCCAGATCGAGCTCACGCCTGACTTGATCCATCGCCTGCCGTTGCTGGCCGGGCGCATGGAGATCGTCATCTCGGCGAGCAGCCCATGACGCGCTACCTGGCGCTGGACGTTGGCGACGAGCGCATCGGCGTCGCCATCAGTGACGAGCTGGGCTTGCTGGCGCGCCCGCTGGCCGTGTTGGCGCGGGAGCCCGGTCCCGGCAGCTTTCTGCAGCTGGCCGAGATCGTGCGCCGCGAGCAGGTGGCGCGCATCATCGTCGGGCTGCCCCTGCTGGAGGGCGGCCTGGCGGGCAAACAGGTTGCCTCCACCCAGGCCTATGTGCGCGGGCTGGCCGAGCACATCCAGACGCCTGTGACCTATTGGGATGAGCGCTACAGCACCGCTCGGGCCGAGGAGATCGCGCAGGAGACGGCGAGACGAAACCGCCCCCGGCGCGACGATCTAGATGCCGTGGCTGCGGCGGTGATACTCCAGGACTATTTGGATCAACTTGCGGAGGAATCTCGCGAATGTCTCGGGTGATCCGCTTTCTTTTGCAGTTCATTACGACTGCGCTGACGATCCTGGTCATCGCCGGGATTCTGGGTGGGGGGCTCTGGTATATGTGGCGGGTGGCCAAGTCCCAGGCCGCGCCCGAGCCCTATGTCATCACGGCCACCAAGATCGAGAGGGCCGTGTTGGGGCTCTATCTGCGCACCCAAGAGGACATCGTCAACCAGCCCGTCGCCCCGGACGACCACACCGAGGTGACCTTTGTGGTCAAGCCGGGGCAATCCGTGTTGGGCGTGTCGCAGAGCCTGGTCGAGATGAACCTGATCGCCGATGCCGATGTCTTTCGGCGCTTTGTGCAGTATTCCGGCGCCGATGAGGATATTCAGGCCGGCGCCTATATCCTGCGTCGCGACATGACCATGGAGCAAATCATGCTCCAGTTGCAGCGCGGCCTCTTGCCCACGGTGACGGTGACCATCCCGGAAGGCTGGCGCGCCGAGCAGATCGCCGGCGAGTTGGAGGCCAAGGGCGTCACCTCGGCCGAGGCGTTCATGGAGCTGGTGCAGGCCGAGCCCGAGGGCTGGAGCTTTTTGGCGGACCGGCCGGCCGGCAGCGCCCGCGGCCTGGAGGGTTTCTTGTTCCCCGACACCTACCAGTTCCCGCGCAATACGACCCCCGAGACCGTCATCGAGATCATGTTGCGTAACTTTGATTGGCGCCTGGAGGGCGAACTGCGCCAGATGGCCGAGGATCGCGGGCTGAGCCTGTTCGAGGTCGTTACCCTGGCGTCCATCATCGAGCGCGAGGCCGTGGCGGCGGAGGAACGCCCCATCATCGCCAGCGTCTTCTGGAACCGGCTGGAGATCGGGATGGCCCTGCAGGCCGACCCCACGGTGCAATACGCCCTGGGCTGCGATGCCGAGACGGGCGAATGCTGGCAACAGCTCACCCGCGAACAGCTCAACACCGTGCAATCGCCCTACAACACGTATCTGAACCCGGGGCTTACGCCGGGGCCGATCTGCAATCCCGGTCTGGATTCCATCCGCGCCGTGCTGCAGCCCGCCGATACGGACTATTTCTACTTTGTGGCGCTGGATGACGGCAAACACGTCTTTTCCGAAACCTACGAGGAGCATCTGCAGCAGGATGCTTCCCGAGGCCAGTAGGCGACCCTCGACAGGCGGGGCGCCGCGCGAGGCAGGCGACCGAAGGCCCGCAACGCGCCCTGTTCCCCGCTTTCGCATGATGTGAGAACTCCAAGGAGGCGACGTGCGGCTGAGGCAGAAGCTGTGGAACCCGTATCTCTTGGTGTTTATCAGCAGCGCTTGCGTCATGATCATCGAGTTGGTGGCCAGCAGGCTGATCGCGCCACGCATAGGCGTATCGCTGTACACCTGGACCTCGGTTATCGGGGTGGTGTTGGCGGGCACCTCGTTGGGCAACTACATCGGGGGGCGCCTGTCCGACCGATACGCCTCCATGGGGCTGCTGGGCATCGTCTACACGCTGGCCTCTCTGGCGACGCTGCTGGCCTTGTGGCTCAACAACGATCTGCACACCTTCCGTCTCCCCATCAATGTGCCCATGATCGTCTGGATCGTGCTCTACATCGCCGCCCTCTTTCTGCTTCCCAGCATCATCCTGGGGTGCGTCTCGCCCATCGTGGTCAAGCTGAGCCTGACGGATCTCGAGCGCAGCGGCACTACCGTGGGCAAGATCTATGCCTGGTCTGCGGCAGGCAGCATCGCGGGCACCTTTCTGGCCGGGTTCTACCTGATCGCGCAGTTTGGCACCAAGGCTACCTTCCTGGGCGTCTCCGCCGCTCTGCTGCTCCTGGGCATCTGGTTCCTGCTGGATCGTTCGTGGCGCCGCTCGGCGGCGCGGGTGGCCCTGACGCTGAGCCTCTTCGGCGCGGGCGTCTACGGCCTCAGCGCCGGCGGTTTCTTGGGGCAGGATTGCCGCGTCGAGACCAACTACTTCTGCATCAATGTTCAAGAGACCCAGCGCGATGAGCGCACCGTGTATGAGCTGCTGCTGGATCGCCTGGTGCACAGCTATACCGACCTGGACGATCCGATGTACCTGGTCTACGGCTACGAAAAGACCTACGCCGCGCTGGTGGCGCCCATCATGGAGGCCAAGCCGGATCTGGCGGCGTTCTTTATCGGCGGGGGCGGCTATACATTCCCGCGCTACCTGCGCGCCCTTTCGCCCGATAGCCGTCTGGTGGTAAGCGAGATCGATCCGGGGGTGACCGAGGCTGCCCATCGCTGGCTGGGCCTGCCCCGCGACACGGACATCGAGACCCACAACGTGGACGCGCGCGGCTATCTCATGTGGTACGCCCAGCCGGATTCGTTCGACGTGGTGTTTGGCGATGCCTTTGACGACTATTCCGTCCCCTATCACCTGACCACCCTCGAGTTCTCCCAGTTGGTGGATACGGTGCTGACGGAGGATGGCATCTACCTGGCGAATATCATCGACGCGGGGCCCTCTGGCGACTTTTTCCGGGCCTTTGTGGCCACCCAGCAAGAGGTGTTCGAGCACGTGGTGGTCATCCCCTCGACGAGCGGTTGGCGCGAGAGCGCGCGAAGCACCTTTGTGGTGGCGAGCAGTCACCAACCCATCGATACGGCGCGTCTGCCCGAGGGCTATGACGTCTTGGGCGAAGAGGAGCTGGCCGAATACATGGGCGCGGCGCCGTATGTGCTGCTGACCGATGACTATGTGCCGGTGGACAACCTCATGGTGCCCGTGGTGGAAGCGTCCTTTGCGGCGGCGTCGCTAGAGCCCGAGGTGGCGGCCCGGGTGCGCCAGTATGCCGTCATCGGCGGGGCCGGCTTGGGCGTCGTCCTTCTGGGCGTGGGGGGCTGGCGCTTGCTGCGCAAGCGCGCCTGAGCGACGCTGTTCAGTGGTGCGCACAACAAAAGCGGGGAGACGGCGCAGGCCGTCCCCCCGCTTCTCTTTGTTCCGTTACGATTCCAGCAACTCGGAGAGCTTGGCCCACTGGTTGTTGACCACGATCGTCCCGTTGATGTCATAGGTCGGTGTGACCAGCTTGCCGTTGGCCCAGCGGCGCACCTGGGCAGCCGCCTCCGGATTGGCGTTCACGTCCACCTCGGTGTAGGGGATGCCGCGCTGCTCCAGCCAACGGCGACCCATGCGGCAATCGGGGCACCAGCGGGTGCAGTACATGACCACGCCGCCCGTGGGCAGGGCGGGGGCCTCGTCGGGCTGCGCGGCGGGTTGGCGGGCGGCCTCGGGATCCATGCGGCGGATCTCCTCCAACGCCACGGCGTTATCGGGCTGCTGATCGATGGCGTGAATATCCATGTAGCGGATGATGCCCTGGCGATCCAGCAGGAACAGCGCCCGCTCCGAGTAGCCCTCCTCGCGCATGACGCCGTAGAGCCTGCTGATGGCGCCGTGGGGCCAGAAATCGCTGAGCAAGGGATAGCTGATGCCGCCCAGGCTCTCCGCCCAGGCCTGCAGGCAGGGAACCGAATCCACACTGATGCCCAGCACCTGGGCATCCAACTGCCCGAACGAGGCCATCTGGGCCTCGTAGGCAGGGATCTGGTTCGTTCAAACGGGGGTCCAGGCCAGCGGGAAGAACGCCAGCAGGACGTTCTTGCCCCGCAGGTCGCTCAGAGTGACGTCCTTGCCCAAGTGGCTGGGCAAGGTGAAATCAGGCGCAGGATCACCGATCTTGAGGGACATGGCATCATCTCCTGAATAGGGTGATTGCGTGACCTGCGCTCATTATACCCCTAGGGGGGTTGTAAGCAAGCGAGGGCCCCTGGGCGCAAGGCATCAGGGGATGCGGGGCTTGGCCAGCACCTCGCGGATCTCGAGCTGCAGGATGGTGCGCGGGTAGGCGGGTTTGCACACGATGGCCGTATCGGCGCCCGAGCTGGTGCCGCCGATGGCGATCACCTCGGCGTCCATATCCACGAATCCCGCGTCGGCGGCCATGAGCAGGCACTCGACGGCGACCTTCATCCCCTGGCTGAAGCGATAGAGGACGTCGCGCACGATCTCCTCGGGGGCGCGCCCGCCGTGCTTTTCGCTAAAGGCCGAGCCGACGCCATCGCCCAGGGCGTGGATGCCGGTGACGATGGTCACGCCCAGGTCCTCCAGCTCGCGACGCGTCTCCGGTGCCATGCACCAACCCAGGTGCTCCCAGCCGTGGCACAGGCTGACGGCGCAGATGCGGATGCCGTGGGGCGCCATGAGGGCGTGGGCCTGGCGGGCGGTGCTGCCGTGGGAGGAGGCCACCACCACCTGGCGGATGTCCAGCGCCAGGGCGCGCTCCAGGGCGATCTCCAGGGTGGCCTGGGTGTTTTGCGGCCCGCCGTTATCGAACAAGAGGGTGCGTAGCTCCATATCCTGCTCCTATTGCGGTAGCTCCTGCGGCGCGCGGAGCCTAGGGCATGGTGTTGTGATGGCGTTGCGAATCCAGGCTGATGGGCAGCCAGCGCGGGCGCAGCACCTTGGTGTGAACCGTTGCCTCCGTAGAGAGCTGCCCCGAATTGGGCGAATCCGACCCGATCCAGGCGACGTTGGACATCGAGCCGGGGAGAGCACCGTCCATGGTGGCTGTGACGGTGATCACGCCGCCCTCTCCTGGAGCCAGGTCGGGCACCTGCCAGATGTAGGTCTGCCCCTGGATAGCCGCCACGGTGCCGGGCGGCGCGCTGACGCCGATATCCACGAGGCCTGCCGGCAGCGTATCCGTGATCCGGACCCCATACGCTGCAGCGGTTCCTTCGTTGCCGTAGGCCAGCGTGTAGGTGATGGGGCCGCCCGACATCACCCAGGCCGGGCCGTGTTTTGCAAGGGTGAGCGAGGCGATCTGCACGTCGGCGCCGACTTGGGTCCGATTGTTGCCCGAGCTGGCCTCCAGGCCGCTGGTGGCGATCTGGGCCACGTTCTCCAGCGCCCCGCCAAACGTGTCGCTGATCGTCGCCGTGATGGTGATGACGCCTCCCGCTCCCTCGGGCAGGTTGGCCACATCCCACACGAGGCGCGTACCGGGGCGCAGGCTGATGGCCGCGCCTGACGAGGCGACCGTCGGATTCTCCAGGGCCAGGGGCAAGGTATCGGTGATGACCACATTGTGGGCGGTGGCCGCCCCGGCATTGGCGTAGGTCAGGGTATAGGTGACGGTGTCGCCGGCCATGAGGGGGCCTTGCGGCGCGATGGTCTTCTCGATGGCCACGTCGGTCTTGAGCACCTGGAGGCGCATGGCCGGATCGCCCATCAGCAGGTAGGTATCGATCAGCTCACGGTAGCCGGGGGTGCTGCTGTAGAGCTTGAGCTTGGCCAGGGTAGTGGCGGGGCCCAGCTCCGAGACGCCGTTGTAGAACAGGGCCTCATAGAGCCCCTTGTTGAGGAATTCGTGGCCGGTGGCGATGCCAAGGCCGGTAGGCGCAAAGGAGGCGATGGCACCGCGCCCCGCCATGCGCACCAGGGTCTCGGAGATGGAGGAGCGGTCGGTGCTGCCGGCCTGCGAGGGGGTGATATAGTAGCCCTCCAGACAGGTCATGGGCACCATGAGGGGCTGACGATAGCCATTGTTGATGGTCGTCATGTCGGCCAGGTTGAGGAACACCGGCGAGGCCCAGGATGAGACCGCCGAGTGGCCCTTCCAGTTGATGATCAGGCGTCCCTGGTTGAACGCGATGAACAGCGCTGTGCGCACGGCGGTGGAAGAGCTGTATCCGGGGGTCACCTTGTAGTAGATGCGCTCCGGCAGGTAGGGGGGCGGCGTAAAGCCGCTGGCGATGGCTTCGGACAGGGCGGCGAAATCGCCGGCATCGTCGGCGTCATCGGCCAGGAAGGTGATCTGGCGCTGCCACGCCTCGGGCCCCAGCGCCTCATAGGCGATGATCTTGTTCACCATCGCCGTGGTCTCGGCGGCCGTCTTGACGGGCAAGCGGCCCAGGAACAGGTCGGGGAAGATGTCCTGGCCGCTTACGGTGACGTAGCGGTTGTCGGCGGACGTCTCGCCCAGCCAGGGATCCACGTCAGCCAGGTAGGGCGGGATGTAGGAGACCTCGCCACGGCCCAGGTTGTTCTTGGGGTCATAGTTGCCATCGCCCACCAGCAGCACGTAGGCCGGCGCGGGGGGCGTCCAGTTGTGGTAGGCGTAGGAGATAAAGGTGCGGATCGCCTCGGCATCCACGATGCCATAGTTGAACTCGTTATAGATCTCGTCCACGTCCACCACGACCACCCGCAGACCCTGGGCGCGGCGATAGTCGGCCAAGGGCTGGATGGCGTCGTAAAAGTCGCGGTGGGTGATGATGATATAGTCGGCGGCGTTGCCCGGATCCTGCCAGTTGCTGAGCGTGACCAGCTCCATCGCCGTGGGGCTCAGGTAACGGTCGGGGGTCAGGGCCAGGTAGCGCTCCGTCTGGGTGATGGATTGGCCGAAGGAGAGGGTATAGCCGTTGCTGCCCGGCTCGAAGGTGGCGCCGGTGATGCGCACGGGGTTCGACGGGTCGGTGATGTTGTACAGGTCGGGCACCTGGGAGCCCGAGAAGCCCTCCACCTGCACCAGCCACTCTCCCGGCTGGTCCACGCTGAAGAAGAGCTGGTCGTTCTGGGCGACATAGCGCCGGGCGTAGTCGAGCTCGAAATGGTGGAGATAGGTATAGTCATACTGGCCAGACGTGACGTTAAGGCCATAGACAATAGACAGGATGTTCTCTCCATCCACCAGATATGACTGCGGTATCTGGATCTCGTATGCATGGTTAGTGCCTGCGGGCCACGTGGTTTCACCGAGTAGGTTGTTGTTGAGCAGAAACCGTGTTCGATGAGGCACAGTGGAGACACCACCCGCCAAGTAGACTTTCAATGTGCAACTCAAAGGATCCCCGGTAGGCGCCCCCAAAGACAATGTGTAGTCTCTCGATGTCGGCGCACCGAACGCGACTGGCCGATCCCAATACCAACGATCGTTGCTCGTTCCATAGGGGAAGGTGCTTACGTAAATATGGTCTTCCTTGGCAACATAGGTATCCCAGAAGCTAACTGGGATTGGCGTGCTATGCACATTGTGCGCTTCGTTGGCCACGATGCTGCTGCCCACACCTGCATCCCATGTTAGCCAGTAGGCACTTACTCCAGTGTAGATGCTGTCTAGGGGGCTTCCAAGGTAGATCAAGGAGTCGTCAACCTCCAGGCTACCGTGCCCTTCTTGCTCAATACTTAGGGCAATCTCGTCCCCCTGACTGGACAGCCGAACTGCCTCGGCACTGAGTTCAGAGATCGGAACGCCCAGAGCAGCCAGATCGGCACCCGTGACTCGAACCATTCCCTGGCGGCTGATGGAGAACCTGACTGCCTGGAAGTCTCCCTCCTCGGATGATGGCATGACCTGAGCCATGGACGGCGTGCCACGCCACGCACGTGCCTGCTCATAGTTGACCAAAGCATTGCTGTAGAGCAGCTCGAATGGGTCAAGCTCCTGCACTCTGATAGCGCTGGCAACTTGGCCGCTCGCGGAGTATGACAGGCGAGCACGAATGCTCTGAACTACGCGCAAACCTCCGGTCAGAGGCATATATTGAAATGGATAGAGAACTACCTGAACTACCCTCTGCTCTCGCATATAGCCGATTTCGCCCAGGGCAGCGAACGTAGCCGGCCAGTAGTTGCTTGTGTCATAGGCATCGAGATCGCGTTTCCAGACGTTGCCCACAAAGACAGGATCCCCGTCCAGCCCATCTTCCCAAATGGGCTCGGGCACAGGGCAGATAAGGTGGTTCCCGGGCAAATCAAGGTACTCGACCTCCAGGACGGTCAACTCCACATCGGCGGCATCGGGCGGTAACCCAAAGTGGGCGCCGAATATCGGCAAGGCTGGCCATCCGGCTGCGGAGACAGTGGCAAGTCCAGCCATAGTCACCGAATCGCAGCCAAGCGATGCATCATAGGAGAGCCCATAGGATGGGGGGATCCACTCAAACTCGATGCTGTTGGACTCGGTCGAGAGGGCGCGCAGCATGCCGGGGCTCGCCTGCGTCCCAGTCTCGGCAAGCGCTACTGATGCCGGGAAGTGAGGTAGGTCAAGAGCAAGAGCTAGGCACACCAAGAGCGCGCGGACAGGCAAGCGGCTGCGATGATGCATACGAATGCACTCTCTTGCAGTACGGGCGGGGCATTGTGAATCGACGCTAGGCAGTTGGGCGTCCAGGCTACAATCGACGGACAAAATCCACGACACTTGGGCCTCGAACAAATGTCAGCTCGTAGCAGTCCAGGCTGGTGGCGAGCTCTTTCAGGAAGCCAAGGCAGAAATCCATGCCTTCTGGATCCCAGTAGGGCATGAAAGTGCACTGCACAAGCCTGCGCACTGCCTCCTGAGGAGACAGCTCGCGCACTCTGTTCGTAGATCCCTGATGCAGGAAGAACACTCGCTGAATGGGCGCCGATATCGGTGCCGAAAAGTGTGCGTCACCGTGCCAGGGCGTGCCATAGGTCGAGATGGTACGATCCTGCTGTCCTATGATGATACGGTCATCGTTCAGAATCTCTGCGGCGCTGCTGTCATGCCAGATCTGCGCCATCGTGCTCTTTCCGGCCCCTGAGACGCCGCAGAACAGCTCGCCGATACCATTTTCGCATACGCCAACGGCGTGAACCTCTACACCGTGGCCACCAGAGAGCAAGCTTACGCAGATAACCTCACTCATCGGGTACGAAAACGGGCGGAAAACGGTAGATCCGGCCACGGGAGTCAGAGCGTATACGGTGCCGCTCTTGCCATCATTATGTATGCTTACGATATTGAAGACTCGCCAAGTGCCCTCGTTCAGCGGGCCCCTGAATACATAGACGGTGTGGTCGGCCAAGCGAAAGACCTGCCATCCCCCGCTACGGTCAAATCGCGGAGAACCCAGCTCGAATAGGGGTGCACGACCATAAACGATATCCAACTCCACATCGGGAGCTTCTTGACACACAAATCGCCAGAGTGATTCGTCCAAGACGTCGGCGATTCGCGATCCCACAGACCTAAGGCCGATGCGGAGACCGCCTATTGAGAGCGTCAATCGCTCCGGGGCGCAATCGGAGACAGCAGTTAGTCCCATGCAGCTAGATCAGGCAACAGGATACCAGCTACGATTCGGAAAGCGAAGGACAACTACCGGTTCCTACTACACAGTCGCTCACTTGATTAGGTCCGGCCTGACGTACGTTCTTGCACCCTCCCAGCACCGCCTCGTCCGGCAGCAAGTAGACGCCCTCGATGGCGGGCTTGATGTAGGTCTTTTTCGTCTCGTTCATATCCCCTCCTCAAAGGGTGTGACCTGCTACTCGGTCACTTGGGTCAGTTGCGCCACGGCTGCCACCCGCAGCCGCGTTACCTCACACAGGAACGGCACCGCGCCGCAGGGATCGCCGGTCTCCATTCGCGCATAGGCGGGGCAGTTGTCGCAGAACGCCCGCAGATCACAGTCACGGCAGCGGGCGTCGCTGCGCATGGTGCTGCGCCGCACCTCCGGGATGAACGCATCCCAGGCCTCTCGAAAGCTGCCGCGCAACAAGTCGTAGGACGGCTCGCGGGCCATCATGCAGATGCTCAGGCGGCCCGCCGGGTCCACGTGGGCCGAACGCACGCCTGCGCCGCAGGTAAAGAGCCGATCGCGGTCGAACTGGACTTCGGCCTGGCGCTCATAGAACTCGCACCAGCTCTCGCGGCCCTTGGGTTCGGCCAGTTGGTAGGCCACCACCTCCTCGGGCGAGAGGCGCAGGGCGGCTGGCTCCGGGCTGCCGGCCAGGCCGGCGTTGAGCAGCGGGTCAAAGCGGAACTCGACATCCAGCGATTCGGCGTAGGCCTTGATCTCCCACAACTCGTCCCGGTTGAGGGTCATCAGCGGCGTCTTGAGCCGCAGAAGCAGGGGGCGAGCCGCCAGCCGGGCGATGCCCGCCATGCAGCGCTCAAACGAGCCGGGCACTCCCGTCACCCTTTCATACACCGGGGCGGTGCGCCCATAGAGCGATACCTCGACGGCAAAGGGCGGGTAGGCCGCCAGCAGATCGGCCACCTCGTCGGTGACGGTGGTGCCGTTGGTAAAGAGCGTGATGAGCATGCCTTTGCGCTTGGCATGCATATAGATCTCGGCGAAATCGGGCCGCACGAGCGGCTCGCCGCCCGTGAACAGCAGCCAAAGCACCCCCGCCTCGGCCAGCTCGTCCAGGATATCGCACCATTGGGCGGCGGTCAACTCGGAATCGCCCTCCTGTCATTCATCAATGATAATGT
>DCTX01000024.1 GCA_002329325.1 Anaerolineales bacterium UBA1429
GCACTGGGTCAGGATGCCGCCCAGCTCGTCGTTGCGCTCCAGCAGCACCACGTGCTCGGCGCCGTGCTGCTTGGCCTCGCAGGCAGCGGCCAACCCCGCCGGACCCGACCCGATAACCAGGACGTCGCAGGTGAGTTGTTTCATCCTGCCACCTCCTTGGTGGGCCGCGCCAGCATAAAGGAGGCGCCGCCCCGCTTGGTCAGCTCCAGGGGCGAGATGCCGTATTCGCGAGCCATAATCTCCAGCACCAGGGGGGTATCGAAGGCGCCCTGGCAGCGTCCCGTGCCGATGCGGGTGCGGCGCTTGAGGGCGTCATAGGTGCGGGCCGGGATGGGGCCGTGACAGGCCGCCACGATCTCGCCCTCGGTGACCGTCTCGCAGCGACAGATCACACGGCCATAGCGCTCGTCCGCGGCGATCAGGGCCTCTTGCTCCTCGCGAGAGAGGTGCGAGAACCGCGGGATGCCGCGGCGGATCGGGTTATAGTCGGGGCGCCGGTCCAGGGGCAACCCCGCCTCGCCCAGCATGGAGACCACGTGCTCCGCCAGGGCGGGCGACGCGGTGAGGCCCGGCGACTCGATCCCGGCCAACACCAGCAGGCCCTTGGGCTGGTCGGGGATCTCGATCACAAAGTCGCCGGTGCTGCCCGCGGCCCGCAACCCGGTGAAGGAGCGGATGATCCAGCGCGGGCTGAGGTTGGGCATCAGCCGCAGGGCGCCGGTCATGACCTCGTTGAGGCCCTCGGCGGTGGTGCTCAGGTTCTCCTTGTCCCCTATGTCCTCAGCGGTGGGCCCCAACATCACGTTGCCGTGGATGGTGGGCGTCACCAGGATGCCCTTGCTGACGGGCGTGGGGCAGGGAAAGAGCACGTTGCGCACCTCTGCCCGGGCCTCGCGATCCAGCACGAAATACTCGCCCTTGCGGGGCGTGATGGTGAACCCCTCCAGCCCGGCGGCGCGCATCAGGTCGTCGGCCCAGAGGCCGGCGGCGATGACCACCCACCGGCTGCGGAACGGCCCGCGGTTGGTGCGCACGCCGGCGATGTCGCCGTTCACCCGGAGAAAGCCGTGCACCTCGGTCTCCAACAGCAGGTGCACGCCGTTCTCCACGGCGTTCTCGGCGGCGGCATAGCAGAGGGCAAAGGGGTCGACGATGCCGCCGGTGGGGGCAAACAGCGCGCCCACGGTCTGCTCGGTGAGCCCCGGCTCGCGGCGGCGCATCTCCTCCCCGGAGATCAGCTCCAGCCCGGGGACGCCGTTCTCCTTCCCGCGCTGGTAGAGGCTCTGCAGGGTGGCGCGGTCCTCTTCGCCGACGCCCACCACATAGGTGCCGCACCGATCGAACTCGACATCCAGCTCGCCGCACACCGTCTCGAACAGGGCGTTGCCCGCCAGGTTGAAGCGGGCCTTGTTGGTGCCGGGCTTGGCGTCGTAGCCGGCATGCACGATGGCCGTGTTGGCCTTGGTGGTGCCTTCGCCCACGTCGGCAGCCTTGTCCAGCAGCAGGACTTGCAGGCGGTAACGCGAGAGGGCGCGGGCGATGTGGGCGCCGACGACGCCCGCGCCGATGATGATCACGTCATACATGCGCTAGTGTGCCTCTTCTTCCAGCCAGCCCTGGGCGCGGGCCACGGCCCTCTTCCAGCCCGCATAGCCCTCGGCCCGGCGAGGTTCGTCCCAGGTGGGCGCGAACTCGCGCTGCACCTGCCAGTTGCGCTTGAGGTCGTCCAGCCCGCTCCAGAAGTCGGTGGCCAGCCCGGCCATGTAGGCCGAGCCCAGGGCCGTGGTCTCCCCCACCGTGGGCCGGATGACGGTCTTGTTGAGGATATCGGCCTGGAGCTGCATGAGCAGGTTGTTGGCGGTGGCGCCGCCATCCACCTTGAGGGCGCGCAGCTCGATGCCCGCGTCGGCCTCCATCGCCTCCAGCACCTCGCGAGAGCGGTAGCAGATCGCCTCCAGCGTGGCCCGCACCAGGTGGGCCTTGGTGGCGTAGCGGGTGAGCCCCAGGATCGCCCCCCGGGCGTACATATCCCAATAGGGGGCATAGAGCCCGGAGAAGGCCGGCACAAAGTAGACGCCGCCGTTATCGGCGACGCTGGCGGCCACCGCCTCCGTCTCGGCGGCGGATTGCACGATGCCCAGGTTGTCGCGCAGCCACTGGACGGCGGCGCCTGTGACGGCGATGGAGCCCTCCAGGGCATAGGCGCGGACACCGCTATCCAGGCCGTAGGCCACGGTGCTGAGCAGGCCGCTCTGGGAGGGCACCGGCCTATCGCCGGTGTGCATCAGCAGAAAGGAGCCGGTGCCATAGGTGTTCTTGGCCTCGCCAGGGGTCAGGCAGGTCTGGCCCACCAGGGCGCCCTGCTGATCGCCCAGGCAGCCGCACACGGGCAGGCTCTCGCCAAAGAGCGCCTTGGGCGTGGCGCCATAGGTGCGGCTATCGCTGGAGGGGCGAATCTCGGGCAGCATCTGGGCCGGGACGCCCAGGATGTCCAGCAACTCGGGATCCCACTGGCATGTGCGCAGGTCCATGAGCATGGTGCGCGAGGCGTTGGTCACATCGGTGACGTGGGCGCCGCCCTGCACCCCGCCCGTCAGGTTCCAGATCAGCCAGGAGTCAATCGTGCCAAAGAGGGCGTCGCCGCTCTCGGCAGCGGCCCGCAGGCCGGGCACGTTCTCCAGCAGCCACTTGAGCTTGGGCCCGGAGAAGTAGGCCGAGATGACCAGGCCGGTGCGCTCGCGCAACAGCGGCTCCAGGCCGTCATCCTGCAGTTGCTGACAGATGGCCTGGGTGCGCATGCACTGCCACACCACGGCGTTGTGATAGGGGCGGCCCGTGTGACGGTTCCAGACCACGGTGGTCTCGCGTTGGTTCGTGATGCCCAGCCCCACCAGCTCCTCGGGGCCGACGCCCGCCTGGGCCAGCGCCCCGTGCACCACCTCCTGGGTGGCGTGCCAGATCTCCAGTGGATCGTGCTCCACCCAGCCCGGGCGCGGCAGGATCTGCTCGTGCTCCTTGTAGTGGCGGCCCACATCCAGACCCTGGTGATCGAACAGCATGCAGCGGGTGCCTGTGGTGCCCTGGTCAATGGCCGCGACGTAACGCTTCATCGGCTCCTCCCCTAGGGTAGCGTTTTTGTGTTTACGGGATCAGGATGATCTTGGCGCACTGGTGGGTGGCCGAGAGCTCCAGCGCCTGCTGGACCTGATCCAGCGGGAAGGTATGGCTGATCAGCTTGCTGATGACCGGCGAGTTCTGGATCACCTGCATCACCTGGGGGAACAGGCGCAGGTTATAGTGCCAGGAGCCATGCAAGGTCAGGCCCTTGCGGATCATATCGGGGCTGATCTTGATGGCCAGCTCCTCATAGCACTCGCCCACAAAGGCGACTTGGCCGCGGCGGCGCGTGGCGTCGATGCAAAAGCGCTGAGCGGCCACCACGCCGGAGCAATCCAGCGCCTTGTCCACCCCCAGGCCGCCGGTGAGATCCATGATGTGCGCCAGGTTGTCCGGGTCGGCCGGATCCAGCACCACGTCGGCACCCAGCTCGCGGGCCTTGTTGGCGCGGTAGGGGATCGATTCGACCACGACGACCCGCGCGCCCCGGTACTTGCCGTTCACCACGCCCCCCAGGCCCACAGGGCCCATGCCGGTGATGAGCAGCGTATCAAAGGCATCCACGCCCATGCGGTCCATGGCGCCAAAGGTGGGGCCGATGCCGCAGAGCGCCAGAGAGCCCAGTTCGAAGGAGACGCCGTCGGGGATGCGCGGCAGCAGCCAATCGGGCTTGAGCAGGTACTCGTTGTAGGTGGCGCGCCCCTCGGATGTGCCCGCATAGGCCTCGTAATCGTGGCCATGCTGGCAATGGATGTAATCGCCGCTAACGCACAGGGCGCACACGCCGCACGGGTAAAAGGGCATGACGGCTACCCGGTCGCCCACGGCCACCCTCCCCGGCTGGGCGACCTCGACGACGACGCCGGCCGCCTCGTGGCCCAGGTGCTGGCTGGGCGTCCCCGCCAGGAACCCCTTGTACTCGGTGCACATGGGGATGGCCTTGACCTCGACCAAAGCCCAATCGCCCACGGCGCGGGGCGCGGGCACCTGCACGATCTCGGCCTTGCGTTGGCCCGTGATGACGACCTTCTTCATCGTTCCTCCCAGCAATTGCATCGGGCGTGCCATGCGGTAGCGCAGCGCGCCCTATGGTACGGTGCCGGCCCCGGGCTGTCAAAGAAACGCGCCAGGGTCCGGCAACTAGGGCAGCAAGAGCGTCAGAGCGTAGGGCACCAGGGCGAGCAGGGCCAGGGCCGGGTGGCCGCGGCGCTCGGCGAGCTGGCTATCCCAGCGAAAGAGCAGCATGGCCAGGCCCAGGGCCGTCACGCCGCCCACCGTCAGGGCCAACACCGAGGCCAGGGCGTTCCCGCCCACGGGCCACCCGTAGGCAAAGGCAGTGTAGGCGCGCATGGCGTGGGTGGCGGGCAGAAGCGCGGCGGCGCGGGCCAGCCCGCTGGGCAGCAGGGCCAGGGGCACCATCATGCCGCTTAACATCATGGAGGGCAAGTAGATCAGTTGCGACCAGAGCACTGTGACCTGCGAGTTCGACGAGATGACGCCGATCAATGCCCCCAGCCCCGAGCAGGCCAGGGCCATCAGCAGGGTGATGGCCCAGAAACTAACCCAATCCACCGGCAGGGGCGCCCCGAACAAGGGCTTGGCGGTGACGGCGATGATGGCCGAGACGATCAAGCCGTGAAAAAGGGTCGTGGCGGCGGGGATGGTCAGGATCGCCAGTGAGGGCACGCCGTTGATGCGATAGCTGCGAAAGATGCCGCTATCGCGCGCCTCCACCAGCGGGCTGGGCAGACCCAGGATCGCCGCCGAGAGCACAGTGAATACCACCATCGCCGGCAGCATCGTCTCCTGGAACATGGGGTTGATGTTGACCATCAGGAGCCCCATCATGGCATAGAACCCCAAGGGAAACAGGTAGTTGAGCAGTAGCCGGTCCTTGTTGCGCAGGCCGGTGCGGAACTCGAATAGAAAGTGCTGCACAAGGGCCGTCATCGCGCCTCCTCTTGGGTGATCTCCAGGAAACGCTCCTCCAGCGAGGGACGCTCGACGCGCAGGTCGATCAGCCGATCGCCCTGGGCCTCGATATGCGCCAGCAGCGCCGACACCGTCTGCCCCGGATTGCTCGAGTAGTAGATGGCGTATTCCTCCAGGGCCTGCTGGCGGATCACTTCGGGGAAGGCGGGAGCATCGGCCGCCAGGCAGTCGTTCTCGGTGCGCACCGAGACCTTGGTCCATGACGCCCCCACAGAGGTGAGGTGCCGGGGCGAGCCCAGCGCCACCAGCTTGCCGCGCAGGAGGATGCCCACCCGGTCGGCCAGCTTTTCCGCCTCGGCCATGTCGTGGGTCGCCAGGATCAGGGTGGTTCCCTGGACGCGCAGCTCCTGCATGAGGGCGTGCAGCTCCACCCGCGAGGCCACGTCCAGCCCGGCCGTGGGCTCGTCCAGAAAGACCAGGGGTGGGTTGTGGAGCACGGCCAGGGCCAGGGCCAGGCGGCGCTGCTGCCCTACGGAGAGCTCGCCAAACAAGGCGCTGCGCTTCTCGGCCAGCCCCAGCCGATCCAGCAACTCATAGCGAGGCGCCACGCGGTGGTAGGCGGCGAAAAAGCCCATGGCCTCATCCACCCGCATGCTGCGCGGCAGGGCCGAGGTCTGCAACTGGACGCCGATGCGGTCGCAGAGGCCCCGGGCCTGGCGCGTGGGGTCCAGCCCCAACACCGACAGGCGCCCCGCATCGGGCCGGCGTAGGCCCTCCAAACATTCCAGGGTGGTGGTCTTGCCGGCCCCGTTGGGCCCCAGCAGACCCAGGATCTCACCGGGGTGGGCGGTCAGGTTCACATCGTCCACGGCGACGGTCTCGCCGTAGGTCTTGCGCAGACCCTCCACTTCCAACACAGGTTCGACCATGGGTCTCTCCCTCAGGACGTGCTCTTGCTAGGCAATCTCGCGCCGCAGCGCCAGCTCTGTGCGCTATCCTAGGATAGGGGCGGCCCCTTGTCAAAGGGCCGGGCCACGGGGCGGTCGCCTGGCCGCGAGCAGGCGCGTGTCATGAGCGCCCGTGGCGCCCGGATCCATGCGCATCTATAATACGCGTCGTCGGCAGGTGGCGGCAGGTGCGAACAGGGAGAACAAGCCCAGGAGGCGGCCCATGCAGCTAGCGTACAAGGCGGATTGGGAGCGGGCCCAGCAACGGCTGGCGGCCTGGTGGCAAGGCGAGGTGCTGGATCGCGCGGTCATCCTGGTGCGCGCGCCCCGCACCGGCCAGGAGGCCGAGTACACCCGCCTGACTTCCGAGAACCCCCAGCTCTCCCAAGAGGAGATCGTCGGCTGGTTCACCGACCCAGACCAGGTGATCCCCCGGCTGGAGCGCCTGGTCGAGTGCACCTACTGGGGCGGCGAGGCCCTGCCCGTGGTCTTTCCGGTGGCCACCCGCATGGTGGCCCTGCTGGCGGCCTTTGTCGGGTGCCCCTACACCCTCCACGCCCCCAGCCACACCGGTTGGGCCCACCCCATCATAGACGACTGGAACGCCCGCCAGCCCTTGTGCTTTGATCCGAACAACGCCTGGTGGCAGACGGCCCGCCGGTTGCTGGATGCCGGCGCCCGCCGCGCCCCGGGGCGCTTTTACGTAGGCCTGCCGGACCTCAACGGCCCCACCGAGATCCTCTCGCGGTTGCGCGATCCCCAGCGCCTGGCGATTGACCTGATCGAGCAGCCCGATGCGGTGATCGCTGCCCTGAACGAGGTGAACGAGGCCTGGCTGCGCTACTTTCAGGCGTGCTGCGGCGCCATCCATCAGTGGGTGGGCGGCTACTTTACCTGGATGGGGATCTGGTCCGATCGGCCCCAGGCGGACCTGCAGAGCGACGTCTCCTGCCTGCTTTCGCCCAAGATGTTCGAGTCGCTGCTCCTGCCCGCCATCGAGCAGCAGACCCATTGGGTCGAGCGCACCATCTACCACCTAGATGGCCCCGACGCCGTGCGCCATCTGGAGCTGCTGCTCGACCTGCCCGCGCTGGATGGGATCCAGTGGGTGCCGGGGGCCGGCGCGCCGCCCATGAGCGCCTGGATCCGCCTGTTGCGCCGCATCCAGGCCCGCGGCAAGCGGCTGGTGCTCTATTGCGAGGCCGAGGAGGTGGAGACCTTGCTGGCCCACCTGGAGCCGGAGGGATTGTTGCTGCAGACCCAGTGCGCCACCCAGGAGCAGGCCGAGGAGCTGATCCGCCAGGTGGGCCGCTGGAGCGCGCCCAGGCAGTGGTTGATTCCCGCCTGGTGAGGACCGCGGCGCGGCGCTACGTGCCGGCCGCGGCGGCCCGGCCCGCCAGCATCCCCGTGGCCCAGGCGAACTGCAGGTTGTAGCCGCCGCACGGCCCCATGACGTTCAGAGTCTCCCCCGCCAGGTGCACGCCGGGCGCCCGGCGCGATTCCAGCGTGTCCGGCGCCACCTCGGCCAGGGGCACGCCGCCCGTGGAAAGTTGGGCGAACTGAAAGCCCCGCACCCCCGTGACGCGCAACTCCACCCTACCCAGGAGCGTCATGAGGCGTTCTATCTCGGCATCGCTGGCCTGGGCCAACGTCCGTTCGGCCGGGATGCCCGCCAGGGCCAGCATCACCGGCGGCGCTTTGGCGGGCAGCACGGCCCCCAGGGCCACACCCAGGGGCCAGGCCTGGCCCCGCAGGCGCTCCAGCAGGTCCAGCAACGCCTGCCGGTGCAGCGCCAGCAGATCCAGACGGGCCGTGAGCGGTTCATCGGCGTGGGTGCTGACGAGGTAGCTCAGGTCCATGGCGGCTGGCCCGCTCAGCCCCGTCTGGGTGAACAGCACATTGCCGAGGGTGCGCCCCAGCAGCTCCTCGCCCGAGTACAGGGCCAGCCCCGCATCCAGCCGCACGCCCTGCAGCTTGTGCAGAGGGCGCATGTCGCAATCTATGGCCGTGAGGGCGGGCAGCACCGGCAGGATCGTGTGGCCCAGCCGCGCCAGCACATCCAGGAAGCGCCCTTTGGAGCCCAGGGCGGGGTGCGCCTTGCCCCCGGTGGCCACCACCACGCGGTCCACGCGCTCCCTCTGCCCGCCTGTCACCAGCTCCAGCCCGCGGGCGCGGGGCACCAGGTCGCTGACCAAGGTTTGGAGATGCACCCGTACCCCTGCCAGCGCCAGGGCCGCCGCCAGGGCATCGGCGACGGTGGCCGCCGAATCCGAGAGGGGATAACACCAACCGTCGGCGGTGGCATAGGTGGGGATGCCCAGCTCCGCCAGCCTCTGCAGGACCTGTCCGGGGCCGCAGCGCTCGAGGATGAGGCCCAGGGCGGCGGGATCATCGGTGGCATAGCGGGCCGCCGCGGCCTGGGTGTTGCTGATGTTGCAGCGACCGTTGCCGGTCACCAGCAGCTTGCGCCCCACCATGGGGTTGGTGTCAAAGAGCAGCACCCGGGCGCCCTGCCCGGCCGCCTCCAGGGCCGCCATGATACCCGCCGGCCCGGCGCCGATCACCCCCACCCGTGGCCCAGATGTCATGGGGCGCGCCCCTATCTCCCCCGCGCCAGGGCATTGGGCAGAGCGCGGGTGGAGGGCGCCTCACCCTTGCCAAAGGAGCCGCGCAGGAAGGCGATCAGGAACAGCAGGGCCCCCAGGAAGCGCACGGCCGCCGAAAGGATCAGGTTCGCATCGAACCCATAAGTAGCATAGAGCCAGGCCGCCGGCAAGGGGCCGATTATGGCGGCCACGCCGTTGATGGTGTTGAATATGGCGATGAACTGGGAGCGGAAGCGGGCCGGCGTGATGCGCAGCATCAGGGGCATGGCCGCCACGTGCACGCCCGCCCAGGCGATGATCCCGTACACCCGCACCAGCCCCACGGTAAAGGGCGTGCGGGCAAAGATCCAGCCCACCGGCATCAACGGCACCAGCAACATGCCCAGGGCCGTGATGCGCTCGGCCCCTTTCTTGTCCACCAGGGAGCCTGCCAGCCGCACCACAAACACGTTGCATAGCGTCGTGATGGTGGCCAGCAGCGAGATGGTGTCCACGCCAAAGCCCAGAGTCTCGACCATGTGCACGGAGAAAAAGGGCGCCGAGATCTGCAGGCCCAGGGTCCAGACAAAGTTGATCACGCAAAAGAGGACAAAGGCCCGGTCGTGCAAGAAGGAGCGCAGCCCCTCGCCAAAGCTGGCGCTGGCTGCCGCCGCGCTCTCCTCCCCCTGTACCTCGGGAATCCGGGCGTAGAACAGGGTGGCGGCAAAGCCAAAGGCCGCCGCCAGCAACAGCGTCAACTGATAGCCGCCGATGCCCCCGATGTTCTGGATCAGGTAGCCGGCCACCGGCAGGGTCACCACCGTCACTGCGCTGGCGGCCATCATGCGGGCGCCCGTGATGCGCCCCCGAATGGCCGTGGGCGTGAGATCGCCAAAAAGGGAGTTGAAGGGCGGCACGCTCACCGATCCCATAAAGGCGCGGATGGCGGCCAGCGCCAGCACCATGGCCACGACCGGGCCGCTGCGCACCACCAGCAGAGGCGCCAGAGCCGAGAGCAGCAGGGCGATGCGCCCGATCCCTCCGGCGCTGAGCAGCACCCACCGCTTGCGCTTGCCGGTGCGCGAGACGAGCCAGGCGCCCACCAGCGGGGCCAGCAGGGCCACGCCGCTGGTGAGCGAGGCGCGGGCGCCGATGGTGGCCGAGGAGGCGCCCAGGGCCAGCAGGTAGAGGGTCTCGAAATCGGTAAAGAACGCCACGCTGATGGACGACAGGATGCCGTCCCACCAGAGCATCTGCAGACCGTAGCGCTGTTCGCCGGTGGTATGGTCAACGGGATAGGGCCGGGCAACCAACTGCCACAGGTTGCGCCCGATCCGCGAAAGGTCGCGTCTCATGCCATTCTCCTCACTAGTGCTCGGTCGGGCGCCGGGTTCGCGCACCCGGCCGGCGCCTCGTGGGGGTCATTATAGCCCGGGGGCCGCGCCTTGTCAGGCGGCGCGGGCGGCGCCGCAAGGTGAGACGCGGGCGCGTGCGCATTGGTTCCCCTGGCATCGGGATCGGGAGGCCAGGGCTCGCACGGCGTGGGGGCGCCGGCTACACCGACCGACGGAGCGTGACGTTTGCCAGAATCGCGTTCTGGCGTACACTCTGGGCGTTTCGCCAATCTTCCCCGAGGCGCTCGAGCCCGCTACTGCGCAGGTCACACACCCATGTTGAGAAAGATACGAATCGCCGTGCGCAATGTCATCGTCCGGCCGATGACCCGCGAAGATCGCAACGTCCGCCGCCTGATCGGGTTCACGGCCCTGTTTGGCGTCGTCAATGGCGGCGTGATGTCGTTCCTGCCGGTGCTGCTGGCGCGCCTGGGAGCCTCGTCCGTCATCATCAGCCTGCTCACTTCGTTGCCCGCCCTGCTGACCATCGGCTTTGCCCTACCCGCCGGGACCATCGTCGCACGCTGGCGCAACATGATCCGCCCCTCGGCCCAGTGTTTCTACACGCTACGCCTGGCCTATATCCCCATCGCCCTGGCCATGCTGCTGGATGCCAGCGTCGCGCCCATTCTGATCGTCGTGATCTGGGCGCTCACCTCCATCCCTGGCACCCTCGGCAACACGGCCTTCTATGACGTCCTGGCCGACGCCGTGCTCCCCGAGCGCCGCGCCGTCATCAACGGCGTCCGCTGGGCGTTGCTGGGCATGGTCTCTGCGGTGAGCGTGTCCTTCTTCGGGCAACTCCTGGTGCGGCTGCCCTGGCCCCAGAACTATCTCACCCTGTTCGCCATCTGCTTTGTCGCGGGCATCACCAGCACCCTGATCTACTCGCACATCGAGATCCCACTGCGCGAGCCGAACGTAGAGGCGCGCCAGCGCATCTCGTTGCGGGAGCGGGCCGCGAGGCTGATCCAGCCGCTGCGGGCGGGGACCGGTTTTGGCGCCTTCTCCGTGGTGACCTTGGTGCTGCGGATCGGCCTCTTTCTGCCCTCGGGCCTCTTCTCGGTCTTTTTCGTGCGCCAGCTCCAGGTCTCCGATGCCTGGATCGGCGGCCGCACCACCCTCGAGCACAGCGCTTTGACCCTGGGCTACTTTTTCTGGGGGCGGATGGTGGGCCGACTGGGCCAGTGGCGCCTGTTGGCCGCCGCTGCCACCGCCATCGGCGTGGCGCTCCTGCTGATCAGCGCCGCCACCCCTCAGGCCCTCTGGCTGGTGTTGCTCGCCGCCCTGATCAGCGGCTTCTTCGCCTCGGCACTGGATGTGAGCCTGTTCGAGTGGCTGCTGGCCGTCATGCCGCCAGGGGAGCGCCCCCGTTACGTGGCGATGAACACCTTGCTGATGAACCTGGTGATGTTCGGCGTGCCCATCCTGGGCGCGGCCCTGGCCGAGCGCACCAGCATCCCCGTGGTGCTGACCTGTGCGGCGGGCTGCCTGTTCGCCTGCAGCCTGCTCACCTATCTCATGGCCCGCCCCCAACTGCGCGCTGCGAGGGCGGCCCAGGTCGCCTCAACGGAGGCGGCCGCGGAGATGGAGCAGGCCTGAGCGCGGCGTCCCCGCCCTAGGGCGCCTTTTCCCCGTAGATGCGACGCATGTCGGGCAGCTCGGTGCAGTAGTAGTGCACCCAGACATAGGCATGCTGGAAGGCTGCCGCCAATAGGGCCGCCTGAGAGCGCAGCAGCAGCCCCGGCAGGTACAGCGCCAGGAACCCCACCGTGTACATGGGGTTGGCCAGGTATCGGTAGATGCCCTGGCGCACCAGGGGCCGCCTGCCATAGGAGGGCTCAAAGTGGTCACGGCCCATGGCGCGCTGCAGGCCAAAGCAGCGCAGCACGGAATAGGCCAGGTAGAGCCAGGGGATGGCCAGCGCCAGGGCGATGGCGCGGGTGAGGGGCGGCGCCCAGGGCAGGGTGTCGGCGTTGGCTTGCGCCAGCGCCCACACGACCAGCACCCTGGCCAGCAGCAACGTACTGAAATCCACGGCAAAGAGGCGAAAGCCCCACACCTCCCCCAACAGGCGGGTGATGAGGCGGTGGTGGAGCTCGGCGCGCCAGACGAACCACACATAGACCTGGTGCGCCACGGCCACGCCGGCGCTCAGCCAGAACCAGGCCTCAGCGGATAGCCCCCAGAGGGCGCCGCGAGCCATGTCGCCGCCGTAGAACAGAGCTGCCAGGGCCAGCAGAAGGGCCAACAGTCCCCCGTGAAGCGCCAGTCTCTCAAACATCGCATCTCTTTCCGACCCTGGCAGATGGGCGGCTTGACCTAGCGCGCCATGAGCACATCGCCCGTGGCGGCGTCTATCTCGAACACCCTTTGATCCGGCGCGCCCAGATAGCGCACCTCCCAGATCAGCCCCTTTTCGCCTCCGCAGCCCGTCATGCAGGCCAACTGCAGCTCCGCACGAATGGGCGGCGGCGGGTCCATCGCCTCGCGGTACGCCTGGCCGCCATTGGCCTCGGCGAACTGGAACGCCTCGGCGCTGCCCACGGCCCAATCGGCCATGTCAGCGATCTGGTAGGCGGAGGAGGCGAGCATGGATTGGTACGGGTCGGGCGTCACGCCGTCGGCGCTCACCGTGACCTTGAGCCACTCTTGCGGTGTCTCGTCGCTTTCGGGGTGGGCCCGGGCAAAGTGGAAGGTCCAGTCCAGCGCCTTGCCCTCCAGGTCCAGCCCGCCCTCCTTGGTGCTCAGGTCATAATTGCTATGGGCCTTGAGCAGCACCACCTCGCCGCCCCAGGCCTCGGCGGCCGCCAACGCCTGCGGAAAGACATCCTGGGCGTCCAGCCCCGCGGGGCGCGGCGTAGGCGTGGGCGTGGGCGCCGGCGTATTGGTGGGACGCGGCGTCGCCGTCGGGCCGATGCCCTCCGAGGGCAGGAGCGCCGCCCCCTTGGGCCCCACGCCCAGGAGGAGGATCGTCTCCCCCTCTTCCACGGCGACCATGGCCTGGGCGCTCCATCCGTCCTGCTCCCAGAGGATCACGCCCCCTTGGTCATCGGCCAGATCCAGCGTCTTCTCCCAGCCGAGATCGGGCATCTCGTCACGGTAGAGGGCCAGCACGTCGTCCACGTCTTGGCCGCAGGTGTAGGCGGCGGCACGGCCGGGCGGCTGCGACTGGGCCGCAAAGGCGTCCAGGTCCGCGCTCTCCGCCTCCATGAGCTGGGCGCGCCGGCAGAGGGGCAGTCCCTCCCAGAGACCCTCCACGTCCCCGCCCGCCTGGCCGGCGGGCGCCGCCGCTTCCTCGGCGGCAGGAGCGCCCGTCGAGGGCGTCTCCTCCTCTGTGGGCTCACATCCCAGGGGCAGCAACAACAGGAGGGCAAGCAGGAGCAGGCAACACGTTCTTCGCATTCGAGCCTCCTTTGGGCGAGGCATCCGGTCTCGCCGCTGAACGTCGCATCGCTCCGAGCGAAGCGACGGCGGGTTTGGGCGCCGCCTCTCGGTTGGGGCAGGCGGCGCGCCTGGCGTCCCGCGCTAATCCGCGGGGCCGCCACAGAGGATGGGCGCCTGGATCAGGGTAGGCTGGCGCCGCTCCAGCGCCTCGCACAGGGCCGCCCGCAGCGCCTCGGGCGTCTCGGCGCGCACGCCGCACGCTCCCAGCGCCTGGGCCGCCCCTGCATAGTCCGCCGGCCCCAGGCTGGCCGCCAGGCGCCTGCCGTGGCGACGCTCCTGGCCGCTGGCCACGATCCCCCAGGCGCTATCGTCGGCCACCACGCAGACAAAGGGCAGGCCCTGGCGGGCGGCGCTCTCGAACTCCATCAGGCCGAACCCCAGCGAGCCGTCGCCGCTGAGCAGCACCACGGGCCGATCGGGGCAGGCCAGCCGCGCCGCCATGGCGCCCGCCACGCCCCACCCTACCACGCCGCTGGCCCCGCAGGTGAGCCAGTGGGCCGGGTAGCGGCGGCTGGCCAGGCGCATGTGGGCCCACTGGCCGATATTGCCGCCATCGATCAGCAGCACGGGCTCGGGGTCGAGCCCGGCCAGGGCGGCCTCCAGCGTCGCCACCAACGCGCCGCCGTTCATGGGGCCATGGGGATCGTCCTCCTCCTCCCACCAGCGCTGGTAAAAGGCATCATGGCGCTCGCGCGCCTCCTCCAGCCAACCGCTATGGGGGGCCAGGTCGCCCGCCGCCCACATGTCGCTCCAGTGCTCCAGCACCGTACCCGCGTCGCCCAGGATCGCCACGTCGGGCATGATCCCCTGGTAGAGGTGACGGGCATCGGCCTGCACCCGCACGATCTTGACATCGGGGCGCAGGGGTGGCGCATCCAGGTAGCCCAGGCGATAGTCCACCCCGGCCCCCAGCAGCAACACCAGGTCGGCCTGGGCCAACAGGTCGGGCTCGCCGCTGGCCGCCCCCACCACGCCCATGTAGGTGAGCCAGGGGGTATCGACCACGCCCCGATCCCAGATGGGGATCACGACGGGGGTGGCCGTCTGCCAGGCGAAATCGTGCAGCGCCTCGCCCGCCTGGGCATAGAACACGCAACTGCCCGCCACGATGACGGGACGGCGGGCATTGGCCAGGAGCGCCAGCGCATGGGCCATCTCGCCGGGATCGCCGGCGGCGCGCGCCGTCGCCACGCCCGGCAGCCGCCCCGCCCGATCCAGGCAATCGGGCGGCGCCTGACCCTCCAGGGCGTCGAGGCTGATGGTCAGGTGCACGGGGCCAGGGCGCCCGCCGCAGGCCGCGCCCACCGCCTCGCGCAGGGCCACCGGGATGCGGGCCGCGTCGGTGACCAGCTCGGCGTGCTTGGTCAGCGGCCGTGCCAGGGCCACCTGGTCCAGGTCCTGAAAGCCGCCCCGGCCCAGGCTCTCCGAGGCGCTCGCGCCTGAGAGCAGCAGCATGGGCGCGCCGTCATAGTGGGCATTGGCCACCCCGGCCAGGGCGTTGACGTGGGCGACGCCGCTGCTGACGGCGCACACGCCCAGGCGGCCCGTGAGCCGGGCATACGCATCGGCCATATAGGCGGCGGATTGCTCGTTGCGGGTATCCACGATACGCAGTCCAGCCTCGTGGGCCGCCGCCAGCAGGGGATCGAGACCGTTACCGCAAAGGGCGGAGACAAAGGGCACTTGCATCTGCTGCAACAGGGCCACCAGGGCTTGCGCGCCGTTCATGGGGGTTCCCTCCTTGGTGGGGGTTCCTTGCTGTGGGCTACGGGGCTGTCCATCTCCTCCGGCCAGCATTGTAGCCGCGGCGAAAGGGGCCTGTCAACAGCAGGGCCAAGGGGGGCCGGGTGTCGGCAGAGCCCGTGTTATGTAGGCTGGCTCGCCGACCGAGTGCGTGGCCCATTCCTGGCGAGCACGGCGCATGCAGGCGCACTTCGCCCCGATGGGAAAGAAACGCAGTAAATCCTAACCAAGTGGGGGCGAAGCCCGTCTTCGACCCTGGCGTCCGGGATTTGCCGGGGGCGCCGCCGGCGGATGGAGCGCCGGGGTTACCCCCGGTCGCGCCCGGCGGCGGCCAGGCAGCGCTGGTAGACGCCCTCGTAGGCCGAGATCATGGTGGCGATGGCATAGCGCTCGCGCACCCATCGGCCCCCAACGGCGCCCAGCCGGTCGCGCTCCTCCGGCGAGGCCAGCAGGCCGCCGATGGCCTCGGCCAGGGCGGCGGCATCCCGCGAAGGCACCACCAGGGCGCCCGGCCCGGCTGTCTCGGCGCTGGCCCCTGCGCTGGTGGTCACCACGGGCGCGCCGCACGCCAACGCCTCGACCAGGGGGATGCCGAACCCCTCCAGCAGGCTGGGCAGGACAAAGACGTGCGCCAGGCTATAGTAGGCCGGCAGCTCCTCATCGGGCACATAGCCCGCCTCGATGAGATGCTCCCTTCGGGGCCCCAGCGCCTCCAGCACCCGCTGGCGATAGGCGGGCTGCCAGCGCCCCACCACCACCAGCCGCACGTCCTGCGGCAAGGCCCGCAGCGCCTGGGCCAGGTACTCGAGCCCTTTGCGCGGCGAGCAGAAACCCACAAAGAGCAGCACGCGCTCGTTCGTCAGGCCGAGCCGCCGCCGCAGAGGGGCAGGGTCCGTGGGCTGCAGCCGCGAGAGGTCGATCCCCGTGGGGATCACGGTGACGCGCTCGGCGGGCACGCCATATCCCTGCACAAAGGCCTCGGCGGTGGCCCGACTCACGGAGATCAGGTGCTGGGCCCGCTCCAGGGAGGGCTTTTCTGCCCAGGCGAGGGAGGCGCGATAGTACTGGGTCTTGGCCCACAGGGCCAGCCCCCCGCCGGTATGGTAGGCATGCCCGGCGTCGCTGGTCAGCCGTTGCCGGAAGGACTGGTGTAGACTCGCCACAAAGGGGCCGCGATAGCGCCAGGCCAGGTGCACGTCGGCAAAGTGGACGATGTCCGAGGGGGCGGTTCTCTGCAGGCGGGCGACAGCGGGCGCGGCCGCCCAGGCGAACTCGGGCCAATCGCCACGACCGATGCCCACCCGGTGCACCTCGATCCCCGCCAGCCGCTCATGGCGCGGCGCGCCGGGGCGCTGGCGTGTCACCACCGTGACCTCGTGGCCACGGCTCGCCAGGCCCGTCGCCAGGGTCTCGCCGTACACCGCCAGCCCCGAGCTGCGGTAGGGTACGTAATCCAGGTTGACGAGGCAGATCCTCAGGGGAGCCCTCCCGCCTGCGCAGCGAGCGCAGGCTCAGTCCGAAAGGGTGACGACGGTCAGCGGCTCCTCGGTGATCTGGTCAGCCACGATCTCGACCACGACATCCTGATCGGTCAGTAGGTCACGGGCCAACACCAGGGTCAGGGGATGCTTGATCACCAGGGCGTAGAGCCCGGGCTCCAGATCGGTAAAGGCATAGCGCCCGTCCCGATCGGTCACCGTCTGGGGGGCCGTGTCCTCCATGACGCTGGCCAGGGGCGAGATCTCGCCCGAGACGTTGCGATGTACCTCGGCCAGGTAGAGGGTCCAGCCTGCCAGGGGCTCGCGGGGGCGGATGTCGCTCTCGCGCATGATGCGCCCCGTCAGATGGCCCTTGCCCGCGCTGGGCTCGGCCAGGGGCGCCAACGTCGGCAAGGCTTGCCGCGTGGCCTCCAGCGTATCCGCGAGCGCGGGGCCCGGATACGGCTCCCCGGGGCCGGGGTACCCCGGCGCGGGGTAGGCGGCTTCGGCTTCGCCTTCAGCGGCCGCCGGCGTGCCTGCGGTAGGGCTGGCGACGATCTCCGCCGTGGCGGGAACCGTCGCACTCGGGCCGCCGACCGGCGTAACGGGGCCGCCCGTGGAACAGGCCGCCAACATCAGGATCACGAGGAGGGCACACAGCAGGTTCATAGTCCGATGCATACGATCTCCTTGCAGCAGTGATATGGGCGCAAACGAGGGGCTGCCAAAGTTGGCAACCCCTCGCTCCAGGTCAGACCAAGCCGCAAAGGCTAATCTTCTGGCACAAAGTTGAAGGCGTTGTACACGTACAGCGTGTCGCCGTTCCCGGGGATGCGGTCGTTGAGCTGGTTGACCATCGCCACGATCTGCGCGCCGGGCTCGCCACAGGCGACCGCGGAGCCGATGTAGCGCTGCCCACCACCCAGGTAGTTCCAGTGCAGGATGCCGCCCATCTCATTGGGATCGAGATCCAGCACGTCGTTGGGAGGCGAGATCGTCCCGTAGGTCGAGTACTCGACAGTGACCTGGGTCGGCGCACCGCCCACGTTCATGACGTTGAGGGAGGTCCAGTAGTTGCTGTTGCGGTCCATGATCAACGGGGCCGCGATGCACTGGGTGGCGCTGGCCGGGTCAAAGGCGCTGTACGCACCCGACTTCTTGTTGACCGAGTTCATCTGGTTGACCACACCCAGCAGCGGCTGCGCGCCAGAGTTGGCCGAGACATAGGCCGAGCCGATGAAGCGCGTGCCCACGCCGCCCGAGCTGTTCTGCTCCCAGCAGTTGCTGTACGTCTGATGGGTGTAGAAGGAGTACAGGCCAAAGATCTCCGATGCCCCCGCCTGGATCTCGTGGGTCTCGGTGCAGGCGTTGCCATGCGAGCCGGGCACGTACGAGACCGTCACGGTAGTGGGCGAGGAGCCCACGTTCTGCACCTGGATGGAGCTCTGGTAGCCCGCGTTGTGGTACTGGAAGAGCGGCGCCAGGATGTTGAGCGAACCGGCCACGCTGGCCCCTGCACCTTCTGTCGCCGGGGTGGAGCCAAAGCCGTCATAGGCGAACAGGCCATTGGGGCCGACCTCGACCGCCGAGGCGACGAGGGGCTGGTCGTTGACGCTGGTCACCGTGGCCGAGCCGATGAACCGGGTGCCCAGGGCGGGCATCATGGCCTGGTCAAAGTAGTAGGCCTGGCCCGGGCTCAGCTTGACCTGATTCTCCGTCAGCCCGCTGCCCGGATCATAGTCGGGGTTGACCCACATCCAGTCGTTACCAGCGGTGCTGCCCGCAAAGAACTCGACCTCGATGATGGCATCCACTATGCCAGCGTTCTGGACGCTGAACCAGGTGGTGTAGCCGCCGTTGTTGCGCATGAGCAGCGGGAGCTGCACGACGGGCGCGCCCTCGGCAAAGCCGCTGGTGGAGGCGCCCTGCTCACCCACGTTGATGCGCAGGTTGTGGACGATCACCAGTTCCTTGTCCGAGGCTACCACGGCCGAGCCCTGAAAGTCCTCAGGCAGCTTGTCGTTCTGCAGCACAAAGTAGTAGGCCATGCTCTGGCCCGGGATGTCCATGGTCACGTCCGCGCTCATGTCGTGGTTCCCGTCGATATCGTAGAACTCGATCACGACGGAGGCGGGATCGTCTTCCATGTTGCGGATGTTGATCGTCGAGTCATACTCGGTGTCGGCAGCGACGCCGGTGGCTGCGATCAGCCCCAGGGCGAGCAGCACAATCGTCAGAATCATCGTGATACGCTTCATCGGCCAGTTCCTCCCATGGTTGGTGCATACGGCAAGCCCATAGTGAGCCATCAGTCTGGGCCCAGCATAGCATCTCGAGGGGGCAGAATCAATCACCCCTTTGGGTGATTCGTGGGTCAGGGCCGCCGTGCGGCCCACAGCAGCTCAGCCCCGCCGGCCAGGGCGTCCAGCAGCGCCGTGGGCGGAAGGCAGAGGGCCTGGCCCAGGGGATGAGCCGCAGCCGTGGCGCACCAGCGAGGCCACCGGTGCGCCAAAGCGCCGTTTTGCAGGCTCAGGGCCGCCAGGGCATAGCTCCCCGTGGGGCCCGGCAGGGGGCGCGGGAGCAGCCCTCCCTCGCGCAGCAGGGCGTCCAGGGCGCGCCGGGTATAGATCGCACGGTGACGGGGCGCGTCATATCCGGCCCACCACCGACCAAAGACGCGCGCCTGCAGACTGCCGGCATCGGGGGTGCGCAACACGAGCCAGCCCCCCGGCGCCAGCCATTGGGCGATCCCTTGCAGCGCCTCGCGGGGCCGCTCCAGGTGCTCCAGCACATCCCACAGGGTGATGACGTCAAAGGATCTCGGCGCAAAGGGATGGGTGGGCGCCTCGCCTGCGCGCACATCCAGGCCTCGCTCGCGGGCGGCCTGCGCCGCCTGGGCGTCGCGCTCCAGGCCCACCGCCTGCCAGCCTCGCGCCTGCATGGCCTGCACAAAGGCCCCCGCGCCGCAGCCCACATCCAGGAGCCGCCCTCCCTTGCGCAGCCGCTCCACCGCCCGACAGCGCTTGAACAGGCCCACCTCTCGGGCAATGGCGCCCAGGCGTGAGCCCGCGCCCGCGGCCGAATAGGCGGCATAGTGGGCGGGGTAGTAGCGGGCCAACGCCTCGGGCGCCACGGGCTCGGCGGCATAGAGCGCGCCGCAGCGGGCACAGCGGCGGTAGGCAAAGGGGCCCTCGCCGGTGTAGGCCCAATCGTGCAGCAGCAACGTCTCCTGCGCCCCCTGCCCAAGGCAGATAGGGCAACGCTCCTCGAAAGCAGCAGGCGGCGCCGAGGACTTGGTCATGGCTAGGGCTTGATCAGGAGGCCCTGCCCCGTGGGCAGGGAGAGGATCGGGACGCCGCGCTCCGCCGCAAAAGCGTCAAAGGCCTGCTTCTGCATCCGGTAGCGGCTGAACCCGTAATCGTCCAGCAGGATCACGCCGCCGGAGGACATCTTGGGCCAAAAGTGCTCCGCCGCCGCGATCTCGGGCTGGTAGACGTTCATGTCCAGGGAGAGGTAGGCCACGCGCTGGATCTCGGCCTGGCGCAGCGAGTCCGGCACGATCCCCCGGATCACGCGCACATTGGCGAAGGGGCGAAAGGTCTCGCAGACGGCGGCATAGCACTCGTCGTACTCGCCGGGCTGCCGCCCCAGGGCGCGCTCGCCCGCGCTGATCGCCTCATCGGGGATGCCAGCAAAAGTGTCGAACAGGTAGAAGGTCCTGTCCAGCGCGCAAAAGTCGATATAGTCCACGATGGCCCGGGCCAGCCCGCCGCGATAGACGCCGCACTCGACGAAATCGCCCTCCAGCCGGGCTGCATGGGCCGCCGCCCAGCAGGCCACGTGCACCCGCCAGCGCAGCTCGCGCCCGCGAAAGGAGCCCGTGGCGCGCCCCAGCTCGTAGGCGCGGATAAAGCGCTCGTCCTGGACAAAGTCGCAGTTGTGCTCGGTGGCCAGCCCATCCTCATGGTAGGTGCGCTCCCACCAGAGCAGGCCACACAACAGGCGCTGCACCCGCCGATAGATCTCGCGGGCAGCCCCTCGCCAGGTTGCAGCGCCCTTGGTATCGCCCAATCCACGACTCCTTGCGCTAGTAGCGCAGCGGCAGCCCGCCCAGCAGCCTGCTGTACAGACCGGTGATCATGGCAAAGCCCAACAAGATGAGCAGCACCCCTCCGGCGACCGAGGCCCAGCGCGCGTAGCGGTTCAGACGCCGCGCCAGGGGCAACAGGGCCCCCATGGCGGCGGCCACGGCGATAAAGGGCAGCCCCAGCCCCAGGGTGTAGACGCCCAGCAGCAGGCTCCCCCGGGCGGCCGTTTGGCCGTCGGCGGCCAACAGCAGGATGGCGCCCAGCACCGGCCCCACGCAGGGGGTCCAGCCGGCGGCGAACACCAGCCCCAGCAGGAACGAGGCCACCGGCCCCGACCCGCGAGGCCTGCCCCCCACCAGGCTCTTGGACGTATACAGCCACGGGATGCGCAACAGCCCGGCCATGTGCAGGCCCAGGACGATCAGCAGCAGCCCGCCCACCGTCACCAGCAGGGAGAGATGCCGCGTCAGCAACTGGCCCAGCAGGCCCGCCGCCGCGCCCAACAGGACGAACACCAGCCCAAAACCCAACACGAACAACGACGCATGGATGACGGGCGTGCGACGACGGACCGTCTCCACGCGAGCGACCGAGTCGCCAGCCAGATAGCCGAGATAGATCGGCACCATGGGCAGAACGCAGGGCGAAAAGAATGAGAGCAGCCCCGCCCCCAGCGCGATCCCTAACGATAGTTCACCGGCGCTCATGAGCGTCCTTCTTCCTCTATCAGTACTTCTGCTTCTCGATGCATATCCTGCATGCCCCTCTCGATGTAGGGGTATGCCAACCAGACAACGGCCAGGGCAAACAGCAACCCCGTCACGGTGCGCGTGAGCCAGGTGCTCTGCCAGAGCCCCAGCAACTGGCCCAGGCCGTCCACCGCCATGGGGACCAACAATAGGAGAGCGCCCCGCACCGTGAGCGGGCGGAGCCACTTGCGCGCCAGGCCAAAGAGCAGGCCAAAGGTCAGCCACCCGCCATAGATCGCGGCGCAACGCTGGCAGACGCCCATCTTGTAGCCCACCAGCTCGTTGCCTACGAAGCGCAGCGGCACAGCCTCGCCCGCCATGGCCACCAGCTCCGGACGGGTATAGGTCAGATGCGGCCCCAGGATAAAGTACGAGCGCTCCGGGAGCTGGTGACAGGTCGGGTAGAACAGGGTGTGGATGGCCTTGCCCCAGCTCTCCAGGCCCGCCGCCATCAGCACGGGCGCCAACAGCGGCAGGCCGACATACAGCGCCAGGGTCAGGTTCGCGACCAGCAGCCAGTGACGGCTCACGGAGCGCATCAATCGCGTCACCAGCGCCGACATGCGCCGCGCCCAGAGGTCCTTCCGGGTCGGGGCCGCACGCTGCGCCATGGTATCCCCTCGCTCCGCCGCGCCTACTGGCCCAGCAATGTCTTGACGATCGTCCGCAGGGTCTCCTCCTGGATGGCCCCGCTGTAGATCGCCCGCACCACGCCTTCCTCATCGAGGAAGTAGCTCTTGGGGATACTCTGAATCTGGTAGGGCACAGCCGTGACCCCGTTCACATCGGGCAGGATCACGAACTCCATGCCATTTTCTGCGGCGAACTGGCGCAGGCCCTCGGGGTCCTCCCCCATGCTCACCGCCACGATCTCGAAACCTTGCTCGGCATATTCGGCGTATACCGTCTTCATGTGGGGGATCTCGGATTGGCAAAAGCCGCACCAGCTCGCCCAGAAGTTGAGCATTACCACCTTGCCCCGAAAATCGCTCAGCGAGCGCTCCTCGCCGTTCAGGTCTTGCAGGGTGAAATCGGGGGCCTCCATGCCCTTGGCGATGGTCTGGGGCTCCGCCGCCGTGGGCTGCTGCGCAACGGTGGGCGCCTGCGTCGGCTCGTCTGCCGACGACGGCGTCTCCGGCGCGGCTTGCACGGTGGCGGTGGCGACGGGCGCCGTGGGATCGCCAAAAGGCGAACCGGTCGTGCAGGCGCTCAGGACGACGGCAGCCAGCAGCAAAGCACAGAGGATTGGGTACGTTGTCCTTCGCATCGCGTCAACAGCCTCCTCGGATAGGCTAGCAGCTAAGGGATTGCAGACACGGGCACGATTCTACACCGCGAACCGACGCGGGCCAAACGCGCCAGGGCACAAGCCCCCTGCCATCACACCTGTTCGGACCGCACGGCCGGGCTTGGCCGGCCGAACGTTACGACAGGCGCTCCGCAGGATACCCGATCTCGTCCAGCAGCTCCTCCGCCTGGGCCAGGGCCGCCTCGCTCTCGTACGCCAGGGTGACCACCTTCTCGGGCACATTCACCGAGAGGACCTCGATCCCCGCGACGGCCTTGAGCTCGCGCTTGATGGTCATGGCGCAATGCTGGC
The DNA here is from genome assembly GCA_002329325.1 of Anaerolineales bacterium UBA1429. Taxonomy (GTDB): domain Bacteria; phylum Chloroflexota; class Anaerolineae; order UBA1429; family UBA1429; genus UBA1429. The sequence continues at coordinate 23,081 of DCTX01000024.1, forward strand.
ATGAAATGTTGGGAGCCGACAATCGAATCTGGTTACTCATGGCAACCTCCTGTGTACCAATTACCCCTATGGGGTATACATAGAATAGCGCCAAATGAGGCGCCTGTCAACCCAGTCGCGAGCGCACCGACGGCAGATGTCGGGGCAGGGTCTCTGCCGGGCTGCCGTACAGCCGTGCGAAGAAGCGATTCCTTCCGCGCGCCATCTCGGGGGCGGGGCCCTCTCCCTCTTCCCCCCTCCCCCGCGTGCGAGGGAGGGGGCGCAGAGCCGCGGTGTG
>DCTX01000071.1 GCA_002329325.1 Anaerolineales bacterium UBA1429
AAGCCGGAGACGTCGGTCCAGTTTTCATAAACCTCGGCCTTCACGGCGCGCGCGACCACGGCGCCGGTTATATCGCTGCCGCCGCGGGGGAATGTGCGCACCTCGCCGTTGGGAAACGAGCCGTAAAAACCGGGGATGACCGCGTACTCGTGGTGGGAAAGCTCCTCGGAGAGGGTCTCGTTGGTCCATTCGGAGGCAAATGTGCCGTGGCGGTCGAATTTAATAAAATCCGCGGGGTCCACAAAATCCCAGCCCAGATACGCCGCCATAATGCGGCCGTTCATGTATTCGCCGCGGCTGGCGCAGAAATCAGGCGAGGCGTTTTCCACCATGCGCGCGCGCGTATCGGCGAGCATCTCCTCAACGTCCATATCGACGTTCAGCTCGCGGGCGATTTCCATATACCGCGCGGTGATCTTTTCAAAGACCTCGTCAAAATCCAGCGAGCGCTCTATTGCGTGATAGCACTTGTAGAGCAGATCGGTTATCTTTTCGTCATCGCTAAAGCGCTTGCCCGGCGCGGAGGGCACCACGTACCGCCGGTCGGGATCGGAGCGCAGGATGTCCCGCACCCGCAGGAACGCGCCCGCGTCGGCCAGCGAAGTGCCGCCGAATTTTGCCACCTTGATGCCCATCCAGCATTCCCCCAACAGCGTAATTGCAAAATATTATACGAACGCGGTTTGGCCGCGTCAAGGCAGTTTCTGTTTTTTATCTTATGTAGAATGCGCCGAAAAAAACGCGGCGCGAATGCGCGGCGCGCGGCGCATAAAGCGGGAGGGCCCATTTTGGGCCCTCCCGGAGCGGGGAATTTGCCGGATCAGTTGTCCAGAATCTCCAGCGTCACGTTCAGCTTGACCGTTTCGTAGCTGTTGGCGGTGGTGTTATTCTGGTTGTAGCGCCCGCCGTAGCCGCCAAAGCCGCCGAAGCCGCCGAAATTGCCGAAGTAGTCGTTGGAATCGTCGCTGCCGCTCTGGTCCTGGCTGTACTGGTTGGCGCTGACAAACTGGGTCGGGTTGGCGTAGCGCACCACGGTCACTTCCACGGTGTCGCCGGCCTGATGCTTATCCATCTCGCCCGTCAGTTCCCGCAGGCTCGTGACCCGGACGCCGTCAATTTCGGTGATGAAGTCGTACTGCATCATGCCGGCCTTCTCGGCGGGGCTGTCCTTCGAAACGGAGTAGACCACCACGCTGGACGGGGGGTAGTTGTTCATCGGATCGTCCGGGCCGGTGAAGTCGGTGACGGTGATGCCCATCTGCGGGCGGATCACCTTGCCGTCCTTGATCAGCGCCATGGCGATCGGGTAGGCGGTGTCCACCGGAATCGCGAAGCCCAGGCCCTCGAAGGACACGCTGGAGAACTGGCTGCCGGCGTACTTCAGGGTGTTGATGCCCACCAGCTCGCCGTTTACGTTGAACAGGCCGCCGCCGGAGTTGCCGCTATTGATGGCGGCGTCGTGCTGGATGTAGGAGATGGCCCGGGTGGCGTTATCGGCGCTGACGCTGGTGCGCTCCAGGGCGGAGACGATGCCGCTGGTCATGGTGTTGGCCAGCACCGTGCCGCCGGGATTGCCGATGGCAAATACGGTAGAGCCTACCACCAGTTCGCTGGAGGAGCCGATGGCTACGGGCACCAGCTCGTCGGAGTCCACTTTCAACACGGCCAGGTCGGTAGAGTCGTCATAGCCGGTGAGGGTAGCGTCGGCGTACTCGCCGGAGGGAAGCAGTACCTGGTAGGTATTGCCGTCCTCTACTACATGGTAGTTGGTGACCACATAGCCCTCGGCGATGACCACGCCGGAGCCCTGGCCGATCATCTGGCGCTGGTCGCCGTACTGGCGGCTCCACTGGGTGGAGTAGGTAATGACGCCTACCACCGAGTTCGCGGTTTTCTGGGCTACGGCGATGGCCGGGTTGGTATCGCCCACCACGCCGGTACCTGTTTGGGTTTCCTCCGCCAACACCGCGCTGCCCACCATGATGCAGGAGAGCGTCAGGGCGACCACCAGCGCGATAGCGGTAATGATACGATTGGACTTTTTCATGTTATCGCACCTCCGATTTCGGTTGATGGGATCAGTATAGCAAGCACATTTTGCAGAATCATGAACGAACCGTGAACGTTAAAGGGCTGGATGAAAAGTTTTAGGTTGACGGGCCGGCATAGGGCATGGTATAATAAAGAGCCGGTTGAAGCCGGGCGTTTCCCATGGGGATCGCGTTTCCGAAGAGGCGCGCTTCGTGGCTTATTTTTTTGGTTTTTGGAGGGATTGCCATGAAACGTACCTCGCTTCTCACCCTGAGCGCCCTGTTCCTGGCGCTGGGCCTTATTCTGCCCTTTTTGACCGCCCAGATACCTGAAATCGGATCCATGCTGCTGCCCATGCACCTGCCGGTGCTGTTGTGCGGCTACGTGTGCGGGCCGGTGTGGGGGATGATGACCGGCGCGGTGACGCCCCTGCTGCGCAGCTGGATTTTTGGTATGCCGCCGTTGGTGCCCATGGCCTCCGCCATGGCCTTTGAGCTGGCGGCCTACGGCCTGTTTACCGGGCTGTTTTACCGCAAATTGCCCAAGAAGAACGGATACATATACCTGTCCCTGGCACTGGCCATGGTGCTGGGCCGGGGGGTGTATGGGCTGGCCATGACGGCCATTTTGGGGCTCACCGGGGGCGCTTATACCTGGGCGGCCTTTGTGAGCGGCGCCTTCCTGGAGGCGATACCGGGCATCGTGTTGCAGCTGGCGCTGATTCCCCTGTGCATCCTGGCGCTGAAGCGGGCCAGGCTGATGGCCTGATGGACCGGGCGGAGCTGAAGCGGGCGGTGGAGGCGCTGCTGGCGGCCAGGGGAAGGGCGCTGGTGGCCCTGGAGGGCATGAGCGCCGCAGGGAAGACCACCCTGGCGGCGGAGCTGGCCCAGGCGTACGGCGGCAACGTTTACCACATGGACGATTTTTGTTTCCCTGCCCACCAACGCCCCGACGATTGGCAGCAGGCGCCGGGTGGGCACATGGATTTGGAACGGTTCCGGCGGGAAGTGCTGAAGCCCTTGAGCCGGAAGGAAGCGGTGGCCTACCGTCCCTACAGCTGCCGGGAGGGCGCGTTTGGAGCGGAACGGCTGATCCGGCCCAAGTCCCTGGAAATCGTGGAAGGCGCTTACGCAACCCACCCCAGGCTGGCCGCGGCTTACGATCTGGCGGTGTTCGTCCAAGTGGACCCGGAGGAACAGCGCCGGCGCATCCTGGCGCGCGGCGGGTCCCAGGGGCTGCTCCGGTTCCAGGAGATATGGATTCCCCAGGAATGGCGCTATTTCCGCGCCTGCGGTACGGCCCAGGGCTGCCATGCCCGGCTGAGCCTGTAGCTGGGGGGAGGACTACGCGCCCGGCGGCGAAGAGGCGAGGGGGGAGTTCGCCCGGACGCCCAGGGCCTTGGCTGGGACCGCCACCGGGGGGGCGCGTGGGGCGCTGGAAAGCCCATGCGGAAAATTAACTTGCGCCGGATGGGCAATTTTTGCAAATTAATGATTTTCAGCTTGCACATACCCATCTTGTCCAGTATAATAAGTCATTATCTATCGGGCGGATAGATGGATCTCAAGGTAGTACGGTAGCGGGATATTATCGGGTGCGCTCGGTGATATAAATATTTCCTGGAAGAGAGGGATCCGACATGAAAAAGATCATTTCCACGCTGCTCGTTCTGGCGCTGGCGCTGGGCCTGTGCTCGGTTGCCATGGCCGATACCGTCAAGATCGGCGGCATTGCGCCCCTTACCGGCGCGGTTTCCGTATACGGCCTGCTGGTGAAGGACGGCGTAGATCTGTACGTGGACGAAGTAAACGCCAACGGCGGCGTGCTGGGCCAGCAGGTGGAGATCACCTGGCTGGACGACATCGGCGACGCGGTGGAAGCCACCAACGCCTATAACCAGCTGGCTTCCAGCGGCATCTGCGCCCTGATCGGCCCGGTGACCACCACCCCCACCCTGGCGGTAGGCACCCGCGCCGCGGAGGACCGCATGCCCATGATCACCGCCTCGGCCACCGCCTATGACGTGACCAGCGCCGGCGACAACATCTTCCGCGCCTGCTTCCTGGACCCCTATCAGGCCGAGCTGATGGCGCAGTTCGCCAAGGAGAACCTGGAAGCCACCAAGGTGGCCGTTTTGTACGACAACACCAACGACTACTCCATCGGCCTGCAGGAGTCCTTCGTGGCCAAGGCCCAGGAGCTGGGCATGGAAGTGGTGGCCAGTGAGTCCGCCGTGGAAGGCGACGCCGACTACACGCCCCAGCTGAGCAAGATCGCCGACGCCGAGCCCGACGCGGTGTTCATCTGCTACTACTACGAGACCGCCGCCCTGGTGCTGCGCCAGTCGGTGGACGTGGGCCTGGAGAGCTGGATGCTGGGCGCCGACGGCTGGACCAACATTCAGATGCAGCTGGAAGACGACCTGAGCCTGCTGGACAAGTCTGCCTACTGCGACGGCTTCTCCACCGAGGGCGGCAGCGAAGTGACCGACGCTTTCGTGGCTTCCTTCGAGGCCAAGTATGGCACCGCCCCGGCGCTGTTCAACGCCCTGGGCTATGACGCCGCCAAGATCATGCTCACCGCCATCGAGAACGCCGGCACCACCGAGGCCGAAGCAGTGATCGAGCAGCTGAAGGCCACCGACATCGAGGGCGTCACCGGCCACATCACCTTCAACGACCACAACGACCCCATCAAGTCTGCCTTCATCAAGGGCTTTGAGAACGGTGAGCCCACGGTCATCACCCGCATCGATCCCTGATTGACCTGAACACGCGGACGTAGGGGGCAGGCATCTGCCCCCTACGGTTTCATATTTCTTGGGGGGAACAACATGCAGCTGTTTTTGCAGAACCTGATAGGCGGCCTTCAAATGGGCAGCATTTACGCGCTGATCGCACTGGGCTATACCATGGTGTACGGCATCGTGCGGTTGATCAACTTTGCCCACGGCGATGTGATGATGGTGGGCGCATACGCCATATATTGGTTCATGTCCCTGGGCGCGGTGAGCGCGCTGGCCGAGACCCACCCGCTGCTGGCGGGGCTGGGCGGCGTGCTGTTTTCGGTGATGCTGTGCGTGGCCCTGGGCGTACTCATGGACCGGGTGGCCTATAAGCCCCTGCGCAAAGCGCCCAGGATATCGGCGCTGATCACTGCCATCGGCATTTCCCTGGCCCTGCAGATTACCGCCCAGCTGTTGTTCGGCAGCGGACAGCTGGCCTTCCCCACCATTATCCCCAAGATCACCTTGTTCAAGGTGGGCAGAAAGCCGGTATACCTGTTGGAGGTGCTCACCCTGGTCATTTCCATGATCCTGATGGTGGGCCTGCAGTTCTTCGTGAAGAACACCCGCACCGGCAAGGCCATGCGCGCCGTGTCCGAGGACCAGGGCGCCGCCCAGCTGATGGGTGTCAACGTGAACAACACCATCTCCATTACCTTTGCCATCGGCTGCGGCCTGGCGGCGGTGGGCGCTATGTTCTATGCCCAGAAGGTGGTCTACATCAAACCCCTGCTGGGTTCCCTGCCTGGACTCAAGGCCTTTGTGGCGGCGGTGCTGGGCGGCATCGGTTCCATCCCCGGGGCAGTGCTGGGCGGCTTCATGATCGGCATCGCCGAAACCTTCATGAAGTACTACGCCAGCGAATATGTGGACGCCATGGTGTTCGGTATACTGATCCTAGTGCTCTTGTTCAAGCCCTCGGGCCTGCTGGGCAAGAAGAGCAAGGAAAAGGTGTAAGGAGGTGCGGCGGCAATGAAGAAAAACAGGCGGTTTACCTCCTCCCTCAACCTGATAGCCGTGGCCATCTTGTTCGTGCTGGTCAAATTGGTGCTCAGCCTGCTGGGGGGCAATCGCTCTCTGGAGAACCTGCTTACCCAGGTGTGCTACAATATCGTCATGGTCACCAGCCTCAACCTGGTCACCGGCGTTTTGGGGGAGCTCACCTTGGGCCACGCGGGCTTTATGTCTGTAGGCGCGTATACCTCGGCCATCCTCACCAGCCTGGTAATGCCCGGTCAGGCCTGGGCATTTCCCCTGGCGCTGCTGGGGGGCGGCGTGGTGGCGGCGCTGTTCGGCTATATCATCGGCGTGCCCGCCCTGCGGCTCAAGGGCGACTACCTGGCCATCATCACCTTGGGGTTCGGGGAGATCATCCGGGTGCTGATCAACACCGTGTTCGCTCCCTGGACCGGCGGCGGCAAGAAGATGTTCGGCATCAGCCTGTATACCACCTTCGATAACGCCTATTGGATCATGGCCATTACCGTGGCGCTGTTGTTCATGCTGGCCTGGTCCCGCCAGGGCCGCGCCATATTGGCCATCCGGGAGAACGAGGTGGCGGCGGACGCCTCCGGCGTGCCGGTAACCCGGTATAAGATCCGCACCTTCGCCATCTCCGCCTTCTTCGCCGGCATCGCCGGCGGCCTGTACGCCCACTCCATCGGCGTGCTGGACCCCACCAAGTTCGACTTCAATACCTCCATCGATTACCTGGTCATGGTGGTGTTCGGCGGCATGGGCTCCTACACCGGCTCGGTGGTGGCGGCTACCGGCCTCACCGTGGTGCAGTTCCTGATGGCCTCCCTGGTGGAGTTCAGGCAGCTGGCCTACGCCCTGCTGCTCATCGTGATGATGATCTTCAAGCCCTCGGGCATGCTGGGGGTAAAGGAATTCTCCCTCAACCGGCTGCTGGCCCATATCCCCGGCTGGGACGCCTTTGCCGACCGGATGGAGGCGCTGCTGGTTCGGCGCAAGGCGGGCTCCATCGCCCCCGACGTGCCCAAGTACCGCTACGACGCCAAGAGCATACCGGTATTGTCCCTGGAGCACCTGGGCATCCGGTTTGGCGGCCTGCACGCGGCGGAGGACGTGAACATCCACCTGAACGACAAGGAGATCGTGGGGCTCATCGGGCCCAACGGCGCGGGCAAGACTACCGTGTTCAACCTGCTCACCGGCGTGTACACCCCCACCGAGGGCGACGTGAAGTTGATGGGCCATTCCCTCAAGGGCAAGCATACCTACAAGATCACCTACGAGGGCGTGTCCCGTACCTTCCAGAACATCCGCCTGTTCAAGTCCATGACGGTGATCGAGAACATCAAGGTGGCCTTCCAGAGCCGCATGTACTACTCCATGCTGGACGGCATGCTGCGCAACACCTACTACGACCGGGAGGAGCGGGGCTGCGACAAGCGGGCCCGGGCGCTGCTGCGGATATTTGAAATGGAGGACCTGGCCGAGGTCAGCGCCAATTCCCTGCCCTACGGCCAACAGCGCAAGCTGGAGATCTGCCGGGCCATGGCCTCCAACCCCAAGGTACTGCTGCTGGACGAGCCCGCTGCGGGCATGAACCCCATCGAGACCCAGGAACTGATGGAGACCATCCGCAACATCCGGGACCTGTTCGGCGTCACCATCCTGCTCATCGAGCACGATATGAAATTGGTGATGGGCATCTGCGAGCGCATCTACGTGCTCAACTACGGCCGGGTCATCGCCGAGGGCACCCCGGAGCAGATCAAGAACAACCCCGAAGTGGTGGCCGCCTACCTGGGCGCCCCGGACGAGACCATGAAGGAGGGCGCACAGCATGCTTAGGGTCAGCGAGTTGAATGTGTATTACGACGCCATCCACGCCCTGAAGGACGTGACATTCGAGGTACACGAGGGGGAGATCGTCTCCCTCATCGGCGCTAACGGCGCGGGCAAGACCACCACGCTGCACACCATATCCGGCCTGATCCGCGCCCGGAAGGGCAAAATCGCCTTCCTGGGCAAGGAGATCCAGCACGTGGAGGCCCACGAGATCCTCAAAATGGGCCTGGCCCAGGTGCCCGAGGGCCGGCGCATCTTCTCCAAGATGACCGTGCTGGAAAACCTGGAGATGGGCGCCTACGCCCGCAAGGATAGGGCCCAATTGGGCGAGGAGATGGAGCGGGTATTCGCCTCCTTTCCCCGGCTCAAGGAGCGGCGCAGGCAGCTGGCGGGCACTCTGTCCGGCGGCGAACAGCAGATGCTGGCCATGGGCCGGGCGCTCATGAGCCGCCCGAAACTGCTGATGCTGGATGAGCCCTCCATGGGTCTGGCTCCCATCCTTGTGGACGAGATTTTCGATATCATCAAGACTATCAACGCCCAGGGCACCAGCATCCTGCTGGTTGAGCAGAACGCTGCCATGGCCCTCTCGGTTGCCGATCGCGCCTATGTGCTGGAGACGGGGCGCATCGTGCTGGAGGGGGATGCGCAGGAGCTGCTGCACAACCCGCAGGTGCGCGAGGCTTACCTGGGCTAGATCTGGAGCGGTCCCTGTATACCAAGCAGCGAGGCTTGGGCCCGCGCGCCCGTGCGGCCCCTGCCTTGCTGCTTGTTTGCGCTCCGTTTGAGGAGGTTCTGTGCTAGACGAAGCGTCTGGGCTAACCGAGCACCGCCTGACAGACCGTGAGCGCCGCGATTGGCGCCTCGTTTCGGCCGCGTTGGGCGCCATCCTGATGCTGTTGGCCTACCTGTTGCCCTTCTTTGGCCAGCGCATCGCCTCGGCCACAACCACATTCTCCGGGGGCACCGTCACCCGGCTCGACTTTGCCGTGCTGGTCTATGAGCAGCACTTTACCCAGGCCAAGCACCCGATCAACGAGGAGCTGGTATCCGTCGAGATCACCACGACCCCCGTGGCAGTGCTGGCCGGCAGCGGCTACGGCTGGATAGGGCGCCTCATCGCCAGCGGCAACGAGTTCGTGCACCACGTGAGCCTGCTTCTCACCCTGGCGCTCCCGCTGCTGGGCGCCGTGGCCGTCCTGGTATTGGTCGGCCGGAGCTGGTGGGGGGCAGCGGGCCTGCCGGCCGCGCTCATCCCCATGAGCGCTCGCCTCGCCCTGCTTTCGGTCCCGAGCCTGCTGCTGGCATGGTTCCACCAGTTCGACTTTTCCTTTGCCCTGCTGCAGCTCTCCTCCGGAGCGCTGCTCCCTGCGCCCGGCTTCTGGGTGGCCCTGGCCGCGGGCGCCCTCATGGCAGCCGGCATGTTCGCCCTGCGCACCGAGACCCGGCGCGAGCTGGTGAACTGGTGGGCGCTGGTGTTTGCCGTGGCGCTGGTCGCCTGGCTGCTGGTCCGCTTCCGGCCCTACCCCTTCCGCGAGATCTGGCTGTTCATCAGCGATGGCATCGTGGTCACCCTGCGGATCGTGGTCACTTCCTTTGGCCTGATCCTGCTGGTGAGCCTGCTGGGCGGCCTGGGACGCATCTCGCACAACCGCATCATCTACGGCATCTCCTCGCTCTATGTGGAGCTGATCCGAGGCATCCCTCTGCTGGTGCAGTTGCTCTTTATCTGGTTCGCGCTGCCTCAGGTGTTCAAGGGGTTGGGCGAGCTCTTGTTGCAGATCAGCTTCCTTCAGGGCACCGGCCAATGGCTGGTGGACCTGCGGCTCAACCCGTTCACCGCGGCGGTGGTGGGCCTCACCGTCTGCTACGGCGCCTACGGGGCAGAGATCTTTCGGGCGGGCATCTCGTCCATCCACAGGGGGCAGATGGAGGCCGCCCGCTCCCTGGGTATGAGTTATGTCCAGGCGATGCGCTACGTCATCCTGCCCCAGGCCGTGCGGGTGATTCTGCCGCCCATCGGCAACGAGTTCGTCGCCCTGCTCAAGGATTCCTCCCTCGTCTCGGTGCTGGCGGTCTCGGACCTCACGCGCCGCGGCCGCGAGTATATGTCGCGCACCTTCTTGAGCTTTGATACATGGATCATGGTAGCCCTCTGCTACCTTGTGCTGACGCTGTTTTCATCGCGCGCGGTCGAGTTCATCGAATCCAAGACGCGTTTTGAGCGCTGACCGCTGGGAGCAGACCTATGGACGCCCAATCACAAATCACCCATTCGCCCGAGCCGATCATCCAGGTGAGACACCTGAGCAAGACCTACTATCATGGCAAGCTGGTTGCCCTGGATGATGTGTCGTTGGAGGTGCCCCAGGGGCAGGTGGCCGTCGTCATCGGCCCCAGCGGATCGGGCAAATCCACCATGCTGCGCTGTCTGAACTACCTGGAGGTGCCCGATTCCGGCGAGGTGATCATCGACGGCATCTCGCTCAGCAAGACGGAACACCTGAACGACGTGCGCACCGAGATCGGCATGGTCTTTCAGCAGTTCAACCTCTTTCCGCACCTGACGGTGTTGGAGAACGTCATGATCGCGCAGCGAGTGGTGCGCAAGCGGAACCGCCTGGATGCGGCGCGCACTGCCTCCGAGTTGCTCGCCAAGGTGGGCATCCCGGAGAAGGGCGGTTCGTACCCGGGGCAGCTCTCCGGGGGGCAACAGCAACGGGTGGCCATCGCCCGAGCGCTGGCGATGCAGCCCAAGATCATGCTGTTCGACGAGCCCACCTCGGCCCTGGATCCGGAGATGATCAAAGAGGTGCTGGATGTGATGCTCCAGCTCGCCCAGGACGGCATGACGATGGTGGTGGTCTCTCACGAGATGGGGTTCGCGCGCAATGCCGCCGATCGGGTGATCTTTATGGACGAGGGCCATATCATCGAGGATACCACGCCGCAGGAGCTCTTCCAGGCGCCCAAGCACGAGCGCACCCGCGAGTTTCTGGGCAAGATCCTGCACTGAGCGGGCGGGAGGGCGCCCCGCCCGTCAGGCGACCACCGAAGCGGTTTTGATCGGGAGCACCTTGCGGGGCAGAACCAGGGTAAAGGTGGATCCCCGGCCCAGCTCGCTCTCCACGTCGATGGTGCCGCCCATCTCCTGGGCGATCATGAGCGAGATCGCCAGCCCCAGGCCGGTGCCCTCGCCCTTCTTCTTGGGATTGCGCGCCGTGTAGAACTTGTCAAAGATGCGGCTCATCTCCTCGCGCGTCATCCCGATGCCCGTGTCGCTTACGCTGAGGGTGACCTCGTCCTCGTCCTGGCGACAGGTCACCGTCACCTGGCCGCCTGGCTCTGTGAACTTGATGGCGTTGCTGATCAAGTTGGTCACGATCTGCTCCAGGCCCGAGGCATTGGCGTACACGGGCTCATCCACCCAGGATTCATAGCGCAGATCGATGTCCTTGGCCGCAGCCCCCGGCGCCAGCGCCGCGATGACCGGCTCCATCACCTGGGCGAGCACAACCCTTTCCGGCGTCAGCTCAAAGCGGCCGCTTTCGAGCCGGGTGAGATCGAGCAGGTTGTTCACCAGGCGCGTCTGGCGCTCGATCTGGGTCTCCATGATGGCCAGGTACTCGCGTTGCTTGGTTTCCTTGAGCTGATGGGTGAGCAACAACCCCACCAGCATCTTGATTGTGGTCAGAGGCGTGCGCAACTCGTGTGAGGCATAGGCCACAAAGTCGGATTTCATCTGCTCCACACGGGCCTCGTGGGTCGAATCGCGCGCCACGTAAAGGGTGCTCTCCAGCTGGCCATCCAGCCCCGAGAGCTTGGCGCAACTGAGGCTGATCACCCGGTCTCCCAGGCGCGCCACCAGGCGAGGCGCCCGCTCCTGGGTTGCCAACGCATCGCCCAGGGCGTTGGCCAGAGCCCGCGGAATCTCTAGCCCCACGTGGACATCCAGCAGCTCCTCCGCGGCCCGATTGGCCAGCAGCACCTTGCTTTGGGGATCCAGGACGAACACGCCCTCGCTCATGTTGGTCAACACCGCCGAAAGCGACTCGGTCTCTCGCCGAAGGTCGTCGATCAAGCTGGCGTTCTCCAGAGAGACGCCCACCTGGCTGCCATAGATCTCCAGGATGCGGCGCGTCTGCTCGTCCGGTTGCTGGGCCAGCTCCGGCTGCAGCGCCAGCGCCCCCATCATCCCCTGGCTGCCCCGCAAGGGCACGTAGAGAGGGACCTCTTCTTGCCCGGCCGGCGGATGCTGCGCTCGGGGCGACTGCAGGCCCAGCCTGGTCCACACGTTCGACGCGGCGGCGTCGGCCTGGGCGGGTTGCGAGGCGAGCACGTCCAGATCCAGCCGTGGCGGCGCGGCGGCCAAGCCGCGTTCGAGGCTGCGCACCAGGGATTGCTTCTCGCGCAGGTAGAGGGCCAGGCGCGCGATGCCCGTGAGACGGCCGGCCTGCTCCACCACGGTGCTCAGCAGGTCGCCCAAGGCCTGGCGGCTCACCACGGCGCTCCCGGCCTGCACGAGAGCCTCCAGTTGGTGGCTGTAGCGATCCAGGGCCTGCTCTCCCCTCTCCTTCTCCGCCATGAGGGCCCACAGCAGCAGAGAGGTGAACCCCAGGTACAGCGCCGCCAGGATCAGGGCCTGCGGAGTCGAGCCATCGGGCATCAGCACCTGGTCGGCATAGATCAGATCCTGGTTGCGCAGCAGGATGAGCGCGCCGTAGGCCAGGGTGCTAAAGAGCGCCAGCGGCAAGACCGTCCTCTGCCCCAGGAACCAGCCCGCCATGATCAGGGGCCACAGGTAGGCCAGGAGGAACACATAGCCGTCGTTCCCAAAGCTAACGATGAGCAGGGTGATGAGCACGATCTCGAGGGAGAAGGCGATGCATCCCAGAAGCGAGGTGGTCCTGCGCTTGAGAAAGTAGAGATAGGGGATGGGCACAAAGCACTGCAGCGTGGCCAGGGCAAAGATCGGGGACAGGCGAGCCGGCCAGGTGAAGTCGTTGATGGCGAACAACACCAGCAAGAAGAGGGCGCTCAGGATCGAACGCCCCCAGATGAATAGCCGCCACAGACGAACGGTCCGATCGTCACGCATTACGCCCTCGCGCCCTGATGGGTACGCCCCGGCACCCAGATCATGTACCGCTGGCGGCCGTCTCGCGTCTGCTGAACGTCCAACTTGCCATTGTGCCCCCGGGCCACGTGCCGCGCAAAGTCCAGCGCGTCGGCCAGCCGCTCCGGATAGCCCTGGCCGTTGACGTGCGGACTGCCCTCGGTGACGATGAACTCCAGCCCCCGATCCTGGGCGCGCCTGGCCATGACGGACACCTGCCCGCCCTGGGGAGCCAGCTCCACCACCGCCTCGAGCAGGCCGGCCAGCGTGCGCGTAATGGCGGCCTCGTTGACGATGCCGCTCAGCAGGCCGCCACAGGTGATGCTCACCTGAACCTTTTTCGCGGCGGCCTTGCGGGCGGCCGCGGCCGCCGAGCGGCGCACAATGGGCGCGATGCGCACCGGCTCCCACGTGAGGGGTTGCTCCGCATCATCGGCGCTGGCCCACTGCAGATTGTCGACAACCTCGGCGAGGGTATGGGCCGCCTCGATGGCGCGCCGCAAGCTCATGCGCTGCACGTCCGGATCTCCACTCACCCTGGCGTCGGCCAGGGTGTCGAGGTTGCGGCACAGCACATCCAGCGGCTCGCGTAGCTGCGAGGCCAGCCGCGAGAGGGTGCGCGCCCGAAGCGTCTCGAAACTGGCCTTCTCATGGACCTGGGTCTGTTTGACGCGATTCAGGATCGTGGCGATGCGGGCGCAGAGCTCCTGCGGGTCGAAGGGCTTGGTCATATAGTCGTCGGCGCCGTCGCGGAGCCCGGCCAGCTTGTCTTCCAGCCCGCTCTTGGCCGTCAGAAACAGCAGGGGGATATTGCCCCCCGTCAGCGCCTGCACCCGGCGGTGAAACTCGTGGCCATCCATGTCCTGCATCATGATGTCAGAGATGATCAGATCAGGGCGCGAATCCGCCAGCTCCTTGAGGGCTTCGGGGCCGCTCTCTGCTGTGATTACGTCATATCCGCTGGCGGAGAGATACTCCCGTATCGAAAAGAGGAGCTGGGGCTCGTCATCAACTACCAGAACTCTGGGCATCGTTTCCTCGCTTTATGAACACAATACGCGCAGTACAGCGCCCAGCGCACCATAAGCAGTATATCAAACATGGTGGCCCCTTCGACATACGAGGGCATTAATCGAATGTAAGCTCGATGTAAATACCGCCTTTACCGCGAGGCAGGCAAGACCAGGCAACACATTGACAGCCCGAAGGCGCTTGATATAATCAGCACGCAGGCAGCCAAGCGATACAAGAACATAGCGACACGGTCACGGTATTGCCGGCCGTGATCGCTCGTGGAGTGAAGCGTGACAACGGAACTAGCGATCTATGTGAGCGCTGCCCCTGAGATGGACCCCGAGTGCGAGCTGTTGGGGCAGAGCCTGGCCCAATTGACACCGTCGACGCGCTGGAGGATCAAGCGCACGCCGAGAGCCGGAGAGTACGCCAATCCCGATCTGGAGGCCTTGGCCGAGAGCCAGTTCTACCTGATCCTGCTCGGTCGGGATATCGTGGCGCCCATGGGCGTCGAGTGGCGCGCCGCTCAGGCCCAAGGGCTGACCGTTTTCGCCTATCGCGGCTCCCAGTGGACGCCCACGCCGGCGGCCTCGGTCTTTGCCCAGCAATCCGGCCTCGCGTGGCGCTCGTACGCGAGCCCGCAGCAGTTCGCCCAGGATTTCGAGCGCAAGCTGATCCGCATGCTCATAGAGGGCACGCCCGGCTACGGCCTGGCGCTGCAGGATGTGCAGGCGCTGGCGGAGCGCCTGCGAGAGGCTCAGGAAGTGGAGCAAAGCGAGGATGAGGGCGAATCTCGGCGCGGCGCAGGACATGGGGGGATCATCCTGCCCTCCAGCCTGGAGTAGCCTGTTTCCCCTTCTCAGCGTCGGTCGTGGTTATGCGATAGGCGAGCGGCTCAGCCCCTATCGCGGAAAGGGCGCCGGGTGAGAGATGCTGTGCCCCTCTTGTCATAAGGCCGCCCCCGGGGGCAGCCAATGTCCCGGCTGCGGCCAACCCGTCCCCGAACAGGAGCGCTTTGAGGGCCAGGGTGGGCACTATTTGCGCGTGCTGTTGCTGCTCTCGCTGGTGCTCTTTATCGCGGCCACGGTGGTCGCCAGCTTGCGTTCGGGCCGCCCCATCGGCCTGGAGAACCTGGTCCAATCCCGTTGGTTCTGGTTCTACATGGCGCTGTTCTTCCTGCCTACGGGCGTGGGCCTGTACTACTGGTTCATGCTCCGCGACGAAGAGATCACCGTCACCGATGCCTACATCGCACGGCGCTCTCGCTGGGGCAATGAACAGCTCGCCTGGAGCGAGCTCTGCGCCTTCCACAAGCAGATCCTGCCCTTTCGCGAGACGCGGCTGGGGCGCATCACCAGCCTCAGCCGCTGGCTATCCCACAGGCGCCTCTTCAGCAGGCTGCCGCCCTACGCCTATGAGCTGATCGGCTGCGATGCCCAGGGCCAGGTCAAGACCTTTCGCCTGGAGCCGGGCACCGTAGAGGATCTGCCCTGGCTGCTGGAGATCATAGCGGCGCAGGCTGGCCCTCCCCACGAAATCTAGGCGGCTGCTCCGGCTCTTGGCCCTCGGCGGATAGGGGCGGATCGGGCGGCCCGGCCACCCCCATGGCGGGCTGGTTCGGCAGCGCCATCCGATAGTAGGCCCCCTGCTGCCAGTAGCCGGCCTCCACCAGCTTCCACAACCCCTGAACCGACCCGATGGGGATATCGAACTGCATCAGGGCCGCCTGGCCGGGCTCCAGCGGGGCGACCTGCTGTATGCGCTGGGCAAAGCTCTCGCCGCCTGGCTTCCACCCCCAGATCTCGATGGCCTCTGGCTCGGCCAAGGCCGTGCCGACGTTGCGCATCTGGATAAAGACGTGCGCCCTCTCTGGCGAGCGGAAGAGGTTCAGCCGCTCCACCACAAGCTGGGGCCCGTTCACCACGAGCTCGCGCTGCATCTGGGCAAAGAGGTGCTCGCGCCCCCCGAGGGAGTACCCGATCTGTTGCAGGGTCCATGCGCCCACCTGATCCAGCCTGGCGTCGGCCTCCAGGAGCACGCGCTGCACCTGGCCGGGAGCCAGGGTCAGCGGTTCGTCATAGCNNGGCCCGCCAATGCACGCCATCGGGGCGGAGCCCATCCACAAAGAGGGTATCGACGCGCATCTCTTGCGCGCCCTGATTCTCCACCCAGACGTACACCCGCAGCAGGTCCCCCACCGAGAGGGCGCCCCGCCCCACCCCCAGGCCCACATGGCGCAGCGGCGAAGGCGTCACCTCCACCTGGCCGCGGGCGGGCGTGCCCATGATGCCCTGCTCCGTGCGATAGGTCAGGCGCCCCACGTACCACAGGCCCGCAGAGGAGGGATACGCCGGCACGATCACCTGCACCTGGGCCTTGGCATCCACCTGCCAATCGCCCTGGGCCTCGGCCAGGAGCGAGGCCCCTTCGGTGGAGTACAAGGCCACCTGCAGCAGGTCAAAGCGCAACGGCTCCAGCCCCTCGTTCATCACCGGCACCGCCAGGTCCACCGGCTCACCGAGGCCGACGACAGGCTGTTGGGGGGTGATCTCCCCCGCCAGGGTCAACGCCGCCGGGCAGCCCAGATTGGTGATGAGCGCGCCCAGAACCAGCTCGGAAGGCGAGAGCCCAAAGAGGCGGTTGAGCCGCCCCTGATCGGGCCGCACCCAGCGCTCCCCATCGCGCACCAGCAGCTCCAGATGCAAATGCGCCACAGGGACGCCCGACGCCCCAGAGTGGCCGATCAGCTCGCCGGCGCGGACGTATCGCTCGCCCTGCTGCTCGTCGCGCAAGTGGGCCAGGCGCACCAGCCAGTCGCCCGTATCATCCACGATCTCGATATAGTAGCCCAGGTTGGTCTCAAAGGGGCGCTCGTCCCGCAAAAAGTAGGCCATGCCATTCAGGGGGGCATACAGGGGGATGCCTTCCTCCAGGGCAAAGTCATAGGCGATGCCCGTGGCCTTGCCCTGCTCCCAGTGATCCTCGGGCTCCCAGGAGACGCGGTGGCCCTGGCCGCAATCCCAGGGCAGGCCGAATCCACCCGGCAGGCTATAGTCAGGCCCCTGGGCGTGGGCTGCTGGCCAGCCGATCAGGCCTGCAAGCAGCAATATGGCCACAATCCAGCGCTTCACGTGCAGACTCCGTCTGTCAGTGTGCTTGGCTCAAAGAAGCGTCGCATACGAACTCCGCCGGCCCTCAGTGAGTGGCGCAGGCGATGCAGGGATCAAAGGCGCGCACCACCCGCCCCACGGCGCGCTCCAGCTCCATGCTGATGCCCGAAGCGCTGATGTAGCGCTCGGCCGCCACCTTGAGCGCCCGCTCGATGGCAAAGATGTTGTACTGGGTGGGCACCAGGAAACGGGCCCGCTGCACGACGCCCTGATCCACCACGTAGTGATGGATCAGCGGGCCGCGGGGCGCCTCCACCAGGCCATAGCCCTCGCCCTCGGCAGCGCGGCAGGTTACCCGGAAGGGCCCCTGCCACAGGTCCTGCTCCAGCAGAGCGACGGCCTGCTCGATGCAATAGATCAACTCGATGGCCCGCGCCAGGTCAAAGAGCAGGATGGCGTGGGCCGGGTAGCCCCACTCCTCGCGAAAGCGGCGCAGCAGCGCATCGGCGCGCGGCGTGCCCATCTCGGGCAGCAGGTTCAGGCGCGCCAGCGAGTTGGCCCGCAGGAGCTGGCCCCGGAACAGCCAGCCATCGGAGTAGCTGGCCTCCACCGGCACCAGCGCCAGGTCCTCGCCATAGGATGAGGGGGCGAAGGATTGCTCCTCTTGGCCGTCGGGCGCCAGGACGCGCACCACATCGCCATAGTAGGCGTGGCCCTTGTGCACCGAGGCCAGGTAGTAGGTGGGCTCATCGTCGCCCAGGGTGCCGATGCGGTCGCGCAGATCGGCGAACATGCCCCAGTAGCGCTCCACCAGCTCCATCGCCACGCCCAGGCCGGCCTCCAGGTCCCGCCGCAGCTCCTCCATCGCCTGGGGATCCAGGCCCGAGGTGACGCCGCCGACCACGGCCCGCACGGGGTGGATGAACTGCCCGCCGGCCAGGGTGATGAGACGGGTGCCCAGCCGGCGGATCATGAGGGCGCGCGGCGCGATATCCGCCTCGCGCTCGTCCAGGTGAAAGAGGCTCGGCACGCCCTCGCGCCCCGGAAAGTCGGGCATGGTGAACAAAAAGAGCGACGTGGCCTGGTTCTGGATCAACTGGCCCAGCATCATCAGCTCGCGGATGCGGACCGCCTTGGGGGGCGGCGCGATGCCGCACGCATCCTCCAGCGCCTTGACCGAGGCCACATGATGGGCCGTGGAGCACACACCGCAGATGCGCGGCACGATCACCGAGACCTGTTCGGCGGGCACCCCCTGCACCAGCATCTCAAAGCCGCGCAGCTCGGTGGCCTGAAAGTGGGCCGAGATCACCCGCGCGCCCTGGAACTCGATCACCACGCGGGCGTGGCCCTCGATGCGGCTCAGGGGAACGGTGAGGGTGGGCACTAGAACACCTTGTCCTTTTCGCGGCGAGCCCCGGCATAGTCACCGAATTGGAACAGGAAGAGGGCAAACTGCGGCGAGCGGATCCCTCGATCTATCTCCTCCGGGGGGATGTCGGTCAGCCGCTGAAAGACCCGCTGGATCGCCGTGAACCACTCCTCGGACGATCGCTCGATAAAGCCATCAGAAGGGCCCCGGCAGCCGACGCACGGGTGGCCCGCGCGAGGGCAAGGCGCCCGGCAGCCGCCCCGCGTGGAGGAGCCGATGCACAGATAGCCCTGGTTGATCAGGCAGATCTCAGGATCCACCTCGCCGCCCTGAAAGCCCATCAGGCGTTGGGGGCGGTCTCGCGTCTTGCGGCGGCCACACTCGATGCACACGGTGCTCGCGGGCTTGAGATCCGAGGCGCCAAAGAGCAGCGCCATGTAGAGCTCGGGGGTTGGCGGGCAGCCGGTCAGATAGCGGCTGACGGGGACGATCTCGTCCACGGCGCGTGAGCGCGGCAGTAGCCGCGGCATGTGGCGGCGCTCCATCTGCTCAAAGAAGAGCTGTCGCACCTCATCGCGGTGGCCCAGGTTGGCCACGCCGCCGGAGACGGCGCAGGTGCCCACCGGCACGACCTCCCTGGCGCGCCCCGCGGCGATCCGCAGGCGATACAGATCGTCCTCGGTATATACGGCGCCCGTCACCAGCAGAGTGTCCACCTCGGGGATGTCCTCTGCCGAGAGGATCAACGGCATATAGACGAGGCGATGCTCGTGCAGCCAGGTCTCGGCGTTGAGCATCGAGACCTCGCAGCCAGAACAGCCGGAAAGCTGCAAGACGGCGAACCCCTCTGCCATCGGTCCTGCTCCCATCGCGTACACGGTGGACCCATGAGCAGATTGTAGCACAGACAGGGCCCTCTGGGCGAGTGGACGCATCGAGCGCCGTTCGCGGGAGCCCCTCCCCTTGTGCTATACTGCCAGGGAGCCATCAGCACAAGAGAGGCCGCCATGCCCTTTGGGCTCCCCCTGCGCACCACCTTGGCCGAGATCGCCCGGGCCCGCCAGATCGCTCAGGTGTTGGCCCGCAACGGGCTGGGCTTTGTGGTGGCCACCATCGGCCTCGGCCGCTTCCTGCCGCCCTGGCGCCGTCGCCGGGCCGAGTCCGACGAGCAAGCCGCGGGGCGTTCCATCCCGCAGCGCCTGCGCCAGACTCTGGAGGAGCTGGGCCCCACCTTTATCAAGCTGGGCCAGATCCTCAGCACCCGTCCCGACATCCTGCCCCAGGAGTACATCGTCGAGCTGAGCAAGCTGCTCGACGCGGCGCCGCCCTTCCCCTTTGAGGAGGTTCAGGCCACCATCGAGGCCGAGCTGGGCCGGCCCCTCGGCGAGCTGTTCGCCCGCTTTGACCCCGAGCCCATTGCGGCGGCCTCCATCGGCCAGGTGCACCGCGCCGCCCTGCCCGATGGCACACCGGTGGTGGTCAAGGTGCAGCGTCCCGGCATCCGCCGCACGGTGCAGGCCGACCTGCAGTTGCTGCAGAGCCAGGCGCGCTTCCTGGAGAGGCGCTCCACCACCCTGGCCGACTATGGCCTGACCGAGATCGTCCAGGAGTTCGCCCAGAGCCTGCAGGCTGAGCTGGACTATACCCTCGAGGGGCGCAATGCCGACCATCTGCGAGGGCTGGACCTGGGGATGAACGTGATCATCCCCCAGGTATACTGGAGCCACACCACCAGCAGCGTCATCACCAGCAGCGACCTGGGCGGCATCAAGCTGGGCGAGGAGGAGGCCCTGGTGCGGCAGGGCTATGATCTGACCGACCTGGCCGAGCGGGTGGTGATGGTCTACCTGGAGCAGGTGTTCGTGCACGGCATCTTTCACGCCGATCCCCACCCGGCCAATATCCTGGTCTGCGGCGATCGCATCGGGCTGGTGGATTTCGGCATCATGGGCTACCTGAGCGCCGCCCTGCGCGAGCGCCTGGGCGACCTGCTGTTTGCCCTGGCCCGCCAGGATGCCGACGAGATGGTGTACATCATCTCGCGGCTGGGCGCCCTGAGCCACACCTCCGACCTGCGCGCCATCCGCCGCGACCTGCAGCGCCTGCTGGTGCGCTATTATGACATGTCCCTGGAGCACATCCCCATCGCCCACCTGCTGGCCGACATCACCGGCGTGGCCTTTCGCCACCACGTGCGCCTGCCCGCCGACCTGACCCTGTTGGCCCGCACCATCATGGTGCTGGAGGGGGTGGTGCGCCGGCTCGACCCCTCTCTGCGCTTGGCGAAATATCTGGAACCCTTTATAATCCGCGTGGTTCGGGAGCGAGTGTCGCCACGACGGGTGGCAGCCGATTCGATCAAGACGCTGCGCGATCTGGACCAGGTGCTGCACGTGCTGCCCCGCCGGGTGGATCTGCTGACCGAACAGCTCGAGCGGGGTGAGTTGACGCTGGGGATCGACGTGCGCCGCCTCGATCAGGCGCTGAGCCGCCTGGAGGCCGCGGGCAACCGCATCTCGTTCAGCGTCGTCGTGGCGGCCATCATCATCAGCTCGGCCCTGATTCTGCGGGGCGGCGAGGGCGCGGCAGTCTTGCGATTGCCCTTTACCGATTGGACGCTGTCCATCCCACAGATCGGCTTTGTCATCGCCGGCATGCTGGGGGCCTGGTGGCTCTTCTCGATCATCCGGTCGAGGGGCCTGTGACCCTTGCGCCGCGAGTAGATTGCATCTGATGTTACCGGGAGGAACGCACGCATGAAGGTCATGGTCACAGGCGGCGCAGGGTTCATCGGGTCGCACGTGGTGGACGCCTGCCTGGCAGCGGGCCACGAGGTTGTGGTCATTGACGATCTCTCCACCGGCAAGCGGGAGAATGTAAACCCCCAGGCGCGCCTGCACGTCCTCGATATGTGCGATGAGGCCGCCCTCGAGGCCGTGATGGCTCAGGAACGGCCAGAGGTCATCTCGCACCAGGCCGCCAAGGCCAACGTGCGCGAATCCATGGTCAAGCCCCAGCTCTACGCCCGAGTGAACGTGCTCGGCTCCCTGGCCCTGCTGGAGGCCGCGCGCCGCCACGGCGTGCGCAAGATGGTGTACGCGTCGACGGGCGGCGCCGTCTATGGCGAGCCCCGCTACCTGCCCGCCGATGAGGACCACCCCATCGATCCGCTGGATCCCTATGGCGCCAGCAAGCACTTTGTCGAGCACTATCTCTTTATCTATCGCAAGCATTTCGGCATTGATTACACCGTGCTGCGCTATGCCAATGTCTATGGCCCGCGCCAGGACCCGCTGGGAGAGGCGGGCGTGGTCGCCATCTGGACGGCCCAGATGCTCAAGGGCGAGCCGGCCGTCATCTTTGGCTCGGGCGAGCAGGAGCGCGATTTCGTCTATGTGGGCGATATCGCCCGCGCCAACGTGCTGGCGCTGAGCCAGGGCAGCGGCGAGATCATCAACCTGGGTTCGAGCATCGGCACCTCGATCAACCAGGTGTTCGACCTGGTCAAGGCCAGCACGGGCTATGCCGGCGAGCGCATCCACCGCGAGGCCAAGCAGGGCGAGGTCTTTCGCAGCTATATCACCAACGCCAAGGCCAAGGCGTTTCTGGGCTGGCAGCCCAACATCTCATTGAAGGAGGGGCTGGCGCTCACGGTGTCCCACTTTCGCGGACACGTGTAGCCTGGCTGCACAAAGGCATCGGGCGTATGGATAGTGGGCACCCTGCCGGTACGGCTTCAGGGGGCGGATCGCGCGACGCCGAGGCCCTGCTGGCCCAGATCGCCCGCGGGATGGGGGCTCGCCCGGGTGAGCAGATCGTCCACGTGGCCGACCTGCCGAGCCGCGAGGCCTCCTATGCCCAGCCCAATCCCCCCCTCCCCACAGCGCTGGCCTCGGCTTTGCGCGTCCTGGATGTCACCCGGCTCTACACCCACCAGGTCGAGGCGCTGGAGCGCGCCCGCCGCGGCGAGAACCTGGTCGTCGTCACCGCCACCTCCAGCGGCAAGACCCTGTGCTACAACCTGCCCGTGCTTGAGACCATCCTCAAGAACCGCGCGGCCCGGGCCCTCTATATCTACCCCATCAATGCCCTGATCAACGACCAGTTCAAGACCCTGGCGCGCATGAACCTGGCCCTGGGCCAGGAGGCCGTGGGCATGGATCGCTACACGGGGGCCATCAGCACGGCCAAGCGGCGCGAGATCCGGGGTCGCCAGCCCAATATCCTGCTGACCAACCCGGAGCTGCTGCACCTGAGCCTCTTGCAGTGGCACCATCTCTGGGCGTCCTTCTGGCGCAACCTGGCCTACATCGTCGTGGACGAGATCCACACCTACCGAGGCGTGTTCGGGGCCAACGTGGCCTATCTGTTCCAGCGCCTGGTGCGCATCGCCCGTTACTATGGCGCCGACCCACGCTTCATCTGCTGCTCCGCCACCATCGCCAACCCACAGGACCTGGCCGAGCGGCTGACGGCCCAGCCCTTTACCGTGATCTCTCACGAGGGGGCCGCCCGCGGCAAAAAGCTCTTTGTGCTGTGGAACCCCCCTTTGAGCGAGCAGGAAGGCGCCAATGTGCGCCGCCCCTACGCCCAGGAATCGGTGGACCTGCTGCGCCAGTGCCTGCAGGCCGATCTCAACACCATCGTGTTCACGCGGGCCCGCCGCCTGACGGAGCAGATGGCCCGCCTGGGCAAAGACACCCTGGCGCACGACCTGCCCGAGGCGGAGCAGACCGAGGCAGGCCAGCAGATCACCTCCTACCGGGCGGGGTACCTGGCTCAGGAGCGCGAGTCCATCGAGGCCCGGCTCAAATCCGGTGAGCTGCGCGGGGTCATCACCACCAACGCCCTGGAGCTGGGCATCGATATCGGCGGCCTGGATGCCGCCATCATCGCCGGGTACCCCGGAACGATCATGTCCACCTGGCAGCAGGCCGGGCGCGCCGGGCGCCGGGGCCGCGATGCCCTGGTGTTCCTGGTGGCCTCGCAGAACCCCCTGGACCAGTATTATGTCGCCCACCCGGAGCAGTTTCACGCCGAGCCCCATGAGCGGGCCGTGGTGGACCTGGCCAACCCGTTCATCCGCTTCAAGCACCTGCTGTGCGCCGCCAAGGAGCTGCCCTGGTCGTCCGGCGAGCTGCGCCAGGCGCCCCCCGATCTGCGGGGTGCCCTTCAGGAGCTGAGCTCCCAGGGCCTCCTGGTCGAGCAGCGCAGCCCCGAGGGCGAGACGCGACTGCACTACCCCGAGGGGCGCAAGAACATCCACATGCAGATATCGCTGCGCTCGGCCGGGCAAGAGACCTATCGCATCCTGGATCAGGAACAGAACGAGATCGGCTCCATCGAGCCGCCTAACGTCTTTCGCGAGACGCACCCAGGCGCGATCTACCAGCACAGCGACGGCGATTACCGGGTGGTGGCGCTGCATCGCGGCCAGCGCACGGTGCACGTGCGCCCCGAGATGGCGCCCCACTATACCCGCTCTCGCAGCACCTCGAACCTGCGCATCATGGCCCAATACGCCACCCGGCCCCTGGGGCCGGAGCGCGGAGGGCTCTCCGTGGCCATCGGCGAGGCGCTGGTGACCGAGACCGTGCGCAGCTTCCAGGAGCTGGAGCTGGGCACCAACCGGATGGTGCGCCGCGTGAACCTGGATCTCCCCCTGGCGGTGCGGCTGCAGACCACCGCCCTGTGGGTGGCGCTGCCGCCGGATATGGAGGCCGCCATGGAGGGCGATTCGCCCGAGGAACGCCGCGAACACCTGCAGCGGGGGCTGCATGCCATGGAACACCTGCTCACCG
The DNA here is from genome assembly GCA_002329325.1 of Anaerolineales bacterium UBA1429. Classification (GTDB taxonomy): domain Bacteria; phylum Chloroflexota; class Anaerolineae; order UBA1429; family UBA1429; genus UBA1429. Next base: position 24,047 of record DCTX01000071.1, read on the forward strand.
GCCTGCTCCCGCTGCTGGTCATGTGCGATCGCCGCGATGTGGATGGCCACCATGATCTCGCCCAGCCCGACCTGCACGGCAGCGCCCTATTCCTGTACGACGCCTACGAGGGGGGCATCGGCCTGGTCGAGGCGGCTTACGACCGCATCGAGGAGTTGCTGACCATGGCCTACGAGACCCTGGTCAAGTGCCCCTGCCTGGATGGCTGCCCCTCGTGCATCCAATCCAGCGGCTGTCGCCTGGGCAACGAGGACCTGGACAAGTGGGCGGCCATCCGTTTGCTGCGCGAGATGCGCCTGCGCATCGGGCCGGAGCCTGAGGCGCCCTCCGCCGCCCGCCAGCGGATATCGGATTTCACCGCGTACTCGGAGTTCAGCCTGCGGCGCGCCCTGACGGAGATGGATCAGCTCACGCGGCAGAATCGGCTGGAGGATCACATGCTATCCCAGCCGCCGGCAGGGCCACCGGAGCCCCAGTTCTCCGGCGGCGACCGGGTGCTGCACGGCGTCTATGGACGGGGCGTGGTGTTGGCCTCGCGCCTGGAGGGCCAAGAGGAGCAGGTGACGGTGCGCTTTGCCCAGCGCGGCGGCGTGGTCAAGACGGTGCTGGCGCGCTACCTGCGCAAGCAAGCCTAGGCGCTACCGCCACACAGATCTCGAACTGGGGTCGCCAGGCCTCGTATACCCCCATGACCGGGCCAGGCCTCTGCCCGCTCGTCGGGCAGGGCACTGCTTCCGCATCTCTTGACGCTCTCGCGCGCCCCATGCTATAGTGCCGCCGACGTGGTCATCACCTGGGCTATGGGCCACAGGTTGCCGCTGGAAGGAGAGGATTCACGTGTCGGACAAGTATGCAATCGGCATTGATTTTGGCACCGAATCGGCACGGGCCGTGCTCGTGCGCCTGGCTGATGGAGCCGAGATCGCCTCGGCGGTGCACGAGTATGCTGACGGCGTCATTGACGAGAGATTGCCGGGCACAGACATTCGTCTGGAGCCCGATTGGGCGCTCCAGAACCCGCTGGACTATGTGGCGGCCGTCAAGGCCACCATCCCTCAGGTGTTGGCCCAGAGCGGCGTCGCCCCGCAGGACGTGATCGGCATCGGCACCGACTTTACCGCCTGCACCATGCTCCCCACCAAGGCGGATGGCACGCCCCTTTGCGCCCTGCCCGAGTTTCACGACAAGCCCCACGCCTGGGTCAAGCTCTGGAAGCACCACGCGGCCCAGCCGGAGGCCAACTACCTGAATCAGGTGGCCGAAGAGCGGGGCGAGCCCTGGCTCTCTCGCTACGGTGGCAAGATCTCGTCCGAGTGGTTCTTTCCCAAGGCGCTGCAGATCCTCAACGAAGCCCCCGAGATCTATGAGGCCGCCGACCGGCTGATCGAGGCCGCCGACTGGATCATCTGGCAGCTCACCGGCGTCGAGACGCGCAACAGCTGCACCGCCGGCTACAAGGCCATCTGGAGCAAGGCCGATGGGTTCCCCAGCCCCGACTTTTTCGCGGCGCTGCACCCGCGCATGCGCCACATCGTCCGCGAGAAGATGAGCGAGGATATCCTGCCTCTGGGCGCGCGGGCCGGCGGCCTCACCGCCGAGATGGCCGCCGCCACGGGCCTGCTGGAGGGCACGGCGGTGGCCGTGGCCAATGTGGACGCCCACGTGGCCGTGCCGGCGGCCACCGTCACCGGGCCTGGCCGCATGGTCATGATCATGGGCACCTCCACCTGCCACATGGTGGTGGGCGAGCGCCCCGCCATCGTGCCCGGCATGTGCGGCGTGGTGGAGGACGGCATCCTGCCCGATTTCGCGGGCTTTGAAGCGGGCCAATCCTGCGTGGGCGACCACTTTGCCTGGTTCGTCGAGAACTGCGTGCCCGCCGCCTATGCGGCTGAGGCCCAGGAGCGCGGCCTGAGCCTGCACCAGCTCCTGGAGGAAAAGGCCTCGGCGCTGGCCGTGGGCGAATCGGGCTTGCTGGCTCTGGATTGGTGGAACGGCAACCGCTCCGTGCTGGTGGATGTGGATCTCACCGGCCTGCTCATCGGCGCCACCCTGGCCACCAAGCCAGAGGAGATCTATCGCGCCCTGATCGAGGCCACCGCCTATGGCACCCGCGTGATCGTCGAAGCCTTTGAGGAGCACGGCGTGGCCGTCAACGAGCTGGTGGCCGCCGGGGGGCTGCCGGAGCGCAACGAGCTCCTGATGCAGATCTATGCCGATGTCACCGGGCGCGAGTTCAAGGTGGTGGGCACCTCGCAAGCCGGGGCCCTGGGCTCGGCCATGCATGGGGCCGTGGCGGCGGGGGCAGCGGCGGGCGGCTATGATACCATCGCCCAGGCGGCCGCGCACATGGCCCACCTCAAGGACAGGGTCTACCGGCCCATCGCCGCCCATACTCAGGTGTATGACCGCCTCTACCGCGAGTATGTAACGCTGCACGACTACTTTGGGCGCGGCGAGAACGATGTGATGAAGCGCCTCAAGGCTTTGCGGGCAGAGATCGTGGCGGCCAGACTGAGCGAGTCAGCATAGGCCGGGGCCGACGCAGGCCGAGGCGGGCACAGATACCAGGCCGCCAAGGGGGAGGGCAAGGCTCTCCCCCTTGGCGGCTCGACTTTTTTGGCGCTACAGCAGGTCCTCGGGGTCCACGTCGATGCGCCACGAGGACGAGAGGGCAAGGTCGCGCAGGAGGGCGGCGGGATCGCGGCCCCGCACCAGGATCTGCCAGCGGTAGCGGCCCCGCAGCCGCTCGTAGAAGCAGGGCGCCGGGCCGATCAGGTCCACCTCGGGCAGGCCCAGCCGAGCGATGCGCTCGGCGAGGGCGGCGTGTAGGTCCTGGGCCTCACGCTGAACCTGGCGCGGGTTGCCTCCCATGCACACCAGGCGGATCAGGCGGCTAAGGGGCGGGTACCAGTGCTCGCGGCGAAAGGCGATCTCGCTGGCGTAAAAGGCCCCATAATCATGGGCACTGGCCGCCACGATCGAGGGATGTTCGGGCGTGTAGGTCTGGATGATGACGCGCCCGCCCAGGATGCTGCGCCCCGCCCGGCCGGCCACCTGGGTCAGCAACTGAAAGGTGCGCTCGCCGGCCCGCAGATCCGGCAGGTTCAGCAGCGTATCGGCGCTCACCACCCCCACCAGGGTCACTCGGGGCAGATCCAGCCCCTTGGCGATCATCTGGGTGCCGACCATGACATCGGCCTCCCCCCGGATGAAGCGGTCCAGGATTCGGTCGTGGGCGCCGCGCTGGCGCGTGGCGTCGTAGTCCCAGCGCACCACCTGCGCCCCGGGGCGCAGCTCTCGCACCAGGGCCTCCACCCGCTGGGTGCCCAGGCCCGCGAACCGGATGTTGCGGCTGAGGCACACGGGGCACTGCTCCAAAACCGGCTCCCGCAGGCCGCAGTGATGGCACACCAGCGCCTCTCGGTCGGCATGGTAGGTCAGGGGCACCTTACAGCGCGGGCACTGGGCCACATAGCCGCAATCCCGGCAGAGCACAAAGGAGGCGGCGCCGCGCCGGTTCACAAAGAGGATGGCCTGCTGGCCAGCCGCCAGGGTCTCGGCCAGGGCCTGCAGCAACGCCCGGCTGAACAGCCCCGGGTTGCCGGCGCGCAGCTCCTCTCGCAGATCCACCACCTGCACAGGCGGCAGGTCGGCATAGAGGGCCTCCGGCGCTTCGGGGGCGGCAGCCCGGTAGGCATGCTCGGCCCTGTGCAGGAGGGCGGCCTGCTCCTCCAGCGCGCGGCGGTGCCCCATCACACGCTGGGGCAGCGAGAGCCGGGTGAAGCGCCCCCGTTCGGCCAGGTAGGCCGATTCCAGCGAGGGGGTGGCCGTGCCCAGGATCACGGTGGCCCCCGTCAGCTCGGCCAGGCGCAGCGCCACCTGGCGGGCATGATAGCGGGGGGCCCGTTCCTGTTTGTAGCTGCTCTCGTGCTCCTCGTCCAGCACGATGAGGCCCAGGTCGCCCACGGGGCTAAAGATGGCCGAGCGCGAGCCCACCACCAGCCGCAACTCGCCGGCGCGGATGCGGCGCCACTGGTCATAGCGCTCATCGGGCGCCAGTTCGCTGTGCATCACGGCGATGGTGCTGGGGTGGCGCGCCCCAAAGCGACGCACCGTCTGGGGCGTCAGGGCGATCTCGGGCACCAGGACGATGGCGCCGCGCCCCTGGGCCAGGGCGCGCTGCACCGCCCGCAGGTAGATCTCGGTCTTGCCGCTGCCCGTCACGCCCTGGAGCAGGAACACGCGCCCCCGGCGGACGTCCAGGTCCAGCTCGATCCGGCCCCAGATGGCCTCTTGATCGGGGGTGAGGCGGGGAGGCGCCACCGGCACAAAGGCGCGGCCCGCCAGTGGGTCGCGCCAGACCTGGCGCTGGACGCTCTCCAGCACGCCCTTTTCGATCAGGGCCTGGATCGAGCTCAGGGGCGCGCCCGTCTCCTGCTGGACGGTCAGGCGCATCATCCAGCCCTCGGGGTCGCCCTGGAAGAGGGCCCAGGACCGCAAATAGTCCACCACATCGCGCTGGCGGGGGGCCTCGTCGCCGGGGAGGTTCTCCAGGGCCACGTCCGGGCTCAGGCGCACGAAATCGCGGTAGAGGGGGTGCACCCGCGAGGGGCCCAGTTCGACGCGGCGCAGGGCCAATCCCGCGGCCTCCAGGCGGCGCAGCATCGTGCGCCAGCTCTTGAGGGAGGTACGCTGGCCCAGCTCGTTCAGCGAAAGGGGCCCCTGCTCGCGCAGCAGCTCCAGGATGCTGCGTTGGCCCGGCGTCAGGGCGGCCTCGGCCGGCTCTCGCTGCGGATCAGGCGGGGCGGCCTCGACGATGGTCTGGGATTGCTCGGTCACGCCTGGCGCGATCATGCCCCAGATCACCTGATGCAGGGGCGTCAGGTAATAGTCGCTGATCCAGCGCGCCAGCTCGAGCTGCTCGGGCCGCAGCATCGGCTCCGGGTCAATGAGCCGACCGATCTCCTTGGTCTCCTCCACGGGAGAGTAGGCATCCAGCTCGACCACCACCCCCTGGAGGTGCCGTGAGCCGAAGGGCACCCAAACCAGGTGGCCCGGGGCCAGCACGCCGCGCAACGCCTCGGGGATGCGATAGTGAAAGGTGCGGACCAGATAGTCCTCATCCTCCTCCATCTCCCCGGTCCGGCGGCGCAGGCTCGCGTTGACCACCACCGCCGCATAGGGAAGCCCGGCCGGATCCTGGGGCGCGGGCGCGGCATCGGGCGCAGGGGCGTGCGGGGTCATCGGGCAAAAGCGACGGCGCCATAGCCCACCAGATCGCTGGGCCCCCCCATGGGGTAGGCCTCGTGGCTGGTGGTGTGTTGCAGCAAGATGCCGCGGGCGGCGCCGGTCTCCAGGGCATAGCCGATGGCGGCGGCCACGGCGCCCGGCCCGCACGCGTTGTAGCGCGCCTGGGCCTCTGCCTGCGCGCCCTCGGCATCCAGAGCCACCACCCGATCCAGCAGGAGCCGATCGTTCTCCTTGGCCCAGGCGAGGCCCCGCTGGCCGACCCCAGCGGGCGCCATGCCGTAGCGCGGGCCATAGTGGGTGAGATCGGTGCTGCCGATGGCCACGACCCGGCGGCCCAACCCGGCGGCCGCGCGAGCTACGGCGCGCCCCAGGTCGGGGGCGGTCGGCAGGGGCGGCATGGCGATGGGCAGGATGCGGGCCTGGGGCCACAGATGCTGGACAAAGGGCACCTGCACCTCGATGGCATGCTCTTCCTCATGGGCCTCGGGTCGATCCACAAAGCGTGGATCAGTCTGCAGCAGCGCCTGGGCCAGGGGCTCGTCTATGGCGACCTCGCCCAGGGGGGTGCGCCAGGCTCCTGCGCCATACAGAGCGGGCGCCTGGAGGGGCCAGCGATGCACCGCCCCGAAAAAGACGACCGTCTCCGGCGCCGCCTGGCGCTGCAGGGCACAGAAGAGATGCGCCGCCGTCGCCCCGGAAAAGATCCAGCCGGCATGGGGCACGATCCCTCCCACCACATACCCCTCGACCTGGCAGGTGGCCTGTTTCAGGAAGGAATCGATCTGCCGGCGCGCCTCTCGGTCACGGCCCGGGTAGAACGCGCCTGCGACGCAGGGTGTGCGTACGTTCATGGTATCCCCCTTTGCGCTGCGCCCGCGCCGGCGCTGCCGGGAGCCCGGCGCGTCTTGGAGGCAAGTGACGCTACTGCAGGATGTGGATCAGGGTGCCCACATGGGTCAGGAGGCTGAGCAAGCCGACCAGGGCCAGGCTGACGATGATGGCACGCCCGATGGAGAAGCGATCCACCAGCACAAAGCCTCTCGCCGGATCGGTCTCGAGCCGGTAGCGGGGGCAGAACGCCCAACCCAGAGCCATCCCCGCCAGGAGCCCGCCGATGTGGCCCAGATTGTCGATGCTGGGGTTCATGAACCCCCAGGCCAGGTTGTAGCCCATGATGAGCAGGAGGCTGCTGAGCTGCCGGCGCCCCTGGCTGCCAAAGGCGTCCCGGTGGGTGGCATAGTAGACCAGGATGGCGCCCATCAGCCCAAAGATCGCCCCCGAGGCCCCCGCCGATAGGGCGCGGCTGCCCACATAGCTCAGCACCGTGCCGCCGATCCCGGAGAGCAGATAGAGCACCAGGAACCGGGCGGGCCCAAAGCGGCGCTCCACCTGCAGCCCAAAGAGATAGAGGGCATACGAGTTGAACGCCAGGTGCACAAAGCCGATATGGATGAAATTGGCGGTGATCAGCCGCCAGTACTGGCCGGCCGCCACCAGGGGGTGATACTTGGCGCCAAAGCGGAGCAACACCAGGGTGTTCTCCGAGCCGCCCGCCAGGGTCATCGCCAACCACACCAGGAGGTTGGCCGCCAAAAAGAGATAGGTCCACCGGGCCGGGTGAAGCGGGATGGGAAGGCGCGTGGGTACCACGGGCACGACATCTGGCGGGTAAGATTGCTTCTCGCGGAAAGAGGAATAGGCCACCGGGCGCACCTCAGAGTTCGACAGGGCGCCGCTGCGTGCGCCGCTTCTCGGCCTCGATGATGGCCAGGATCTGCCGCGCAGCCTGATCCAACTGCCCCTCCCAGTTCACCACCACGTAATCAAAGGCCCCGGCCAGGGCCAGCTCGGCCCGCGCCGTCTCCAGACGTGTCTCGACCTGGCGGTCGCTATCGGTCCCCCGCCCCCGCAAGCGCCGGGCCAAATCCTCGACCGAGGCGGGCGCCAGGAAGACGATGACGGCGCCGGGCAGGCGCTCACGCAGCGTGTGGGCCCCCTGCACATCCACGCGCATCACCACATCCTTGCCGGCCGCCAGCGCCTGGCGCACCTGGGCCTTGGGCACGCCCTTGTACTGCTGATAGACAAAGGCATGCTCGATCAGCTCATCCTCGCGGATCATGCGCTCGAACTCGGCCGTGGTCACAAAGATATAGTCAACGCCCTCGACCTCGTTGGGGCGCCTGGCCCGGTCGGTGGCCGTCACCACAAAGTGGAACGAGCCGCCCTGGGCGCGCATCTCGGCGATGACGCTGTCCTTGCCCACGCCCGAGGGGCCGGTGATGACGATGAGGACGGGGGCGGGTCGCAGATAGGGGGCCAGTGGATCAGATGGCGGCGTGTTCAAGGCGAATCGACGCTCCTATCCCAGGGGGATACATCAAAAGCAAGCCACGCAGCGCCCCATCGAGCCCAGACGCTGCGTGGCCTCAGATTGCGCTACACCAACGAAACGGCGGCGCTGAGCCGCTAGAAGCGGATCAGCCGCTCCACATCCACCACAAAGATCACCGCCCCACCCACCTGAACCTCGACCGGGTTGGGCATATACAGCTCCCCCGGCTCCATGACGGGCGGCAACGGATTCACGTACTGGGTGCGCGTGTGGCAGTTGCGCTTGATGATGGCCAACACCTCGGGGACATTGGCCTCATCGGTGCCCACCAGGATCGTAGCATTGCCCTCCCGCAAAAAGCCGCCGGTGGTGCTGATCTTGGTGGACGAAAAGCCGCCGTCCCTCAGGGCCGTCATGAGTGGGTCCGCATCGTCGCTATGGACGATACTGACGATGAGTTTGGTCGCCATCCTTCATCTCCCTCTTTCTGACCCAGACTAGAGCCTGACCCTTTGGCCGATCCGGGCCCAGATCTGCTGATGAACCGCATCCACAGGTTGCGCCGCATCCACCACGAGCCAGCGTTCGCTATCGTCCTGGGCCATGCGCAAGTAGCCCTGACGCACGGTCTGATGAAAGGCCACATCCAGTTCATCCATCCGGTTCCACTCGCCCTGGGGGTCCTGGCGCTTGCGCCGCAGCCCCTCGCGAACGTCCAGATCCAGATAAATGACCAGGTCGGGCTCCAGGCCGCCCGTCGCCCAATCGGTGAGCTGGAGAAGCATCTCGCGATCCAACCCGCGCCCAGCGCCCTGGTAGGCCAGGGTCGAATAGGCGTAACGGTCGCAAACGACGATCTCACCGCGCTCCAGGGCGGGCTGGATGACCTCGCCCACATGCTGGGCTCTTGCAGCAGAGTATAGCAGAGCCTCGGTAATAGGCAACATCGCGCGGTTGTCCATCGCGTGCAGCACCTGGCGGATCTGCTCGCCGATGGGCGTGCCGCCCGGTTCGCGGGTGCAGCGCACCGCGTTGCCGGCCTCTTGCAGCGCGCGCTGGAGCAACCGAATCTGCGTCGTCTTGCCGCTGCCTTCTGGCCCCTCGAAAACGATGAACAAACCCATATAGCCTCAGCGGTTCGAGTAGATGGTCACCCGCCGCCGGGGCTCGGTGCCCGAGCTACGCGAGTACAGGTTGGCCTCTCGCGCCATCTGGTGCTGCACCTTGCGCACCGCCGCATCCTGCGAGGGAAGCTGCACCGAGGTCCGCTCGCCCGAGATCACCTTGTCGATGGCCTGGCGCGCATCCTGGATGGCGATCTCGATGGCGGCCGGCGGCGCCATTTGCTCCCTCTCCAGATGAAAGATGTCGGAGAGGCTGTTCTCGATCTGCGTCTCGGTGTTGTTGCGCAGCACATAGACCGGGATGCCCCGTCGCTCCGCTTCCTCAATGGGCTGCGGGCGCTTGCGATAGTAGGTGCGCACGGTGAACAGGGCGTCGGCCTGAGCCAGGTCGTTCACCAGGAGCACGGGCACCCCCAGCCGACGACTCACCATGCGCATCCGGCTCTGGTTGAGGCCGTAGGGATAGATGCGCAACGTCTTGGCCTTGATCCTGTGGGCGCTGGGGCGCTCGGCCAGGCGCTGCTGAGGACCGGGCTCCTCTTGCACGAGGCGGATGCGTTCGGGCACCTCCTGCATCTTTTCGATCTCGCCCGAATCATGGCGCACGCGGATCTCGGCGGGCAGGCTGCGCCCCCGCAAGATGGCATCCACCGAGGCGGCCACGTCATCGCGCACGGCCACCCGGTCGCGATCCTGGATCTCGATCACCACATCAAAGGTAGGCGGGGCCTTGCGCTCCAGCACCGATTTCTGCGTGCCGCGGCGCCGCGCCTCCTCGTCACCCAGGGTGACGGTCTGAATGCCGCCCACCAGGTCGCACAGGGTGGGGTTCATCATCAGGTTGTCCAGGGTATTGCCGTGGGCCGTGCCCACCAACTGGACCCCTCGCTCGGCGATGGTGCGCGCCGCCGAGGCCTCCAGCTCGGTACCGATCTCGTCGATCACGATGACCTCGGGCATGTGGTTTTCCACCGCCTCGATCATCACCGCGTGCTGCATAGAGGGCGTGGTCACCTGCATACGCCGGGCGCGCCCGATGGCCGGATGCGGGATGTCGCCGTCGCCCCCGATCTCGTTGGAGGTATCCACAATGACCACGCGCATCTTGTCCGCCAGGACGCGGGCCACCTCGCGCAGCATGGTGGTCTTGCCCACGCCGGGGCGCCCCAGCAGCAGGATGCTCTTGCCCGAGGCGACGATATCGTTGATTACGTCAATGGTGCCAAAGACGGCGCGGCCCACCCGGCACGTGAGCCCCACGATATCGCCGCGCCGGTTGCGGATGGCCGAGATGCGGTGCANNGTGCGCTCGATGCCGGCGCGGTTGTCATCGCCGAAATCGCCGATGCGCTCCACCACATGGGCGATCTCCTCCTGAGTGACCTCGCGGTTGCTCAGCACCAGCTCGTCGCTCACATAGCGGGCCTCGGGCAAGCGCCCCAGGTCCAGGATCACCTCCAGGAGGGCCTCAAAGCGTCCCGCGCGCCGCAAGCTGGCAGCGATCTCGGGCGGGAACACGTCAATCAACGCATCTATGTTGTCCGTAATCTTTAACGTCATCTCTATTGCCGAACCTCTGTGCGGTTGTGAGTATGCGATAGCATACCCGATAAGCCTATGGGGATCAAGAACGGGATGGGCGCACGCCCCGGGTTGCGCTCACGGGCGTGGCCATATCTACGGTGCTCTCCAGCGAGGAGGCCATGACGGGCCGACAGAGAGAGATCCGGTCGGCCGTGTGGGCCACCGTGACGAGCTGCCGGCTGTAGGAAGCGAAACCGAGGGTGCGCAGCAACCAGCCCAGCCCAACGTTATAGTCGGGCACGGCAAAGTACACCGGTCGAGAAGAGGAACAGCCCGTCTGTCCGATCAGATAGGCGATGTACGGCAAGAGCTCGCCCCGATACTCGGGCCGCACGACGCTCTCGACCCAGTAGCCGCGCGGCCGGCTGGCCAGGCACAGATGGGCAACGATCTCGCCCCGCTCGGTCCACACGTAGCTGACCTGGTCGTTTCTGAGGCCAAAGAGGGGAGCAGGCGTCTCGATCTGGGGGTTTCCTTGGGCTTGAAAGACGCGGGGGGGGATCGCCTTGCGGTAGAGCTCCTGCAGCGCCCAGGTATCGNNGGCGGCGGGCGCCGGCGGCTCGGAAAGGACAAAGACCTCTTCGCGCTGCACCAGGGCGAACCCGGCGCGGCGCAAGAGCTGCTCGATCTCGCCATCTTGGGGTGGCCGGGCGTACAGCCGGAGCACCTGCTGCTGGGCCGCCGTCAGGATGGCGTAAGCCAACAAGTCTTGCCATATGGTGGGCAACGCGTCGCGTTCGTCCAGCGAGGGCGCCAGGAAGGTCAGATCCCACGCCTGCCGGTCCTGGTGAGGCTCCAGCTGCACGAACCCTCGCACGTCAGCGCGTTTCGGGCCATAATAGACGAGGGTGGGCGCGCCCACAAGATGGTGGGTCAGCAGGCCAAGGATGGCAGAGCTTGTCGGAGAAGACGAATCCAAGAGACGCCGCAGGTCAAAAGCTACACCCCGAGGCTGCAGATGCTTGATCGCCCAGGCATCGCGCAGGCCAAACGGTCGAATCACGCGCATACCTCATTGGAAAGCAAGTCCGGTTGGTCGTTGGGGGTATCTGAACCGGAACGCAAGGGAATTGTAGCAGCCATTGGGCGAATTGGCAACTGTTGCGCTATAGTACAGGACATAATGTCTGCCGGCCCAGGGGGCGTTCGCCCCGGGCCCAAGCGACGGGTGAGATGAAAGATCTGTACCGCTGCCTGGACGAGTACTCGGAAGACTTGCTGCTGGCCATCGCCGAAGCATGGGGGTTCCCCCTGGCCAGGGATGAGACCATGCGCATGGTCAAGCGGCTGGGCGATGCCATGCTCGCGCCCGGCGCTCTGACGCCGGTGCTGGCCGCCCTCTCGCCTCCCGCCCAAGAGGCCCTGGCCCACCTGGCGGCCCAGGGCGGCGCTGCCCCGGCGCGCCCCCTGGCCCTGCGCTACGGCGCGTTGCGCCGCTTTGGCCCTGCCCGTTTGCGTCGCGAACAGCCCTGGCGCGATCCCGCCGGCCCCCTGGAGGAGCTGTACTATCGCGGCCTCGTCTACCGCGCCTATGGCGAGCTGGGCGAATACTATGGCGACCTGTTCTTCATCCCCGATGAGCTGGCCGCCCTGCTCCCCCCCATGCAGGCGCCCTCCATCGTCGGCCAGACGGAGCCCCACGCGCCGCCCGACCAGAGCCTTTCGGCGGGATCGGATCTCCTGGAGGACTTGTTGGCCCTGATCGTGCTCTTGCGGCGCCAGCCGTTGCCCTGGCCCGCCGAGGCACCCCCCTCTGAGGAGGCCCTGGCCAGGTGGGCGGCCGACGCCCGGCTGCTGGGAGCGGCGGAGGGCCAGCGGCTCCAGTTGCTCTGGCGGCTGCTGGCGCGCCAGGGGTTGGTGGAACACGAGGGGCGTCACTGGCGGCCCGCGCTCCGCGCGCGCCAGTGGCTGCGCCAGAGCGACGCGGCGCAATGGCTGGCGACCTTTGCCGGGTGGCGCGACGACGCCGATTGGGACGAGCTGCTGCACCTGCCCACCATCCTGTGCGAGCAGGCGGGCTGGCAGAGCCAGCCTGCGCGCGCCCGGCGCCGCCTCTGCGCCATTCTGAGCGCCTACCCGGCCGACACCTGGTACGACCTGGAGAGCCTGTTGCAGGCGCTGCGCGACCACCACCCCGACTATCTGCGCCCCGATGGCGACCTGGATAGCTGGCTGATCCGCGATGCGGAGTCAGGCGCCTATCTGCGCGGCCTTGAATCGTGGCATGCGGTGGAGGGCGCCCTGGCGCACCACCTGCTGACAGGCCCCCTGCACTGGCTGGGGGTGACCGATCTGGGGTTCGAGGGGGATCGCGGGGCCCCCACAGCGCTGCGCTTTACGCCCCAGGGGAAGCGGCTGCTGGCGGGGGCGGCTCCTGAGGCGCCGGCGCCGACAGCGTCGACCCCTCCGGCCCAGGTGGACGAGGCGATGGGGATACGCATCGTCACCCGCGACACCCGCTACCTGCGCTACCAGCTCGAGAGGCTGGCCGCCTGGCAAGCCCAGGATGGCGACCATGCCCTCTACCAACTGACGGAGGATTCGGTGTGGCAGAGCCTGAACGCGGGCATCCAGGGTGATCAGATCCAGGCGTTCCTGCGGCGCATCGCGGGCGACGCCCTGCCCGCCTCCGTGGAGCGCACGCTGACCGCCTGGGCAGGCCGCTTTGGCCGCGTCTCGTTGGGGCGCGCCGTCGTGCTCGAGGCGCTGGATGAAGCCGCCATGCAAGAGATCCGCCACGCGCCAGAGCTGGCCCGCTTCCTGGGGGAGTCCCTCGGCCCCACCCGCTGCCTGGTCAACGACGACGATCTCGAGGCGTTGATCGCCGGGCTCAAGCAGCGCGACATCTGGCCCCGCATCAAGCGCTAGCCGCGCAAGCAAACGCGAGGGGCCTCTGGTTCGAGGCCCCTCGCGTATCCGTGCGAGATGCGGCTACTCTTCGCGCAGCGGGGCGCCTTCAGCGTCGGCAACGCCCTCGGCCAGCGCCTCCGGCGAGAGGGCCTCCTCTTCCTCGGCTGGCGCCGCCACCGGGCCGGCCCACGTCTTCTCAGCGAGAGCCTTGGCAGCTTCTGGCGCGGCGGCCACAGCGGGCGCCTCTGGCGCCGCCCCCTCCCCGGGATGATAGTGACCGCAATAGGGGCACACGTCCCAATCCGGGTCGATCAGGCGGCCACAGCTCACGCAGCGCAGGCGCAACTGGTGGTGGCAATGGGGGCAGACGATGAAATCCGCCTCGGCCCGGCGCTGGCAGCCCGGGCAGGTGCGCCTCTCCTCCAGATCCTGCAGCACGGCCTCCTCGGCCAGCGCTCGCTCGTAGGCTTCGGCCAGGTTCTCCTTGGGCCGCAGCAGGATGTAGACCAACAGGCCAGGCAACGTAAAGACCGCTACCAGCAGGGGCGCCAGGATATGGGCCAGGACATCGCGAGAGCGGGCGCGGATATCGCGGAACGTCCACACGATCAGCCCGAGATAGATGGCCATGAGGTAGGCCCCGATGACGAACAGAGCGGCCGAGAGATAGGCGGTCAAATCACCAGGGATCGAGGGCATGCCCGAGTACTCCTTCGTTGATAGTTGCCGGATTATAGCACGCGCGCGCTGATCTGTCACACCCTGCGAGCGGGATGCACGCGGCTGCACTCGCCCCACGCAGGCAAGCCGCATCCAGCCCGCGCCAACCCCTCAGGGCAGCTCCATCTGGGGGCGCACCGCTGGCAGGTAGCTGATGCCGTCATCTGTCCAGGGGGCAGGCATAGGATCCGAGATGGGCACCGACCAGATATCGGCATACGGCGGCAGGCCGGGGCCGATATCCCCCTCTTGAGCGTGTTTCTGGTAGAACACCACCATGCCGGTAGCCGTCCACGCGGGATGCGTCACATGCTGGCCCCACTCGGAGACGACCAGCGAGACGGGCTGCTCCTGGCCCGGCTCCAGCAACATCAGATCGGTGCGGAACTTGGGGTCGGCCCACCAGTACCAGCGGTGCAGCTCAAAGACGATCCCCGTATCCTGGGGAGACCAGCGCGGACGCACGATGGTCAGGAACTGGTCCTCCGGGTTATCGAGGGTGAGGATAGCCCCGACGGACTTGCCCTCAGCGTCCCACTCCCACAGATAGGCGGCCTCCTCATCGGCCAGCCCTCCCACGATGCGCACACCGTCAAACGACCAGTCGGCGCCGTAGAACTCTTTCTTCTCCGGCAGTTCCAGCCAGGTGATCTGGCCCGATTCGAGATCATAGATAGCGCCCCGCACCTGGTAGCGCCGCGCGCCCTCCTCGTCCAGGTCCCACTCGTAAAAGGTGCCCACAAAGCGGAGGCTGCCGGGAGCCAGCGATACATCGCGCCAGCCCTGCCCCCTGGCCTGGACGGGGATCGTGACCCGCTCGGCCCGCTCCTGCAGGCTCAGGTCGATATCGCCCTGCAGGGTGTCTGCGCCATCCTGGCAGACGGCCCGCGCCCAGGTCGCCTCTTGGGGCACGCCCGAAAGCGAGAAGCCATAGTCCGCTGTTTCGTCGGTCTCCACCGGGCTGACCGCCCCCTGGGCGATCACGCGACAGACCCCCCTTCCCCCCTCGACGGAGCCCTCCAGCGTGACGTAGGGGCCGGGCGCCTGGGCCGGATCCAGGTACTCGCCGGTGACCATGCGCAGCTCCGAGCCGTCGGGGCGCATCATAAAGATGTTGCGCTCGTTCTGGCGGCTGCGGACAAAGGCGTGGGAGCTGGCCAGGGCCAGCCAGTCCCCTTCCTTGCTCCAGGCCAGGGCATCGATGCTCAGGGGCTCAGGAAAGTGGGTCAACACGCCTTCGTCGCCAACGCCGATGCTCGGTGCAATGATGTTGGTGGTGTCGTTCTGCGTCTTTTGCACAAACACCAGCACGGGCGGAGCCACAGTGGGGCCTGGCGTGGGGCTTGGCGTCGGCGAAGGTATGACAAAGCGCGGCGTGGGCGTTGGCGGCGCCGGGGTCGGCGTGGGCGTCTCGGTGGGCGCGGGCGCCTGGGCAGTCAGGCGGGNNTGCGCGTCTCCAGCAGGGCGTAATCCGGCGTGGGCGTGGCAGGCTCCTGGGAGACGGGCACGCAGGCAGCAGCCGCCAGGCCGATGCAGGCGCAGGCCAGGAGCGCCAGGAGAGCGGCGCGATGCCTGGGCATCAGCGCCCCCCGAGCGCAGGCTCGGCCGCGCCGGGCGCGTGGTTCAGGGGGCTGGCGGGCAGATTCGCCTGGCTATCATCGGTCTCGCGCATGTGGGCGATCACGCGAGAGAGGATGCCATCCAGATCAACCGTCGGCTGCCAGCCGGTCAACCCCTTGATCTTGGCGATATCGGGCACGCGGCGCCGCATATCCTCGAAACCCTCTTCGTAGGCCTCGCCATAGGGGACAAAGACCACCTCCGAGTTGCTCCCGGCCAGCGCGATGGTGCGCCGCGCCAACTGCTCGATGGTGACCTCTTCGGTGCTGCCGATGTTGAACACCTGGCCCAGGGCCTGCGGCTCGTCGGCCAGCGCCAGAATCGCCTGCACCACATCCTGGACATAGGTGAAGCAGCGAGATTGCTGACCATCGCCATAGACGGTCAGCGGCTGGTCCGCCAGCGCCTGCCGCACAAAGCGGGGGACCACCATGCCATAGCGCCCCGTCTGCCGGGGGCCGACGGTGTTGAAGAAACGCATGATCACCACCGGCAAAGCGAGCTGCTTGTGGTAGGCCAGGGCCATGAACTCGTCCATGGCCTTGGAGCAGGCGTATGACCAGCGACTGCGCGTGGTGGGCCCGAGGATGCCATCGCCATCCTCGGAGAAGGGGATCGCCATGCTTTTGCCGTACACCTCAGAGGTGGAGGCCAGCATCACCTTCTTGCGGTAGCGGGCGCCGATCCGCAGCACCACCTCGGTGCCCTTGATGTTGGTCTCCAGCACATGCACCGGATCGCGCACGACCAGGTTCACGCCCACGGCGGCGGCCAGGTGATAGATCTGATCGCACTCGCTTACCAGCCGATCCATCACCGTCTCGTTGGCGATGGTCTCGATGGCAAAGTGAAAGGCGGGGTGGGCCGCCAGGTGGGCGACGTTCTCGAAGCGACCCGTGGAGAGGTCATCGATCACCGTCACCTGATCCCCTCGCGCCAGGAGCGCCTCGGCCAGATAGCTGCCGATAAAGCCACACCCGCCGGTAATCAAAGCTCTCATGCGCTTGCGCCCCTTTCGTGGACGTTCGTCAAGCGATTCTAGGTCAGGCGAGGGAGGACGTCAAAACGACAGACGGCCGCGGCGCCAAGGGCGAATGCCTGGCCCGGCCGACGGGCCCTTTGGATCGCTGCCCCATGTGACCTATACTAGCAGCCCACGGGTGTCGCGGGCCGGTCTACAGGAGGAGGTTGGGCATGATCGTCGAGATGCAGCGCGGGGCGAGCCAGACCGAGGTGGATGCCGTAATCGAGCGGGCGCGCGGCTATGGCTTTGACGTGCAGCTCAACCGGGGCACCGACAAGGTCGTGATCGCCATCCTGGGCAGCGATACCGGGCGGGTGCCCACGTCCAACTTTGAGGTGCTGCCGGGCGTTGCCACGGTGACGCGCATCATGCGGCCATACAAGCTGGCCTCGCGTGAGTTTCGCGATGCGCCTACCGAGGTGCAGATCGGCGATGTGGCCGTGGGGGGCCCCCGCATCGTCATCATGGCCGGCCCCTGCTCCATCGAATCGTGGGAGCAGCTCAGCGCCACCGCCCGCCATGTGATGGCCTGCGGGGCCCGCGTCATCCGGGGCGGCGCCTACAAGCCCCGCACCTCCCCCTTTAGCTTTCAGGGGCTGGGCGAGCAGGGCGCCGAGATGCTGCGCCGCCTCCACGACGAGCTGGGCGTGCCGGTGGTCAGCGAGGTGACCGATTCGCACCAGGTGGAGCAGATGGCCCACCAGGTGGACGTCCTCCAGGTGGGCGCCCGCAACATGCAGAACTATACCCTGCTGCGAGCCATCGGCGAGACGAACAAGCCCTGCATGCTCAAGCGCGGGCTATCGGCGACCATCACCGAGTGGCTGCAGGCCGCCGACTATGTGCTGGCCGCCGGCACCAGCCAGGTGATCCTGTGCGAACGGGGCATCCGCACCTTTGAGGATAGCACGCGCTTTACCCTGGACGTCTCGGCGGTGCCGGTGATCAAGCGGCAATCCCACCTGCCGGTGATCGTGGATCCCAGCCACGCGGCAGGCCACTATGCGCTGGTGCCGGCCCTGGCGCGGGCAGCCGTGGCCGCCGGAGCCGATGGCCTGCTGATCGAGGTGCACCCCGATCCGCCCAACGCCCTCTCCGATGGCATCCAGAGCCTGACGTTCAGCGATTTCGCCCGCCTGATGGGCGAGCTGGCCGTCATCGCCCAGGCCGTGGGCCGCACGCTCTAGCGCCGCAGGAGTCAGCCGAAATCGAGCACCGTGCCCGCCGGGCAGGCCGCCACGCACTCGCCCAGGGTGTGGTGCAGCTTCCAGATGGCGCGTTCGCCGGTGCAGTGGTTCAGATACAGGCGGGGCTCGCCTTCTGCCCGCAGCACCAGGATCAGTTGATCCAGCTCGGCATCGCTGGCAGCCTCCAGATGGGTGCCGCCGACGATAGCCAACAGCGGGCGCCGGTCTTGGGCGCGCAGAGTGGCGAGGGTGTTGCGCAGCCCCGCATGGCAGCAGCCGCACAGCAGCACGATGCCCCCGCCCGCCTCCAGCACCAGCGACATGTCGTCGCGATAGGGGTCGGCCACCAGGGCGTCGCCCTCCTTGACCCGGTGATGGTGGCTGGCGCCCAGGGGGAAGGGGCGCGGCCCGATGATGCCGCTGGTGCGCACGCCGGCGACGATCGCCTGAGGCGCGTCGGAGAGGCGCAGGCGTTCCTTGGCCCGCGGCAGGTTGGGGCTGCTATCCAGGCCGACAGCGCGTGTTTGGCCCCGGCGGATCGAATAGCGGGGCTCCAGCAGCGCCTCGTTGGCATAGATGGGGGCCGCGGGATAGAGGTCGAGGGCTGCCTCCAGGCCGCCCACGTGATCATCATGGGCGTGGCTCAGGGCGATGGCATCCACCCGCGTGTCCTCCAGCTCCAGGGCGCGCAGGTTGTGACGCAGCACCTCGGGGGCGGGCCCCACGTCCCACAAGACGTTGCCGCCCTCTGCCTCGATCAGGAAGGAGAGGCCGTGGGCGCCCCACAGGCTCGAGCCGCGTTGCACGCAATTGTCCACCAGACAGTAAAGTCGCATAGCCACCTCGCGCAGTCGAAACAGCCGCCACATCAAGGATCGTATCCGGCGCGGAAGGCCCTGTCAACAGGCAATCTGCACACCTTTTCACTCTGGAGCGGGTTCTCGTACATGAACGCTCTTTGGGGATGCGCCCGACCCATCGCGTGACTGTCGGGGGCGCGCCCATCTCGCCGGTGCTCGTGCCGCCTCTCTATCAGGAGGGTCTGTGACGCTCTACCTTGCCCTACGGCTCCTGTTCGCCCTGGTCATCGCCCTGTTGGGCTGGAAGTCCGGCGCCGCGCTGGCCTCCTGGGCCGCGCTCCAGGGCGCGCCTCATGGCGCGTACTACCCCTTTGGGCTGGCGCTCCTGGGCCTGCTGGTGGGCGGCCTGTGCGCCCCCCTGGCGCTGCGCACGCCCTTCCAGGCTCTGTGCCACTGGCTGCGCCGCATCCCCGCCCGCTCCCTGATCATGGGCGCCGCCGGGATCCTGTTGGGCCTGCTCACGGCCACCTTCCTGGCCGTGCCCCTTTCCATGCTGCCGGGGATGTGGGGCGCCACGCTGCCCCTGGCGGCGGCCCTGCTGCTGGCCCTGTTGGGGGCCACGGCCCTGGTGGTGCGCGAGCGCGACCTGCTCGCCGCCCTGGGCCTGGCGGTGGTGCGCGATGCCATCCGCCGCCGGAGGGATGTGGTGCTGCTGGATACCAGCGCCATCATCGACGGGCGCATCGGCGATATCCGCCAGACGGGCTTTGTGAACGGCGTGCTGGTGGTGCCCCGCTTTGTGCTGGAGGAGCTGCAGCGCATCGCCGATTCCCCCGAGGCGCTGCGGCGCAACCGGGGCCGCCGCGGCCTGGACGTGCTCAACAAGATGCAGAAGGATGAGCGCATCGAGATCGAGATCTCGGAGCGGGCCATGCCCGAGATCGCCGAGGTGGATGCCAAGCTCGTCAAGCTCGCCCAGGAGCTCGATTGCCCGGTGCTCACCAATGACTATAATCTCAACAAGGTGGCCGAGCTTCAGGGCGTGCGCGTCCTGAACATCAACGAGCTGGCCAACGCCGTCAAAGTCGTGGTGTTGCCCGGCGAATCGTTGCAGGTGCAGATCATCCAGGATGGCAAAGAGCCCGGCCAGGGCGTGGGATACCTGGACGATGGCACCATGGTGGTGATCGAGGACGGGCATAGGCTGCTCGACACCCTGGCCGATGTCATCGTGACGCGGGTGCTACAGACGGTGGCCGGGCGCATGATCTTTGCCCAGCTTCCGGAGAACAGGCGGTAGGTCCGATGGATCATGGGGTGCGCGTGCGCTACGCGCCCAGCCCAACGGGGCAACAGCATATCGGCAGCGTTCGCACGGCGCTGTTCAACTACCTCTATGCGCGCAAGCACGGCGGGCGCTTTGTCCTGCGCATCGAGGATACCGACGCCCCCCGCTCCGCCCCCGAGTTCGAGCAGGACCTCTACCGGCAACTGGCCTGGCTGGGCCTCGCCTGGGATGAGGGCCCCGATATCGGCGGGATCGCCGGGCCCTATCGCCAATCTGAGCGTGGCCACCTATACAAGGAGGCCCTGCTGCGCCTGGTGGCCCAAGGCGACGCCTATCCCTGCTACTGCTCGCCCAAGGAGCTGGCGGAGGAGCGCCAGCGCGCCCTGGCGGAGGGGCGCCCGCCCCGCTACAGCGGCCATTGCCGCGAGCCCGAGCGCCGGGCAGCCCGGCGACTGCCGGGACGCTCGCCCGTCTACCGCTTGCGCGTGCCCGAGGGGCTCCACCTCAGCTTTGATGACCTGATCCGGCGCCAGGTGGCGGCCAGTTCCGACGATCTGGGCGATTTCGCCATCTACACGGCCCAGAACGAGGAGCTGGAGGGCGGGCGCGCCCTGTATAACCTGGCCGTGACGGTGGATGACCATGAGATGGGCATCACCCACGTGCTGCGGGGCGAGGAACATCTCTCCAACACGCCGCGCCAGATGCTACTTTACCGGGCGCTGGGATACGATCCGCCGCGCTTTGGGCACCTCTCCCTGATCCTGACGCCCGAAGGCGCCAAGATGAGCAAGCGATCGGGCGATACCTCCATCGCACACTATGCCGAGGAAGGCTATCTCCCCGAGGCAATCCTTGCCTATGTGGCGACCCTGGGCTGGGCCCCTGGCCGCAACGCGGAGCGCATGACTCTGGAGGAGCTGGTTCGGCGCTTTGACTTGCGCCGCCTGTCGTCCAATCCTTCGACCTTTGACCCGCAGCGCCTGCTCTCGTTCAACAAACGGTGGTTGCAGCACGCCGACCGCCGGACCATCGTCGAGCTGGCGCGTCCCCGATTGCTCAGCGCCTATGGCCGCTGGGAGGCCGCCGAGGGCACCTCTCACGACGCCGAGACGTGGCTGGCCCTGCTGGTGGGCGCGGCCCAGGAAGAGGCCGCCACCTTGGCCGAGCTGGTCGCCCTGAGCGCCTTTGCCCTGGCCGAGGCGCGCCCCGCCCTCACCGACGAGGCGCGAGAGGCGCTGCAAGGGCCCGCCACCGTCCCGGTGCTGGCCCACGCCCTGGAGATGTTGGATGCCCAGGCGCTGGCAAGCCCCGAGGCCGCCAACGCGCGCCTCACCGGGTTGCGCCACCACTGGCGCGACACGGCCGGCTTGCGGGGGCGCCAGGTCATGTTCCCCCTGCGCGCTGCTCTGACGGGCTCCCTGACGGGCCCCTGCCTGGGCATCGTGACTTCGCTGTTGGGCCCGAGCCGTTGCCGACAACGCATCGAGGAGACGCTGGCATGGCTCACCACCGCCTGATGTTGCGCTGCATCTGTCTCTAGGGGCGGGTCCAGGGGATCCGCCCCCGGTAGCCCGTTGCGCGTTCCTCAATGATTTCCTTACGGAGGCTAGCATGTCCCTCGAGATCTATAATTCATTGACCCGCCAGAAGGAACCCTTTGTCCCGGTGCACCCCGGGCGCGTGCATATGTACGTCTGCGGCCCGACGGTCTACAACGATGCGCACCTCGGCCACGGCAAGACATATGTCAACTTTGATACCATCGTGCGTTACCTGCGCTATCTGGGCTACCAGGTGCTCTATGTGCAGAACATCACCGATGTGGGCCACATCCTGGATACCGGCGAGGATCGCATCCTCAAGGGCGCGGCGAGGGAGCAGATGCACCCGATGCAGCTCGCCGAGCGCTACACCCAGCGCTACTTTCGGGATATGGACCGGCTGAACGTGCTGCGGCCCGATATCTCGCCCCGCGCCACGGGCCATGTCCCCGAGATGCTGGCCTGGATCCAGACCCTGATCGAATCGGGCCACGCCTATGAGGTCAATGGCTCGGTCTACTTTGATGTATCGAGCTATGAGGATTATGGCAAGCTCTCGGGCCGGCGGGTGGAGGAGGCCCAGAGCGGCACCCGCGTCCAGATCGTCGAGGAGAAGCGCCGCCCCGAGGACTTTGCCCTCTGGAAGCGGGCCGAGCCGGAGCACATCATGCGCTGGAACAGCCCGTGGGGCGAAGGCTTCCCCGGCTGGCACATCGAGTGCACCGTCATGTCCGCCAAATACCTGGGGCTGCCCTTTGACATCCACGGGGGCGGCGTGGAGAACAAGTTCCCCCACCACGAGTGCGAGATCGCCCAGGCGGAGGCCGCCACCGGCCAGGCGTTCGCCCGCTACTGGATCCACAATGGCATGCTGATGATCCAGGGCGAGGAGATGCACAAGTCACTGGGCAACTTTATCACGCTGGAGGCGGCCTTCAACCGCTGGGACCCGATGGTGATCCGCTTCTTCATCCTGCAGAGCCACTATCGGGGGCCCATCGATGTGACCGAGGAGGCGCTGGATGCCGCCGCTCGCGGCCTGCAGCGGCTGCACAGCGCGGTGCGCACCGTGCGCCGACGGCTGCAGACGGCCCAGCCGGGCGAGATGCCCCAGGAGCTGCAGGCGTTGCTGGAGAGCAGCCAGGCCGCCTTTGAGGCAGCTATGAACGATGACTTCAACACGCCCGGCGCCGTCGCGGCGCTGTTCGAGCTGAGCCGGGGCGTCAACGCCTGGCTCAACGAGACCCAGGCCCCCTCGCGAGAGGCGCTGGAGGCGATTGACAGGCTCTTTGGCCGGTTGGCGGGCGACGCCCTGGGGGTGTTGCCTGAGGACCTGGAACAGGAGATGGGGGCAGGGCTCTCGCGCGATCTGATCGAGCTGCTGATCCGGGCGCGGGGCGAGCTGCGCGCGCAACGGGCGTTCGCTGCCGCCGACGCCCTCCGTGACGAACTGGCCCAGCTAGGGGTGCAACTTCGGGATGGCCCCGAAGGCACCACCTGGAGCCTGGTCTGAGGCCCGGCATGGCCGAGTATCTGGCGGGACGCAACGCCGTGCGCGAGGCGCTGTTGGCCGGCCGCCGACGCATCGAGCGGGTGTATCTGGCCGAAGGGGCGACGGAGCACGGCGCCCTGGCCGAGATCGTGAGCCTGTGTGACGAACGCGGCGTGCCGGTAGGCCGGACGCGCCGCGCCGAGCTGGATCGCCTGGGCGATGACCTGACCCACCAGGGCGTCATTGCCCAGACGTCGGCCTACCCCTACGCCAGCCTGGACGAGATCCTGGAGGCCGCCCGAGTCGCCCAGGAGCGGCCTCTGATCCTGGTGCTGGATTCGCTCCAGGACCCGCAGAACGTGGGCGCCTTGCTGCGCACCGCCGACGCCGTGGGCGTCCACGGCGTGGTCATCGCCGAGCGCCGCGCCGCCCAGATCACGCCCGCGGTGAGCCGCGCCTCGGCCGGGGCCGCCGAGCATCTGCTGGTGGCCCGGGTGACCAACATCGCCCGCACCCTGGACGCCCTCAAGCAGGAGGGCGTCTGGGTGGCCGGCGTGGAGGCGCACCCCGATGCTCAGGACTATCGCCTGGCGAACCTGGATATGCCCTTGGCCCTGGTGTTGGGCAGCGAGGGCGAGGGGATGCGCCGCCTGGTGGCCGAAAGGTGCGACTTTTTACTGCGCATTCCCATGCGCGGGCGCATCAACTCGTTGAACGTGTCGGTGGCGGGGGCCCTGGCCCTCTACCAGGCCTGGAGCGCCCGCGGGGCGGCGCAGCCGTGAGAGCAAAGCGCATGCGGCGAGATGCCCAGATTTGACCCGCATCAGGAGTTGGGTATACTAGCCTCCTGGTGCCCCTTGACCTGAGGAGCCGTTACGGTATAATGAAGAACGCCAAGCCGACGTAGCTCAAAGGCAGAGCAACGGTTTTGTAAACCGTCGGTTGTGGGTTCAAGTCCCTCCGTCGGCTCTGAGCGCACCATGTTCGTTCCAACTCAATCTGGGCAGATACCCAAGCGGCCAAAGGGGACTGACTGTAAATCAGTTGGCACAGCCTTCGGAGGTTCGAATCCTTCTCTGCCCATCTCGTCTGGCGTAGGTCGCCCACGTAGCTCAGCCGGTAGAGCACATTCTTGGTAAGAATGAGGTCATGGGTTCAAGTCCCATCGTGGGCTCCATAGAGCGGCGTTGGGCTGCCACCCGTGACCCTGTAGGAGGTTGGTTGAATGGCAAAGGCAGTATTTGAGCGCACCAAGCCTCACGT
>DCTX01000073.1 GCA_002329325.1 Anaerolineales bacterium UBA1429
ACGTCGGCCGTGCGCAGGTTGCGCCCCGTCACCACCGTGTGGTAGACGGTCTCCGTCGGGGTGATCTCTTCGCCAGGTTCCACCGCGCCATAGTCGGTGCGCACCACGGTGCCGGGAGGCAGGAGGACGGAGCCCGTGTCCACGAACTCTAGCAGGCCGGTCTCCTTGAGAGTCTCGATGGCGCGCTGCGGATCGCGGATGCCAGGCATCTCGACCAGGATGCGGCGCGAGCCCACCGATTGCACCACCGGCTCGGTGACGCCCAGGCCGTCCACGCGGTTCTCGATGATGCCGCGCACGGCCTCCATGGAGACGGGATCTACTTGCTCATCCTCGGCGACGTCGGCCTCCAGGAGCACCTGCATGCCTCCCTGCAGGTCGAGCCCCAGTTGCATGTCGATGTCGCGGTCATAGTTGATGTCTCCGATGTGGATGTGGATGCCGGGGTTGGTGGGCCAGGCGGCCCACGCAGCGCATGCGGCGATCAGGACGATCAGGATGAGCAGGCGGATATCTTGTCTCATGCAGTTCTCCTCGTTGATTGCCTCGGCATGCCGACAAAGAAAAACACCCACCTGGGTGCTCGTTGCGAGGGCGCGCGGCAGACCAAAGCCCTGCAGACGGCCAGCCTTTGCCCGGCCCCGAGATTATAGCGTTGCTGCAAGTGCAGTGTCAAATCACGGTGAACGCAACTTGACAGTGGTTCCGGTTGTGGTATACTCTGTCTTTGCGCACTGAGCTAGATAAACTGGCTCATTGCGCCTAGATTCATTCCGATCAAGAGGGATCCGCTATTCCACCTGGCGCATATCTAGGCCAGCACAATCCTCTACATTGTCCGGCGTGCGCGATAGCCAACATCTCGACCTGCTTCTGGGAGCGCATCGGCATCGCAGCCTGCCCGCAGGCAACACCATCTCGATAGATTTCCGCGCGAAACGCCTCTGGATGACCAGCATCTGAGCGCAAGGAGAACAACAGGTTATGGCGACTCCAGCTACCATGGTACGCATGATGCCCAATCCGAACGGCAAGGTCAGCCCTCGCAAATCCTACGCCCGTATCCCGGAAGTGTTGGACATCCCCGACCTGATCAAGACCCAGCAAGAGTCCTTTGCCTGGTTCCAGGTCGAGGGTATTCGCGAGCTGTTCGATGAGATATCCCCGATCGTCAGTTTCAACCGCAACCTGGAGATGCATTTCCCGGGGTTCGATGAGCAGGTCAACGGCGAGTTCGGCCTCGAGTTCCACTTTGAGGATCCTCCCTATTCTGAAGAGGATTGCCGCGAGCGCGAGATCACCTATGCAGCGCCCCTCTATGTCAAAGTGCTGCTCTACAACCGCGAGACCGACCAGCCCATCGTTCAAGACGTCTACATGGGCGATTTCCCCGTGATGACGGGCAACGCCACCTTTATCATCAACGGCGCCGAGCGCGTGGTGGTCAGCCAGTTGATCCGCTCGCCGGGGGCCTACTTTACCCTGGAAGAGGACCGCGCCACCGGCCGTCAGATGTGCATGGCCAAGCTGATCCCCGACCGGGGCGCCTGGCTCGAGTTCGATACCAGCCGCCGCGATGTGGTGTCTGTCAAGGTGGACCGCAAGCGCAAGATCCCCGTGACCATCCTGTTGCGGGCCCTGGGCGCCGTCTCCGATGGCATTGACGATGTGGCGATCCACGAGGGCAGCGATGAAGAGCTGCTGGCCCTCTTTGAGCGCGTGGATGACGCGCCCGATCGCTCGTACCTCCGCACCACGATGGAGTACGATTCCACCACCAACGCCGAGGATGCCATCTCCGAGTTCTACCGGCGCATGCGCCCGGGCGACCCGGCCACGCTGGATAACGCCAAGAGCTACCTGGAGACGTTGCTGTTCAGCCCCCGGCGCTACGACCTGGGGCGGGTGGGGCGCTACAAGCTCAGCCGGCGACTGGGGCTCGCCATCCCGGTGACGCACCGCACCCTGACCAAGAAGGACCTGGTGGGCATTGTGGCCCGCATCATCTCGGTGAACAACGGCATGGAAGACCCGGATGACATCGATCACCTGGGGAACCGGCGCATCAAGACCGTGGGCGAGCTGATCCAGAACCAGCTACGGGTGGGCTTTCTGCGGATGGAGCGCGTGGTCAAGGAGCGGATGAGCATCCGCGACCCGGATCAGCTCTCGCCCATCTCGCTGATCAACGTGCGCCCCGTGGTGGCCGTGCTGCGCGAGTTCTTTGGCGGCAGCCAGCTCTCGCAGTTCATGCAGCAGACCAACCCGCTGGACGAGCTGACCCACAAGCGCACCCTATCGGCTCTGGGACCTGGCGGCCTCAAGCGCGACCGCGCGGGCTTTGACGTGCGCGATGTGCACTATTCCCACTATGGGCGCATCTGCCCCATCGAAACGCCGGAAGGCCCCAACATCGGCCTGATCGGCCGCCTGGCCACCTATGCCGAGGTGAACGAGTACGGGTTCATCGAGACGGCCTACCGCCGCGTGGCGCGCACCGTCGCCAACGACGCCGAGAGGCTGCTGGGGCGCACCTTGCGCGAGGCCGTGGTGGATGAGAGCACCGGCGAGGTGCTGGCCGAGGCGGGCACCNNGATCGCATCGAGTACCTGGCCGCCGACGAAGAGGAGCGCTACATCGTGGCCCAGGCCAACTCGCCCATCGACGAGCTGGGCCAGTTCCTGGTGGATCGCGTCTCGGCCCGCGTCTATGACCGCTTCCTGATCGAATCCATCGATCGCGTATCGTACATGGACGTCTCGCCCAAGCAGGTGGTGGGCGTCTCGGCGGCGCTCATCCCCTTCCTGGAGCATGACGACGCCAACCGCGCCCTGATGGGCTCGAACATGCAGCGCCAGGCCGTGCCGCTCATCCGACCGGAGGCGCCCATCGTGGGCACCGGCATGGAGTACTGCGCCGCTCTGGATTCGGGCCAGGTTGTCACCGCTGGATCCGAGGGCGAGGTAGTGAGCGTGACGGGCGCCCAGATCGTCATCGAAGGCGAGGATGGCCCCGAGACCCACGTGCTGCGCAAGTACAACCGCTCGAACCAGTCCACCTGCATCGATCAGCGCCCGGTGGTGAGCAAGGGCGACCATGTGATGCCCGGCCAGGTCGTCGCCGACACATCCTCCACGGAGCAGGGCGAGCTGGCCCTGGGCCAGAACGTGCTCTGCGCGTTCATGTCGTGGGAGGGCGGCAACTTTGAGGACGCCATCCTCATCAGCGAGGCCATGGTCCGCGAGGACAAGTTCACCTCCATCCACCTGGAGAAGCACGAGGTGGAGGCCCGCGATACCAAGCTGGGCGCCGAGGAGATCACCCGGGATATCCCCAACGTGGGCGAGGACGTGCTCCAGAACCTGGACGAGGAGGGCATCATCTATGTGGGCGCCGAAGTGCGCGCCAATGATGTCCTGGTGGGCAAGATCACGCCCAAGGGNNAGACCGAGCTGACCCCCGAAGAGAAACTGCTGCGCGCCATCTTTGGCGAAAAGGCGCGCGACGTGCGCGATTCCTCGCTGCGCTTGCCCCACGGTGAGGAGGGCAAAGTCGTCGAGGTCAAGGTCTTTGATCGCGACGAGAGCCGCGAGATGCCGGCCGGCGTGGAGCGGGCCGTGCGGGTGACGGTGGCCCAGCGCCGCAAGCTCACCGAGGGCGACAAGATGGCGGGGCGACACGGCAACAAGGGCGTCATCTCCAAGGTGGTGCCCATCGAGGATATGCCCTTCCTGGCCGATGGCACGCCCGTCGAGATCATCCTGAACCCGTTGGGCGTCCCTGGGCGCATGAACGTGGGCCAGGTGCTGGAGACCCACCTGGGGTGGGCGGCGCAGCGCCTCGGGTTCCGCGTGGCGACGCCTACTTCGGACGGCGCCACCGAGGACGAGATCGCCTCGGAGCTGGCGCGGGCCTGGCTGATCGACCGCGCCTGGCACGATCTGGGCGAGCGCACGTGGCCCTTCCTCCGCGAGCATGGCATCGACACCGAGACCCTGCGCGACGATGCCGAGGCCCGCAGCCTGTTCCTGGGCGAGACGCTCTATGAGCAGGGGATGGATCCGAACGAGATCGACCGCATCCTGCGGGATCGGGTGCTCTCGCGCCGAACCTGGCTGGATTGCTGGCTGAGGGAGCGCGGCTATGAGCCCACCAGCCTGCTGGCCTATGACAACCTGAACCGCACGGCCGAGCAGCGCCTGGAGATGGACGAGCTGGCCCGCGAAGTCTGCCTCCGCTTCTGGCTGGAGGACGAAGGGCATGACACCCAGGGGCTGGATCGCGAGCAGGTCAACGAGAAGGCGCTGGCTGTGACCCGCGAGACCCAGATGCCCCTGCCCACCACCGGCAAGGTGATCCTGTACGATGGCAAGACGGGCGAGCCCTATGACCAGCCGGTGACCGTGGGGATCACCTACGTGCTCAAGCTGGCCCACC
The DNA here is from genome assembly GCA_002329325.1 of Anaerolineales bacterium UBA1429. Taxonomy (GTDB): domain Bacteria; phylum Chloroflexota; class Anaerolineae; order UBA1429; family UBA1429; genus UBA1429. Next base: position 4,438 of record DCTX01000073.1, read on the forward strand.
TGGTGCAGGACAAGGTCCACGCCCGGTCGACGGGGCCCTACTCGCTGGTCACTCAGCAACCGCTGGGCGGCAAGGCGCAGTTCGGCGGCCAGCGNNGTCTGGGCGCTGGAAGCCTATGGCGCCGCCTACACCTTGCAGGAGATGCTGACCATCAAGTCCGACGATGTGACGGGCCGCGTCAAGACGTACGAGGCCATCGTCAAGGGCGAGCCGATCGAGGGCTTTGGCATCCCCGAGTCGTTCCGGGTGCTGGTCAAAGAGCTGCAGGCCCTGGGGCTTTCGGTGGAAGTGGCCAACGCCAGTGGCGAGCGCATCCAGTTTGGCCGCGGAGAGACGGTCGAGATCCTGCCGAACCTGGGCTTTGGCCTGGGGTTTGGGCCCTCTTCCTGAGCGCTCAAGGCAAGCGTAACGGTATCGCGGGCGATCGCAAACGATCGTCCGCGACCTTTGACAGATCAGTTGTCCAATAGTATAATCACACCTTGTGAGTCGAGACATGCTCTCGAAGCGCTGTACAGGGAGGACCAACTTGCCGACGATCAATCAGCTCGTGCGCAAGGGCCGCAAGGCCCCCAAGAACAAATCCAAGTCGCCCGCTTTGGCCTATTCGTACAATTCGCAGCGGGCCGAGATGACCCAATCGCGAAAGGGCGCGCCCCAAAGGCGTGGGGTGTGCACGCTGGTGCGCACCATGACGCCGAAGAAGCCGAACTCGGCGCTACGCAAGATCGCCCGTGTGCGCCTATCGAACGGCGTCGAGGTGACGGCGTATATTCCCGGCGAGGGCCACAACCTGCAGGAGCACTCGGTGGTGTTGGTGCGGGGTGGGCGTGTGCGTGACCTGCCCGGCGTGCGCTATCATATCGTGCGCGGCGCGCTGGATTCGTCCGGAGTTGACGGGCGCGCGCGTGGCCGCTCGCAGTATGGCACCAAGAAGCCCAAGTAGGGCCGCAGCTTGAGGGGTCGGGATGGCCCATCCCGGCCGAGTGATCACGTCGAGCTTCAGGAGGATCGAGAATGCCGAGACGCTATCGGCCAACACGCAGAGTCATCGAGCCGGATGTGGTGTACAATAGCACTCTGCTGGCAGCCTTTATCAATAATGTGATGACGCGGGGCAAAAAGAGCACCGCCCGGCGGCTCGTATACGATGCGCTGGAGATGGTGCAAGAGCGAACAGGGCGCGAGCCCCTCGAGGTGTTCGAGCAGGCCATGCGCAACGCCGCCCCCGTGATCGAGGTCAAGCCTCGGCGTGTGGGTGGTGCGACGTACCAGGTGCCCGTGGAGGTAGCCGCGCACCGCCGAACCTCCCTGGCGATGCGTTGGATTCTGTCCTCCGCCAGGAGTCGACCGGGCAAGACCTTTGCCGAGAAGCTGGCGGGCGAGTTGATGGATGCCGCCCAGAACACTGGAAACGCCGTCAAGAGGCGTGAAGACACGCACCGTATGGCCGAGGCCAACAGGGCGTTTGCCCATTACCGCTGGTAGCTGCTTGCTTTACCAGCGGTAGTCGTGGGCGCTGACCGGCTTCCAGCTTGGCGATGCACCTGCCGCTCGATCCCTGGGCTATGAGTATCGCATAAGGTGGAAGATCGGTGCAGGAAGATCGGTCTCTAGGCCGGATACGTAACATCGGCATCATTGCTCACATCGACGCGGGCAAGACCACGACGACGGAACGCATCCTGTTCTACACGGGCAGGACGTACCGGATGGGCAATGTGGATGACGGCACGACCGTCACCGATTGGATGGAGCAGGAGCGCGAGCGAGGCATCACCATCGCTTCCGCAGCGGTCTCCTGTTTTTGGCGAGACTATCGCATTAACATCATCGATACGCCCGGGCACATTGATTTCACCGCCGAGGTGCAGCGCAGCCTGCGCGTGCTGGATGGCGGGGTTGTGATCTTTGATGCCGTTCAGGGTGTAGAGCCCCAGTCCGAAACGGTCTGGCGGCAGGCAGATCGCTTTCACGTTCCGCGTATCTGCTTCATTAACAAAATGGATAGGGCCGGGGCCGACTTCTGGCGCTGCGTCGAGATGATTCGAGAGCGCCTGGAAGCTGTACCTGTAGCGATACAGGTGCCTATCGGCGCAGAATCCTCTTTTGAGGGAGTCATTGATCTCGTAGATCAAGTGGCGCTCTTCTACCGCGATGAGCTGGGGGCCGAGCCGCAGAGGCTGGCGATCCCCGATGAGCTCAAGGACGAGGTAGAAGAGGCCCGACGGGTGTTGGTGGAGACCATCGCCGAGACGGACGACGTCTTGCTCGCCAAGTACCTGGATGGAGAGGATCTGAGCGCCGAGGAATTGCGACAGGGTTTGCGCAGAGCAACCCTGGGAAACCAGCTCGTGCCGGTGATATGCGGCGCGTCGCTGCGCAATCGGGGCGTACAGCCGGTTCTGGACGCCATTGTAGACTATCTTCCTTCGCCTCTGGACGTGCCCCCGATCATCGGGGTGCATCCACAGTCGGGCGAAACGGTGGTGCGGCACGCCGATCCGGATGGGCCCCTCGCGGCGCTCGTCTTCAAGATCGTCACCGACCCCTTTGTAGGGAGGCTAGCCTACCTCCGCGTTTATTCTGGCACGCTCCACGCCAACACTTCCACGCATAACTCGACCAAAGACCGCAAGGAAAGAGTCACCCGTCCTCTGCAGATGTACGCCAACCGGCGCGAGGAGGTGGATTCGGTCTCGGCCGGCTCCATCGCCGCTCTGGGCGGTCTCAAGTTCACCTTCACCGGCGATACGCTGTGCGATCAGGGCGATCCTGTCGTCCTGGAAGCCATCACCTTCCCGGATCCGGTGATCTATGTGGCCATCGAGCCCAGCTCGGCCGCCGACGAGGCGCGCATGTTGCAGGCGCTGCTGGCCCTGACCGACGAGGACCCGACCTTTCGCGTCAGCACCGACGAGAACACCGGCCAGACGCTCATCTCTGGCATGGGGGAGCTGCACCTGGAGATCCTGGTGGATCGCATGGTGCGCGAGTTCAAGGTGCAGGCCAAGGTGGGGCGGCCTCAGGTGGCCTACCGCGAGACCATCACCCAGGCGGTGACGGCGGAGGGCGAGTTCGCCGCCCAGCGCGGCAACCGTTCGCTGTTCGCCCACGTCGGGGTGACGCTCAAGCCCGGCGCCAGAGGCGATGGCTTTCGGTTCACGAACGCTCTGCCGGCCGGGCGCCTGAGCAATGCCATGCTGACCGAGGTCGAGCGGGCGCTGCGCGATGCGATGGCTGGCGGCGCGCTGGCGGGCTACCCGCTGGTGGATGTGCAGGTGACCCTGGTGGACGCCTCTTACGAGGAGGAGCCGGGCGCCGATGTGGCGCTGCAGAGCGCGGCGGTGATGGCCTTCAGCAAGGCCGCTCGCGAAGCGGCGCCGGTGCTGCTGGAGCCGGTGATGAAGATCGAGGTGGTGGCTCCAGAGGAGAACACCGGCGACGTCATGGGCGATCTCAACGCCAGGCGCGGCGAGATCGAGGGCATGGAGCCGCGCAGCGGGGGCATGCAGGCCATCCGGGGCCACATCCCGCTGGCAGAGACCTTTGGCTATGCGACGGATCTGCGCTCGGGCACCCAGGGGCGAGGGTCCTTTACAATGGAGTTTGACTATTACGCGCCGGTCCCTGTCGAAGTGTCCAATCGGATCCTGGGCATAGACCAGTAGCCGAGGCGTGGTTGGCAGGCCGGGATGCACCGGCTCGCCGCGATGCAAGCGGCTCTGTGGAGAGTATTTGCCAGGATCGGATCAACTCGTATACTTTTATCGTTTGCGCTTGGCAACAGTAGACTCCGGGCACACCGGGATCGTTTGTGGGGGGAAGGAGAAACACATGGGAAAGGCAGTATTCGAGCGCACCAAGCCTCACGTGAAC
>DCTX01000032.1 GCA_002329325.1 Anaerolineales bacterium UBA1429
ACATTTTCACTGATTGACAACAAAAGGCATCTGGCTGCGAAATCGCCGTCGGGCCCGCTTGCAGTGGCCCGACGGCGATGCAGATCGCGTCACTCCTCGGGGATGCGCTCAGGTGGAGGCGGGGATGTCGGGATCGGGCAGGTCGGCAGGGGGCTCGTCGTTGGGCACATCCCTATCGGCGCCCTGCACGTCGTTGCGCGGTGGCTGGGTGGCCTTTATCATGCGCTCCGCATAGAGATTCAGCTTCTTCTTGACCAGGGCGTACAGCGTGCCCTCTGGGTAGTTGCCCTCGGCATCCTCCTCGCCGGCGGGCATGCCCGTCAGCAGCTCGATGCCCTCCTCGATGGTGGAGACGGCGTAGACGTGGAACTCGCCTCGCTCCACGGCCTCCACCACGTCGGGGCGCAGCATCAGGTTGCGCACGTTGGCTTCCGGAATCAGCACCCCCTGGTCGCCCGTCAGGCCGCGCTCACGGCACAGGTCATAGAACCCCTCGATCTTGGCATTGACGCCACCGATGGCCTGCACCCGCCCCAACTGGCTCACCGAGCCGGTGACGGCCAGGTTCTGCCGGATCGGCACCTCGGCCAGGCTGGAGAGCAGCGCATACAGCTCCGTGGAAGAGGCGCTATCGCCCTCTACGCCGCCATAGTTCTGCTCAAAGGTCAGGCTGGCGGCCATGCTCAGGGGCCGGTGCTGGGCGAAACGGCTGGCCAGATAGGAGGAGAGGATCAGGTTGCCCTTGTCATGGATGGGGCCGCTCAGCTTGACCTCCCGATCGATGCTCACGACCCCCGCCCGCCCGATGAAGGTGCGCGCCGAGATGCGCGAGGGCAGGCCGAAGGTAAAGTCGGCGGCCTGGGCCACGGAGAGGGCGTTGATCTGGCCCACCGCGGCGCCCTCGGTATCGATGAGGATGGTCCCCTGCTGGATCGTCTCCAGGTAGCGCTCCTTGACGTAATCCAGGCGCCGTTGGCGGGCGGTGACGGCCTGCTGGACGTCCTCGGCGGTGGCCAGCGGGCGCCCGGCGCGCTTGGCCCAATAGGCCGATTCGCGCACCAGGTCGGCCATGGCGGCAAAGCGGGTGGTGAGCTTGTCCTGATCGGCGGCGGCGCGGCCGCTCTCCTCCACCAGCCGCGCCACGGCGGTGGGATCAAAGTGGAGCAGGTTCTCGCGCCGGCAGATGTCCCCCACAAAGTCGGCCAGGCTCATGAGGCCGGCCTCATCGCGGCGCATATCCACGGCGAACTCGGCCTTGACCTTGAAGAGCTCGCTGAACTCCTCATCCAGGGCATAGAGCATCTGGTACAGCCGCTGGTCGCCGATGATGACGATCTTGACATCCAGGGGGATGGGCTCGGGCTCCAGGCTGACCGCCGCGACGACGCCATAGAACTGGGCCATCTCCTCGATCTTGATCTCGCCGTTGCGCAGGGCTCGCTTGAGGGCATCGTAGGCCAGGGGGTTGGAGAGCAGGCTCTGGGCCTCCATCACCAGGTAGCCGCCGTTGGCGCGATGCAGGGCCCCCGGGCGAATCTGGCGAAAGTCGGTGACCATGGTGCCGAACTCGGCGCGATGCTCGATGCGGCCCACCAGGTTATGGTAGGTGGGGTTGTCCTCGATGACGACGGGCGCGGCCTGGCCGGGACCGTTCTCGGACAAGACGTTGATGGTGTAGCGATCGAACGGGCGCTCCTGCGGCCGCTGGGGCCGCAACCCAAAGGGCAGCGGCGAGGCGTTCTCCTCCTGGGGCATGAGGCGCTCCAGGTTGGCGATGATATCGGCGCGCACGGCATCCAGGTACGCCAGGACGTGGGCGCAACTCTGGAACTTGTCGCGGATGTCGCTCATGAGGGTATCCAGCACAAAGCCCGCCATCTCGGCGTTGATCTGGTCCAGGGCCTGCTTGCCCTGGCGGTCCAGCTCGCGGGCGCGGCGCATGGCCTCGTCGAACTCCTTCTGGAGCTCGGGTCGGAACGACTCGAACCGCCTCTTGATCTCGGGATCGAGCTTCTGATAGTCTTCCGCGCTCAGGACCTCGCCGTTGAGCATGGGCGCGATGGCCAGGCCCGCCTGCGAGCGGATCAGGGCAAAGCCGCGCTCGTTCAGATAGTTTTCCAGGGTCTCGTAGAGCTGCATCTGCTTGCTCTGCATCTCTTGCATGAACTCGCGGCGCCGCTCTTCGTAGGGCTGGCCCTCAAAGGTGCGCGGGATCTCGTCCTGAATGCGCTCGATCAGCTCGGCCATCATCTTGCGCAGCTCGCTGGAACGGCCGGCCGGCAGCCTCAGGGCGCGGGGCTTGCGGGGATCGTCAAAATTGTAGACATAACACCACTCGGCGGGGGCGGGGCGGGCGGCGGCCCGTTGAGTCAGAAAGCGGCGCACCGCGGTGGTGCGGCCCGAGCCGGCCGGCCCCACAGCGTAGATGTTGTAGCCCTTGCTGGGGATCTCGACGCCAAAGTCTATGGCCTCGACCGCTCGATCCTGGCCGATGACGCGCTGGAGAGGCTGCAGTTCCTCTGTGGATTGAAAGCCAAAGATGGAGGGGTCGGTCCTCTGGCGCAGTTGTTCGGGCCTGAGCCGTTTGATGTGATCCATGGAGACCTCCCTGAAGACGGATGCAATCGCGGACTGATGCGATTATAGCATTCGCCAGGGCGACCACCAACCATGGCGCCGGGGTGGGCAGGGCGATGCGCAGGCTCGCGCCATGCCACGCGCCCTGTCGCTGGCTCAGGTGCCCACGTAGCGGGCATAGAGGCCCCGCGCCACGGCCTCGTCGGTGGTGCCCTTGACGATGGCGCGCCCTGTGGGGAACAGGACGATCTCGGCGCCCTCCACGGCAAAGGTGAGCAGGAAGCCGTTGTAGCTGGTGGGGCCGATGCGGGCCAGCCGCGCGTGCAGCGCCTCCAACGGGATCTGGCGCTCCTCGGCGGGCGAGATCTGGACGGCGTTGCGTCCGCACATGCTGGCGGTAAAGGCGGTGCGCTGCCCCGTGAGGTAGTCGTACGCGCCGGCGCAAGCGGGACAATCGGGGCGGCGCTCCAGCGCCACCACGCGCACGTCGCCCTGCCACACGTCGGCAAGCAGCAAGCCAGGCCTGGGCGGCTGGCCCGTCAGCAGCCGCAAAGCCTCGGCGGCCTCCCACGCGCCGATGAGGCCGGTGATGGGCGCTAGCACCCCTTCGCTATCGCAGGTGGGCATGGTGCCGGGCGGCGGCACCTCGGCGATCAGGCAGCGCAGGCAGGGCGTCTGGCCGGGGACGATGGTCATGGCGTTGCCCTGGGCGCCCAGCGCCGCGCCATAGACCCAGGGGATGCCCAGCTTGAGGCAGGCGTCGTTGAGGAGCAGGCGCGTCTCGATGTTGTCGGTGCCATCCAGCACCAGGTCAACGCCCTGCAGGGTGGCCTCGGCGTTGCCCGGGTGCAGGTCGCGGATCAGAGGCTCGATAGCGATGGCGCTGTTGATCTTGCCCAGCCGGCGGGCCGCCGCCACAGCCTTGGGCAGGCGCTCGCGGGCGTCGGCTTCGGCAAAGAGAGTCTGGCGCTGCAGGTTGCTCAGCTCGACGAAATCGCGATCGAGCAGGCGTAGCCTGCCGACCCCCGCGCGGCACAGGATCTCGGCGATGACGCTGCCCAGGGCGCCCAGCCCCACGACCAAGACCGTGGCGGCGCCCAGGGCGCGCTGCCCCTCGAGGCCGATGCCCCGGAAGAGGATCTGCTTGGCGTAACGCTCAGTATCCGCTGCTTCTACCATGGATGACGTTCCCTCTCGCACAGGGCCGATTGTCGGGGCGATCAGCGTGAGCCTGTCCTGCCAATGCCCTCACCCCGCTCGGCCACGCCTATCGGCTGGCCGGCGCCATGGCCCGCAGGCTCTCGATCGCTCGCGCCAGTGTATCCAGGGTATAGTCGATATCGGCGGCGGAGGTGGCGCGCCCCAGAGAAAAGCGCACGCTGCCCGCTGCCCGCGCCCGGCTGATCCCCATGGCCAGCAGCACGTGGGAGGGGTCCACGGCGCCGGAGGCGCAGGCCGACCCGGTGGAGACGGCGATCCCCTGGCTATCGAGGGCCAGCAGCACCGATTCTCCCTCGACGCGGCCAAAGCTCATGTTCAGGATGTGGGGCAGGCGGCGCTCGGCCGGCGGGCCGTTGCGGGTCGCGTCGGAGATGCGCGCCAGGATGCCCTGCTCCAGCCGCTCGGCCAGCCCCCGCAGGCGCTCGGATTCGGCAGGGCGTTCTTGCTCGGCCAGCTCCAGCGCCTTGGCCAGCCCCACGATGCCCGCCACGTTCTCGGTGCCCGGATGCAGCTTGCGCTCCTGGCTGCCGCCATAGCGCAGGGGGACCAGGGGGGTGCCCGGCCGCACATACAGGGCGCCCACACCCCGGGGACCGTAGAACTTGTGGGCCGTCAACGAGAGCAGATCCACCCCCAGCGCCTCGACGTTCACCGGCAGCTTGCCCACGGCCTGCACGGCGTCGGTGTGCACCAGGGCGCCATAGGGCCGGGCCAGCTCGACGATCTCGGCCACAGGCTGGATGGCGCCGGTCTCGTTGTTGGCCAGCATCACGCTCACCAGAAGCGTATCGGGGCGCAGCGCCTCGGCCAGGGCGTCCAGCCGCACGATGCCTTCGGCGTCCACCGGCAGATAGGTGACCTCGTAGCCCTGCTCCTGCAGGCGCTGCATGGTGTGCAGCACCGCATGGTGCTCGATGGCCGTGGTGATCAGGTGGCGGCGGCCCTCCCGTGCAGCGTGGGCCACGCCCTGGATGGCCAGATTGTCGCTATCGGTGCCCCCGGCGGTAAAGACCAGGGTCTCGGGCGCGGCGCCCAGCAGGGCGGCCACCTTGCGACGGCTCTGCTCCAGCGCCTGCTTGGCGCGCTGGCCGTAATGGTGCAGGCTGGAGGGATTCCCGTACGCCTCGCCCTGGTGAGCAAGCATGGCCTCGCTCACCTCGGGGCGACAGGGCGTGGTGGCGGCATAGTCCAGATAGATCTCTTGCATGGCTACTCCTCGAAAGCAGACTCAGATCATCCTCGCGCAAAGAGCGCCAAGGCCGGATCAGGCCTCCCCTCTGCGCCCTTGACGCTCAGAAGCGTGGCGCGGACCCGTTTTCATCCCCTGCGGTGCGCTATAGGCATGCCCATCTACTCCTGGAACAGGGCGGTGCTTAGGTAGCGCTCGCCGGTATCGGGCAGGATGACGACGATCAGCTTGCCGGCGTTCTCCGGGCGGGCGGCCACCTGCAGGGCGGCGGTCACGGCGGCGCCGGAGGATATGCCCGCCAGGATGCCCTCTTCGCGGGCCAGGCGGCGGGCGGTGGCAAGGGCCGCCTCATCCTCCACCTGCACGATCTCGTCGAGCAGCTCGCGGCGCAGCACATCGGGGACGAACCCCGCCCCGATGCCCTGGATGTTGTGGGGGCCGGGCTTGCCGCCCGAGATCACGGGCGAGCGCACGGGCTCGACGGCGATGGCGCGGAAGCTCGGCTTGCGGGCCTTGAGCACCTGGGTCACGCCTGTGATGGTGCCGCCGGTGCCCACCCCCGCCACCAGGATATCCACCTGGCCATCGGTATCGGCCCAGATCTCCTCCGCCGTGGTCTCGCGGTGGATCTGGGGGTTGGCCGGGTTCTGGAACTGCTGCAGGATGATGCTGCCCGGCGTGGCCGCCTGCAGCTCCTCCGCCTTGCGGATGGCGCCGCGCATCCCCTCGGCGCCGGGAGTCAGCACCAGCTCGGCGCCCAGGGCGCGCAGCAGGCTGCGGCGCTCCTGGCTCATGGTATCGGGCATGGTCAGGATCAGCTTGTAGCCCCGGGCCGCGGCCACAAAGGCCAGGGCGATGCCCGTGTTGCCGCTGGTGGGCTCGATCAGGGTGCCGCCGGGCTGCAGGGCGCCCGCCCGCTCGGCGGCGTTCACCATCGAGACTCCGATGCGGTCTTTGACGCTGTGGAGCGGATTGAACGACTCGACTTTGGCGACCACCTGGGCCGGCAATCCGGCGGGCAGGCGGTTCAGGCGCACCAGCGGGGTGCGGCCGATGGTCTTGGTGATGTCGGCATAGATGTTCACAGTAGGGCCTCTCTATCGAATTGACGTGCTAGATCTGGTACAAGTCTCCGGCCACCCGCTGCTTTTCGCGGGCGCGGTCGGCCAGGTCGGCGAGGGTGGTGTCCTCCAGCACCTGGCGGCTGGCGGCGTACATGCGCGCCCACACCTCGCGGGTGACGCAACCGTCGTAGCGGGGGCACGCGGCCCCCTCGGTACAGGCCACCAGGGGGGTGGGCCCCTCCAGGGCGTCGAACACCTCGGCCAGGACGATGCGCTCCGGCTCGCGGGCCAGGGCATAGCCGCCCAGGGCGCCGCGGGTGGTGTGCACCAGCCCGGCGTTGCGCAGGGCGACCAGGATGCTCTCCAGATATTTGATGGGCACCTGCTGGCGCTCGGCGATCTCGCCGGAGGGCACGGGGGCCTGGGCCTGGTGCAGAGCCAGGTCCACCAGGGCACGGGTGCCGTAGCGCATCTTGGTGGTGAGCTTCATAGGCGAACCATCCTATTCCTATGTGGATTATGGGAATTATAGAGGAAAGGGGGCGGGGTGTCAAGGGGGG
>DCTX01000027.1 GCA_002329325.1 Anaerolineales bacterium UBA1429
CAAGACCAACCTCGATGAGTTCGCGATGGGATCATCCACCGAGACCTCGGCGTTCGGGCCGACCCGCAATCCGTGGGACCTCGGCCGCATCCCGGGCGGGTCCGGCGGTGGCTCCGCGGCAGCGCTGGCCGCGTTCGAGGCGCCGCTGGCGATCGGCACCGATACCGGCGGTTCGATCCGCCAGCCCGCCTCGGTGACGGGCACGGTGGGTGTCAAGCCGACCTACGGCGGGGTTTCCCGGTATGGGGTGATCGCGATGGCTTCGTCCCTCGACCAGCCCGGTCCCTGCGCCCGCACCGTGTTGGACGCGGCGTTGCTGCACCAGGTGATAGCTGGTCATGATCCGGCCGACTCCACGTCCATTGCTGCCCCGGTGCCCGATGTGGTGAGTGCCGCCCGAAAAGCCGACGTCAAGGGGCTGCGAATCGGCGTGGTGAGGGAGCTTGGCGGTGAGGGCTATGCCCCGGGCGTCGAGGCGCGCTTTGCGGCGGCGGTCGAACTGCTCGCGTCGCTGGGGGCCGAGATCGGGGAGGTCAGTTGTCCACATTTCGTCCACGCCTTCGCCGCGTACTACCTGATCATGCCGGCCGAGGTGTCCAGTAACTTGGCCCGCTACGACGGTATGCGTTATGGCCTGCGGGTCGGCGACGACGGTCTGGCGTCCACCGAACAGGTGATGCGCGCCAGCCGGGCGGCCGGTTTCGGTGACGAGGTGAAGCGGCGCATCATCATCGGCAGCTACGCGCTGTCTGCGGGCTACTACGACGCGTACTACGGCTCGGCCCAGAAGGTACGCACGCTGATCCGCACCGACTTCGAGGCCGCCTTCCGGCAATGTGACGTGCTGGTCTCACCAGCCACCCCGACCACCGCCTTCCGGTTCGGTGAGCGCTTGACCGATCCGCTCGCGATGTACAAGTCCGACCTGTGCACGATCCCAGCGAACCTGGCCGGGAACGCTGCGGCCAGCGTCCCAATCGGGCTCGCCGACGAGGACGGTTTGCCGGTCGGGCTGCAGATCATGGCACCCGTCCTGGCCGATGACCGCTGCTACCTCGTGGGAGCAGCGGTGGAGGCCGGCCTCACCGAGCAGTGGGGCGGCCCACTGCTCGACCGCGTCCCGGCGTTGAAGGAGAAGGCACGATGAACGGCCTGGATGAACTGCTGGACTACGACGAGGTGATGGCCACCCATGATGTGGTCATCGGCTTGGAGGTGCACGTCGAGCTCGACACCAAGTCGAAGATGTGGTGCGGCTGCAGCACCGATTTCGGCGCTGCACCCAACTCGCACACCTGCCCGGTCTGCCTCGGGCTGCCCGGCTCGCTACCCGTCGTGAACCGGACGGCTGTCGAGTCGGCCATCCGGATCGGCCTGAGCCTGGGCTGCCAGATCGCCGAGTGGTGCCGGTTCGCTCGGAAGAACTACTTCTACCCGGATATGACGAAGAACTACCAGATCTCGCAGTATGACGAACCGCTGTGCTTCGACGGCGAAGTCGTCATCGTGGTCGACGGACAGCCTCAGGTGATCCCGATTGAGCGCGTGCACATGGAGGAGGACGCCGGTAAGACCTCCCACGTGGGCGGTGCGGGCCGGATCCAGGGCGCCGACTACTCGCTGCTCGATTACAACCGGGCCGGCGTCCCGCTCATGGAGATCGTCACCAAACCGGTGCTGGGGACCGGGACGAAGGCTCCCGAAGTGGCACGCGAATACATGGCCTTCCTGCGAGAGCTGATGCGGGCACTCGGGGTCTCCCAGGCCCGGATGGAACGCGGCAACATGCGCTGCGACGCCAACGTGTCCTTGATGCCCAAAGGCTCCGACGAACTCGGGACGCGTACCGAGACGAAGAACATCAACTCGCTGAAGTCGGTCGAGGCGGCGCTGCGGTATGAGATCTGCCGGCAGGGCGCCGTGCTGAAAAGGGGCGGCCGGGTCGTCCAGGAGACTCGGATGTGGCATGAGGAGGGGTACACCACCGCAGGCCGCTCGAAAGAGACCGCTGAAGACTATCGCTACTTCCCCGAGCCCGACCTGCCGCCGGTGGAGCTAGACGATGCCCAACGGCAGGCCATCGCCGCGCGTCTGCCCGAGCTGCCCGATGCCAAGCGCCGGCGCTTTGTGGCGGAGCTGGGCATCCGCGAGGAGGACGCCCGCCTGCTGACCGAGGACCGCTCCGTGGCCGATTACTGCGAGGAGACGGTGCAGGCCGCCACGGGGCGCGTGCCCGCCCAGATCGTGGCCAACTGGATGGTGGGCGAGATCTTTCGGCTGCTGCGCGATAGCGGCCAGGAGATCGGTCAGATCAACGTGCGCCCCCAGGGCCTCGCCGAGCTGCTGGGCCTGCTCCAGGAGGGCGCCATCAACGGCACCGTGGCCAAAGAGGTGTTGGACGAGATGTTCGCCAGCGGCGCGGACGCGGGCGCCATCGTGGAGCGGCGCGGCTTGCGGCAGATCAACGACCAGGAGGCGCTGGCCGCTGCCGTGCGCGATGTGATCGCCGCGCACCCAGGACCCGTGCAGCAGTACCTGGATGGCAAGCAGCAGGTGCTGGGCTTCTTGATCGGGCAGGTGATGCGCGCCACCCGCGGGCAGGCCAACGTCCAGATCGTGACCGAGCTGCTCAACCAGGAACTGGCGCGGCTGCGCTGAGCCGCCGGCGCCCGCGCACCCGTCCCCTCGCCTCTCGCCGCCCCGTGGTGCCCTGGCGCACCAATTGGGGCGCGTCCCTCTGTGTGCTATACTTGGCTCATCCACATAGCACAGTCACCCCTGGGGCCGCGCCAGGGTGCAGAAAGATTGACACCGATGCAGAATCCACCCATCCACAAGAGATCATCATCCGCCGCGCGCATCATCCTGACGCTGGTCGTGGCGTCTTTCCTGCTGTTGGTCGGTTTTGGCGGCGGCGTGGCCGCCATGTGGGTTCTGGGTCCTGACATCAAGGGGCTGGTGGCCAGCACACGGCAGCAGCCGACGGTGGTCGAGCAGGAGCAGGCCACCCTCGGCAAGCAGCTCGGTCTGCTGGAGCAGATCTGGGGGATCCTGCAGGAGGAGTATATCGAGCCGGAGCAGCTCGTCCCGCAGGAGATGGTCTATGGCGCCGCCTCTGGGTTTGTCTCCTCCCTGGGCGATCCGCACACCACGTTTGTGGAGCCGGTGCGCGCCGCCATCATCGAAGAGGATATGCAGGGCACCTTTGAGGGCATCGGCGCCACCGTCGAGATGCGCGATGGCGTGCTCACCATTGTGCGCCCCCTGCCCAACAGCCCTGCCGTGCGCGCCGGAATCGAAGCGGACGACCAGGTGCTGGAGGTGGATGGTCAATCCATCGAGGGGCTCGACATTATGGAAGCGATCACGCTGATCCGCGGGCCGCGCGGCACCGAGGTGCGCCTGCTGTTGCGCCGTGAGGGCATCGCGGACCCCTTTGAGGTCACCGTCACCCGCGACCGCATCGAGGTGCAGATCTCAGAGGCGCGCATGCTGGAAGGCGACGTGGCCTACCTGAGCCTGACCGAGTTCAACGCCGTCTCGGCCCAACAGGTGCGCAACAACCTGCGGGAACTGATGGGCCAGAACCCCAAGGGTCTGATCCTGGATCTGCGCAACAATCCGGGCGGCTACCTCCAGATGGCCGTCGAGATCGCCAGCGAGTTCCTGCCCCGGGGCACCCTGGTCGTGACCGAGGCCGAGCGCGACCAGCCCGATCGCGAGCTGCGGGCGAGCCGCGGCGGCCTGGCCCTGGATGTGCCTCTGGTGGTGCTGGTGAACGGCGGCAGCGCCAGCGCCTCCGAGATCGTGGCCGGAGCCATCCAGGATCATGAACGGGGGATCCTCGTGGGCGAGACGACCTATGGCAAGGGCTCGGTGCAGCAGACCCACACCCTCGCCGACGGGTCGAGCCTGCGCGTCACCATCGCCAAGTGGGTGCTGCCGGGCGGCCGCATCCTCAACGGCGACGGGCTGGAGCCTGACATCAGCGTCTCCACCACGCCGGACGAGGTGGCGGAAGGGCGCGACGTTCAGCTCGAGCGCGCCGTAGAGTACCTGTTGCAGCCCGCATCCTAGGAAAGACCCATGTCCCCAAGAAGCCAGAAGCAGGATCAAGAGTCGGCCGCCAACCGGACCATCAGCCGGAACCGCAAGGCGTTCCACGACTATCATATCAGCGAGACCTTGGAGGCCGGCCTGGTGCTGCAGGGGTCCGAGATCAAGTCGATCCGGGCAGGCAGCGTGAACCTGCGCGATAGTTATGTCGCCTTTCGCGATGGCGAGGCATGGCTGGTGGGCGCCCACATCGCGGGCTATCACGAGGCCAGCTACCAGGATCACGATCCCCGGCGTGACCGCAAGCTCCTCCTGCACAGGCGCGAGATCCAGCGCCTGCGGGGCCAGGTGGAGCAGCGCGGGTTCACCGTGGTGCCCACCCGCCTATACCTCAAGGACAACCGGGCCAAGGTCGAGATCGGCCTGGCCAAAGGCAAGCACACCTATGACAAGCGGGAGAGCTTGCGCGAGCGGGACAGCGATCGAGAGATGGAGCGCGCCATCAAGGAATCCTACCGCTAGGCCGAGGGCGAGAACGCCGGCGTGACAGGCGGCTCGCAGATGCATCTGCGAGCCGCTTTTGCATGCGGAGGGATTAGCCGAAGTACTTGCCGACCAACGGCCAGAGGGTCTGCAGCCGCTCGGGCGGGATGGCGTCGCGTTGGGTGATGATGGCGCTGGCCAACGCGACGCCACAGGCGCAGGCCTCGTGGCTGGCGGCGATGCGCGGTAGCGCCGCGGCCACGATGGCGCGGGCGTTCTCGACGTTGGCCTGCAGGTTGTTCACCACCATTTCCACCGTCACCGACTCTTCCGATTCATGCCAGCAATCATAGTCGGTGACCATGGCCAGGGTGCAATAGCAGATCTCGGCCTCACGGGCCAGCTTGGCCTCCGGCAGGGCCGTCATGCCGATCAGGTCGGCGCCCATCTGGCGGTGCCATTGGGATTCGGCCCGGGTGGAGAACTGGGGGCCCTCCATCACCACCAGGGTGCCGCCCTCGTGGACCGCGGCGCCCATCACCTCGCGGGCGGCCTCGCCCACGATCTTGCGCAGGGCCGGGCAATAGGGCTCGGCAAAGGCCACGTGGGCCACGATGCCCTGCCCAAAGAAGGTCGCGGGCCGCTGCCCCCTGGTGCGATCCACCAGTTGGTCGGGGATGACCACATGGCGCGGGGCGAGGGCTTCGCGCAGGCTGCCCACGGCGCTGATGGAGATGATCTGGCGCACCCCAAGGGTCTTGAGAGCCCAGATGTTGGCCCGCGCCGGCAGCTCGCTGGGGCTGATCCGGTGGCCCGGGCCGTGGCGCGGCAGGAAGGCGGCCCGCACACCGTTCAGCGCCCCCACCACGATCTCGCCGCTGGGCGGGCCGAAAGGCGTCTCAACGCGATGCCGCTCCACATCCTGCAGGCCCGCGATCTCGTACAGGCCGCTGCCGCCGATGATTCCCACGTTCGCTACAGGCACAGGTGCACCTCCTTGGCTTGGGTGTGGCCCAGGGCTGTGGCAGGCCGGGCCGTCGGACAGGGGCATTATAGCGGGGCCGGGCCGAGGCGGCAATCACAGGGGCGGCCGCCCGCGGGGGCATCGCTGCGGCCCGGGTTGTTTGTCCGCGGTTGGCCGCCGTGCTATAATGTGTTCGCAATGGGGATGAAAGGTTTCGACAGGGAGGGCTGGTCAGCGGCTGCAAGCCGAGGCGCCTCAACCTCGTAAATCAGGGGCAAACAAATCAAGTGCCAACACAAGCACAACTCCGGCTTTCGCTCTCGCCGCGTAATAGCGACAGAGCATAGCCACTGACCGACAGCGTCGGTCACGTCTGCCCTCTTGCTTATCCCGAGAGCGGGGGCGCAGGCGACGACTAAATCGGGATGCGGTCGAGATGACGCCGATGGGCTCGACCCAAGATGCATCGGCTGGTAGGCGCTGAAATCTGTCGTTCGAGGACAGGCCTACGAGACCCTATGGGAACGAACAAGCTTGTAGACGCCTCTGGCTGAACTCTTTGGACGCGGGTTCGATTCCCGCCATCTCCACCAAACGCAACGGCCTCGCCCCCACAGGGGCGAGGCCGTCGTCATGGGCGACAGACTCGCGTCAGGCCACGATGGGCTAGCGCAGGATCGCTGGCAGGTAGATCCGCTGCCTCACCAACGTGCTGACTCGCCGCTGGAAGGTCTCCCCCTCCACGGCGAACTCGGCCGCCGCCTCCACGGTATAGGGCCCCGCCAGCGCCGGCTCGATCTCCACCGTCAGCTGGGCCACGTGGGTCTCGCCGGGCCCCAGCTCGCCCGACCAGGTCAGGGCCTCCCCGTCCCAAGTCGCCTGGCTGTGCCCCGCGTAGGTCGTGTGGATCGGCAAGGGCAGCGTGAAGGCCCCCGCGACGGTGATCGGCTCCGTGTTGGCGACGGTGACGGTGTACTCCAGCAGGTCGCCCGGCGCGGCGAGCGTCTGATCCACGGCCAGGTCCGACGCGCCCCCGGAAAAGACGCGCACGCTCCCCTGCCCCACGGCCTTGTGCCCCAGGACATCGGTGGCCTCGACGGTGACCGTGTAGCTGCCCGTCTCCTCAAAGAGCACGTGCACTTGGGGCCCTGGGCTCTCGACCAGGCGTTCCCCGCCGCCGCCCTCGACCCGCCAGCGATAGCCTGCCATGGCGGCCCCCACAGACGAAGTCGCCGTGGCCTCTAGCCGTGCTAGGGCGAAAGGCCCGCCCGTCAGGCCCTCATGAACCTCCACCTGCACCTCGTCCAGCAGCCAATCCAGTTGGCGATCCAGCAGCTCGGCAGCCGTCGCAACGCCGGAGCGCTCGTTGACGCCCTCCAGCCCAAAGGACTGGTGCAGGACGCGATAGGGCGTGCTCGGCTCGGGGCGCTCCAGGGTGGGCTCCTCCGCCTTGGCCAGCATGACGAGGCCCTGCCCCAGCGGAGCCGCGTTCAGCGCCGCGGCGACGGGCTGCACCAGCGCAGCGTCATACCCTTGAGGCGAGCCGCCCAGGCCCAGCTCGTCCAGGCTGGTCTGGTTGTGCATCCCCGTGCCCACCGGCCCCAGATCCAGGCTCATCCCCTGCAGGAAGGCGCCCGCCAGACCTGCCACGGCCACGGCCTCTGCCGGGGCGCCGCTCCCGCCGAAAACGTCATCCTGCAGCCAGTGGGCGCCCAGGTAGCCGTGGTACAGCGCCGAGCGCCCCCACGTCAGCTCGGGATCCAGCCCGTTATCCGTCGCACTGGCCAGGTTCTGGCCCATGGCGAGCAGGCGCCCCCCGCCATCCAGGTAGCTCATCAGCAACTGCTGGTCTCGCGCCGTCGGCGGCGTGTGGTAGATAAAGGTGCCATCGGGGTTGCGCTTTTCGCCCACCGTCCACACAACGGCGGCATAGCGCTGCAGCGTCTCCAGATCGGGGAAGGTCTGTGCAGCGCCGTACAGGGCATCGGCGTCCCACACATCATAGGCCACACCCAGCGCTTGCAGAGCCGCCTCGACGGCCGGGCGCGTGTTGGCGCCGCCGCCAGAGAACTCGGTATCGTTGTCGATCAGCAGAATCCTGCCTGCCTCAGGCGTGGCCTGCGCATGGCCCCAGGCGGGCAGGCGGTAGGCGTCGCCGCCCTGCTCCAGGGTCACCATGGCCTCCACATCGCCCGTTCGGCCAGGGGCCACCTCCCAGGTGAGGGTAAAGGGGGTAGTCGCCCCCGCCGTGGTGGTGATCGTATCGGGGCCCGTCAGGCTCAGGCCCTCCGAAGGCGCGATCTGCACCTGCCAGGCGATGGGATCGCCCGCATCCCTCAGATCATGGACGTCCACCACGATCTGGCGGGCCACGCCCGCAGTCAGGGCGGGTTGCGAAAGGCTGGCCGGCGCAAAGAGCAGCGTCGGGTCGGCAGCCCGTGAGAGGTCCGCCATGCCGGCGCCGCGATCCAGCACGCCGGTCCAGCGCGGCAGCTCGCCGGGGGCGCCCAGCCGCGCCGTGCCCATGAGGGCGGCCTTGACCTCATCATGCCCCCAATCCGGGTGGGCCTGCAGCAGTCCCGCCGCCGCCCCGGCCACGTGGGCCGCCGCCACGCTGCTACCCGAGAGCGCCACATATGCGGCGCCGGGCTGCGCCGCATCCCAGCCGGCTGCCACCACGCCCACGCCGGGCGCGATGAGATCGGGCTTGAGCAGACGCAGGTAGGCCGGGCCTCGGCTGCTGGCGGGCGCCACCAGCTCGGGGCTATCGGAGAGCACCCGGCCCGTGGGGCTCAGGGCGATCTGCGGCGTGGCCCCCGGCTCCGCCAGCCAGGCCAGGAGCTGGGCGCCAACGCCGCCCGTCAGCATCGCCGTCGGGACCGTCACCTCTCCTGCATCGCAATAGTCGCCCGTGCAGGCCATGTCAGAGACGGTGTCATCGGTGTTGTAGATCAGCACCAGGGCCGCTCCCGCCTGCTCGGCATGGTAGGCCTTGTCGGCAAAGGGGCAGCCGCCGCGCCTGACCAGGGCCGCCATGCCCGTCAGGTTCTGCCCCAGGGGCGCGCAGGCCAGATCGCCATCCTCCCCCGGGCCCGCTACTGCCGCGAGGGACAGCGGGCCGACGGTCTGGCTGATCGGCGCGCCAAAGAGGGCGCGGCCATAGGGGCTCCCCTGGGCGCCGACGGTGATGGGCGTCTCCAGGCCGCCGGGGATGCGCCCGGCGGTGCCCTCGGCGGGGCCATCGTTGCCGGCGGGCGCCACGACGACGACGCCGGCCGCGGCGGCCGCGCGCAGCGCCTCGTCCACCGGCGCGCCCGCCAGGGCATTGGCCGGATCGCCGCTCCAGCCGCTGTACAGCACCTGGGCGCCGTCGGCCACGGCGTCCTCAATGGCCTGCAGGATCTCGGTGGTATAGGCGCGCTCCCGGCCATCGCTGGCCGCCGGGTAGAACACGCGATAGTTCATCAGATAGGCGCCCGGGGCCACGCCCGAGAACGACCGCTCCTGCCCGTAGAGGGTCGCCGTAATCAGATTGCCCGCCGCCACAGCGGCCGCGTGGGTGCCATGGGGAGAGCCGGCGGCGCCGGGAGTTGGCGTGCCCTCGCCGGCCACAGGCGGGTCGGTGGGGCGAAAGTAGGCCCGCGCCGCGATGATCTTGGGTGTGACGTGCAGGGGCCAGCCCTTGGGGAAGCCGAGGGGGTAGCTCCAGCCTTCGGCGGAGAACATGGGGTGGCTCAGGGCGATGCCGCTATCCACAATCGCGATGCGCACGCCTTGGCCGGCCGAGGCCTGCCCGCTGAGCTGCTGCCACAACTCGGGCGCGCCGATCATGCCCAGGGATTCGTACGCCGCCGGAGCAAACACCGCTTCCGGATAGACGCCCCGCACGCCGGGCACCGCAAGCAGGCAGGCGACGGTCTCGCCGTCGTACTGGGGCACGCGCACCGCCAGCCCGCTATACGCCCGGCTAAAGGCCGCCTCCACCTGGGCCCCCGCCACGCTTGCCGCGATCGCCTCCGCGACCTGCGCCTGGCTCTCCAGCGCCGAGGCAGCGGCCGGCCCCTCCAGGGCGAGCCCCTGGGCCAGCAGCGAGGGCGCCTCCAGTTGCACGATCACCCGCTCCCCCTCGCGCGCCGGCTGGGGCACGGGCTGCTGGGCGCCGACGCCGCCGGGGATCGAGAGGACGAACAGGATGCAGGCGGCCAGCCCGAGGCGATAGAGCATGTGGGCCAGTGACCCGGCCTTGGAGCGATGCATGGGTTCTCCTTCCGGCGTAGGCAACGTGGGGCGCAGAGTCATCGTCGAGGCGGCGCGCTAGGAGAGCCAGAAGCGGGTTACGTCATCCTCCCAATCCTGGTAGGCCTCCCAGATGCGCTCAAAGTAGGGGCGCTCCGCCACAAAGGCATCCACCAGCCCCTGCACCAGCGTCTCGCGCTGGGCGGGCGAGAGTGCGCGCCCCCGCCGGATGTAGGATGCGGAGCGCGCGTAAAAGAGCGGCAAGAGCGCCTCGGCGGCCTTGTCCGGATCGCCCTCGCCCTTGTTGTAGACCGTCGCGAACTCGTAGACGACCCGCGCCCACAACCTGTCGGCAAAGTCGAACTCGTCGGCGGGCTGCTCTCGCAGCGCCAGCACCTCGTCCAGGGTCTGCTCTTCCAGGATGGCGCGCCACTCCTCCTCGTAGGTGTGCGAGCCCTCGCGAAATGCGCTCAGAAGCACCTCGGCGTGGTCCGGGCCGGGGGGCACACGATCGTAGCCGGCGCGGGCGCCGCGGAAGGGCGCCGAGAGCGGCTGCGCCAGAGACATCCAGGTGCGGCGGTTGACGGTGAGCAGGCGAAAGAGGGTGCCAAAGGTGTGCAGAAAGCGCGGGTCTGCGGTGGCTGCGGGCTCGCCCCCGCCGGGGCCGCGATACCCCAGGTCGACCTGGGCCAGCCTGACCTGCTCGGTGAGGGCATAGATGGCCAGCCAGACGTTGATCCCAAAGCGAGAGACGTGAGTCTCCCACACATCATAGGCGGCCAGCTCGGTTGCCACGGCGCCCGAGACGCAGAATTCGCCCGCCAGGGGCTCCCGCAGGTCGGACCCCAAAAAGACGCGCAGGAAGGGGTAGACCAGGTTGTCCGTAAGCGCCGCGTCATAGGCGCTGCGCTGGTAGCACCCCATAACCGCCTGATCGCCCTGCAAGACGGGGTTGATCAGGGCGGGCAACCACTCGGGCTTGATGCCGGGCGCCCTGGCCTCGAGCACCAGACAGGCCTTGACCTCCAGGCGCCCCGCCGCCTCCAGGATCGCGCGGATGGCAGTGCCCTTGCCGTTGGGCCCCTGGTACTCGATCCAGAACGGTTCCACATTGGGGGGCAGATCGGCCTCGCGAAAGTGGCGCACCGTGTTATCGGACGAGCCGCCGTCGGCATTCATCAGCACGATCTGGTAGCCGCCCAGGTAGGTGCGGATGCCCTCGAGCACCGCGTCAACCACCTCGGCGATGGTGCGGCCGTTGCGATGGCTGGGGATCCCGATGAGCAGATCGGCGCGCCGAAGCAGACGGATGCGGCGCAAAGCTTCTCGGGGCAGGCTCGATTCGTATTGCAGAATGCTGTTGCCGGATAAAGCCATAGCCTCTCACCACCTCTGATCTGTCGGCGCCACGACCGACACGGCCCGTTCCCGCCTGGCCAGAGCGCCCGCTGCCGGCGCACGCCGAGCCCATTATACCACAGTCCAGCCGTGAGCAGTGAAAAGCTCGGCGACAGCCTGGGCAGCAGGTGGCGGTGCGCCGCCCTCCCGTGTATACTACCCCCAGCCTACTAGTAGCCCCTCGATTGGGGGCGGGAGGAAATCGCATGAACGAACTACTGCGCGGCATCGAGTGGCTGGGACATGCCAGTTTTCGGCTCCTGGGCGAGAAGGTGATCTACATAGACCCGTGGCAGCTCAGCGGGGGACCGGCGGCGGATCTGATCCTGGTCACCCACGGTCACGGCGACCACCTCTCTCCCGATGACATCGCCAAGATCAGCACGCCCGAGACGGTGTTCGTCTGCTCGGCCTCTTGCGCGGACCAGTTGCAGGGCACCGTGCACGCCGTGCGTCCCGGCGACGTGGTCGAGGTGGGGTCGGTGCGCATCGAGGCCGTGCCCGCCTACAACACCAACAAGCCCAACCACCCCAAGGAAGCGGGGCACGTGGGGTATGTCGTCGAGATCGAGGGCCGCCGCATCTACCACGCCGGCGATACCGACGTGATCCCCGAGATGGGGCAGATCCGTTGCGATGTGGCCATGCTGCCCATGGGGGGCACCTACACGATGGATGCCGCCGAGGCGGCCGAGGCCGTCAAGCTCATCAACCCCCAGGTGGTGATCCCCATGCACTGGGGACGCATCGTGGGCAAGCAGGACGATGTGCGCCGCTTCCGCAAGCTGGCTCCCGAATCGGTCGAGGTCGTAGTCCTCGAGCCCACCGCCTAACCAACGCGCCATGGTGGCGGGGCGCTGCCCAAATGCCCTCACGGGCCGGGCGGCGCCTCACCTCGGCGGCTAGTAGTAGCGGTCGACGCGGAATCGGTACAGCCGGTAGGGCTCCCGGGGATGGATGCCCGCCTTGCGCAGGGCGATGTCCACCTGCTCCTCGGCCGTCTCCACGCCCTCCAAGTTGGGCAGCAACAGCCCCCGGCGGGCGCCCCGCTCGACGATGACCCCATACTGCACGGGATCCAGCTCGGCGATGGATTCGATCGGCTCCGCCTCGCTCAGCACGTCCACCGAGATCTCGAGATCGGCCAGCTCCTCCGGGCGGACCGGGGGAAAGCGGGGATCGCGGGTGGCCGAACTGATGGCGTTCTGGATCACCTCACGCACCACATTGGGCTGGGTGGGCTCGATGGTGCCGATGCAGCCACGCAACTGGCCCTGGCGATGCAGCGACACAAAGGCGCCCGCCCGTCGCTGCTCCTGCCCCTCGAGCTCCGCGGGCGCCGAGAGGCGCTGGCCCGAGCGCACATAGCTCTCGATGGTGCGGCGCGCCAACTGCACAAGAGGATGCTCGGTTGCCATGGATCGCTTCCTCCTTACGTGTCGAGCTCTTGCAGCCGGACCCGCTCCGCGGACCGGGCCCTCTCAACCTTGCGGCGACCAGGCCTCCAGCGCGGCGAACAGCTCGCCTACCCCCTCGCAGGCCAGCAGGGGCGGACGCATCTGGCTCGCGCCGGGCAGGCCCTGGATATAGCGCACGATGTGCTTGCGAAAGACCACCACGCCCAGCCGCTCGCCATATTGGGCCACCATCCACAGCGCGTGGCGGCGGATGAGCGCCAGGCGTTCGGTCCAGCCCACCTCGGCGATGGGGCGCCGCGCGAAAATCCAGGGGTTCCCTATGGCCCCCCTACCGATCATCACGGCGGCGCAGCCCGTGGCGTTCTTGATGGCCTCGATGTCCTCCACGCTGCGCACGTCGCCGTTGGCCACCACCGGCACCGACACGGCCCGCTCCACCTCGGCGATGGCGCCCCAATCGGCCCGCCCGCTATATTGCTGCGAGCGGGTGCGCCCATGCACGGCGATCAGAGCGATGCCGCTATCCTCCAGGATGCGCGCCACCTCCAGGTAGTTGCGCGAGGCCTCGTCCCACCCCAGGCGGATTTTAGCGGTGACGGGGACGGGCAGCGCGTCCACCAGGCGGCGCGCCAGCCGTCCGATCAGGCGGGGGTGGCGCAGCAGGGCGGACCCACGTCCCCCGCCCACCACCCGACGGGCGGGACAACCCAGGTTCAGGTCGATGACATCGGGGCGCAGCGCCATCAATCGCTCGGCCGCCGCCAGCAGCTCGTCCTCGCCGGCGCCCAGCAGTTGCAGGGCCACCGGACGCTCCGCCTCGCTGAAATCGGCGATCTGGTCTGTGGTGCGCGATCCGCCGTGCACCACCGCCAGATCGGTGATGCAGGCTGAGTAGCTGATGGCGGAGCCCATCTCGCGGCAGATGGAGCGAAAGGGCAGGTCCGAGAAGCCCGCCATGGGGGCGAGGATCGTATCGCCATAGATGGGAATGGCGCCCACGAAGAAGGTGGGCCTTTGGCCGATCTCGACCCGGTCTGTCAACTGGCAGGCGGGCGGTGCGGCAGACATCGTTTCTCTCCCTATTGAGTCGTTGCAGTCAGTGTAGCCGCGGGCCCACCGGGGGTCAAACGGCCACCCGCCTGCTTGGTCAGCGGCAAAGCGTTTGACACGCCGAGAGCCCTTGGCTAGAATGGCGCCAGTTCCATCGGCCACGAGCGGCGCGCCATGAAGGCCGCCAAGGCAATAGCGCCCACTGCCCCCGCGTGCAGCCCGGCTTGTCTCCGGCGCGCTCTGGGGGGGCGGTTACGGGCGCTTTGTTCGTAATCCATCCACGAGGAGCCTGAATGCCCGAAATCAGACCGTTTCGCGGCTTGCGCTACGCCCCGACGCATCTGGCGGCCGAGGTGTTGGCGCCCCCCTTTGACGTGATCGACGGGCAGGGGCGGCAACGCCTGCTGGAGGCCTCGCCGCATAACGTGGTGCGCATCGACAAGGGTCCCCAAGGTCACGATGAGAGCTGGTACGCCCAGGCCGCCGAGATCAAGGCGCAGTGGCTGCAGGATGGCATCCTGCAGCAGGACGATACCCCCGCCCTCTACGGCTATCGCCAGGTCTACACCGTGGATGGCCAGGAGCGCCAGCGGCTGGGCCTGATCGCCGCGGTGCGGCTGCAGCCCTGGGGCCGCGGCATCCATCCCCACGAGCTGACCCGCACGGGGGATCGCGCCGACCGCCTCAAGCACATGCGCGCCCTCGGCGCCAACATGAGCCCCGTCTTTGGCCTCTACAGCGATCCCGAGGGCGAGACCGATGCCCTGCTCCAGCGGGAGGGCGAGCCCTTGCTAATGGATGCCGAGCTCGACGGGGTGGCCCAGAGCTTCTGGCGCATCACCGATGCCGCGGCGGTGGCGGGCCTGCAGCGCTTCTTGGCCCAGAGCGAGGTCGTCATCGCCGATGGCCACCATCGCTACGAGACGGCCCTGGCCTACCAGGCCGAGCGGCGCGCCGCCGAGGGCGATCCAGAGGGCATCCAGGCCTATGATTATGTCATGATGTATCTGACCCGCGCCGAGGCCCCCGGCCTGACCATCCTGCCCACCCATCGCATCATCGTGGGCGCGCAGGAGCTGAACCAGGAGTCGCTGCTGCATGAGCTGCACGTCGACTTTGAGATGCGCCCGCTGTGGGACCGCAGCCACTGGCAGCAGGCCCTGGCCGAGGCGGCCGGCGACGGCGTGGCGCTGGCCCTGGTGTTGCCCGACATGGGCGCCTATATCCTGCGCCTGCGCGACCGGAACCGGCTGGGCATCCTGGCGCCCGATGCGCCGCCGGAGCTGCGCAGCCTGGATGTGACCGTGCTGCAGAAGCTGATCTTGGGGCCGCTGCTGGGAATCTCGGCCCAGAGCCTGGCCGCAGGCGAGGGCGTATCCTATACTATAGATGCCCATGCGGCCATGGCCGCCGTGGACGCGCGCCAGGCTCAGGCGGCCTTCCTGCTGAACGCGACCACCGTCGCCCAGGTCTGGCAGGCGGCCTCACACGGGATGACGATGCCCCAAAAGAGCACCTACTTTTATCCCAAGCTGCTGACGGGCCTGGTCTTTTACCCGCTCCTGGCTCCGAGCATCCCTGGGGGGGAGGCATGATGAGAATCCTGGTAACGGAAACCATTGGCGCCAGCGGCCTGCAACTGCTGCAGGAGCATGCGGAGGTCGATCAACGGCTCAAGCTGAGCCATGCCGCCCTGCTGGAGATCATCGGCCAGTACGATGGGCTCGTGGTGCGCAGCAGCACCGACGTCAACGCCGAGCTGCTGCAGGCGGGCGAGCGCCTGCGGGTGGTCGGCCGGGCCGGCACCGGCGTGGACAACATCGATGTGGACGCTGCCACCAAGCTGGGGATCCTGGTGGTGAACGCGCCGGCCGGCAACTCGAACGCCGTCGCCGAGCACACCATCACGATGATCCTGACCCTGGCGCGGCGCGTCTTTCCGGCGGTGAGCGCCCTCAAGGCGGGCCGCTGGGAAAAGAGCCACCTGCAGGGGATCGAGGTGCGGGGCAAGGTGCTCGGTCTGGTGGGCCTGGGCCGCATCGGCCGCATGGTGGCCTCCAAGGCCCGCGGGCTCGAGATGCGCGTGGTGGCCTTTGACCCCTTTGTGGCGCCCAGCGGCGCCGCCTCCCTCGGCGTCCAGTTGGTCTCGCTGGAGGAGCTGCTCTCCACTTCTGACTTTATCTCGGTGCACACGCCCCTGACTCCCGCCACCCGCGGCATGATCGGCGCTGCGCAGTTGGCGCTGGTCAAGCCGGAGGCGTTCATCGTCAACTGCGCCCGGGGCGGCCTGATCGATGAGCGAGCCCTGTGCGAGGCGTTGGCCGCGGGTCGCCTGGCGGGCGCCGGCCTGGACGTGTTCGAGACCGAGCCCGTCTGCGACCAGGAGCTGGTCTCCCTGCCCAACGTCATCGCCACGCCACACCTGGGCGCCTCCACCGCCGAGGCTCAGGAGAACGTCTCGCTGGATGTCGCCAAGGCCATTGTGGACTATATCGAGGGCAAGTTCCCCGAGACCCCCGTGAACGTGCCCTACCTGGCGCCCCAGGCGGCGGAGTACCTGCTGCCGTACATCGATCTGGCGGAGCGCATGGGTAGCTTTTTCGTGCAGTGGCGCGCCCGCATCTCGGGGCCCATCGAGCTGGTCTACACGGGCGAGCTGTGCGATTACGATACCCGCGTGCTGACCTCGGCCTTCCTGGCGGGGCTCCTGCGGCCTATCACCGCCGAGCCGGTCAATGTGGTCAATGCGCGCCACATCGCCGCCCAGGCCGGCCTCGAGGTCTCTGAGACGTGTCTGGCGCGCCAGGATCGCCACGGCAGCCGCATCTCGGCCACCGTGGTGAACGGCGACGAGCCCAGGGACATCACCGGCACGGTGATCAACCAGGAACCCCACATGACGCGGCTGGACGGCCAGAGCCTGACGTGCGCACTGCAGGGGCACATGCTGGTGGACGCTCACCACGACCGCCCCGGCATCGTGGGCAACCTGGGCCAACTGCTGGGCGCCCGCAACGTCAACATCTCCTTCGCCCAACTGGGCCGCACCAGGCGCGGCGGCCAGGCCATCCTGATCCTGGGGCTGGACGAGGCCCTGCCGGCCGCCGTGCTGCCCGAGATCCTGGACCTGCCCAACATCGTGCGGGCGCGACCGGTCGAGCTGCCGCCGCTGCCCGGCTTCGACGAGCGCTAGGCCTATACGCAGCAAAACGGGCGGCTCTATCTGGAGCCGCCCGTTGCTTTTTGCGAGTCGGGCCTATGGGACGAGCCCGCCTACCACCGATCCCGGTGGACGCGCTCCTCGTCATATTGGGTCCGCGGCTCCTTCTCCTCTGCCCCATGGCCGATGGCCACATAGCACAAGGGGATCACGTCCTCCGGGAGGCCCAGCATCTGCCGCGCCTCGCGCACCCGTTCTGGGACGGGGTACACGCCGCACCAGACGCTGCCGAGCCCCAGGGCCGTCGCCGCTAGCAGGAGGCTCTCCGTCGCCGCCGAGAGGTCCTGGATCCAGAACTCGGACCGGTCGGCAAAGCTGAGGCTGGGCTGGCCGCAGGGCACGATGCACACGGGCGCCTGGCGCACCATCTTGGCGTGGGGATGCGAAGCCGCGATCTGCTCGCGCAGCGCCGGATCGCGCACCACGACAAAGTGCCATGGCCGGCGGTTGCCAGCAGAGGGCGCCGCCATGGCCGCCTCCAGCAGCAGCGTGACCTGCTCGTCGGATACCGGCTCATCGGTATACTGGCGGATGCTGCGCCGCGCAAACAGGTTCTCGACGGTCAACTTGGGTGGCATGTTACAGCTCCTGATTCGTACAGGCGGGGGCCAGGGCCGCCCCTCGGTGAGATCGTCTGTTGCCCCGAGGATAGCCCAGGGCGCGCCGCCTTGTCAAGGAAGGCGCCCCGCGGGACGCGCACGCGGCGGGCGCGCTATCCTCTGCCCCGGGCCAGATCGACGGCGGCGCGGATAGCGGCGATCAGGCTGGTGGCATAGGCCGTGCCCTTGCCCGCCTTGCCAAAGTTGGTGCCGTGATCCACCGAGGTGCGGATGATCGGCAGGCCCAGGGTGATGTTCACCCCCTCGGCAAAGCCGTGCAGCTTGGTGGGGATATGGCCCTGGTCGTGGTACATGGCCACCACAGCGTCAAAGGCCTTGTTCTCCGCCATCAGGTAGAATACGGTGTCCGGCGGAACCGGGATCGGGTGGACCGTCAGGCCCTCGGCCCGCGCCCGCTCGATCGCCGGGCTGATCTCGCGGATCTCCTCATCGCCGAACAGCCCCCCCTCGCCCGAGTGGGGGTTCAGCCCGGCCACGGCCAGGCGGGGCTGTGCGATGCCCATCTGCCGCAGGGCGGCATCGGTCAGGCGCAGCACCGTCATGATCCGCTCAGCCTTGACGCGCTCGATGGCCTGGCGCAGCGAACAATGGGTGCTCACGTGGGTGACGCGGAAATCGCCGGCGGTGAGCATCATGCACACGCCCTTGACGCCGCAGCGCTCGGCCAGCAGCTCGGTGTGCCCGGCGTGATGGTGCCCCGCCAGATTGAGCGCCTCCTTGTTCAGCGCCGAGGTGACCAGCGCCTCGATCTCGCCCGCCAGGGCCAGATCCACCCCGGCGATCACGGCATCATACGCCACCTGGCCCGCCTTGGCCTGCACCTTGGCGTAGACGACATCGCTCAGGTCCTGGTCGGTAACCTGGAGCACGTCCAGTGCGTCGGGGGCAAAAGCGGCCTCGCTCACCTGGCGGATGGGGCGCACCTCCCCCGCGATGCCTGTGATGGCCAGGGCCTGGCGCATCCAGCCCACGTCGCCCAGCACCACCAGCCGCGCCATGCGGCGCACCTCCGGGTCGGCCCAGGCCTTGACGACGATCTCGGATCCGCTGCCGCTGGGGTCGCCCATGGTGACGCCCAGGATTGGTTTGTCGCTCATCGTACCATCCTTGTTGCTCATATTGGATTCGGGTGATCGCTCAGGCGTCAGGGCGTGACCGCAACGCCGCGAGCCACTGGCGCACGTCCTGCAGCGCATCATCGGTGCCAAAGCCGCCGGCCTTGGTGGCGGCGGGCAGGCCATCGCCCAGCCCGCCCACCAGCTGCGCCCCCGGCAGCCCGGGCTGGATCTGGGCGACGATGCGCAAGGCCCGCACGCCCAACGCCCGGCAGAGGGCGATGGCTACGTCGCCGCCCGTCATAAAGAGGCCGCCCAGCAGGCGCCTCTCCGCAGCGACGCGCGCCACATCGGCCAGGATGCGGGTGATGCGCGGCCCTCCGCCCGGGAGGAGCGGCGCCGTGCTCGCCTCCAGGAGGGTGTCGCTCCCGCGCCCCAGCGCGGCGCAGGTCGCCTCGGCCAGGCGAGCGGCCTCGCGCTCCTCATCATAGCTGCCCGGCGCATCAAGTGAGATCTGCGGGATGCCCGATGCCCCCAGCGCCTCGATCTGGCGCAGGGTGGCCGGGTTGCGGCTGCCACAGACGAACAGCGCAGGCCGGGCCGCCGTAGGCCAGACCGCCGCGGGCGCGGGCGGCGCATCGCCGGCCAGTTGGGCGGCCCAGGGCTGCGCCAGGCCGGCCGACCCGCAGGGCACCCATCCCGGCCCCAGCGCGTGCAGGGCCGTCGCGATCTGGGCCAGGTCATGATCGCAGAGGGCATCCACCACGATGATGCGCTCGGCTCGCGAGGCCAGGGCCACCGCCAACGCCTCCGGGCCCTGGGCCACCACGCCCTGCTCCACCAGGCCCACCTCCATGCCCGCCTGCTGCATCAGCAGCGTGGGCACGTGGGATTCTCGCATGGGCCAGCGCGGATCGTTGCGGAACTCGGAGAGGGCCACAGGTCGGCCGTGGACCCGCTGTACCCCCTCGGAAGTGGTGCGCCCCCCCTGAGGGAAGGCGGGCGCCACCACGATGGCGCGCACCGAGGGCAGGGCCGCCAGGGCCCGCAGCTCGTAGCCCACGTTGCCCCGCAGCGTCGAATCGATCTTTTTATAGATGCGGCGCTCGCCCACCAGGGGGAGGATCTCTTGCAGCCGGCGCACCGCCTGCGAGGGCGGCAACTCGCGGCTCTCCGTCGTAAAGACCAGGGTATGGGCGGAGACTGCCGCGTCGGGGGTCATCATCACCACGGTATCCAGGCCGCATTGGGCGAACTGGAGCCCGCTATCCATGGCGCCCGTCAGGTCGTCTGCGATCAGCGCCACGCGGGCGGCCACGTGGGCATTGCGCGCAACCCCTTGAGATGCTTGCCCCGCGATGCTATAATCGGACGAGTGTTGCCCGGGCATAGGGCCTGGGCGCAGATCGCTCGCCTCGGGAGGGCTCGCATGAAAAAGTACCTCGCACTGCGAATCGTCGGCGTCGTCTATCGCGTCCTGGCATGGATCACCCTGGTGGGCGGCGTCCTGGCCGGCATCGCCACGATGGTGACCACTGCCCTCGGGCGCCCCTCCACCTTTGGTCCGCGCCTGGCAGTGGCCAGCCTGGCAGCGGCGATCCTCATGGGTCTGGCCATCGTCCTGGGCGCGCTGCTGAGCTTTGTGGTGCTCTCGGCCGTGGCCGACGCAGTTCACCTGGGCCTCTCCATCGAGCAGAACACCCGAGAGATGGCCACCTACCTCAAGGGAGGCACAGGCGCCCCCGTCAAGTAGGCGCATAGCCGGCGCCTCAGCGCCAGGCGCGCGGCTTGCATAGGATCTCGAGCACCCGCAAGTCGAAAAAGTCCTGGGCGTTGGCGGAAAGGATCACGGCAGCCGTGTCGGCCCCGCGTCCCGAGCCCCCGATGGCGATGATCTCCTCACCGGCGGGGATCAGGCCGGCATCGGCTGCCATGATCGTGATCTCGCAGGCGACTTTCATGCCCTGGCCAAAGTTGCGCAGGGTAAAGGCGATGATCTCGTCCAGCTGGTAGGTGCCCAGCTTGCGCCGCACGGCGCGGTTGACGCCGCCCAGGGCGTGCTGGCAGGTCAGGATGTCGCCGCCCCCCTGCAGGATCGCCTCGCGGTGCTCGGGCAGTAGCTCTTGCGCGTTGGGCGCGGTAAAGCCTATGGAGTGGGTCACCGCCACCACGTGGGGCCCCTTGCCGCCCAGCAGGCTCACCAGCTTGGCCGCCGTCGCGCCGGTGGTGGTCGCCACGGCGATGTGCTGGACTCCCAGCTCAGAAGCGCGGCGCACGGCCACCTCCAGGGTGCGCTCGGTGTTGGCCGGCCCGGCCTGCTCATAGTAGGTGCACTGAATGCATCGTTCCGACACAGCGACCTCCTGTTTGTGTATGCATGGCCCGGCGAGCCCGCCGGGTCACGGCTGCTTCCGGGGATCAGATCGACTTGGGATCGCGCCCGATCCGCGCCAGGGCGTGCCGATAGCGGTCCATGGCGTGGTACATAGAGCGCTTGATGCCGTGGTGCTCGCGCTCCGCCTGGCGCAGCAGCCCCTTGACAAAGGCCCGGCGGGAGAGATCGCCATCGGGGCAGGACTCGCCCGCGATGGGGAACCCGCTGGCCTGGGCGTAGGGCACGATATCGCGCTCCTCGATGAGGATCAGGGGGCGGATGACCGTCAAGCGGCCCTCGAAAAAGTCGGCCTTGGGGTCTATGCTGTCGATGCGGCCGCTGTAGAACAGGTTCATCAGCGTGGTCTCGGCCACGTCGTCGGCGTGGTGCCCAAAGGCGAGCTTGTTGCAGCCCATGCGGTCGGCGATCTCAAAGAGCGCCCTGCGGCGCCCCCGGGCGCAGAGGAAGCAGCGACTTCGTTCCGCGGCGGTGACGTCCTCGGCGACCTCCACCGGCTCCATCACCAAGGGGATGCCCTTTTCGGCGCACCAGGCCCCCAACCAGTCATCGGGCACCTTGCGGCCGCAATGATAATCGCTGACAATGTGCGCAGCAATCAGGGAGAAGCGTTCCTGGCCGGTGCGTCGCCTGCGCTCCAGCAGGTCCAGCATGGTGAGGCTGTCCTTGCCGCCGGAGACGGCGGCCAGGATTAGGTCGCCATCGGCCAGCAGGCGATAGCGCCGTTGGCCCTTGTTGAGCGCCTTGAGCAGATAGTAGGCCAGCCGGTCGGCTCGTTCTGGCGAAGCAGCGGATGGTAGGCTCATGCCAGGGATGATACCATAGGGGAGCAGCCTCCGCAATTCGGCGCCGGGATCGGCCCCGCGGCCCACGGCCTCTGGCTTGACACATGTCAAGGGAGTGTTATAATCCGAGTAAGTTGATTGACAACGTGCAATTCAGCAGGGGTTCAACAGCATGAAGGTATCCACCAAAGGGGAATACGGCATCCGGGCTTTGCTGGAGCTGTCGCTGCGCTATGGCGACGGCTATGTGCAGAGCGCCGAGATCGCGGCGGCGCGCAGCATCCCGGAGAACTATCTCTACCAACTGCTGATCACGCTGCGCAAGGCAGGCATCATCCGCAGTCGGCGTGGCCCCCAGGGCGGGCACATGCTCGCCAGATCGCCCCACGATATCGCCGTGGCGGACGCCTTGATCGCCCTGGAGGGACCCATCGAGCCGACACTCTGCGTGCAGAGTGAGGTGGTCAACGACTGCCCCTATCAAGACATCTGCGCCATGCGCGAGGTGTGGCAGCGGGTGACGGACGTCACCCGGGGCGTGCTGGAATCCACCAGCTTTGGCTTTCTGGCCGAGCGGGAGAGGGCCTTGCGCCAGGCCGAGCTCTCTTCGCTGAACTAGAGACCTCCCTCGATCTCTTGCTCCAGGCGCTCAAAGAATGCCACCATGAAGCGGTGGCGTTCGCTTGCCAGCGCTCGACCTGTCGCGGTTAGCATCCGCTCTTTGAGCTTGACCAGCTTGAAGAGATACTCGTGCACCGGCGTGTGCTCGTCAGCATCCAGGTCACCGTGGCCCTCCTCGGGCGCGCGGTCGGCATAGGCATCTTCCACCCGGCCCCAGAGGCGCTGCTTGCGCGCTCCCGCGATGGCATAGGCCCGCGCCACGCCCGTGGCGCCGATGGCATCCAGCTTGTCGGCATCGTACAACGCCCGCGCCTCGGGGCTGGCCGGCGGGTTGGCGGCGCGAAAGCGATGCTGCTCGATGGCCTGGGCGACTGCCTCGACCCTCTCCGCCGGCTGGCCGCGCAGCACCTGCCGGGCAATCTGGGCCCCCACCATGGCGTGGCACGCCCCCGTGCGCTCCTGCTCGGCCCGCCCCGCGTCGTGGAGCAGCGCCGCCGCGCTGACGATCTCCAGGTCGGCCCCCTCGTCCGCGGCGATGCGCATGGCCAGCCTCCACACCCGCAGCACGTGGTCGAACCCGTGGGCGGCGTCATTGTCGTGGTACAGGCTCTGGGCCTGCTCCACGGTGATCACGGTTGGCTCCTGCGGAGCACCCTGGCCTTCACCCAGCGCGACAAGCCATAGAGGACGGCAGCTCCCCCGGCGATGAGCAGCGAGATATCCCTCACAGCCCCGGTCCAGAAAGGCAGGGGATAGAGCTGGATAAGCGTGTCCTCATAGAGGAACGTCCAGGTGCCCTCCTGGAAAAAGATGCGGTGGAAGAACGTGAAAAAGAGGTCGAAATCGGCGAGGGCCGCCACCGCGACGCAGCCGATCAGCGCCAGCGTAGCCCAGATGCCGCCGCGCAGCGCCCGCGCCCACTGCATGGGCTGCCCGCGCAAGAGGAACAGCGAGGCGCCCAACGCCAGCACCAGGGCGGCGGCATGGGCGATGAAGAAGCCATCCATCACCCGCTTGACATCGGCCATGTGCTGGACCTCGCTGGGCCGCATGGCGATCTCGCCGGCGTCGGTGCGCAGCTCGGCCATCTGCTCCAGCGATACCCTCCCCCGCAGGAAACCCACCATGGCATCGGAGAGCCGCTGGCGCTCGTTCGGCGCCAGGCGCGTCGAGGGGGGAAAGGACTCGCTGGCGTAAGCGCGCTGCACGTAGCTCGGCGTCACCAACAGGTAGAGGGGCGATGCCAGCAGCAGCACCGGCACGCTTATCAGCAGGAGCAGGCGAGCAGCTCGGATCACGGGAAGCACCCCCCTTCGTCGGTGATGAGCGCCATAGTGAGACGCACGCCAGTATAGCACCTCGACGAGGGAACACCAATAGACTCCGTCATCTTCCGATCACCTGTGCAGGCCGTCCTCATCGCCCAACCCGCGCGAGCTCATCACGTACCCGCCGCCTCCCCCTTCTCCCGTTGCACGGGAGAAGGGGGCTCGGGGGGTTGAGGGCCACCGAAGGCGCCAGGCGGGCTGCTTGACACAACCGCGCGCATACGGTATCCCATATCACGGCAGGCTGGGGTGGGCGATGGCCGCCCAAGGGTAGATCACCGCATGGAGGGGAATCATGGGCAGACTGATCCTGGCCCACGATCTGGGCACGACGGGCAACAAGGCGTCGCTGTTCGACGCAGAGGGCGCCCTGTTGGCCAGCGTGGTATGCCCCTACGACACCCGATACCCCCGCCCCGGCTGGGCCGAGCAGGATCCCGCCGACTGGTGGCGCGCCGTGGCCGCCTCCACCCGGCGGCTGCTGGCCCAGGCTGCCATGGCCCCGGCAGACGTGGCGGTCGTGAGCTTCTCCGGGCAGATGATGGGCTGCCTGCCTGTGGGTCAGGACGGCGCCCCCCTGCGCTCCTCCATCATCTGGGCCGACCAGCGCGCCGAGGAGGAGGCCCTGCACCTGGCCCGCCAGGTCACCCCTGAGGGGGTCTATCGCATCACGGGACACCGGGCCAGCGCCAGCTATACGGCCGCCAAGATGCTGTGGGTGCGCCGGCATCAGCCCGACTTGTTCCGGCAGGCGCGCCGTTTCCTCCAGGCCAAGGATTATGTCGCCTTCTGCTTCACGAACGCCTATGCCACCGACTATTCTGACGCTTCGGGCACCAACCTGTTCGACCTGCAGGAGCGCCGCTGGTCCGCCACAATCCTGGACGCGCTGGGGCTAGAGCCGGAGCTGCTGCCTCCGGCGCTGCCCTCCAGCCAGGTCATGGGCGAGGTAACCCGGGCGGCCGCCGAGGAGACGGGCCTGCGGCCAGGCACGCCCGTGGTCATCGGCGGCGGCGACGGGGCCTGCGCCACGGCGGGCGCCGGCGTGGTGCACCCCGACGACGCCTACTGCTACATCGGCTCCTCGTCCTGGATCGCCTTTGTCAGCCGCGAGCCGCTGTACGACCCGGCCCAGCGCACCTTTACCTTTGCCCACCTGGACCCCGCCTACCTGTTCCCCACGGGCACGATGCAGTGCGCCGGGGGATCCTTCGACTGGCTGGAGCGCCTGCTGCGCGGCGACGTCGAGGGGCGCCTGTACGCCGAGCTGGACGCCCTTGCGGCTGGGGTCGAGCCGGGCGCCCAAGGGCTTCTCTTTCTGCCCTACCTGATCGGCGAGCGCAGCCCCCACTGGAACCCCCATGCGCGGGGCTGCTTCCTGGGGTTGACCCTGGCCCACGGCCGCGCCGAGATGGCGCGGGCCGTGCTGGAGGGCGTCGCCCTCAACCTGCGCATCATCCTGGATTGCTTCCGCCGGCAGGGCGCCCCCATCCGCGCCCTCCGGGTGATCGGCGGCGGCGCCCGCTCGGCGGTCTGGCGCCAGATCCTGGCCGACGTGCTCAATCTGCCCTTGCTGCAGGCGCGGTTGACGGTGGAGGCCACTTCGCTGGGGGCGGCCGTTGCCGGCGGCGTGGGCGTGGGCCTGTTCCGGGGTTGGGACGTGGTCAACGATCTGGTCGCCGTCGAGCCCGCCGAAGAGCCGCGCCCAGAGGCGGCGGCCCGCTACGATGACCTCTATCCCCTCTTCATCGCCGCCTATGAATCCCTGGCGCCGCTCTATGACCGCCTTGCGGCGCTTCCCAGCGGAAAGGAAACGCCATGAGCGACCGACTCCGTTTCGCGACATTCAACGCCAACTCGATCCGCATCCGCCTGCCCCAGATCCTGGAGTGGCTGCCGCGTAACGATGTGGACGTCCTGTGCGTGCAAGAGACCAAGGTCCAGGATCACGAATTCCCCGCCCAAGAGATCGAGGCGCTGGGCTACCATGTGATCTATCGCGGCCAAAAGTCCCATGCGGGGGTGGCGGTGATCACGCGCCGTGAGCCTGACGAGGTGCACTTTGGGCTGGATGATGGCGGCGAACCCGATGAGCCACGGTTGATCCGCCTGCGCCTGGGCAACCTGGCCATCGTCAACACCTATGTGCCCCAGGGCCGCAGCGTGGACCACGAGATGTTCGCCTACAAGC
Source organism: Anaerolineales bacterium UBA1429 (assembly GCA_002329325.1). Classification (GTDB taxonomy): domain Bacteria; phylum Chloroflexota; class Anaerolineae; order UBA1429; family UBA1429; genus UBA1429. Next base: position 25,818 of record DCTX01000027.1, read on the forward strand.
TGGCCTGGTTTGAGCGGCTGCGCGCCCTGTTCGAGCGCCACTATCGCCCCGACGAGCCGTTCCTGTGGGCGGGCGACATCAACGTGGCGCCAGAGCCCATCGACATCCACGACCCTGTGCGCAACGCCGAGCATGTCGATTATCACCCCAAGGTGCGCGAGGCATTCAAGCAGGTGTGCGCCTGGGGCCTGGTGGACGTGTTTCGCCTGCACCACCCCGACGAGCCCGACCAGTACAGCTACTATGACTATCGGGTGCGCAACGCCGTCGAGCGGGCCATGGGCTGGCGCGTGGATCACATCCTGGCCACAGCGCCGTTGGCCGAGCGCTGCACCGGCGCCTGGATAGACAGAGAGGCGCGCCTGGCGGAGCGCCCCTCGGATCATACCATGGTGGTGGCCGACTTTCGCCTGTAGCCGAACGCCCCTCGCTCAGGGAGCGGCGCTGCCCAGGCCGGGCAGGCGGCCCGCGTGAACGTCCTGGGCCAGGGCGATGGCGCCCAACACACCGGCCCGCCCCCCCAGAACCGGCGGCACGATATAGTCGTCTATCCGCTCCTGGATGGTCGCGAGCTGCAGATAGCCATTGAGGAGCTCCTGCACATGGGCGCGGATCATGGGAAAGAGCTGGGTCTGCTCCATAACCCCGCCGCCCATGATCACCCGCTGGGGCGCCAACGGCAGGATCAGGTTGACCAGCCCCAGCGCCAGGTAATGCGCCTCCAGCGCCCAGGCCGGGTGGTCGGCGGGCAGCTCGCGGCTGGGGCGCCCCCAACGCTCGCCGATGGCGGGGCCGCAAGTGAGCCCCTCGAGGCAGTCGCCATGGTAGGTGCAAAAGCCGGCATAGGGGTCGGCCTGGCGATCGTGGGGGATGCGAATGTGGCCCATCTCGGGGTGCATCTGCCCGTGGATCAGCTTGCCGTTCACCATGCCACCACCGCCGAGCCCCGTGCCGACGGTAAGGTAGAGGAAGGTGTCCAGCCCCTGGGCGCCGCCCCAGCGATGCTCTCCCAAGGCGGCGACGTTCACATCGGTGTCAAAGCCGACGGGCACGCCCAAGGCGCGATGGATGGCCCCGGCAAAGTCGGTGTGGGCCCAGCCGGGCTTGGGTGTGGTGGTCACATAGCCAAAGCGAGGGGACGCGGGGTCGGGGTCTATGGGGCCGAATGAGGCGATCCCTACGGCGGCCAGCTCGCGACCCTGGGCATGCCGCTGGAAGAAGGCGATGGCTTGGGCCAGGGTCTCGGCGGGCGCGCCGGTCGGAAAGCGCGCTTCGTCGCGAATGTCATCGGGCCCCGTACCGACGGCGCACACGAACTTGGTGCCGCCCCCCTCGATCCCACCAAACAGCGTCATTACCCTCTCCTCCTGATCTAGATGGCCCACATCTCCCAATCGGGCTCGGGCATGCGCCGCATGACCACGCCGTGGGTGGCATCCACCTCCAGCGTGTCGCCCGTCTCGATGCGGCGGGTGGCATCGCCCACGCCGAATACCGTCGGCACGCCGTACTCGCGGGCCAGGACGCTGGCATGATCCAGCAGGTCGCCCCGTTCTGCCACCACCGCCGAGACGATCGAGAACAGCGGCGTCAACTCATAGGGTAGCTCTCGGCACACCAACACCTCGCCCGGCAGCACCTGGCTCGCCTCGTTCGAACCGCGGATGACCCGCGCCACGCCCGTCACGCGGCCGGCGCAGATGGCCCGCCCGGTGAAGCGCTGGTCGCGGGAGCTTTCGCCCCCCTGGTCGGCGCTGGCCGGGTACTCGATTCGCTCGGGCGGCGCATAGCGCGCCCAACGCCGCAGCAGGGCCCGCCGCTGCTGCGCGATGCTTCGCGCTTCGTCATCCGCCATGCGGCCCTGCAGCCAATCCAGGATCTCGCGGCCGGTGAACAGGCCGGCCTCCAGATCCTCCGCCTCCGGCATGGCCTGGCGCAGGCGGCGCCCCGCCTCGGCCACGAGGGCGTGCTCGAGCACGCGACACAGGGCAGCCGGATCGCGGCTATCGTGGGCCAGGGTGCGATAGCGCCGACCCAGGCGTAGCAGCCAGAGGTAGCCTCTGCCCCTCAGGTTGCCCAGCCGCTCCAGGACCTCCGCCAGGAGCGTATCCCTGGCCTCGATGCGTCGCAGGTGCTCCTCGCGGGCCAGGGCGTCTCCACTCCCCCTCGACTGCCAACGCTCCTGCAGCAGCGCATCATCTGGCTCTAGATCCGCCAGGTCGCGCCAGGGCGCCAGGACATCGCCGGGGACAAAGTGATGGCGATGCCTCACAAAGTGATCGCGCATCGCATCCAGGCGAGCTTGTTCCGTAGCATGGGAATCGGCGGCCGCATCCAGGCGCTCGTCTGCCTGAGACCAGGCGTCCTCGCCCGTCCACAGGAGCAGGTCCAGGTCGGGCTCGTCGGAACCGAGCCAACGCCGGTGGACCCGTGCGAGCATGCGCGCCAGGGCCGCGCTCACGCGGGCCAGCAGGCCGCTCTCCTGCCAGAAGCCGTTGTGCAACGCCATTACCTCGGCGATCACCTCCGCCAGTGCGCCCCCATCGAGCTCCGCCAGAGGCTGCTCGTTCAGCGCGTGCAGGCGCCCCAGGTCGCGCTCGCAAAGCGTTATGTAATCCTGATCGAGCCGGCGAATGCGGAACAGCAGCTTGAGGTCCTGGAACCAGCGTCGCAAGGGCTCCATCGGGGCCGATGGGGCATGGCCCGGCTGCTCGCGCGTCGTGCTGGCATAGAGATAGCCGCACGGATAGCACTGATAAGGCGCCTGTTCATGGGCTGCGGGCCACAGGGTGCGCTCATGGTAGGCGGCATGCAGTGAGGGGCCTCGGCTCTGGTGGTACCAGCTCATAGGCCTGGCAGCGCGTGGGCCCACGTCCGGATCATGGAGCCAAACGAGCTGCGCGCCGCCCATGGTGCACTCCAGGGCCTCCTGGGGAAGGTAGGGGGGAGCGCCCGTCACTGGGCGGGCTCGCAGCAGGTTGATCTGACCGTCCACCAGCACCCAATCCAGACTCTGGTAGGAGAGCTCGTGCTCGTCCAGCAGGAGACCAATCTCGCGGAGGCGCATCCAGTAGTCATCCTCGTCCGGCGCGGCCTGGTACGGGTCCAGGACGTGCACCCCGGCGCGTGGGCCCTCTTTCACCGAGAGCAGGAACACGTCTGGGTTGCCCGTTACCGGGTCCACGGTAAAGAGCGCCCCCCGGGCCGTCGCCTCCACCATGGGCTGCATCAACACCCCCATGGCAGAGGAGAGCAGGTCTACGCCGAAACTGTGGGCATAGGAGAGGGCCTGAGCGCTGTAGAGCGAGGCCCAGCAGGCCAGCACGGCCTCCACGGCGGCGTCTGAGCTGGCCACATTGAGGGTGGAGACGTGCTGCCCGACAAAGCTCTGCAGCGGGCTGTCCTCACTGGTGGCGGAGGAACGCACCGCCGCCCGCTCGACCGCCAGATCCTCCCAGGCCCGATGGATCTCCGCCACCACGTCGTCGGGCACCCGGCGCACGTCAAAGGCGGCGCGAATGGCCCACTCCGTGGCCTGATACTGGCCGATGGACTGGGGCTGCATCGTGGTCAAGATAGAGCGGATCTCGCCTTGCAGCCCCCCCTGCCGCATAAAACGCCGGAACAGCTCCACCGAGAGGGCCATGCCTCCCAGCACGGGGCAGCCCAGGCGCATAGCCTGGCCAAGGCGGGCCGCCTTGCCGCCGAACTCGGCAATATCGTCAAGGCCTATCTCTCCAAGTGGGCGATAGAGCGCCATGCCTCTCCTCGCGGGCGCGTCAGCTCAGGATCACATACTGGCGGAGGAATCTATCCAGCGCCTCGTAGAAGCGTTCGATGGTCTCGGCCTTGCGCCACCCATGCCCCTCCCCCGGATAGAGATGGTATTCGTGGGGCACGCCGTTGCGCCGCAGCGCAGCTACGATCTCCTCGGCCTGCGCCCGGGGCACCACGCGATCCTCCTCCCCCTGAAACACGATCACCGGGTCGCGGATGCGGTCTGCGTGCAGACTGGGCGAGCGCTCGCGGTAGCGCGCCGCGTGCTCGGGCAGCGGCCCGATGAGGCCATCGAGATAGCGCTGCTCGAACTTGTGGGTATCCGCCGCCAGCGAGAACAGGTTGGTCACGCCATAGAGGCAGACGCCGGCGCAAAAGACGCCCGGGTAGCGGATCAGGGTCTGCAGAACCGTATAGCCGCCGGCGCTCCCCCCCATGATCACCAGGCGCTGGGGATCCACCCGGCCCTCGTCGGCCAGATGGCGCGCCCCGCTGACGGCGTCATCGGCGTCGTAGATGCCCCACTGCTCGCGCAAGGCGTTGCGATAGGCGCGGCCATAGCCGCTGCTGCCGCGATAGTTCAGGTCCAGCACGGCATAGCCCCGTGTCGCCAGGAACTGGGCCTGGGGGGCATAGCCCGCGGTGGCCTGCCCGGTGGGGCCGCCGTGCACCAGCACCACGAGGGGCGGCTTGACGGCCCCGCCCGCCTTGTCGGGTGCATAGTAGAGGCCATGGACCACGTCGCCCGTCTCCGCCCGCCACGCCACGGCCTCCGGCGCGACCAGCGCATCGGGCAAGGTGGTCTCGCCGCTGGAACGGGCCGCGATCCGCGTCGCGCCGGTGCGCGGATCCAGCGTGACGATCCGCGCCGGAACCTGTGGGCTGGACGCGATGCAGGCCAGCACGCCGCTGCGAGAGAGGGCAGGCTGGCTCAGGCGCGTGTACTCCTCCAACCCGGCGACGGCCGGCGCCTCGCCCGAGGCCACGTCCACGCGCCAGAGCTGGTCACGCCCATCGCGCGACTGGACGTAGTAGATCTGACGCGAATCTGGCGCCCAGGCAAAGGTACGCATGCCCTGCGCCCAGGCGGGCAGCCCCAGCTCGGCTTCCACGTCTACCACGTGCCGGTGCTCGCCCGCGGCCAGGTCGTACAGGTACAGGTTGTACCATCCACTGGCATCAGACACATAAGCCAGGTAGCGCCCGTCCGGCGAGAAGGCGGGCTGAAAGACCGAGGTATCGGCGTCGCCGGCGATGGCCTCGGCCTGTTCGACAAGGGGCAGCCCCCGCTCCGGCGCCGTCAGCCCGGCCAGATAGAGGCGCGTCCCGTCCCAGGGCATCTGCGGATGGTCCCAGGCGATCCAGGCGATCTGTCGGCCGTGGGGGTGCCAGGCCGGCTGCATGAATAAGTCATGGCCCTGGGCCAGCCAGGTGGGCCACAGGGTCCCCTGGGCATCCACCAACGCCAGCCGGTCCACCCCCTCGTACGAGTGCACATAGAGCAACCAGCGTCCGTCGGGGGAGAGGGCCGGGGAGGCCGTCTCGCCGAAGGAGGGCGTCAGCGGGCGCTCGCCGCCTCCCGAGAGGGCCTGGCGGTAGAGGCGCCCTTCGGCGGCATAGAACACCGCACCGCGGGCGACGGTCATGTCGCCGCCGCCATAGCCCACCTGCCCGCGGGCCGAGCGGCCGGCGTTCAGCTCGCGGGGGGCATCGCCGCTGCCATCGTCATAGAGGAGCATGCCATGTCCGGAGCGACCCTCGATCCACACCAGGCCGCCGTTGGCGTCGTCCCAGGCGACGTCGCCCAGGCGCTTCTCCGCCGCCATGCGAGCCGGCGTGAGCGGGCTGGGCCAGAGGCCATACGGCTGTGCGTGTTTCGGCATTCGTCCCCCCTTGGCGCTCGCCGGGCGAGCGCCCGCACTGGTGCGCGCATCTGGTCGGCCAGGGTACGCTGAGGATACTCGGCCAAACGGCCCCTGGCAAGCCAGAACGGGCGCTTTTTCGCGTGCCGCGCGAACCTACGTCCACCCGGAGCGCTCCAGCTCCCACATGCTGGCCAGCAGCCCGCCCGAAGCCAGGAGCGCCCCGGGCGTCCCCTGTTCCACGATGCGGCCGCTTCGCAGCACGATGATCTCGTCGGCCTCCAGGGCCGTAGCCAGCCTGTGGGCGATGGTGAGCACGGAGCCGCCCCGCTGCTCCATGTGGGCGCGCAGGGCCCGCCGGAACGCCTCTTCGGTGGCGCTATCCACCGAGGCCGTCGCCTCGTCCAGCAGCAGCAACTGGGGATCGCCTGCCAGGGCTCTGGCCAGGGCCAGGAGCTGGCGTTGGCCCCCCGAAAGCTGCACACCGGTCCCCCCGCCCTGGTCGCTCAGCACCGTGTCGAGCCCCGCGGGGAGCGCCGCGACGAACTCGTCCGCTCCGGCAAGCGCCAGCGCGCGCGTCAGGTCCTCGTCGGTCAGGCTGGGATCGTCCAGGGTCAGGTTCTCGCGCACCGTCCCGCTAAAGAGCTGAACGCTCTGGGGCACGGGGCCCAGGGTGCGACGCCGCTTCTCATCAGAGAGGGTGCCGGGGACGCGCCCGGCCACCAGGAGATCGCCAGACCAGGGGCGATAGAGGCCGCCCAACAGGTAGAAGAGGCTGCTCTTGCCCGCCCCCGTGCGCCCGACGATGGCCACGTGCCGCCCGGCTGGCACTCGAAGCGAGACGTGATCCAGCACGGGCTCCCCCGGGCGGTAGCCAAAGACCAGGTCGCGCGCCAGGACCAGGGCCCCCTGATCGGCAGCGTGGGCGGCCGCCTCCGCCGGTTCCTCCTCTGGCAGGGCGAGCACCTCAAAGACCCTCTCGGCGCCGGCGATGGCGGCCTGGGCCGTCTGCCAGTCCTCCCCGAGGGCGACGATGGGCTCAAAGAAGCGAATGAACAGCAGGACAAAGGAGGTCAGCGTGCCGACGCTCAGGGCGGAGCCCAGGCGCAGCTCGCCTCCCACCAAAAAGAGGACGGCGACGATGAGGGCCGACAGGATATCCATGATGGGCGAGTAGACCGAGCCGTACCACACGGAGCGGTTGGTGGCGCCCAGCGTTTCTGACAGGGCGTGCCGGAAGCGCTGCATGAAGCGCTCCTGCCAGTGCAGGGCATGGATCGCCTCCGCGCCCGAGAGGGCCTCCTGCAGTTGGGCATTGAGCGCGCCCACGCCGCGCCGCACGTCTCGCTCGGCGTCGCGCATGCGCCACTGGAAGGCGCGGGTGATGACATACACAAGGGGCAACACCAACAGCAGCGCCAGCGAGAGCACGGGGCTGAGGACCACGATGGCGAACACGATGGCCACGAGTTGCGCCATCTGCGCCAGGAGATTGATCACGCCCAAGCTGAAGAGGCTGTTGATGGTGTCCATATCGCTGGTGCAGCGGCTGATCACCTCGCCGATAGGCGTCTCATCGTGATAGGCGATGGGCAGCCGGTAATAGTGGGCGAACAAGCGGACCCGCAGGCGGCGCAAAGCCCCCTGGGCAGCGATGGCCGTCAGGTAGGTAATGGCGGCTCGCAGCAGATGCACGCCGCCGACGGCCGCCAGATAGGCCAGGGCCAGCGGCAGGAGCCCCTCAGCGCGCCCCTGGGCTAGATTGTCATCCAGCAGGCGCCCCATCGCCAGGGGAGGCACCAGCTCCAGGCCTGAGGCCGCTGCAACCCCCGTGAGCGCTCCCAGCAGAGGCCATCGCCAGGGGCGCACCAGCTCCCACACCTGCGCGGCCACCCCGGCTCGCGTCGGTCTCTGCCCGTCCCGGCGACTCATGCCGTATCCCCCTCCCCCAGGATGCGATGCTGGGCGCGATAGATGCGAGCGTACAGCCCCTGTTGGCCCATCAGCTCGGCATGAGAGCCCTGGGCCACCAGGCGCCCGCCATCCAGCACCAAGACCCTGTCCAGCAGCGGGAAGGATGCCAGCCGATGCGAGCAGAGGATCAAGGTCGTCTGCCCGTAGAGGGCGGCGCGCAGGGCGCCGACGATCTGCCTCTCCGTCTCGATGTCGATGGCGGCAAAGGGGTCGTCCAGCAGCAGCACGCAGGGCGCGCCGCCATCGGGCAGCGCCAGGGCGCGGGCCAGGGCGATGCGCTGCCGTTGCCCGCCAGAGACCTGTACCCCTCCCTCTCCCACGGGCGTATCCCATCCCTGGCCAAAGCCCTCGACCTCGTGATCCAGGGCCGCGAGCCGCAGCCAGCGCGCCTCATCGGCGGCCTGGCCGCGCTCCATGCTCAGGTTCTCGCGGATGGTGCCCGTGAACAGGCCGGGGTCCTGCGGCACGTAGCGCAGGTGGACGGCCCGCCAGGCTTCGGTGCGCGATTGCACCGGCGCGCCATCGACCCAAACCTCGCCCTCTCGCGGCGCATAGAGCCCCTGGATGGCCCGCAGCAGCGCGCTCTTGCCCGAACCGATGGGGCCAGTGACGCCCACCAGCGCGCCGGCCGGTATGTCCAGGGAGATGTCCTGCAGCGCAGCGCTTTCGGCGCCGGGGTAGTGGAGCGTCACGCCGCTCAGGCGCACGGCCAGGGGCCGGGGCTCCCTGGGCGGCAGCGGATCGGGCGCCGCGTACAGTCCCATGACGTGGGTGGGCCGCCATGAGGCTCGCGCCGGCTCGTTGCTCAGGGGCAGCGGCTCTGGCAGAAAGGGCCGCAACCGCGCCCAGCCCACACCGGCGCTCTGGATGCGGTTGAAGAAGAGGGGCAGACGGTAGCCGCGCCCCACAAAACGCAAATAGACCAGCATAAAGCCGATCAGGGCGCCGGCGCTCAGGTCACCGGACACCACCCGCTGCCCGCCCAGCCAGACGATGACGACAACGCTGGCCGTGACGACCACGGCATAGATGGGCTGAAGGGCGGCCTGCAGCCGCACCTCCCTCAGGCTGGCCCGCGCCAGGCGCTCCGAAAGAAGGTCGATGCGTCGGACGGCCTGCTCCCCCTGCCCCAGCAGCCGCAGGAGCCGCAGCCCCGCCAGCCTCTCCTGCAGAGCGCTGGTGAGCTCCGCGGTGGCCAGCCGCACGGCCTGGGTGCGCTGCCGCACCCACCCCCGCGAGTGATAGGTCACGTAAAAGGCGGCCGGCACGGGCAGCATGGCCAGGAGGGTCAGCCGCGGGTCATAGAAGAGCATCGTGACCATCAAGGTGAGCGAGAAGAGCCAGGTATCCCACAGCTCGGTGGTGGATTCCGTGAACCCCACGCCAAAGAGGTCTGCATCGCCGATGACCCGCGCCATCAGGTCGCCCACCGGTTGGCGGCGGAGCCACTCCAGCGGCGCGGCCAGCAGGCCGCGCAGGGCGTCGTTGCGCAGGGCAAAGACAGTGCGGCGCACGGCGGCCCGCATGTACCAGCGCTTGCCCACCCGCGCGATGGCGTGCAGCGCCGTGCCCCCCGCGTAGGCCAACGCCGCCGCCATCACGGCCTGCCAGCCGGCGGCGCCCGTCCCACGCGCCAGGGCGGCATCGACGGCGGCGCCCAGCAGCACGGGAGGCAACGCCACCGACACATTCATGACGATGCCAAAGAGAGAGCCCAGCAGGAGCAGGCCGGCCACCTGCCGATAGTAGACGCGCGCCTGCCAGAGGTAGTTCGTCACCCGGCTCCCCCGGCCAGCGCCTGGCGGGCAAGCCACTCGGCGGCGCTGGCCGTGTAGCGCAGGCTCTCGCTGCCATCCTCGTCGGACACGCGCCCGACAAAGCGCAGCCCCGCCTTCTCCATCACACGGCCGGAGGCAGGGTGGGCCACGTCACACTCGCCATAGACGCCCGTGGCCCCGAGTTCCCGAAAGACAAAGCCCAGAAGCGCCGTCAGCGCCTCGGTCATGTAGCCCTGCCCCCAGAAGGCGGGGCGCAGCGCATAGCCGAAATCCATCTCGCCCTGGGTTTGATCGCTCGCGCGGCCGATGCCGATCCAGCCCATGACGCAGCCGTCGTCGCGGCGGACGATGGCCAGGTTGTACGAGAGACGAGGCGTCATCGCGTTGTGCACCATGGTCTCGCGCACCCAGGTGCGCGCCTGCTCGGGCGTCTCGGAGGCGATATAGTCGCAGTAGCGCGTGACCGTGGGATCGCTGCGCAACTGGTGCATGGGCGCCCAGTCGTCGGGCAGCAGGTCGCGCAAGATCAGGCGCGGCGTCTCGAGTTGGAGCATGGGTCACCTCCCTCGGATAATGGCCCCAGTATAGTCGCCCCACGGCGCGTCGCAAGGTGCGGCGGGTTTGTGGCCCCGGCACCCCTGGGCTATCATTGGGCAGTTGCATCATCGGCAGCCATGCTGCCCCAAAGAGGCACATCACATGAGACGTGTGGTCTTTTTGCTTCTACTCATCGCCCTGCTCGTCCCGCGCGCCGCGGTCGCCCAGGCCCCGGCGGATCAGGGGCCGTCCCCCAAGGACAGCCTCCTGTCCGCCACGGTGGTCTTTGTGGCAGACGAGCAGGAGATCGTCGTGCTGGGCGAGACCCAGATCCTGCAGACGCTGGAGCTATCCATCAACGGCGGCCCGCGCAAGGGAGAGATCGTCACCGTGGAGCAGGGCGCGGCCCCCAGCGTCCACGTCGTGCGCTACAAGGCCGGCGACCGCGTCTACGTGCGGCAGAGCCAACTGCCCGACGGCACCGTCCTCTACGAGATCGCCACCCGAGATCGCACCTTTCCGCTGCTCTGGATGGCCCTCGTCTTTGTCGCGCTGGTGGTGCTGGCCGGCGGGCCGCGCGGCGCCCGCTCGTTGGTGGGCCTGGTTCTGTCCTTTGTCGTGATCTTTTACATTGTGCTGCCCCGGGTGGGCGCCGCCCAGGCGCCCGTGTGGACGGCGCTGCTGGGCTGCGGCCTGGCCATGCCCGTGAGCTACTATCTCTCCCATGGCCTCAACCGCAAGACCACCATCGCCCTCATCGGCTCGGCCCTGGGGCTGGGGCTGACGGCCCTCATCGCCGTGCTTTTTGTGGCGGGGGCCCGCCTGACGGGCTTCTCGGGCGATGAGGCGGGCTTTGTCCAGAGCCTCTACGGCGGCATCATCGACATGCGAGGGCTATTGCTGGAGGCATGATCATCGGCGTGCTGGGCGTGCTGGATGACATCACCGTCGCCCAGGCCGCCACGGTGGAGCAGATCCACCAGGCCAACGCCAGCCTGGATGCCTGGCAACTCTACCGGCGCGCCATGCAAGTTGGCCAGGACCATATCGCCTCCATGGTCAACACCCTGGTGCTGGTCTATGCGGGCGCAGCGCTGCCGCTGCTGCTCCTCCTGACCGACCAGGCGCTGCCCTTCGCCTATGTCCTCAGCCAGGAGCTCATCAGCGAGGAGGTAGTGCGCATGCTGGTGACCAGCAGCGGCCTGGTGGCGGCCGTACCCCTGACCACCCTGCTGGCCGCCCGCTGGATGGCCCCTCGGCGGCCCGGCCGCGCCGAGCCATCGGAGACCGCTGCGCCGGAGGAGCCGGCGCCCTCGCCCACCGACCAGGAAGGAGAAGCCGAGTGAACCTGCCCACCATCGGAGATCGCATCCGCGCCGGCTCGTTGGCGCGCGTTCTGCGCGTGGAATCTGTGCCAGGCAGCGAGAATGTGCGTTGCATCGTCGTCAACGATCGCGGCCAGCTGGGCTGGATCGTCTACTACCCGGAGGGCGGCCGCAGCAACGTCAACTACTTTCCCGCCGAGACGGCCACGGCGCTGCGGGTGGAGCTGGCCCTGGACGACCCGCTCGTGGCCGAGGAGGGAACGCCATGATCCAACTCACCCGCGCCGCAGGGGAGGACGCCACAGCCCTGACGGAGCTGTCGCGCCGCGCCTTCGAGGCCGACGTGAACTATGGGGCGCCGGGGCCAGGCGGGCCGCCGGGCTATGACGACGTGGGCTGGCAACGCGCCGCGATCGGCGCTGCAGACTATTATGTCATCTTGCTGGACGAGGCCGCCATCGGCGGCATCATCGCCTACCCCACCGGCCCCGGCGCCTTCGAGCTGGGCCGCATCTACATCGCGCCCGAGTGGCAGAACCGGGGGTTGGGCGCCCAGGCCATGGCGCTCCTGTGGCCCCTCTACCCGCAGGCCGAGGTCTGGCGCCTGGATACACCCGCCTGGAACCATCGCACGCGCCACTTTTACGCGCGGGAAGGCTTTGTGGAAACCGGCGTCACCGACCAGGGGCTGGTGTTGTTCGAGCGGCGGATGGCGCCCGGGGGCGCAGCGTGACCGGGGCCACGCTCCACCGCCTCAGCGCCGGCGAGCAGAGCCGCGCCCTCCCCCTGCTGGAGGGGCGCCAGCATCTCCTGCTGCTGAGCGCGGTCATCGCCGGCAGCGCGCCCGGCTATGTCTGTGTGGATGATCCTGTGCATCCGCGGGCGCTCTTTGCCTCGGGACCCGAGGGCCACTATCTGGTGGGGGATCCCGGCGACGGGGCCTTCACCAGGGCGCTGGCGGATCACCTTCAGGGCGAACTCCTGCCCCGGGCCCGGGAGCAGCAATGGGCCTGCTTCGTTCTCTCCCACGAGCCCGAATGGGCTCAGGCGATGGATGAGCTATTCCCTGGCCAGGTGTTGGTGCGCAACAGCCAGCGCTACTTTTCCCATGGCGGCCCCTTGCCCGATTGGCGCGCCGCCCTGGAGGATGGCGTCACGGCAGCGCCCATCACGGGCGAGCTTCTGGCCCGCGACGACCTGGGCAACATCCAGTGGCTGCGGCGCTTCTGCCAGGGCGACTATGCCTCGCTGGAGGACTTTTACGCCCACGGGTTCGGTACGTGCCTGGTGCGGGATGGCGTCGCGCTCTCCTGGTGCACCACCGATTGCGTCGTGGGCGACCAGGCCGAGATCGGCATCACGACGGCGCCCGAGCACCGCCGCAAAGGCTATGGCGCGGCGGTGGCCGCGGCGACCGTCGAGGAGGCCCGGCGCCGGGGCATCCGCCACATCGGCTGGCATTGCTTCCAGCAGAACCTGGCCTCGGCGGCCACGGCCCTGCGGGTCGGCTTTGTCGAGCGATACAGCCATGCGGTGGTTTCGCTGTGGCTCAACCCGGTGGACGGGTTGCTGGTCAACGGCAATCTGGCGCTGCTGGCGGGCGACTATGGGCGCGCGGCGGAGCTCTATCGCGCGGGCCTGGCGCTGTGGGCGGAGACGCGCGAGCGGGAGCGATCGGCGGTGCTGGCGGAACCCGCCTATCAGGCGCACCACCGCTACCAGGCGGCCTGCGCCGCCGCCCTGGCCGGCGACGCGGCGATGGCGCTGGAGGAGCTGGAGGCCGCCTGGGCCTATGGCATCATGCGACAGGCGGCGGTGTAGGCAGGATGGACCGCCGGGCGGCGGGCCCCCTCCCTCAGCACGTCCCGTGGGCCAGCAGGGCGGCCCGCACGCCCTGGCGCACCAGGGCGTTGTAGGTGGCGCAGGCCTGGGGCGTCGGCTCCAGGATCAGACGCGGGATGCCCGCCGCGCGAATGGCGGCCTGCACCGGCTCGGGGCACTGGAGCAGGCTGTACACCCCCACCCCGATCACCAGCGTCTCGATCCCGAGCCCATAGACGCCGGTGATCATGGCTTCAGTCAACTCGTGACCCTTGCGCTCACGCCAGCGGGTGACCTCCGTGCCGACGACGCGCACGTCCTTGCCCGCGCCCAGGCGGCCCGCCTCGGTCTCGCCGTGGGCGGCGCCGCCGATGGTGAACATCGCCCAGGAAAAGCCCTCGATGGGCCCCCGGGAATCCTCGAACAGCGGCCCTACCGCTGCGGATCGCGGTTCTGCCACGGCGCACCTCCACCATAGAGGCTGGGCGTGGGCGCGCCAGCCGTGACGCGCCCACGCCATCACATGCCGCTGCTACGCCTCGTAGATCAGCTTGCCCTCGGCATAGATCGCCACGGGGTAGCTCTCCAGGCTGAACGGGTCACCGTTCCAGCAGAGGAACGAGGCCCACTTGCCCGGCTCCAGCGTGCCCAGGATGTCATCCACCCCCAGGATCTCGGCGTTGTTGCGGGTGATGATCTCCAGCGCCTGCTGCTTACTGAGCCCGGCCCGCAGGAACCAGCGCAGCGTCAGCAGTAGGGTGCGCTGCAGGATCACGGGGTGGTCGGTCATCAGGCCAAAACGCACGCCCGAATCCAGCAGGTAGCGGATGTTGGACCAGTGCTCGTGCTTGAGCTCCACTTTGTAGGCCAGGGTATCCAGCGGCCCATAGACCACGGGGATGCCGCGATCGCGCAGTTCCTCAAAGATGCCGGCCTGATGGATATCGCAGGTGTGCTCGATGGTCACGTCCAGCCCGAACTCGTCCACCAGGCGCAGCACCGCGGCGATATCGTCAGCCTTGTGGACGTGGGCGCGGAGGCGCTGCTCCCGCTTGAGGAGCTGGCGCAGCACCGTCTCCTCGGCGGTGTACTTGACGGCGGCGTCCTCCTTGGCCTCCTCGGCGATCTTGGCGCGCACGTCGTGCAGCTTGGCCCGCAGGATTGCCAGGGCGCCCATGCGGGTGTAGGGGCGCACGCCCTTCCACTCGCGCACGTGCATCGGGTTGTAGCCAAAGGCGGCCTTGATGCCCGCGCGCCGCACAAAGGCGGCGTTGGTCTGGGCGCCATAGTTGCGGATCACGGCGGAATCGCCGCCGATGATGTTGCCGCTGCCGGGCAGCACGCAGGAGTAGAGCACGCCGCACTCGATGGAATCGCGGAACCCGGCGTCATCCATCTGGATCGAATCCAGCACGTCGGCGTGGGCCAGCATGGTGTCCATGCGCTCGTTGGCCTCGGCCTCGTCATTGGGCTCGCCGGCGCGTATCAAGCCGATGTGGCAGTGGGCATCCACGATGGCCGGGGTGATAACGGGATACTCGGCCAGGGCTTCGGCGGCGCCATCGGCGACGATGGTGTCGGCCTCCCAGGAGATGGCAGCATCCTCAACGATCTCGCGTCCGGTGTACATCAGTTTGGCTCGAATAGTTGGCATAACGCTCCTTTACCTTTGGTTGGTATCCGAGATGGCCCTATTGTACTCAGATGCTGGCAAGGACGCCACCTGCGACCTCTGAATTCGCACAGCGCTGCGCGATCACTATACTGCGCGAGACAGAGAGCGCCGCAACCATTGTCCCGCGAGGTAGCGCCCATGCATGAGCCAGAGATCCGTCTGTCGCCCCGCGTCGTCGGCCTGGCCCTGGCCGCCGCCGCTGCCTTGCTGGTCGCCCTGAGCGTGGCGGGCCAGCTATACCTGTACCTGACGCCGCGCGAGAGCCCCTGGGGCATCGTCGGCCTGGTGAACGTGGATTTCGAGATGAACGTGCCGACCTTCTTCTCGGTGTTGGTGCTGCTGTCGGCGGCGGCGCTGCTGGCCATCGTGGCGTTGCTCAAGCGCCAGGCCCGCGCGCCCTTTGTCTTTCACTGGGGGCTGCTGGCCCTGGGCATGTTCCTCATCGGCATGGACGAGTTCACCGCGCTCCATGAAAAGCTCTCGGAGCCGCTGCGGCGCCTGCTGGCATTGGAGACGATGGGGTTGCTCCACTATGCCTGGGTGATCCCCGGCATCGCCGTCGTGCTGGTCCTGGCGGCCCTCTACCTGCGCTTCCTGCTGGCCCTGGATCGGCCCACGCGCCTCGCCCTGATCGTGTCGGCGGTCCTCTACGTGGGGGGCGCCATCGGGCTGGAGTTGATCGGCGGCCGCTATGCCGAGGCCCACGGCTCGTGGAACCTGACCTACAGCATGATCACGACGCTGGAGGAGGGCCTGGAGATGGCGGGCTCGATTCTACTGGTACACACGCTGCTGCGCTACCTGGAGCGCCAGTACGGCGCGGTGCGACTGAGGTTTGGGTGACGAAAGCCCGAAAAGAGCTAGCCGTCGCTCCTCGGAGGATCATCCCCGGGGCGATGCAGATCTGCGAACTCGATCAGTTGTGACAGAGTCTCTGCGTCGATCACGCCCACAAGCCTGTCCCTGGCAGCCCTAATCTGTTGACAGGCGGTCTCCAGCAGAGCTGCCTCATACCCGTCCTTGCCCTGTAGTTTGGCACGGTAGTAATCGGCTCCTCCGGTAGCCAGTTCGGGAGAGAGCAGGTACGTGCCATGAAAGCAGTAGAAGGTGCGCATCCATCCGTCTACGTTGGGGAAAGAGGCGCCCGGTCTTTCTGTGGGGCGCGTTGCCCAGTCATCCCATCCAAAGCGAAGCGACAACTGGCGATGGCGCTGCTGGATCTGGCGATGGAGGCCGTGCAGCCTGTCGAAATCTGACAAGTGGTCGCAGGCGGTCTTGAGCATTCCAGCCCCCACTTCACTCGACAGAGCCCCATCCATGAGTCGCTTCAGAGTCCAGGCCCCGATGCCAAACCACGCCAGGTCTCTCCAGACGATGCGATCGCACGACTCTGTGGTCAACGCGCCTGCCAGAGATACTTGGTCACCCTCGCCACTATCGAACCACAAGCCGTCGAGCGTCTGCGCGAAGCTCGCGAATGAAGCTGCATCGGCCAAATCCGTGGCTGACCTCAGAAGATGGCTGTACATCTGTACCATCTCACACAGGTAGGCAGTAGCTTTTTGCGCCAAACTGCGAGTCATCGCGACATCAGCAAGCTTAGGGGCCAAATGATAGTGTGCGAAACTCCACATGGAAAGGTGCCAGATCGCGAGCACGGTGTTGCGGAAGTCGTCTTCTGCGCGGATCAGGGATTGCCTGTACACCGCGACGAGCGTGCTGGAGAGCAGGCGGAATAGACGTTTCTGACCTAGATCAGACGCGATCCCAAGCGTCTCCCGCAGGACCCCAACAGTGGCATCAACAAGCTCACGATCGCCTTCCTCAACTGCCTGCTCCATGCAAGCGCGCAGAGTGCTGCGTAGTATACGCAGCGGTCGGTCCATCGGGCCAGAGAAGTAATACCCCTGGGGTGTCTCAGGTATCTGTACACGAAACTGTTGGGCACGCCACGCGACCACCATCTGGCGCAAGATGCCTGGGAGCAGATCGAGTGCCCGTCTAGCCATCCCTACCTGGCGCGCCTCAAGATAACCCTCGATATCCTCCTTCAGACCACGAAGTGCCCGTTCGAGAACATCTCTGGACTCCTGCCTATCCTGCCTGACCCGAAAAGCCCTCTGCAGCGCCGTCACAACCAGATCGTTGGCACATTCTGGTCGTATCGCTGCGAGAGGCTGGCCCTCCGACACAGGGTCACCCACGTTGCGCAACAGACTGACCGGCGCCCGTGATCCGGAATAGGTTGTCCCGATATCTGCGAGAGCTTCCTCGGTGCGAGCCAGATCGATATCTGTCACGAACCCGGCGACGCTGGAACGAATGAGAACACGTTCGTCGCCTGCATCTATCACCCGGTAGTCAACGTTGCGCCCGGTGAGATAGGCATGGAGAAGCCCTCGACCCAAGATCTCTGCCGCGATGCCAGGAATAGCGGTCTCTACGGCCTTCAGGGTCACGCTCTCCCTCGCCTCCAGAAGAGATAGCGGTCCCAGCAACCGCAGCACCTTGATCCATAGCAGCACATTGGAGACAACGAAAGGAACGAACCCAATACTGATGGCGATGAGGCCTACATCAAGCAACGCTCCTCTCAGGCAAGAGCCATATCGAAGATAGGCAAGCACGCCGATCAAGAGAATGTGCAGAAACGTGGCGACAACCAGGGGGATCAGGCGGCAAGACCCAATGTAGTAGGAGAAGATGTCATTGGATCGAGCTTCCCTGGCACGTGATTCCAGAAGCAGCGCAGCGATGACAAACGTGATTCCGGCAAGGCTGGCCTCGATCTGCCAGAGGGTGGTCAGGAGCCCATACCACCTATCGCCATGAACGGTGGTTGGTGCGAGACAGTAGACACAGACCGAGAGCGCTACTATGAGGACTATCGCGGCCACCACGCAACACCAGAAGCCGCCGGAAGCCGACGTCCTTCTGAGCCGATCACGGACTCCTTCCCGGGTGTAGTGGGCCTTTCGGTATTCGCGAGCTTCCTTCTTGACCCGGTCGGATAGCCAATCATGCGTATGCCGGCGCCGCAATGCGCGGATTGCGCGCAGAGTGAACGACGTCGCGTTCTTGACTCTGGACAGGAGGCCGACCACCGACTCTACCCTCACTCCTCCCGTAACCGCTCTTGCGCTATAGTACCACGCCCGAGGGCAGTGGGCAACGCTTTCGCTGCTACTCCATCGGCACCACCACCGAGCCTATCGCCGCCAGGGTCTGCAGATCGTACAGCACGACCTCCACGTCGCTGGCGCGGGCGGCGTCGGTGTCGGCGGGCAGCTCGATCTGCAACGCATCGGCGTAGAGGTGGCCCGGCCGCCAGAGGCCCGTGGGATAGTTGCCCGCCAGAGGGGGCAGGTCGCGGGAGGCAAGCTGCGTCCCATCGGCGGCCCGCACCCGCACCGACATCTGGTAGTGGCGGGGCGCCTGGGCCTCGCTGCGCCAGAGCAGCTCCACCTGCACGACGCTCGCACTCACCTGGTAGGCGTGCGCCTCGCGCAAGGTGATCACCGGCGGGCTCTCCGGCGGCCCATAGGACGCCAGCACCCCCGGCGGCTCTCCGTCAGGCGGCAGATCGGGCACCTGGATCGGCGCCAGGGCCAGCAGCCCCAGCGCCCGGCCGTCGGCGGTCTCGGCGGATTGGGGCGCGCCGCCCACGTAGAGCACCGGCCGCAGGACATACATGCCCGGCGGCGTCCACGGCGATAGGCGCAGCGCGACGACGGCTTGCCCATCCTCGACGCGCGCCTCCCCCACAGCCCACGTCGGGCTACCCGGGAAGAGGTGGGCCGTCAGAGCCACCACCTCGATGCGCAGCACCGCCTCGGCGGGGGCATCCTCCCACGCTGTCGTCACGCGCAGGACCTCGCCGGCCCGCACCGTCTCCGCGCTCAGGGCATAGTCGGTCAGGCGCGCCGGCCCCATCCGCACGCCGCCCTCGGGCCGATGCAGGTAGGGCGCCCGGGAATAGTCCATCACCAAGGGGCCCTGGCGCGTGGGCGCGGCCTCCCTGGGCGATGCCAGCAACAGCCAGGTGGTCAGCCACAGAAGAGGCAACGCCGCGGCCAGCGCGCCCCAGCGGTAGCGAGGCTCGCGCACCAGGGCGGCGATCAGCAAGCCAACCCACACCAGGGCGGCCGCCAGGGAGACGCGCTGGCTCCAGCGGGCGGCGCGGGTGGTTGCCAGTGTCAGGGTGAGCACGTGCTCGCCGGAGGGCAGGTAGACGCTGGCCAACCCCAGGCCGGGGGCCGTCTGCACGGGGTAGCTCAGGTCGCCCACCGTGGCGCGCCAGCCAGAGAATCCAGTGGTGTGAAAGGCGATCAAGCCCTCGCTGCCCAGGCGTATCCGCCAGGTCTCGCTGCTGGCGGTGCGCGCCAGCAGCTCCGCGCTCTCCAGCGTTCCACTCAGGGCCAGGGGCGTGGGCTTGAGCCCGCCGTTGAGGAGCACGCCAGAGACATAGGGGCGCGGCCACATCTCGGCGGGCAGGAACTCGTAGCGCACCGTGCCGCCCACGTTGCCTGAATACGCCTCATAGAGCATCAATCGCGTGGGCGTGATGTCGGCCTCCTCCAGCGTGAGGCGGTCCACGTCCAGCCGCGCCAGGCCGCTGACCACGATCAGGAGCGTCAGCCCGGCCCCCATGACCCAGGCGAGCCAGCCCCGCCCCGCACCCAACAGCCCGCCGACCAGCAGGGCGCCGGCCAGGGCCTGGATGGAGAGCAGACGCCAGGGGAACTGGGCATAGGCCAGCAGCGGCAGATGGCGCCAGATCGGCTCGGAGAGCGGCGTCATCAGGAAGGTGGTGGCCGCCAGGGTGGCCACGGCCAGGCCCGCCACCACCCGCGCCTCGCGTTCCAGGCGGCGCCAACGCAGGGCCAGGGCGACGAGGCCCGCCAGGATTAAGAGCGCCTGGCCCAACCCCATGCGGAAGGGGTCCTGGGCATAGGTCAGCGTATAGTCGAACAGAGGCGCGCGCTGCACCATATCCCAGCCGCGAAAGTGGCCGGCATAGTGAAAGTAGCCGGTGGTCTGCTCGTGGAGCTGCACCAACCCTCGGTCGGCCAGGGCGGGGAGCCAGAACCAGGCGCTCAGGGCCAGGCCCAGGGCCAAGGCGCCCAAGCCGGCGACCAGGGGCCCCCAGTCGCGGCGGCCGTGACAGCCGATGTGCGCGGCCAGCAGCCACAGCCCCAGGAAGGGCGAGAAGATCAGCGCCGAGATGTTGTGGGTGACCACCAGCGCGCCATAGGCCAGGGCGAGGGCGAGCAGGCGCCCCAGGGTGGCCCGGCGCGCCACCAGCAGGGCAAGCCAGAGGAGCAGCGGGAAGAGGGCCATGGCCCAGAACTCGGAGAGGGCATCGCCCCGCACATAGAGGTTGACCAGGTGAAACGGCGCATAGCTATAGGCCGCGGAGGCCAGCAGCGCTCCGGCGCGCCCCAGGCCAGCCGAGCGGGCCAGCCCATAGGCGGCCGCTCCCGCCAGCAGGAACCCCACCGCCTGAGCCAGCTTGACGCCGCCCAGCACCCCCAGGCCGCCCAGGTGTCCCAGGGCGCTCAGGTAGTAAGGCAGCGCGGCATAGTAATGGAAGGCGGGGTAACCCAGCCCGTAGGCGGCCTCGGGCATCCAGCGCACGGGGAACACGCCCGCGCGCAGCGCCTGGGCGAGCTGGTGGGTGCGCAGCACCAGGAAGGGCGAGTCGCCGCCGGCGCGGGTGTTGACGATCCCCGGCCCCCACAGGGCGGGCAGGGCCGCCAGCAGCGCCAGCAGCAACGCCAGGAGCAGCCCAACGGCCTCGCTCCTGGCGTTCCGCTCGCAACCGGGCTCGCCCGTCCAGGCGTTCACTTGCAGACCCTATCCCCGACGGCGCAGCAAGCCGATGGCCACAGGGATCCCGATGGCCAGGCCCACCGCCGCGACCAGCAGGCCGCTATAGCGCTCCAGGAAGCCGCCCCCGCCCGACGGCCGGGATACCATCGGCGTTGCGCTGGGCTGCGCTTCGGCCTGGGGCACGCTGGTGGGGGCCGCCGTGGCCGTAGGCTCCGGCGCCTGCGTGGCGGTGGCCGTAGGCGTTGGCGCCGGCTGCAGGGCGACCCACACCTCGCGGGTGGCGCCGGCCAGCAGGCCGAAGGTCAGCGGCTCGGCATCGGCCACCACGTACCCTTCGATCGGCATGACCTGGACCGCATACTGGCCGGGGGCCAGGCCCTCCATGGCATAGGGGTCGCTGTCGGCGTCGCTGCGGCGCGAGGCGACGATGCGGCCATCGGGCCCCTGCAGCTCAATGAGCGCGCCGGTCAACAGCGGCTCCTCGGCGTTGCGGAACCCATCGCTGTTGAGGTCCTCAAAGGCCGCCACCAGCACCCGCGCGGCGGCAGGAGTCGCCGTGGGCTCGGGTGTGGGCGAGCTCTCCGGCGTCGCGGTGGGCGTAGGCGTATCGGTGGGCGACGGGGTATTGGTGGGCGCGGGCGTGTTCGTCGGCCGCGGCGTGGCCGTGGGCGGCGCCGCATAGCTCACGCACACGTCATCCCAATAGGAGTCGTTATGCTTGTTGCGGAACTCGGGCTGTCCCCGCAGGAACACGGTGATGGTGCCGCTCTCGGCCCGGGCCTGCACGCTGAGCTGCACCCACTGATCGGTGGTCATGTTGGGCTGCGACCACACGATGGCGCCTGAGGCAAAGTTCGTGCCGCCGGTGGGGTCGATCCCGATGTACAGGCGGTAGTTGCCCTCGGACTTGGTGATGTCGTCGCTATCCGAGCTCCAAGCCTGGGCCCAGACGCTGGCCGTCACCATGCTCCCGGCGGGCACGCTCATCTGCTGAAAGATTCCGGCATTGTGCGTGCCATAGGTGTTGAACCACTTTTGCGCCCAGTTGCCCGAATGCACGCGCATCGTCCCGAAGCGGCTGGCATCCTCGGGCTTGAACTCGGGTCGCTTGAAATACCCTTCCTCGACGCCCGGGCCATCCTGGTAGAAGGGGTGCCAGGCGTTGGCGACGGTCACCTCGCCGGCGCCGCGATCGGAGAAGCCTTCCTCAAAGCTCGGGTTCGCGGCGACGTTGCTCGGGCACTGCGCCGCCACCGTGTACAAGCCACCTAGCGCGAGGGAGAGCGCCACCATGATCGCCAGCGCAGCCCCTCTCTTGAGCCAATCCGCTACCATCCTCACCTCCATAGTCTGACTATTCAGCGCCATCATCGGGCACAGGCAGCCCGGAGCTCGTGAGCGTGATGGCGTCATCCACCAAGGGCAAGCCGCCGGCATCTCGCACGGTCACCCGCGCCAGATCCTGCCAGCGATACAACCCCACCTGCACCTGACATTGGGCGGCGTCCCACGCTTGGTCCAGCGCGATCTCGCGCCGATCCACCAGCACGTCGCCGGCGCGCCAGGCGTTTGTGGGCCAGATGCCCGCGCCCGGCGGGCCATCGCCCTGCCCCACCCGCGCGCCTGCGCAGAGCACGTGCCGGAAGGCGCTGTACTCGCCCGAGGGCGGGATATCGGCGCGCCAGTACAGCGTCAGGTCGAGACTGCGGCCATCCTCCGCGGGCGCCATCTCGGCGCCGACCAGGGCGATGCCATCCTCCCACACCGGCCCTGTCGCCATAGACAGGTCGCCCGCCGCCACGCCTCGCAATCGCACGTAGAGCAGGCGCGCCTCTGGCTCCAGATCGCCCCGCTCCCAGGCCCCCTCGGAGAGCTCCCAGGCTCGCTCCGGTGGCAGCCCCGCCAACACCGAAGCGTGATCGTCAAAGGGCCACAGGATCACGAGCAGATCGTCGGGCGCCGTGCTCGGCGGGGGAGCGCCCTGCTCCAGACGCGTTACCCGCTCCGGGAGTTCCACCAAGAAGCGCACCGAGGGCCACTGCTCCCACAGTCGGGCCGCCAGCCAGACGCCGCGGCCGGGCCTCGGTTCCATGGCGGCCACCTTCAGCCCGCTGCCCTGCCAGCCCGCACCCAGATGCGCATTGATCTCGACCGCCAGCTGGGTCGCGCCGCCCTCGAACTGGTAGTAGACGGCCTCGCTGGCCAGGTGCCGCCGATAGTCCCGCACGTCGAAAAAGGCGCCGCTGGCGACGATGAGCAGAGCGACCCCAGCTAGCGCGGCGCGCCGGCGTCCCGCCATGCGGGTTGCCAACGCATCCAGCGCCAGCGCCGGAAACAGCATGACCATCGGCAACGCGCCCACAGCCCGCAAAAAGTGCGGCGCGCCCTCGGCCAGGATGGTCGGCAGCAGCATCGTGGGCAGCCACGCCAGGGCCAACCGCGGGGCGAGGTCGCGGCGCGCACGCCAAGCTGCCAAAGCCACGCCCACGTAAAAAGCAACGGCCACCACCGGCGTGAACACCGGGCGCCAGGGCGCGTTGTGGCGCGGGATGAAATCGCCGCCATAGGCGAACATGCGCAGCGCGCGGCCCACATTGCGCGCCAGAGCGCCCAGCGGATCGCCCCCGCTGATGGCCGGGTTCAGGATGGAGACCTGACCGGCGCGCCCCAGCAGCTCGCCCTGCTCCCACAGGTAGAGAGCCAGCGGCGCGGCCACCAGCAGCGCCAACGCTCCCAGGGCGGCCCAGCCGCGCCACCACACCTGCCTGCGACGATCCAGGAGACACCAGGCGCCGGCGAGCAACAGAGCCAACGGCGCAAAGCGAGCCGCCAGGTAGCTGTAGAAGCTCAGGCCCAGCAGCGCCCCCGCCGCCAGCATCCAGGGCAGGCTGCGCAGCCGTTGTCCGCGCCAGGCGGCCGCCAGCGCCAGGGCCGCCAGCAGCGGCAAGAGCCCCGCCCGCAGCGCGATCCGGCTCAGGCTCAGCAGCCACACCGAGGTGGTCGCCAGGGCTGCCGCCCAAAGCCCCACCCGCCAGCCAAACAGCTCGCGGCCCAGCCAGTAGAGAGCGGGGATGGTCAGAGTGCCCGCAAGGGCCGAGACGGCCCGCAGCGCACCGGGCGAGCGGCCCAACAGGCCCACTGCCCCCGCCGCCAGATAGACGAAGAGGGGCTCACGGCCGTTGTTGGCGATGAAAAAGATGGGCCGGTGGCCCGCCAGCACCTGCAGGGCATCCAGCCCGTTGAAGGCCTCGTCCCGATAGAGCCCGAGGGGGAGCTGGTCCAGCGCCCACCAGCGCAGCAACGCGGCCAGGATGGTGAGCAAGACCAACGCCAGCGCCACCCATCGCGTCGGCCGGGCCACAGGATCGCCAGCTTGCTCTTGGATATCCATGGAATCGGGCGGATTATAGCATGGCAAAGGGGGGTGTCAATCGCGCCGCGGCGCGCTCTGGCGGGTNNCACCCCCCTTCCCCCCTCTCCCGCATGCGGGAGAGGGGGCGCAGACACGCTGGCCGCGCGATACGACCGTGGGGGTGAGGGCGGCCGAGGCGATGCGATCCGCTTGCGCCCATCCCCGCGATCACGTAACATCCAATCACACACAGCGAGGAGGTACGCTATGGGCGAGATCAAGCGCGTTTTCACCGTGGATGGCCGACCGTTTTTCCCTCTGGGGGGCCAGACCCACAACTCCAGCGGCTACAACCTGGCCGGGCTCGAGACGGCCTGGAAGGCGCTGGAGGCCATCGGCGCCAACACCGTCGAGATCCCCGTCTACTGGTGCCAGGTCGAGCCGGAGGAAGGCCAGTTCGATTTCAGCGTCCTGGACGATCTGCTGCAGGGAGCCCGCGACCACGGCCTCAAGCTCATACTGCTCTGGTTCGGCACGTGGAAAAACGGCCAGATCGAGTACGCGCCCAACTGGGTCAAGGCCAACCCGGCACGCTTCCGCCGGGTGATCGGCCCGGCAGGCTTCCCGCTGGGCGTGCTCTCTTCCGAGTGTCGGGCCAACTTTGAGGCCGATCGCCGCGCCTTTAGTGCCCTGATGCGGGCCGTTCGCGACAAGGACGCCCAACAGAAGACCATCATCGCCGTGCAGGTGGAGAACGAACCGGGGATCTTGGGCAGCGACCGGGACTATTCCAGCGAGGCGACGGCCACGTTCCACGCGCCGGTGCCCGCCGAGCTGGTCTCGCAGGTGGCGCTCCATCCCGGCACGCCCATCCATCAGGCGTGGCAGGCCGCCGGCGCCCGTGAGACCGGGAACTGGCCCGAGCTCTTTGGCCCGCACGGGGGCGAGTTCATGACGGCCTGGCAGATCGCCCAGTACATCGACGGCGTCGCCGCCGCGGGCAAGGCGGTCTACCACCTACCCATGACCATCAACGTCTGGATCGGCGAGCAGAGGCTCCGTCTGGCCGGGGAGTATCCCGCCGGTGGCGCGGTGGCCAAGGTGCTGGATATCTACAAATGGTTCACGCCGCACATCGATATCATCGCGCCGGACATCTACCTCGCCAGCTCGGCGGGCTATCGCTTCGAGTGCGAGGCTTACCGCCGTCCCGATAACCCCCTGTTTGTGCCCGAATCCGGGCGCGCCGGCAGCAACGCCCGCCACATGTTCTACGCCCTGGGGACGTATGACGCCATTGGCTACTTTTGCTTTGGCGTCGAGAGCATGCTGGACCAGGAGGGCAACCTGCGCCCCGAAAGCGCGCCCGTGGCCGCCAGCTTTCGCGCTGCACGCCTGGCCATCCCCCTCTTGCTGGAGCATCAGGGCACCGGTCGGGTGCACGCCATCGTCCAGGAGGAGAATGCCGTTGAGCAGTATCTCGATCTGGATGGCTATATCGGCGAGGTGCGCTATCTCAACTCGGATACCCCCTACCCCAGAGGCTACCTCTCGCCCCGTCCGGCCAGCCGCGACGAGATCGAGCGCGCCCGGGGCCTGGTGATCCAGACGGGCGCCCACGAGTTCTATCTGGTGGGCGGGCCTTTCCGCGTGCTGTTCAAGCGCAAGCCTGCGCCCGATGCCGAGCTCACGCCCCAGGCAGCGGCGCGCCTCCTGGCAGACGAGCTGCCCGACTATGCGCTGGTAGAAGAGGGCTACCTGGATGAGGACGGCGGCTGGCATGCAAGCCATTGGCGCAACGGCGACGAGATCACCGGAGGCGTCTGGGTAGATTTCCGCTCCGGCCTGGTGCGCGTAAAGATCACCCACTAGGCTAGAGGGCATCGGGAGCCGGTCGCCCTCGTCCCCATCGCCCCCTTCTCCCATCGAATGGGAGAAGGGGGTTTTGACTCTTTAGCGCCTTATCCTGGTATTCTGGGAGCGTGAGGATGCGCAGCAACGCACGCCAGGCCGGTGCTGGCCAGGAGTCTCCACCTCACCCGACGCGGCAGGTCTGGATGACCTCGTCGCGCAGCTCGGTGCCAAAGCCCACAGCCTCGGGCGCATAGATGTAGCCATCCTCGATCCTGGCCCGATCGGTATAGATGCCCGGCCCCTTGGGCACGCCGCCCGTCTCGCACCAGACGGCCGAGGGCGTCGCCATGAGCAGGTGCGTGGTCACGCCTTCGCCGCCGTGGCTGGCGATGGGCACATGGTAGGCTGAGGCCAGCCCCGCGATGTCCATCCACTCGCTGGGGCCGCCGGTCCGGCGGGCATCGGGCTGCAGGATATCGCAGCCGCCCGCGGCAAGCAGGTCTTGCACGGCATAGCGGCCGTAGTGATTCTCCCCTGTGGCCACCGGCACGGTGAGCTGGTCGCACAGCCAGCGGTAGCCCACGGTGTCGTGGGGGCGCAACGGCTCCTCGAACCAGTAGACGCCCATCTCCTGGTAGACCAGGCCTCGGCGGAGGGCCTCGTTACGATTCAGCATCTGGTTGGCGTCCACCATGAGCACGCCGTCAGCGCCCATGATGCTCCGCGCCACCTCGATGCGGTGCACATCCTCCTCCAGGGTGCTGCGGCCCACCTTTACCTTGACTCCCGCCATTCTGTCGGCCACAGCGGTCTCGATGGCTCGCTTGTACTTGGAGAGGTCGTCATCGTCGTCATAGTACCAGCCCACCATGGCATAGGCGGGGATGCGGTCCCGGCAGGCGCCCAGGAGCCGCCAGCCCGGCACGCCCAGCTCCCGGGCCATCAGGTCCCACAGGCAGCCGTCCAGCGCGGTCAGGGCAAAGTGGGCCAGACCCTGGACCCCCACATACTCGACCTCGTGCCACATGCGCTCGCGCAACAGCCGCGGCAAGAAGGGGTCCTGGCCGATCAGGGCAGGAGCCAGTTGTCGCTCGATGAGCACTTGCAGCGCGGGCACGGCGTGGATCGAGACGCCCAGGGCAATGTAGCCGTGGCCCACCAGCCCCACATCGGTATGCACGCGCACCACCAGGCCGGAGCGCTCGCCAAAGCGGTGTTGGGCATCGGCATAGCCGCCGCGGTCGGGGAAGTAGAGTCGAATGGTCTGTACATCGGTAATGCGCATGGAATCCTCCTAGTGGCTGGGTCGTTCTGAGGCGAGTATGGACGCAATTGGGCGGCAGCGCAAGCCCTGGTGGACGCGCCCCTCGCGGGGTGGCCCTCACCCCGGCGTTGCTCGCCCGTGGGGGCGAGGGCGACCAGGGCGATGCGCGGGATGGCCCTCTCCCCCTTCCCCCTCTCCCGCAGGCGGGAGAGGGGGCGCAGACTCGATGGTCACGCGTGACGGCCGTGGCGGTGAGGGCGACGGCAGCGACGCGCCGCCGGCGTGATGGCCCTCTCCCCCCTCCCCCTCTCCCGCAGGCGGGACAGGGGGCGCAGACTCGATGGCCACGCGTGACGGCCGTGGGGGCGAGGGCGACGGCAGCGACGCGCCGCCGGCGCGATGGCCGTGGGGGTGAGGGCGACCCGTATGCGCCGCCGGCGTGATGGGCTGGCCGTGATCGTCTCAACGTCACCCCTTGCGCGCCCAATCGCCTGAAGCTATAGTCTACCCATCGATATGCCACCGTAGACAGGAGGGGCGCCATGCGAGTGAGCCAGGAGATAGGGTGTGAAGGGTTCCCTTGCGCCGAGATGGATCGGCCTGCCCACGCCATTCCCGCGGCGGACGTGGCTGCCGAGGCCGTGCGCATGGTGCTGATCNNGAGGCGCCGCCCGCCGATTCCGCCGAGGGCCTGTATGCGGGGCCGGGCGCCCTGCACGCCCAGACGACCCTGGAGGCATTCCGTGATGCGGGCCTGGATGTGGCCAGCGTCGAGGAGCTGCTGGCCCGGGGCATCTATCTCACCACGGCGGTCAAGTGTAGCAAGCCGGGCTATGCGGTGCCGACCGAGGCCATCCGTCACTGCTCGCACCTGTTGGAGCGGGAACTGGCCCTCTTCCCGAACGTGGCCGCCTACCTGCTCATGGGCGACGTCGCGATCCGGGCGTTCAACGAGATCGGGCGCCGCACGACGGGGCGGCGCGTGATCCCCGCCGGATCCACCTACAAGCTGCGCGGCGTCGAGTACCGCTACGGCGCGGCGCGAGTGTACCCGTCGTACCTGCAGGCAGGCAAGGCGTTCTACATCGAAAAGTCCAAGCGGCAGATGATCGCCGACGACTTGAGCGCTGCCTTGGCCGGATTGGCCCAGGCCGGAGACGACGACTGGCGATCGTGACGCGGATGTTTTACTGGGTCTTCACCTCGAACTGACGTAGAGTTTACGCCCCACGGCCGCCCGAGCGCGTATGATGGCGCTAGTACGCCTTCGAAGGCGTCTTGGGCGGCTGTCTGGTCCCGTCGTTTCGCGCCGCCCCACAAGTAGGCGAGGTCTGCCGCGCGCACGCGCATCCGCGCATCGGTACGCGTACAGACACAGCAAACGACAGGGAGGTTGCGACGATGGGAACGAGCAGGCAGCGACGTTTGGCGCGGGTTGCGCTAGCAGCGATCTCGGTGTGTGTTGTCCTGGCAGTTCTGTGGATGGGAGGAGCGGCAGTTGCGTCTGGAGACGTCACGGTAGACACATTCGCCTATGGTTCCGATGCTGTCTCCGTAACACTGCCGGCCACTTCTGGTTAAGCCTACAGTGGTATGATCAGCGAGGCATTGGGAGGCTATCGCGATCTCTGCGTCAGCAATGTCAGCGGCAGCAGCGGTACCTCCATTCTCACGGCCAGTTCCTCTTCGGGTGGGTACCTAGATCTATCCCAGACTACTGGTGTGTACTCCGTGGCAACCGTGCAGTGGGACGGCAACGATGGCGCATGCACCATCAGCCCGACAGGCCTGGGCGGCGTAGACCTGACAGACGGTGGCTTCAACGACGGCGTTGTTGTGCGCGTCGTTGCAGCGGATGGGCTGCCTGTCGTGGTTACGCTGCGCATATACACAAATGCCAGCAACTGGAAACAGAAGAGCGTTACCCTCTCCTCTCAGATCACGGGAGGGGCTGCCGCTGAGGTCGTCTTCCGCTTTGCCGACCTGAGTGGCGGCGCGGGCACCCTGGATCCGACTAATGTGGGCGCCGTCGAGCTGATTCTGGATGCCAGCGGCGCCTCGAGCGGCGGGGCAGATATCCGCATCGGTCTCATGATGGCTACCACGGCCTACGACTATGGCGATCTTCCCCTGAATGGCGCCCATCCTGTGGGCGACATGACCCAGGCGGGCTTCTCGAGTAGCGTACTCGCCGCCCGGCACGTGCCGGGCAGGATGCACTTGGGGTCTAGCGTCGATACGGAGGCCGCTGGTGCCGCCAGCGTCGACGCCGACGGCGATGACCTGGATGAATACGATGACGAGGACGGGGTCATACCGGTAGAGGCGGGGTCCTGGACGCCCGGCACCCCTAGTCGTGCAGGCGGGAATGTACAGATAACCTTCAAGGGCTGTGCGGTGACTGGTGACAACCGTTGCCGCATCATTGGCTGGGTAGACTGGAATAGAGATGGCGAGTTCTCGGTCTATCCGTCCGAAGAAGAGATAGTGTACATGACGGGGTTGTCGGAAGGAATCCAGCAGATCAGCTTTGCCATCCCGTCTGGGACTAGCTTCTCCGACGTGCGCTACTACGCTCGTTTTCGCATCTGTCCGATTGGCGCCGCAGCGTGTGAATCCCCCACCGCCACCGACGTCTTGGATGGCGAGATCGAGGACTATGCCTGGGATTGGGGCGCGCCGCCCACCGCCGTCGGCGTGAGTCGGGTGAGCGCCGAGCCTCAGGGCAACGCGATCCTGCTCACCTGGGAGACGGAAACGGAGATCGACACCTACTACTTTGATGTGTACCGAAGCGATTCGATCGATGGCGAGTACGCGCGGGTCAGCGAGGAGATCATCCCCGCTCAGGCGCCCGATAGCATCGAAAGCCACACCTACACCTGGCTGAACATCGACGTCGTGCGCGGCCAGCGATACTACTATCGCGTTGAGGCTGTCGGGGCGGGCAGCTCCGCCTTTAGCGACGAGCCGGTGTCGGCCTATGTGCCGTTCTACATCTTCTTGCCGAGGCTGAGCCGCAAGTAAGCGCCGGGGATCTGGGGCGAGCGAAGCGAGGAAACAGGCGCGCCTGTTTCCTCGCTTCGCTTTTGGTGGGCGGCAGCGTGCCTGCCAACCCACCCGGCTCTCGGCTAGCCGTCCAGCAGCGCCTCAAAGCCCGATCCCTGCTGTGGGATGAACGCCGGCGGGCGCACCTCCACCAGGGCGATGGCCTCGACGGGACAAGTCGTGGCGCAGAGGCCGCACCCCAGGCAGCGTCCGGCATCCACCTGGGCCGCGCCCTCTGCCAGGGCCATGGCCCCAAAGTGGCAGCGCTCCACGCAGCGGCCGCAGGCGGTGCAGAGGGCGCGATCCACCACGGCCCGGTAGCGGCTGGCGTCGATCACGTCCTGCTTGGCATGCACCGTCATGGCTCGCAGGAACACACAGCAGCACGGACAGCAGTTGCACAGCACCAGGGGATGGTCGGCGTTCTCCGTCACATGCACCAGGCCCAGCTCCTCACAGCGGGCCAGCAGGTCCAGAGCCTGGTCGGCGGTCAACTCGCGGCCGATGCCCCGTCCGATCATATAGTCGGCCACGTGGTCAAAGGCCAGGCAGGTCTCGAGAGGGTTATCGCAGGCGCGCTCGCGGGTGCGGCAGGGGCAGTGCTCCACGGAGATGCGCCGGGCCCCGCGCACCAGGGCCGCCACCTGCTCATAGGGCAGCGCCGTGCGCCGATCCTGCACCTGCTCGCCCACGGGGATCACGCGGAAAGGGCGCTCGTCGGGCGCCGGGTGCTCGTAGGTGTGCACCAACTCCTCGTTGTAGAAGCGTCGCCAAGCATTCAGGAACTCGGGACCATGGCGGGCCAGGTAGCGTCGGTCAAAGAGCACCAGGTCCATCAGCACCCCGCCGTTGGTCTCGGCCTCGTAGCGCGGGCCGTCGGGCGCCTGCTCGGAGCGCAGCACCAGCCCGCGATCGTAGAGGTCGGCCAGGCCAGCGACCACCGTCTGCGGGTCCTCGCCCAGGCGTGCGGCCAGCTCGCCGGCCGTGGCAGGCAGGTGGGCGATCCAGCCTGCCTCCTGCGCCGAGACCATCGCGTCCCACAGGCCCAGCAGGGTCTCCGATTCAGGGAACCCGAACTGCGCCACGATGCGCTTCAGGTGGCCACGTTTCTCCTCGTTCATCGCATCTCCTCCCGTGTGGATGGTCGGATGGGGCGATGGTAGCCCGGCGCGGGCCGTGGGTCAAGGCCGGCGGACCGCGGCCCGATGGCGCCCTCTCCTGTTGCGTCCGCGGCGGCGCGTGTTGTCAATCAGTGAAAATGTC
>DCTX01000005.1 GCA_002329325.1 Anaerolineales bacterium UBA1429
GTGGTCAGCCGCTGGATCTGGGCCAGGGAGGCGGGCTGGTTCTGCCGCAGGTACTGGACCAGCACCCCCGCCGCGCGCACCGCCAGGGGCAGATCCTCGCAGCCATAGCCGGCCAGGGTGGTCACGCCCAGATGCTGCAGGAGCGCCTCCCGACAGATGCCCTGCTCAAAGCGCCAGCCGTCGTACAGGGTGATGGCGGCGGGGAGGGCGGCCAGCTCGGGGTGGCGGCGATGGGCCTCGTGGGTATGGGCCTCGCCCTGCTCGTAGCAGGCGTCGCCTCCGTCGCTCACGACAAGCTCGGCGGGCGCCAGCCGGTCCAGCTCGCGTAGCAGGGCATCGCCCGCCGGGTCGTCGAGCTGGGTGGTGGCGAACTCGCCCGTGGTGATATCGGCATAGGCCACGCCCGCACGATCCCCCTCGCGCGCCAGGGCGACCAGGTAGTTGTTGCGCTTGTCGGCCAGCAAGCCGGGCTCGACCACGGTGCCCGGCGTCACCACCCGCACGACCTCGCGTTCCATCAGCCCCTTGATCGGCTCGTCGCTCACCTGCTCGCAGATGGCGACCTTGAACCCCTTGGCGATCAGGCGCGCGATGTATCCCTCGGCGGCGTGGTGGGGCACCCCCGCCATGGGGACCCGCTGCCCCTTGGCGACGTTGCGCGAGGTGAGCACCACATCTAGGTGCTCGGCCACGGTGTGGGCGTCCTCGTCAAAGGTCTCGTAGAAATCGCCCAGCCGGAAGAAGAGGATGGCGTCCGGGTACTGGCGCTTGATCTCCAGGTACTGCTGGCGGATGGGCGTCGCGGCCGGGGCCGGAGACATGGCGGGTGTGGATCCTTTCCTGGACGTGCGTGTCTCTACGGGAGGCCGGCCAGCACAGCCTGTGGCCCGGAAGCCAGCCGCTCGGGCGAAAGACGCCACCGGGCGCGCTCCTGGGGGGCCAGTTTGCTGCCCAGGGCGGCATAGAAGGCCGCCCGCTGGCGGCGCTCCGGCAGCCACCCCCGGGCCCATTCGCTCAGGTACCCGGCGCCGTGCAACGACTGGAGCACGGTGTGCCCATGCAGCAGATCAGCGCCCTGGATGAACTGCTCGGCATAGGGCGCCAGGGCAGGCACGCCCAAGTCGTCGATCAGCAACTGGCCGGGCTTGTTCATCTCGGTCCCGATGAACACGGGCAGGCCCAGCTCCCTGGCCAGATCGAGGGTGGCGTGCAGCCGGGCGACCAGCGCCTGGCGCCTGGCCGCGTCGCCCACATTCCAGTTGCGGTCGGGGATCACCACCAGCCCCAGGGTGCCCAGCGCCACCAGGTACTCTAGCAGGGCGGCCATATCGGCCTCGCCGTCGCTCTGGCCGTCGAGGTAGGCGTAGCAGGGCAGGGCGCCACAGGCGGCGATGGCGGCGACGACGGTCTCCAGGGCGGGAAAGGCGTCGGGGCCGGGCGCCATATAGCCCACACCGCCCTGCTTCATCAGCTTGGCGCGCATGGCGTCATGGGGGTACGGCGCATCGCCCAGGAACGCCTCGACGGCGTCGTGGGCCATGCCCAGCCTGTCGGCCCAGTAGGCGACCAGGGCGGCGCGATCGGGATAGTGGCGCCGCGCGGCGGCATCGTAGGCGATGAGCAGGTGGCGCTCGGTGGCGTTGCCCGAGGGCGTGAGCGGGACCACGTCCTGATCATAGTCCACGGCCACGGGCGCCAGGTAGGCGTTCAGGAGGGCCACCATATCGCGGTTGCGCGCCTCGGCGCGGGCGCGCAGATGGTCCAGCACCGGGCGGGCCGCGGCGGGCGGCTCGCCGCCGCAAAAGCCCATGCCCACATAGTACATGACGCCGGGCTCGCCGGGCGAGTTGTAGACCAGGTGGCGACGGTCGGGCAGGTAGGCGCGGGTCTCCATGCCGGTGCCCCCGCGCACGCCCACCTGCGCGCACGCCCACAGCGTCTCCTCCACGCCATCCAGCACGTCGAAATCCACCGTCGCCAGGGCGTACCATCCCTGGCTGCGGGCCAGCCAGGCCAGCGATGCCGGCGCATAGCCATAGCCGTTGTACGAGTAGATCGTGTGGCAGTGCAGGTTCACGCGGCGCTGGGCCGGTGAGGGGGCGGCCTCCAGGGGGGGCGCCTGGGCCACCAGGCGCGTCAGCGCCTCTCTTCGAGTGTGCGGCGTGAGATCGTCAAGGGCAGAGATGGGTTGTTGCACAGAAGCCTCGCCGTGGGGTCTGGGTACAGAGGCGCCTCTGGAGGGCGGTCCCGCGAGGCGCACCTGACGGGCGGATGGCCGGTCAAAGGGCGGGGTTACTCCTCGCCCGTGTCGAACATGGCCATGAGGCGGTCCTCGACCTCCTGCTTGGCCTGCTCGATCTCTACCTCCGAGGCGAGGGCCAGTTCGCCCGCCAACAGGTCCTTGCCCTGCTCCAGCAGTTGCCGATCCACGGTGCCCAAGGGGCGGCGGCTATTCATAAAGTAAAGCACTCGGGCGACGTTGACGATCTGGTCAAAGCAGCCGGACTTGAGCTGTTCGCGCATGGTGGCCTGGCGGGCGCGCAGGTCCTTGCTGATCTCGCTATCGGCGGGGGGCTCGGCGCAGATCTGCAGATCGTTGAGCAACTGGCGGGCGGGGGCTACAGGCCGCAGGTTGATCTCGTCGGCGCGATCCACGGGCACCATCAACTGCATGGGCCTGGAAACGGTCGAGATGATGTAGTAGGCATGGCTCGATTCGCCAATGCTCTTTTCCTGGATCTTGGTGATGGTGCCGGCGCCATAGAAGGGGTGAACGACCTTGCTACCGATGGGGAACATGCTTTGCATCACCTCCAGGTTCCATCAGCCAGCAGGTTGCCCGCTGGCGCTATTGTTGGTGACGAGTGCAAGGTGGGGCCGAGTAGGCACAGAAAAAGGCGAGCTACTGCGCCTCAACCACAAGAAGCGCATCGCCGCGCGCATCATCCCGCGCTGGGCGCGCACGGCAGCAGCTTCCCCTGTCAGTCTCGACACGTCAGGCACTCGCATGCACATAATTATACTCGCGGCAGGCCGCCGTGCCAAACACCGGAGGGCAGATCGCCCGGTTGCCCCCAGATCGGCCGACCTCAGGCCGGCCCTTGGGTCGCCAACCGCACCGTCTCGCCCAGCAGGGCGGCCAGGGCCGCCACGGGCCGCTCGTAAGGGGCCTGGAAGAGGGCCTGGGCCAGCGCCTCGGCGCTCTCTCCCTCACACGCCAGCGGCGTCGGCTCGGTGCGCTCGTAGGTGGCGATCAGCTGGGCCTGGCCCGACTCCAGGGGAATGGCTCGCACCAGCAGTTTGTCCGGCGTGATGATCCCCAGGTAGCCCGTCTCGCCTTGCCAGCCGGCCACGACGCGGGGCGTGCCGTAGGCATCGTGCTCGTAATCCAGGGCCAGCAGCGCCAGGGCGAGGGCGTCGCGGAGGGGATACCCCGCCGCCACCTTGTCGATGACCGGGTCCACCTGGCTGCCGTTGCCCACCACCACCGTGTCGTCCGCCATGCGCAGGCAGTTGTACGAGATGTAGGGGTTGTCGGTGGGTGCGGCGTCGGCCGTGGGCATCACCGCCGCCCGATCGGAGCCCAGGGCGATGCGCCGGTCTGGAAAGGAGCGCGAGGAGACGCGATAGCCCAAGAAGCGTTGCCCTTGGCCGGTGCGGCCCAGCACGACGAAACGTCCGATGTACATGGAGTCCTTCCTTGTTCTCTTGGGGATCAGAGCCAGCCGTGGAGATAGCCGGTCTCGTACATGGCGACGATGTTTTCCGGCGGGCTGACGGCCTGGATGTTGTGGCAAGGGGCCAGCACATAGCCGCCATCATCGCCGAGGATGCGGATGTTGTCCAGCACCTCCTGGCGCACGTCGTCCACGGTGCCAAAGGCGAGCGTATACTGATTATCAACACCGCCGTGGAGCACGATCTTGTCGCCGAAATCGCGCTTGAGGCCGGGGCGCTCCATGCCCCGGCAGCGCCACTGGATCGGGTTGAGGATGTCTATGCCGGCGGCGACCATGTCCGCCAGGATGGGGCGCACGGCGCCATCGCTGTGGAAAAAGACATAGGCGCCCGCCTCATGGGCCAGGTCCATCATGCGCTGCATGCGCGGCAACAGAAAGGTGCGGATCTGGCTTGGCGAGAAGAGCAGGCTTTCCTGGCTGCCCATGTCCTCGGCCACGTAGCTGAGCAGGATCTGCCCGGGCAGCGTCTCGTAGATGCGCAGGGTGTTCTCGTAGGCCAGGGCGAAGAGCTTGTCCAGGCAATAATGGACGATCTCCGGATTCAGGATCAGGTCCATGAAGGCCTGCTCCTGGCCGCGCAGGTTCTTGTAGGTCAGGAACGGCTCCGAGCCGCCCCCCCGAAGAGGCTCCTCCTCATGGCCGACGATCTGGGCCGGCAGGTCATCGTAGCGCCACCAATCGGGATCGGGCCAGGCGTAGCTGGCCTCGATCTCAGCCACCGAGGAAAAGCGGGCCAGCGGGTGGCTCACGGCCTCGCGATAGACGCCCCCGCCATAGTCAATGTCTCGATACGTGATGCCAAATACGTCGCGATCCGGCGAGACCGGCGGGCCCACGTACTCGGGCGACACGCTGAAGGGGCGGTCGATGTGCAGCCTGTGGTACAGCGTGGCATCGTCGGCGATGCCCAGGTGGCGCTTGAGCCGGGCGTGGGCCTCGTCGGTGGCCCAGTAATCCATGGGTAGACGGTCGGGCAAGCGATGCTGCAGAACCGCCTGCCACCGCTCCCGGGATGTCATGCTTTCGCGAACCATGCCTGCTCCTCGTGGGGTACGGATGGGCGCATTGTAGGGCGCGCAGGGGTGGTCGTCAAGGGCCGCGGCCGCGGGCCAGGCCGCAGCGGGCGCCGCACCCTGCCCGTTGCTTGCGGTGCGTTCCAGGAGAGTGCTGTCTTGGGTGGGGAGCAACCCCGCCTCCTGGCGGTTGACACACCCTGGGCCGTAGGCTACACTGGCAAGGCAAACAACCAATAGGGAGGCGCCATGACAGAACGCCTCAATTTCGACCAGAGCCCGCAGCCGGTGCCGCCGGCGGCGGTTGAGGCTGACCCCATTCAGGCGATGCGCGCCCTGTACCGGCGCATCGTGGAGCTGGAGCGCGATTGCGAGATGGAGCGGGTGCAGCGCGCCCAGGAGCAGCGCCAGGCCGCCGCCGCCCAGCAGGACCTGCTCAACACCCTGCTCACCCTGCACGATCACCTCGCCGAGACGGTCGAGCGCCTCGGCGTGACGACCAACGCCCGCGAGGCCGCCGTCGTGCGCCGCACCGTCGAGTTCGCCCGTCTCCTGCAGGAGGCGTTGGCGCGCTATGGCGTCGAGGCGGTGGAGACCCTGGGCAAGCCCCTGGACGAGGCCACCAGTGTGGTGGCGGGCACGGCCGAGGATCGCGCCGCTCCCCCCGGCACCGTGCTGCGCGAGGAGCAGGTCGGCTATCGCTGGCCCCACGGGCTGATCCGCCCCGCCCGCGTCATCGTGAGCGCGGCCCCGCCCGCAGAGCCCACACGTCAGGAATCGTGAACCGGAGGAAGAGGTCATGACGACCCCGGAACGCTCCTGTCCCTATTGCAGCACGATTGTGCCCGAGGATACAACCGTCTGCCCCGGCTGCCATGAGGATGTGGCGGGGCTGCTGCATCTGACCTATGCCCACGTGATCTATTACAACGAGGCCCTGGCTCTGGCGCAGCAGGGCGAAGTCGAGCGCGCGCGTGAGTCGCTGTTGCTCAGCTTGCGGCTGAACCGCAACTATGCGCCCGCCCACGCCCTCATGGCCCGCCTGGCTGCCCAGGGCGGGCAGTGGCGCGAAGCGCGGGAGCATGTGGGCCGCGCCAAGGCCCTGGAGCCCAGAGACAAGTCGCTGGACGCGCTCCAGGAGGCCATCGAACGGCAGGAGGCGGAGGCCCGCGCTGCCCAGGAGAACGAGGCGGCGCGCCAGGCCCGCGAGCAGCGCGCCGTGGCCGAGCGCTTCTTGGCCGAGCGCCAGCGCCAGGTGCTGCAGGCGGCCCTGCTGGGCGCCGTCGTGGGCGGCGTGCTGGGCGAGCTGACCCGCTGGCTGGTGGGGCGGAGGGCGGGCGGCGATTGACCGTTCGCGTGGCCTGTGCTAGAATCTGCCGCGATAGGTGATCGGCTGTGAAGGAGACGAGTAGTCCCGACCGGGCTCCCAGAGAGTCGCCCAGGGTGTGACGGCGACAGCCCGCCGCGATGAAATCCACTCCCGAGCCGTGCGCGAAAGGCGAGGTCCGGGCGCACCCGAGGCTTGCAGAGAAGCGACACCGGCTGGCCCCCGTTAGCGGGCCCACAAGGCTGCCGGCCCCGCGGTCGGCGGCAAAGAGAGGTGGCACCACGCAAGCACCGCGTCCTTTCGGATGGGGTGCTTTTTCTTGTATACCGCCCATGAGGAGCAACAGCGATGATAGACCTGAACCTGATCCGAGAGCAGCCCGCACTGGTCAAAGAGGCCATGGCCAAGCTCTACGCCGAAGCGCCCATTGACGAGATCCTGGCGCTGGATGCGCGCCGGCGCGCGCTGCTGGTGGAGGTGGAGACGCTGCGCGCCGAGCGCAACCGCGTGTCGAAGGAGATCCCCCGCATGCGCGATCGGGAGGAGCGCGAGGGCCTCATCGCCGCCATGCGCGAGGTGGCTGGGCGCATCGACGCCCTGGATGGAGAGCTGGGGCCCGTGGAGCAGGAGCTGCATGCCCTGCTGCTGCAGGTGCCCAACATGCCCGATGAGAGCGTGCCCGTGGGCCCCGATGAGAGCGAGAATCTGGTGGTGGCCGAGCACGGCGCGCGCCCCGCCTTCGCCTTTGAGCCGCAGCCCCACTGGGAGCTGGGGCCCGCCCTGGATATCATCGATTTCGATAGGGGCGTCAAGGTCTCGGGCTCGCGCTTTTACCTGCTCAAGGGCATGGGCGCCCGGCTGCAGCGCGCCCTGATCAGCTACATGCTGGATGTCCACACGGTGCAGCAGCCCTATGTCGAGGTCTACCCTCCCTACCTGGTGCGCCGCGAGTGCCTGGTGGGCACGGCCCAGTTGCCCAAGTTCGCCGAGAACCAGTACATGGATCAGGAGGACGATCTATGGTTGGTTCCCACCGCCGAGGTGCCGGTGACCAACATGTACCGCGAGGAGATCCTGGACGAGGCGGCCCTGCCGATCTATCACACGGCCTACACCGCCTGCTTCCGCCGCGAGAAGATGTCCGCCGGGCGCGACACCCGGGGCATCAAGCGCGGTCACCAGTTCGACAAGGTCGAGCTGGTCAAGTTCGTGCGCCCCGAGACCTCGATGGACGAGCTCACGGGCCTGATCCGCGACGCGGCGGCGGTGCTGGAGGGGCTGGGCCTGCCCTATCGCGTCGTGCAGATGTGCACCGGCGACCTGAGCTTCTCGGCGGCGGTCAAGTACGACCTGGAGGTGTGGGCGGCGGGCTGCCAGGAGTGGCTGGAGGTCTCTTCGTGCAGCAACTTTAAAGACTTTCAGGCGCGGCGGGCCAACATCCGCTACCGGCGCGCCGATGGCAAGATCGAGTTCGTGCACACCCTCAACGGCTCGGGGCTGGCGCTGCCGCGCACGCTGATCGCCGTGATGGAGAACTATCAGATGGCGGACGGGCGCATCGCGGTGCCGGAGGCGTTGCGGCCCTACATGGGTGGCATCGAGGTCATCGAGCCCAGGGCATAGGCCGCAGGCCCCGGGCCGGGCATAACAAGAGAGCGTTGCGCAAGCAACGCTCTCTTCTTGCTTTGTGCAGGCGCGCCGGGCCCTAGGCCCCTCTGCGGCGATCGTGCCCCCGGAAGCTCATGCGCAGCGGCGTTCCCTCAAAGGGGTAGCGCGCGCGGATGCGGTTCTCCAGGTAGCGCTGGTAGCCAAAGTGTACCAGTTCCGGATCGTTGCAGAAGAACACGAAGGTGGGCGGGTCCACCGCAGGCTGGGTGCCGTAGTAGATGCGCAGCTTGCGGCCCGCCGAGGTGGGGGGCGGGCGCTGCGCCACCGCCTCGCGAATGATCTCGTTGATCTGCGACGTATTCAGCCGCTGGTGGCGCTCCTGGTAGAGGCGCAGCACCAGGGGCATCAGGCGGTGGGCGCGCTGGCCGGTGAGGGCCGAGATGAATACCACGGGCACCCAGGGCATGAACTTGAGTTCCCGCCGCACGTACTCCTCGTACATCGCCAGGGTGTGGGTGTCCTTTTCCACCAGGTCCCACTTGTTCACCACGACGATCACGCTCTTGGCCTCTTCCAACACATAGCCGGCGACGTGGGCGTCCTGGGCCGTCACGCCCTCGACGGCGTCCAGCAGCAGCAGGGTCACATCGGCGCGGGAGATGGCCCGCATGGAGCGGATCACGCTGTACTGTTCGATGCCACGGTCGATGCGGCCCCGGCGGCGGATGCCGGCCGTGTCGATCAGGACGATCTCCTGGCCCTCAAAGAGGATGCGCGTGTCGATGGCATCGCGGGTGGTGCCGGGGATCTCGCTGACGATCACCCGCTCCTCGCCCAGCAGGCGGTTCAGCAGGGAGGACTTGCCCACGTTGGTGCGGCCCACCAGCGCCACATGGATCGCCGCCTCGTCCTCGTCTTCGGCGGGGGCGTTGGGCAGCAGTTCGATGAGGGCGTCCAGCAGCTCGCCGGTGCCCAGGCCGCGCTCGGCAGAGACGGGCATGGGATCGCCCAGGCCCAGGATGTGGAACTCGTAAATGGCCATCTCGCGCTTGAGGTTGTCGGCCTTGTTTGCCACCAGGAGCACCGGCTTGCCCGCCCGGCGCAGCAGATCGGCGATCTCCTGATCGGCGCCGGTCAGCCCCTCGACGATATCGGTGAGCAGGACGATCACGTCTGCCTCGCGCATGGCGATCTCGGCCTGGGCGCGCACCTGCTCGGTGAGGCGATCGGTATCGCCGAGGATGAGGCCGCCCGTGTCGATGAGTGAAAAGGCGCGTCCGCCCCATTCCACGTCGCCATAGTGCCTATCGCGGGTGGTGCCGGGGATATCCTCGACGATGGCCCGCCGCTCGCCGATGAGCCGGTTGAAAAGAGTAGATTTGCCCACGTTGGGGCGGCCCACCAGGGCGACGATCGGTTTGGCAGCCATGTTGCTCCTGAAATCTTGCGGTAAGGTTACTGGCGCGGCCAGAGTGCCCGCGTCCGCGTCGGCCTAGGGCGTCGGGCTGGGCCGCGGGCTGGGCGTCGCCGTCGGCCTGGGTGTGGCCGTCGGCGTTGGGGTCAACGTCGGCGTCGGCGTCATGGTGGGCGCCGGCGTCGGCGTGGGTTGTAGCTCGATGGTGACCTCGACGAACTGGGGGATGATGTCCCTCACGACCAGATCCTGCAGGGCAGGCTGGCCCTCCATGACGATCTCCACCTGCGGGCGCACCTGATGGGTCCCCGGCCCCAGCCCTGCCAGGTCCAGCACGGCGCTGAGGCGATCGGTCTGCAGCTCGTCCAGCAGCACGGCCGGGCCCGTGAGAAAGACGTCTACGGTGGGCACGAACTTGGTCACCTGCAGCCCCTCCTGCAGGCGCTGCACCCGCAGCGGCAGCTCGACGGTCGTGCCGCCGGTAATGGCGTCGATGCCGACGGTGACCAGCACCTCGCCAGGCTGCCCTTCCTGCTCGCCCAGCACCGAGACCCCTTCAGGCAGGTCCAGCTCCATGCGCGCGGCGATCAGGCGCGTCGCGCCGGTGACATCCAGATCGTTCTTGACCTCCACCAGGCTGCCCATGGCCTCGATGATGGCGGGAGGCCCAACGACGGTGACCGTGGCGGGCGTGACGTTCACGCTGCTGACAAAGTAGCCGCGCGCCGGCTGACCCTTGGTGCGCACGCGCACGGCGACCTCGCGATAGTTCTCGCGACGCTCGATGGCCAGCCGCACCCGCACCGAAGAGGGCGCCATCTGGACGCCCCGCACCACCTGGCCGGCCTCGTCGCGGGCGGTCAGCTCCACGTTGCGGTCGATCGAGTTGCGCTGGTTGGCCACCGAGACAGCGCCCGTCACCTGGACCACCCGCGCGACCTGCGAGCTGGCGCCGGATATGGTCACCTGGGCCGGCTCGACGCTGGGCTCGTAGGCCTGGTACCCCAGGGGCACTTCCTCTTTGCCCTCTACCTGTATCTCCACATCGTGCACCTCGCGCCCGGTGCGCTCCAGCCGCACGTAGATGGCCTGCGGGTGCACGCTCACCAGCGTCACCGTGGGATCCGAGACCGACACGGTGACGGGCACCACGTGCATGCCCTCGTCCAGCTTGCTCCAATCCACCGTGGCGGAGAAATCCGAGGTGGTCAACGCATCCCAACTGGAGGCAAAGGCCCGAATGCGTACCCGCACCGAATCCACCGGCTCGTTGACCACCACCAGATCCGTGGGCTCGTTGAGCACCTGGATCGGGATCTGGGTGGGGTAAAAGTCCTCACGCGGCCGATCCGTTTGGTAGGTGGCGTTCACCCAGATCATCGTTCCTAGGATCAGCGCCAGTATCGCGGTGCCGATTCGGTCCAGTAGCTCTTTGCGCAAGACGGTGTACCTCGCTCAGTGTGTGCCCGGCTCAAGAGCGCTCACGACTCGACGAACCCCCGCCCGAAGACGTGCGCTGTCGCTCGGCGTCCTGGTCTCGCCGGCCGTCGCGGCGGGGACGCAGGAGCGCCTGCAGCAAGGTGCTGAGGCGGCGCTCATCCAGATGGCGCACGATGCGCCCGTTCCGGGCCATGGAGATGATGCCCGTCTCCTCCGAGACGACGACGACGATGGCGTCGGTCTGCTCCGTCACGCCCACGGCCGCGCGGTGGCGGGTGCCCAGGTGCGATTCGGAGACGATGGTCTCGGCCAGGGGCAGCACACAGCCGGCGGCGACGATGTGGCTGCCGCGGATGACCACGGCGCCATCGTGCAGGGCGGTGCCGGGGTAAAAGATCGTCTGCAGCAAGGGCGCCACCACGAGCCCATCCAGCGTCACACCGGTCTCGACATAATCCTGCAATCCCGTCTCACGCTCGATGACGATCAGGGCGCCATGGCGTTGCTCCGAAAGCCGGTGGCAGGCCGTGGCGATCTCGGAGACCACCCGATCGAGCTGCACTTCGCGCGGGCCGGACCAGAGGGCCAGCCCGCCGGCGCGGCCGAGCCGGTCAAAGGCGCGGCGCAGCTCTGGCTGCAGGATGATGGCGACCACCACCAGCAGTGCCTGGCCCATGCTTCTGAGCAGCCAGTTGAAGGCCGTCAGCTCGGCGATGCTGCCGAACAGCGAGACCGCCAGGGCCATGAGGATGACCCCCCGCAGGAGCTGCACGGCCTGGGTGCCCTGCACCATGATCAACACCCCGTACACCATGCCGGCCACCAGCAGGATGTCGATCAGACTGCGCAGGTCGAGTTTCGAGAGCAGCCAAAACACATTGGCCACAGAGATCTAGCCCTCCAACACGTGCACCAGAACGGCCTTTTGGGCATGGAGTCGGTTCTCGGCCTGGTCGAACAGCCACGAAAGGGGCCCGTCGGCTACCGAATCGGTGATCTCCTGGCCGCGGTGGGCGGGCAGGCAGTGCATCACGCCGACGACGGAACGGCCCTGGGCGAGCAACTGGTCGTTGATCTGAAAGGGCGGAAAGACCTGGGCCCGCTTGGCCGACTCGTCCTCCTGGCCCATGCTCGTCCACGTATCGGTATAGAGCACATCCGCCTGGCGTACCGCCTCGACGGGATCATCTGTCAGACGTATGCTGCCACCGGATCGTTCCGCCAGGGCCTGGGCCTGATCCACCACCTCCGGCAACGGGCGATAGCCCACGGGGGTGGCGCCCACCACATGCATGCCCAGCAGCGCCCCTCCGATCAGCAGGGAGTGGAGCACGTTGTTGCCGTCTCCCAGGTACACCAGCCGAACGCCGCGCAGCGCGCCCAGCTTTTCCTGGATAGTGAGCAGGTCGGCCATGGCCTGGCAGGGGTGGCTGAAATCGGACAGGCCATTGATCACGGGCACCGTGGCCCAGCGCGCCAGCTCGACCACGTCCGAGTGGGCAAAGACGCGCGCCATGATGGCGTCCACATAGCGGCTGAGCACGCGGGCAGCATCGGGGATGCTCTCGCGCTCCCCCAGGCGAATCTCGTCCGGCGAAAGGTATAGGGCGTGGCCCCCTAACTGGCGCATGCCGATATCGAACGACACGCGGGTGCGCAGCGAGGGCTTCTGGAAGACCATCGCCAGGTTGCGCCCGGCCAGCAGGGCTCTGCCTCGGCCCGCCTTCTGATCCGCCTTGAGCTCCGCCGCGAGGCGCAACAGGCTGGTGATCTGCGCCGCATCCAGATCTGCGAGGTCCACAAAATCACGCTTCATGGTGCACAACCTCCCTGGGGCGCCCCTCGGGCCGGGCGCGCGAGATTCCCGAACCGGGCTTTTGGGCCCAGATCAGATCATAATCCACCTGCCAGCGCTGGCTGGCGATGTCGGTCAGGCCCTCCTCGGCCAGCAGGGCCTCCATGTGGCCGCGGCGGCAGTGACGGCCCGGGAAGAGCCAGGAATCGAGCCCTACCCGGTTCGAGACCAGCAGCGTTCCGCCCGGCCTGAGTACCCTCACCATCTCGCGGACCACCTGCCTGGGGTCGGCCATGAACTCGAGCGCCTCCAGGCAGCTCACGACGTCAAAGCTCGCCTCGCTGAACATGAGGCGGTGGGCGTCGCCCCGCACCAGCAGGGTCGGGGCGGGCGCCTGTGGGGCGGCCTGCGCCTCCAGGTCTCGCTGGGCCTCC
This sequence comes from Anaerolineales bacterium UBA1429, assembly GCA_002329325.1. Classification (GTDB taxonomy): domain Bacteria; phylum Chloroflexota; class Anaerolineae; order UBA1429; family UBA1429; genus UBA1429. The sequence goes on from DCTX01000005.1 coordinate 12,772, forward strand.
CGCAGCATGGGCAGGGAGTGGTCTACGCCCACAAGGGCGACATCCAGCCCGCCCACACCCAGCAATGTCAGCAGCGTGCGGCCCGTGCCGGTGGCCACGTCCAGCAACGTGGCGCCCGGCGTCTTCTCGAGGATCGCGGCCAGCGGGACGCCCACAAAACGGGCCTCATCCACAAAGCCGAACCTCTTGATGCCATTATAGCGCCGGGCCGTCCAGTCATACAGCAAAACCACGATCCGGGTGCCCAGGTAGGTGCCCTCGGTCGTGACCAACAGCCAGTAGGCGATGGCGGCCAGCGCCAGCGCCGCGAACATAATGCCAATCCACATCAGATCGCGTTGCCCCAATGGTTGCTTGCCAGCGCGACCAAGAGCCAGGTGCCGACCCAGCCCAGGCCCATGAGGGCCTCGGTGACGCCCTGGCGGCGCGGGGCCAGGCGCTGCAGGTCGTCGGCCAGGGCCGTTATGGCCACCAGGCTGCCCAAGAGAGGCTGCCGCGCGGCCAGCACCGTGGCGGCCAGGCCCGCCCAGATCAGCCGCGTGGCCCAAAGGGTGGCACGGCTCGGCGCCGCCCGATGGCGCAGCCGCAGCCAGGTGCCCAGCCCGGCCGCCAACCCCACCAGCAGCATCGGATCCTGCCAGGGGGCCTGGCGCGCCATGCCCAGCGACCAGGCGACCAACACCTGCAACCCGGCCAGCAGGGGGATGGCCCCCCGCTCCGGGCTATGGGCGGACCCCAGGATCACCAGGGCCCCGAGGGCAAGGCCGGCGGCAGTGAGGTAGCGGACCGGGGCCGCGAACCAGCTCGCCACCAGCACCGCCAACCCCCCGCCGACGACGGCCGCGAGCAGGCTGCCCCAGCCGGGGCGCCGCTGCCCGCCGGCCCACGGCAGCACGCCGGAGGCATCGAGCAGCCCCGCATAGTAGGCGCCCAGCGCCAGATCGGCCAGCACCCAGAGCGCCAGCAGCTCCAGCAGGTGAGAGGCTTGCCCGGATACAGGGCCGCCCACCAGGCTCGCTGCCAGGAGGGCGCAGATGGCATAGATGCTGGGCTTGAATGTGATGCGCACGACGTCCTCTCCACGGCCTGCACGGCCCGCTTGCGCGGGGTAGCAGCATAACCTCCCGATTATAGCACCGGTCGTGTCCTCCGCCCAACATGGGGCGTGCACGGATGAGGAGAAGGGGGCCAAGGGCGAGTCGGCCCGCCGGCTGCGCGGCCAGCGGCGGCCATGGGGGCGGCGCGCAGAGGTCGGCCCGCGCCGCGGCGGGCGGCTACTCCGGGTCCGGGAGGAGGGCGATCTCCACGGCGCGCGGCCCTCTCTCGGTCTGCTGGATGCGGTAGCTGACGCGCAGACCTGGGGCGGGGCGGGGGCGGCCCGCCTCGGCCAGATCCGAGGCATGCACAAAGAGCGACGTGCCATCGCTCTGCTTGATGAACCCGTAGCCACGCTGGCGGTTGTACCAGTCGAGCTGGCCGGCATGGCGGCGGCCGAGGCGCTCCAGGGCGCGGCAGGCGGGGCAGGTGTCGGGAACGCTGGTGCGCTCTCGGCTGCGGCGCTGCTCCTCAGCCGAGTACAGGAACCGGTTCCGGCACGAGCGGCAGACGAGGTATTGGTCCTTTGCGGGCGGTTCAGGCACCATGGCGCTCCTGGGCAGGGTGACGAACGGGCGGCCAACGGGATTATAGCCAGGGCCGCGCGCGCGTCAACGGAGTGGGGGCGCGCGGCCAGACCGGCGGCCGGGGGCGCTGCACACTTCGGCGCCTCGCGCCACGCAACCCCCGGTCGCGCGCGGCCCGGCACCTTGCGCCCCCGCCCGTATCCTGGTACGCTGGGGCGCGCGGGCGACGAGGAGCGGCCCGCTGGGCCCGTGCTCCAAGCGCGCGCTGCCGGGTCCCCACGTGCCGTGCAGGGCGCGAGTGTGTCATCACCGTCAATCACCAGGGAGCGAGATCATGTCCCCAGCACGACTGTCGAGGCCCATGGCTCTTGTGCTGAGCCTCATCCTGTTCGCGATTCTGCTGCCAACCACGGCCCTGGCCGAGGACCCTTCCTCGGCGCTGAACCTGGACGCCGAGGCCCAGCGCATCCACGACCGCTGCGCCGAGGCGCTGGCCAACTGCAACCAGCAGAACTGCGACCAGCACAACGGCTACTCGGGCTGCGCCGTGGACTGCATCGGCTGTTTCGGCCCGACGGTCAGCTGGGCTCTGAATGCCGAGCGTTGGGAGATGCACCCCTCCTTCGGCACCTGCGTTCTGCCGCTCATCGAAGGGTATGTGGCAGAGGTAGAGGCCATTCAGGCGGACTATGTGTCTCGCGCGATAAATGTCTACCAGCAGGCCGAGGCCGAGAGGGCCGTGCGCGACATCGTCTCCGAGGCGATGCCCCGCTGCGAGCAGGAGGCGTGCCAGGCCCACTGTGCCGACCTGGGGGTCCAGGGCGGCATGCAGGGCTGGGACTGCGTATGCGATCCCTTGCCCGAACCCACGGAGGACTCGTCCGGCGGCGCGGATACGTCCGATCAGGTCCAGGGGAGGCCGGAAGCCGACCCGCCCGCTGGGGAGGGCCCCGACCCCACAGGGAGCGCTGGCCCTGATGGCGGCGAGACCGACCGCCCGGCCCAGGAGGGCCCCGATGCCCCTACTGCGCCCGACGAAGGGGAGGCGAGCGCTGATACCTCGCCCGAAGACGAGTCGCCGCCGCGGCTCAAGACCTTTCGTATCCGGCCCATCAACTCGTTCTCCATTGGCGAGATCTATGGCTATGCGCGGGTCACCTACGAGCTGCAAGAGGTGTACAGCGATGGCACCACAGGCCGTCGCTGCACCCTGCGTTTCTCTGGCTGGGGCGCCATGATCGGCTTCGCCGTGAACATGAACTTTTCGCCCGGGTACCAGTGGACCGAGATGGATGTGCGCTCCGGCAGGATGAGTCTGGAGGATTTCCACCAGGTCAAGGGCTACCACTCGTCCAGCGGCGGCCTTCTCGGCGGGTGGAGCGGCATGTACTTTGCCACCAAGGATGATGCAGCCGACCGGCGGGCGCAGACATCGGGGACGGGCTGGAGCGTGGGCCCGTGGGCGGGGCTGGACTGGATCTGGGGCACGTGGGAGATCATCGAGGGCCCCACCAGCAACTAGCTCGCTGCCGGAGACGGGGCTGCGCCCTGCCATGGGGCCACGTCCGTGCTGAGCACAGCTGGCCTGCCGATCAAGCGCGTGTCTCACTCGGTGAACACGGTGCACACGGGCGCGGCTCGGCAAGAGCGCATGAACAGGTAGGGGAATGCAGAACAGCAGGGGCGAAGCTCGTCTTCGCCCCTGTCGCCCGTGGTCTGCCGCTGTCACCTCACGATGATACTCGCCCGGACACCGCTGTGGGTGCGCGCCAGGCATTGACGCGCTGTAGCATGGTTTGTATGATGGCCGTTGGGCGACTCGGGAGTGCAGTTCGATCCGTGCGCTAGAGGGGCGCGCACCTGTGGCCCGCAGACGCGCACCGCGTGATCGAGCGACGCCGAGAGCCCGTTCCGTATGGGGGCCTATGCTCGTTCGCAGGATAGCAGCAAAGGAAGGGAGCACCGATGAGACTCGCTATTCAAGCAGGATCGGTCGCCGACCGCACTCTGGAGGGATGCATCGCCTTTTGCCGGGCCATGGGGGTGGAGAACGTCGTCTTGACGGCTCCGACGGTGCCCGGCTTTCAGGAGACCGGCGTGCTGGATGCCAAGGCGCTCAAGGCGCAGATCGCCGCCGTCGAGGGGGCCGGCCTGAAGACCGGCGCACTGCAGTATCGCCCGCCGTTCTCCGTGGCCAGCCAGGCCGCAGCGGCCGACACCCTGGACAAGCTGACCCGGAACATGGATGCCCTGGCCGAGGCGGGGCTGGACACGCTGACCATGTTCCTGGGCGTGCTCAGGCCGGTGAGCCCGGCCGACGAGGAGCCGCTGTGGGGCGCCTATCTGGCCCTCTATGGGGAGATGATCGCGCGGGCGGAGGAGCGCGGGATCAAGATCGCCGCCCACTACTGCGGGCATCGGGGCCGCACCGTGCCGGCGGGCTCGGAGGCGTACCGTCGCCTCTTTGAGGCGATCCCCAGCCCCAGCAACGGCCTCTGTTTCTGCGTGGGCAACGCCTGGAACTCGGAGGGGGGGCGCATCTACAACGTGCTGCGCGAGTTCGCGCCTCGCATCTACACCGTGCACATGCGCGGCACCAGGGTCATCTGGGGCGAGACGCCCTTCTGGTGGGATATCCCCGATGGCCCCGATATCCGCCAGATCTTTCAGATCCTAGGCGAGGTGGGCTATACGGGCATGATCTCGGCCGAGCACATGCCCGACATGCCTGAGCCGAATGGGCGCGATGTCGGCCTGGCCTGGGCCATGGGCTACATGCGGGCGATCGTGCGCTACCTGTAGCAGAGGCTCAGGCGGCCATGAGCCGCGGGCGATAGGAAGGATTGCGCCCTGCCCACTTGTGACCAGGGCGCGCGCGAGGCAGGGCCTGGCGATCCAGGCCCTGCCTCTTCCTGTGCCACTCATGCGGGGCGGCGGGCGGTCAGACGCCCGGCCCCGGCAGGTGCTCGGCGTGGCGCTCCCCGCCGGCCGCCTTTGCGGCGAGCAGGATTCGGCGGCCCAGCGCCACCAGCGCGTTGCTGCACAGATAGGTCAGCACCATCAGAGCCAGGTACTTGGCCACGGCCGGCATGGCCACCTTGAGGAGCAACGTGCCCAACACCCCGATCACGATCACGTGGATGATGTAGACCCCATACGAATTGCGCCCCAGGTAGCGCCAGACGGGCCCCGACCGATCCAGATACCACCAGAACGAGGCAACCAGCAGGTACAGCATGATGATGGCGGAGGCGTGAAAGCTCAGCCACCAGACCAGCCGGAAGAGGGGCGTGACAGTGAACCCCGCGGCATACAGGACCGGGTAGACCCGCGCCATGATGTGCACGGTGATGGGAATCCAGGCCACCGAGCTCAGGACGGTGTAGAGGGTCCGGCTCTGGGGCCGGGCCGCAAAGGTCCGGCGGTGGTAGCAGAGCGCCCCTGCGAGGAAGGCCATCACGTAGAGCAAGAGCCGCTCGTTCTCGAAATCCAGCAGCGGCGTCAACGTCCAGCTCCGGAAGCCCAGCAGGCCGCCCGCGGCCATGCTGTAGGCGACGGCCAGCACAAAGGCCGCCAGCGCCAGGCCCCACAGGGGCAGCTTGATGCGCCCCCGGAGGCGGGATGCTAGCAGGTACAGGACGTTGAAGGCCATCACGACGGGCAGGAACCAGAGCCAGTTCTGGCTGTTGGGATTGGTGAGGTGAAAGTAGGTGCTCCAGGGCTCCTGCGGCAGGCCCCGCGAGAGCAAAAAGATCACCTTGTAGAGGGGGATCAGAGTCACCACGGCGATGGCCCAGGGGATCATCAGCCGGGCGAGCTTGACCGTGACGAACGCCCACGCCGTCTTGCTCTGGAGGGATGCCGGCGCGAGATAGCCCGAGATGAAAAAGAGGGTAGGTATCGCCACGATGTCGAACAGGATGCCCACGATCCCCACCCAGGAGATCGTCGCGGGGTCATCGACGATCCAGAACCAACCCCACAGGCCGGCGGCCTCATACACGCCCCCCACGTGGTAGAGAACGATCATCAGGATCAGGATCGTGCGGAGATTGTCCATCCAGTGAATCCGCCCGCCCTGTGGGGATTGCCGGTCCGTCATGGCTTGCCTCCCTCTTGCTGCTGCACAACACAGGCATATCGGCGAGCCTGACGCCAGCCCCGGCGGGCCGGGGACACAAACCGCCCGGCGCGTTCCGACAACGCGCCGGGCGGCCGCGGCGCACTCCCCTAAGGCGATCCTGCCTCGCTCTATGCCCTGAGCTCTGCAGGCCAGGGCACACGGCCATCATACCCGATCCTCCGCGGAGGCGCCATGCCGGGCGGCCCGGCCCGCAATGCCCCGCGCTGGAGGGCGCATCAGGCGACGCTGTACGCCTCGATCGCGCCGGGCTTGGGCTCCAGGCCCACGCCGGGCGTCTCCGGCATGGTGATCCAGCCGTCCACCGGCGCCGGGAAGGGCTGCATGAGGGCCTTGTAGATCTGCCAGAAGCGATAGTGGAACTCGACGAACGAGCCGTTCGCCATGCCCGCCTGGAGGTGCATGTTGTGCAGAGGCCAGCCCCCGCCGTTGGCGATAGGCAGGTTGAAGGCCTGGGCCATGCCCGCCACCTTGGCGGCTTCGGTGTATCCACCTACGTAGGTGACGTTGGGCTGCAGGATGTCCACCGACCCGTTCAGCAAGAACTCGCGATGCCGATACCGGCTGCCCTCGTTCTGTCCCGCGGTGATGGGGATGGTGGTGGCGCGGCGCAGCTCGGCCAGCAGCAACGGATCGTTGCCGTACACCGGCTCCTCGAACCAGGTGATGTTCAGGGGTTCGATGAGCTTGCAGAGGCGCAGCGCCTGGTGCTGGGGCAGGAGGTAGTTGGCGTCCACCATGATCTTGACGTCAGGGCCGACCGCCTCGCGCACGGCGGCCACACGGGCCGCATCCACCTCCGGCTCCGACGTCTGCCCCAGGAGGCTCTCAAACTGAGCCAGGCCGCCGCCGCGCACGCTGGCGCTGGCGCCCTCGCTCGAGCCCCGCACGCCCACAACCATCTTGAGCATGCGAAAGCCCTGCTGCACCCAGTAGGCGGCGGCCTTGGCCAGGCCCTCCTGGTCGTAGGAGGGCTCGCCAAAGGTGACATAGGCCGGCACCTGGCTGTGGGCGCCGCCCAACAGCCGCCAAACCGGCAGGCCGAACGCCTTGCCCTTGATGTCCCAGAGGGCGATGTCGATGGCGCTTAGCCCCTGGCTCCAGACGCCCGTCTGGTAGCGGTTGTTGTAGGTGCGCAGCATCCGGTAGCCGATGCGCTCGTGCAGGAGGGGATCCTCGCCCAGCAAGAGCTCCCGCGCCTGGTTGTTGACGAACTCGACGATGGACTGGAATTGGGGCTCGCCCGTCATGCCATAGCCGACCAGGCCTGTGTCGGTCTCGATCTGTACGATGACGGCCCGGGCCCGAAGGGGGCCACTGAGGAAGGGTGGCGGCTCAATCGGGATGCCCGGTAGGTAGGTTGCCTGGACGCGCGAGATCTTCATGCGGCTCCTTTGTGTCGAGCTGGGTAGGGTAGGGACGGGCACGATCTTGGCGGCATCGAGGGCGGCGCCCACTGGCGGCGCCTCTCGTCCGTGTTGTGGTTCAGCATGATCCCCGTATGATGAGGCTTGTGGGCAGGCTCCTGTGCCGCGCCTTGCCCGTGTAGCGGCCCTCCAGGCGCTCCAGGAGCATCTCGGTGGCGACTTGGCCCAGCTCGTACGTCGGCTGCACCACCCGGCTGACGGGCGGCACCAGCAGATCCGCCCAGCGGCTCTCGTCAAAGCCGATGAAGGCCATGTCGTGGGGGATGCGCAGGCCGCGCTGCTTGACAGCCGTGCTAAAGCCTAGGGTCATGAGGCCGTTCGCCACCAGCACAGCGTCGGGTCGGTCGGCCATGTCGAGCATCTGACAGCCCAGCGCATAGCCGCTGGCCTCGGTATAGTCGCCCTGGAGGCAGAGGCTGTCATCCTTGGGCAGGTTCAGGTCGGCCAGGGCCTGGCGGTACCCCTGCAGCTTGTCGGCGGCGGTGGAGACCCCGTCGGGGCCGCCGATCATGCCGATGCGTCGGTAGCCGCGGCCGACGAGGTAGGCCACCGCCGCATGGGCGCCGCCCTTGGTGTCCACCGTCACGCTGTCCAGGGAGACGCCCTCCAGCCGGCGGTCGATCAACACCACGGGCATGCCGCTGTCGATGAGCGGGCTGACATCGCTGGCCTGAGAATCGGCCACGGATACCAGCACGCCATCGGCCATCCGGTCGCGCAGGACCTGCATGTAGCGCTGCTCCTTGGCCAGGTCCTGGTCCGAGCTGCAAGCGGTGATCACATAGCCGGAGGCCAGGGCCACATCCTCCACGGCGCGGACGATATCCGTAAAGTGCGGGTTTGATATGTTGGGGATGACGACGCCCAGCACAAAGCTCCGGTGCATGCGCAGGCTCTGGGCCACGATGTTGGGGAAATAGCCGAGCTTCTCCACCGAGGCCATGACGCGGGCACGCAGGGCGTCGCTTACGCGCTGGGTCCCGTTCAGCACCCGCGAGACGGTGGCTACCGAGACCTGCGCATCCTGGGCGACGTCCTGCATCTTGACTCTCGAGTGCACGAGCCACCCCCTGAGCAGCTGCTTTGCTGCGGCAAGAGCACTCAACCAACTGGGCGAACGGTGCGCGAGGGGCGAGCGTCCGCCTGAAATCGTCTTCAGGCGAATTGTAGCGGGCGGATGCGCGGATGTCAAGCGTCTCTCGCAGCGGCGGCGGCCCACGCGGCGCGCCATCGCCGGGATCTCCCGCGGCGCTGCGCCTCGACGCCAACGACGGCTCGCATCGGGGCCGACACTTGGGCTCAAAGACCTTTACAAATGCCGCGGGACGCGTTATCATGTGCTCAGGTCGGGCGCAGAGCCCGTGGGCAGGGCGGGCCCGATCGCGTAGCGAGGGCTGGGCATCAGCCACATTGGGGCAAGCTGCCCCCACAGTAAGGAGGAGTGTCCTGTGAGGAAGAGAATGTTCTTGGGGTTGCTCGCGTTGGTGCTGGTGGCCACCTCCGTGTTGGCCATTGGCTGCAAGCAGGAGGTCGAAGTCGGCACGGAGGCTCACCCGGTTCAGCTCTACTTTGTACCCTCGGTTGAGGTGTCGGTGATCGTCGAGAGCGGCGAGGCTATCGCCGACTTCCTCGAGGCACAGACCGGCTACAAGTTCGAGGTCAAGGTGCCGACCACCTATGCGGCGGTGGTGGAGGAGATGGGTGCCGCCGAGGGCGACGCCATGGCGTTCATCCCTGCCATGGGCTATGTCCTCGCTTCCGATGCCTATGGCGCCGAGGTGGCGCTGGCCACCGTGCGCTACGGTTGGGGCTTTTACTGGGCGCAGTATGTCGTCGGGTGCGACAGCGGCATCACGTCGCTGGAGGATCTCGAGGGCAAGAGCTGGGCCTTCCCTGACACCAGCTCGACCTCCGGCTACCTTGTGCCGGCCTCCTACTTTGCCAAGGTCGGCATCGAGCCGGGAGAGCGTGTCGTTGCCGGCGGTCACCCGCAAGCCGTGACGGCCGTGTATGAGGGCCAGGCCGATTTCGCCACCACCTTCTTCAGCCCGCCGGGCGACGAGGGTGACTGGGACATCGGCGATCCGCCGCAGCCTGCGGGCGCCGTCGAGGTCCGTGAAGAGGACGGAAGCGTGCGCGCTTACGCGGGTGGGCTACGGCTTCGCGATGCTCGCACCAGCATCCTGGGCACCTACCAGGACGTGATGGACAAGGTCTGCATCCTGGCGATCTCTGACCCCATCCCCAACGATACGGTCAGCTTCTCCAAGGGCTTCCCCGCGGATGCCCGCGAGAAGATCGCCCAGGCGCTGATTGACTACGCCGCGACCGAGGAAGGCCAGGCCGTGCTGGCCAACGACGAGTTCTACGACATCACGGGCTTCACCCGGGTGGAGGACTCGAACTTTGACCCGATCCGCGACATGATCGAAGGTTTGGGCCTCAAGGAGGAGGACATCCTCGAGTAGGTCCGGGCTGATTCGCTACTTCTCAAGGGGGGGGCGCAGCCTGTCGGAGCCGACCGGCTGAGCTCCCCTTTTTCCAGCCTACCGGGGCGCCCATGAGGAGAGAGCCGTGCTCGAGATCAGACATCTCACCAAAGTCTACGAAGGGGGTGTGCGCGCCCTTCAGGATGTGAACCTGACGGTCCGCGAAGGCGAGTTCCTGGTTATCATCGGCCTGAGCGGATCGGGCAAGTCCACACTGATGCGCTGCATCAACCGGCTGGTGGAGCCGACGGAAGGGCAGGTGCTCTACCGCGGCATGGATGTGACGGCGGCAACGCCCGAGGAGCTGCGCCTGATCCGCCGGCGCATCGCCATGGTCTTTCAGCACTTTAACCTGGTGCGGCGGTCGACGGTGCTCACCAACGTCCTCTCCGGTCGCTTGGGGTACGTCAACCCCTGGAAGAGCCTGGTGCACCAGTTTCCGCCGGAGGAAGTGGCCCGGGCGATGCAGAACCTGGGGCGGGTGGGCATCGCGGAAAAGGCCCATGCCCGGGCCGACGAGCTCAGCGGCGGGCAGCAGCAGCGCGTGGGCATCGCCCGCGCCCTGATGCAGGAGCCCGAGATGATTCTCGCCGACGAGCCGGTCTCGGCGCTGGACCCCGCCACCTCCCACAGCGTGCTGCGCTATCTGGAGGAGATCAACCGGGAGGACGGCACCACCGTGCTGTGCAACCTGCACTTTCTTGACCTGGCGCGCCGCTATGGCACGCGGATCATCGCCCTCAAGGAGGGGCGCCTGATCTTTGACGGCAAACCCAGCGACATCGACCGCGCACGTTTCCGCGAGATCTATGGCGAAGAAGCTGAAGAAGTCGGCGTGTCGTAGGAGGGGAGATGCTACAAGCACTGTGGGCGCGCTGGAATAGCCGCGTCAAAGCCCTGCTGATCGATTGGCTCATCTGGGCCTACGTGCCTGCGGCAGCGGTGTACTACTTTCGGGATCAGGTTGCGACCCTATCCTGGGGAGCCTGGCTCTACTGGGCCAGCATACCCGTCGGCCTGGCGCTGGCGTTCTTGCTGGAGGCCCTGGGCACCACCATCGGCGAGCGGATCACCGGCGCCGTGGCGGAGGTGTCTATCGAGGAGCAGGCCCTGGTGGAGGTTCGCCAGCCCTGGTATCGCACCCAGGTGGGCCTTACGGCCCTCATCATTGGCCTGGTGACCCTGGTGCTGGGTTGGCGCATCACCCAGATCAACCTCTACTACGTCTTTACCCGCGCCGACCGCATGGCCAACATGACGGATCGCCTCTTCCGGCCCTACTGGCCGGTGATGGGCGCCCTGATCGAGAAGATGATCGAGACGATCTTCCTGGCGCTGATGGCGACGATCATCTCGATCCCCATCGCGGCACTGGTGAGTTTTTTCGCCGCACGCAACCTGATGTACCGCATCACCACGACCTATGGCAGCCTCGCCAGCGGCTTTGTCTGCGCCATCGGCGGGGCCTGGCTGGGCGCCAATCTGGTGACGTGGGCGCTGGCGCCTCTCGCCGACTCTTCGCTGGACGTGGCCCTCATCGGAGGCATCCTGAAGCCGATTCTGCTGCTGGCTGGGATGCTTTTGGGGGCGCTCCTGGGCGGCAAGGCGATGCGGCGCCTGGCCGAGGGCGGTCGCGAGAGCGCCGCCCGTTGGGCCGTGGTCGTGGTCACGGCGCTGGTGGGCGCCCTGGCGGCCTACACGGTGGCCTCGCTGGTGGCCATGGTGGCATTCGCCGCCTCATGGTCTATCTTTGTGCGAGACCTATCGCCCTGGCCGTACGTGATCCTGGGCGCAGGATTCGTCGCCGGCGCCATCATCGGCTGGCGCAAGAACGCGCAGGATCCTTTCCCGCTGGGGCCCCTGGTGTACAACGTTGTTCGCTTTATCCTGAACGCCACCCGCTCCATCGAGCCCTTTGTCTGGGCGCTGATCTTTGTCACCTGGTTCCGCCTGGGGCCCTTCCCCGGCATGGTGGCGCTCATGGTGCACTCGGTGGCTTCGCTGGGCAAGCTCTACTCGGAGCAGATCGAGGGGATCGACGCCGGCCCGCTGGAGGCGGTGCGCGCCACGGGCGCCAACGAGCTGCAGACGGTGGTATACGCCGTGGTCCCGCAGATCATCCCGCCCTTTATCTCGTTCACCATCTATCGTTGGGATATCAACGTGCGCATGAGCACGATCATCGGTCTGGTGGGCGGCGGTGGTATCGGCCAATTGCTCTTCCAGTACCAGAACCTGGGTCAGTGGCGCAGCGTGAGCGTGGCCGTGATCCTGATCGTGGCCGTGGTGATGACGCTGGACAACATCAGCGCCCGGGTGCGGGAAAAGATCGTGTAGGCGTGGGCGACGCAGCCAGGGCCTGCCTCTCGAGCAAGGCCTCTGTTCTGGAGGATGCGGTATGCCGAGACCGGGCTTCGCTCCCGGCAGATGGAAAGTCGAGCTCGGCTGCCTGGTGGCCGCGCTTTTGGGGTGTGCTCTCATTGCACTCTCGACGCAGCGCTGGGGGCTGGGTCTTTCCCACGACTCGACGGAGTACATTCGGGCGGCGCGGGCGATCCTCGCCAGCGAGGACGTGGACATGGTCTCGTGGCCTCCACTCTATCCCCTGGCTCTCGCGGCGACGGGCGCCCTGCTCAACGCAGACCCTCTGCAGGTCGCGAATGTCCTGAACGCTCTGCTTTTCGGCTGCGTCATCTATAGCGCGGGGCGGCTGACCGTCAAGTATGTCGGCAAGATGCCCTTGCCTCTGTACCTGATGCTCATCTTGACATTGTTCGGGATCCCTTTGCTGCTCGTCGGTCTGATGGCATGGTCCGAAACGCTGTTCATCTTCCTCAGCCTGTGGGCTCTGGCTTCGCTGGAGCGCTACCTGGCCGAAGGGAGTGTGCGCGCTCTGCTGCTCACCGCGCTGGCGGTGGCCCTCTCGGTGCTTACCCGGTACATCGGATTCGCGCTCTTGCCCTGGGGAGCCCTGATGATCCTGGACGCAAACCGCGACCGAGTCGGCAAGGGTGTTGGGCACGCGGCTGCATTCCTGGCCATCAGTATGGCCCCGATCTCCATCTGGCTGGCCAGGAACTATCTGCTTTTGGGTGCGTGGTTTGGGCCACGGGTGCCATCGGAGCAAGGGTTGTCAGACAATCTCGGGCTTGTGTTTGGCGGCGTGCTCAAGTGGTACGTCCCCTGGCGGATCGGCAACCCCTCGTTCGGGTACACCTCGCTCGGGGCGGTCTGTGGCCTGCTCATGGGCGTCCACATCAAGACCTGGTGGCCACGGCTCAAGGAAGACTTGCTCGCCTCCGTCTCGCTGGTCCTGTTCGCGGCACTCTATCTGGCGCTGCTGGTGGTCACGGCCAGCACTACCACCTATGACACGCTCAATGATCGCCTGCTCTCGCCCCTCTATGTGCCCATCACGATGTTGCTGATCATGCTGGCCCGGCGAGCCTTGGGTCCTTACGTGAGGACGGCGTCCAGTCGCGCCGCGAGGCTGCTCCTGGGGGCGGTCGTCGTCATATGGCTGGGTGTGCTTGTGCGGACGACAGCCGATGCTACCATTACCTTTGCTCGCAACGGCGGCGGCTATGCCAGCAGCGCGTGGCGCTCGAGCGAGACGGTTGAATGGGTCCGACAGCAGATCGATGGATCGGAGGCCAGGATCTATACCAATGGCCCGGACGTGCTCTACATCCTTACAGACATGGCTGGCGAGATGAGTCCACTTCGCCAACCGCTCGATGAGCCGGAGCTGGACGACCCGCTGGCGGCCCTCGCAGGGCACTGGCCTGAGGAAGAGGCGTACCTGGTATGGTTTGGCCGCATCGGTCGCCAATACCTGTTCGACGTAGAGGATCTGATGCAGGTTTCCAACGTGGAGCTGATCGCCCGACTGAACGATGGCGCTGTGTACCGAGTTACGCGCTGGTGAGGACGGCGTCTATCCCTTCCGCAGCGCACAACTTTCTGACAGGAGAGTCGTCTTATGTATTACGGTGCAGACTATTACCCGGAGCATTGGCCTGAGGAGCGCTGGGCCCAGGATGCCCGTCTCATGCGCGAGGCGGGATTCAACGTGGTGCGAATGGCCGAGTTCGCCTGGACCCGCATGGAGCCCCGCGAGGGCGAGTTCCACTTTGCCTGGCTCGACCGCGCCATCGCGTTGTTGGCCGAGCACGGCATCCAGACGGTGTTGGGCACGCCCACGGCAGCCCCGCCGGCCTGGATCATGGAGGCCTATCCCGAGGCCTCCTTCGTAACGGAGGACGGCCGGCCGATGACGTACGGCAGCCGGCGCAACTACTGCCCCACCAGCGACGTCTATCGCGCCCACAGCCAACGGATCGTGCGCTCCATGGCCGAGCACTATGCCGGTAACCCCAACGTAATCGCCTGGCAGATAGACAACGAGTTCGGCGGGCGCTGCTATTGCGAGAGCTGCCGGCGCGCCTTTCAGCACTGGCTGCGCCAGCGCTACGGCTCGCTGGACGCGCTGAACGCCGCCTGGGGCACCGAATTCTGGAGCCACATCTACACGGCGTGGGAGCAGATCCCGCTGCCCTGGGCCGCCGCCCGGCTGCACAATCCCTCGCTGGCCCTCAACTATCGCCGCTTTGTGTCGGACGCGTATGCGGACTATCAGCGGCTGCAGATCCAGGTCCTGCGAGAGGCGGCCCCCGGGCAGCCCATCACCCACAATCTGATGGGCTTTGGCTACCCGATCCTCAACTACTTTGACCTGGCCAAGGACCTGGACTTTGTCACCTGGGACAACTATCCCCGCTTCCGGGGGACGCCCAACCTGGCGAACCGGGGGCTGGCCCACGATACCATGCGGGGGCTCAAGAACAAGCCCTTCTGGGTGATGGAGGAGCAGGGCGGGCCTACGGGCAACGCCATCGTGAACGCTACGCCGCGCCCCGGCGAGATCCCCTTCTGGGCCTGGCAGGCCGTGGCCCGCGGCGCCGACGGCATCGTCTACTTCCGCTGGCGCACGGCCCGCTTTGGCGCGGAGGAGTACTGGCACGGCATCCTGGATCACCACGGCATCCCGGGGCGCAGGTACCACGAGGTCAAGGCTATGGGCGCCACGCTGCAGCGCATCGGCGAGCGGCTGCAGGGCAGCCGTGTGGCTGGCGATGTGGCGATGCTGCTCTCCTATGACTCGCGCTTTGCCCTCCAGAACCAGCCCCACAACGACCATCTGGACTACCCCACGGTCTTCCAGGGGCTCTACCGGGCGCTGTGGGAGCGCAACCTGGGCGTGCAGGTCGTCCCGCCGGAGGCCGATCTGAGCGACTTTCGCCTGGTGATCGCGCCATTGCTCTACATCCTGGACGAGGACCTGGCCCGACGGCTGAGCGACTATGTGGCGGGCGGGGGTACGCTGGTGGTCACTTGCCGCAGCGGCGTCATGGATGTGGACAATGTGATCGTGGATCGCAAGCTGCCGGGGCTGCTGGCGGACCTGTGCGGCGTGACCGTCGAGGAGTACGATTCGCTGGAAGACGGCCGCACGGTGGCGCTGCAGGGCGAGGGCGCGTGGGCCGGGGCCGAGGGTGCGGGCACCGCCTGGGCCGATGTGCTGGCGCTGCAGGGCGCGGAGGCGCTGGCCCGCTACGCCGCCGACTACTACAAGGGCGAGCCCGCCATCACGGCGCATCGGCACGGCGAGGGGCTGGCCATCTACCTGGGGACCCTGCCCGACGCCGCCACGGCCGGGCAGCTGGTCGCCTGGCTCTCTGATACGCTTGGGCTGCAGAGCCCCATCGCGGCGCCGGCAGGCGTCGAGGTGACCGAGCGCGTCTCGGAGCAGGGGCGCTTCCTCTTCCTGCTGAACGGCACCGCCGATGCGCAGTCGGTGGATCTGGGCGCGGGCGGCCTGGAGCTGATCTCGGGAGAGACCGTGGCCGGCGCCATGACGCTGCCGCCGCTGGGCGTGCGCATCGTACAACGCTAGGCCGTTTGGCAAGACGCAGAGCCCGGGAGACATCTCCGCGGGCTCTGCGTTTTGGCGTCCATGCGCGACGTATGCGGCTCTTGAGCCGCTACGCGATGGTCTCTAGGGGGCGCACGCCATAGCGCTGTGCCACCCGCAGCATGATGGCCTGGACATCCTCGGAGAGGGGGATGCCCTCGCGCCGGTTGGTCGCAGCGGCTCGCGCCTCGGGCTCGCCGGGCACCAGGATCTCCTCGGCGCCCGCTTCCAGCGCGCTGCTCTTGACATAATCTACAAGGGCATCCATCCGCTCGCGGAAGGCCGCCGGGTCGCCAAAGGCGCTGAGGTCCAGGGCCCCGAAAAAGTGCCCGATGCCCTGATGGGCGGCCGGCGCATCGAACATATTGCCCACCTGATTGCCCACCATGGCGCCAGAGAGCACAGCGCTGAGGATCTCGAGCATCAGCGCCAGGCCATAGCCCTTGTAGCCGCCCAGGGGCAACAGCCGCCACACCTTGGCCGCGTCGGTGGTGGGGCGGTCGTCCTTGTCCACGCCCCAGCCCAAGGGGATCGGCTTGCCATCGATGGCCGCCACCTGCACCTTGCCCCGCGCCGTCTGGCTGGTGGCCATATCCAGGATGATCGGGCCGCGCTGGCCGCCGGGCACGGCGATGCACAGCGGATTGGTGCCCAGCAGCTTGTCGCGTCCTCCGGTGGGGGCCACCTGGGGCACCGTGTTGGTGGTGGAGAAGCCGATCATGTCGTGGGCAAAGGCCAGGCGGGCAAAGAGGAACGCGGCTCCATAGTGAGAGCTGTTGCGCACCGCCACCCAGCCGGAGCCGTGCTCGTGGGCTAGCTCGATGGCCAGCTCCATGGCCCTGCGGCCAACCACGGCGCCGGGGCCGTCGTCGCCGTCCACCAGGGCGCAGCCCCGGTCGCGCCGCACCACCTGAATGTCGGGGTGCAGATTGATGCCGCCGCCGGCCAGGCGCTCGGCGTAAACCTCCAGCAGGCGCGAGACGCCGTGGCTGGCCAGGCCGTGCAGCTCGCCCTGCACCAGGTTATCGGCCACCACCGCGGCGTGCTCCGGCGGCGTACCCACCGCGATGAACACCTCGCTCGCGAAACGCAACAACTCGGCCTCACGGACTCGCGCAGACGTCATGTACGGCATCCTCTCCTCGTAGATTGGCGATTCACGCGTCCGGCGGCGGAGGCGTGCGCGGGCGATAGGGAATCACGAAGAAGCCCTGCAATCGCTCGCCGGTGGACTGGGTCACGGGCGGACTCGCGGCCCCGCTGGGATCCACTCGCAGGGCGACCTCGCACCCCGCATGGTTGGGGTCGTACAAAAACAGGGTTACGGGGCCGTCCTGGCCCTCGCGCCGACAGCCGGTGGCCACTACCTGGTGGTTCCGGGTCGGGTCGAGGCCGGTGGCCCGCAAGAGCAGCAGCACCTGGGGCTCCCCTGCCCCCAAACCGGCCAGGACGCGCGGCAGCTCGTGGGCCACGGTGCGCCACGCCACCTGGCGTTCGCTCAGGGCCATCCAGTAGAGGGTGCGCAGCGGCACGGCCAGCCAGCGCCAGCTATCCCATTGGCGGCGCATCAGGTAGCGCTGCAGCGGCGTCCCCCAGGGGGGCGGCTCGCTCTGCTCGGGCACAGGCGCCCCCGCGGCCCGATAGTCCAGGGCCGCGAAGCACATGCCCCCGCACAGGCCAAAGGCGATGCTCTTGACGTGGCCCTGCCCCGGCCAGGGCAGGCCAAACCAGCGCCAAGTGTACACGAACGTGTTCCCAAAGCGAAACCCGTCGCGGACGGCCTGGACCTGGGTGCGGACCTCGTCCCCCGCGCTCACAGTGCTTGCCTCCCCCTATCGCCCCGCCCGGAACGCCTCGGCGGGGCCGTAGGGTGCCAGGCCAACGGTGATATAGGGATTGATGGCCGTATCGCCCTGCTCCGCCGCAAAGGCCCACAGACGTCCGCACATCTCTCGCACCACCGGCCCGTAGGCCGGATCGGCGGCCAGGTTGCGCAGCTCGTCTGGGTCATGGCGCAGGTCGTACAGCTCGTCGCGATCAAAGCCATTGAAGACGTACTTCCAATCGCGGGTCATGACCGAGCGCTGGGTATAGTACAACTCTACGCCGTTGCACTGAGTAAACACGGCCTCGCGCCAGCCCTCGGGCTCCTCGCCCGCCAGGAACGGCAGCAGGCTGCGGCCCGCCATGGGCCGCTCTGCTGCGACGCCGGCCAGCTCCATGAAGGTGGGCGCCCAATCGGCCAGCGACACGAGGGCGTCCACCGCGCGACCGGGCTGTTGCACCCCGGCGGGCCAGCGCACCACGGCGGGCACGTGGTAGGCGCCACGAAAGCAGGGGATCCCCTTAGCGAACAGGCCATGGTCCCCCACATAGTCGCCATGGTCGGCGCAGTAGAGCACGAGCGTATCGTCGGCCTGGCCGGTGGCCTCCAGGGCGGCCAGCACCTGGCCCGTCAGGTCGTCCAGGTAGGTGCAGTAGGCCCAGAAGTGGCGGATCGCCTGGCGCACCTCGGTGCTGCTGAGTTGACCGAAGCGCATCTCGCGCATGCGCTGGTAGATCCCCGGCTTGTCGGTCAGCTCGTCGCCATAGCTGGGCGGCAGGGGCACGTCCTCCAGGTCGTACAGATCGAGGTACCGCTGGGGGACGAGGTAGGGGTCGTGGGGCCCGATGAGCCCCACGTAGAGGCACCAGGGCTGGTCGCTCTGGCCCAGCTCCTCCAGGGCGGCCAGCGCCTCGCGCACGACGATCTCGTCGTGAGAGGCGGGGTCGGCCTCCAGCGCGCCATATAGCCGGTACGGCCCATAGCCGGGGCGCAGGATCTCGCCCTCGCCCCGCTCCTCGGGTTCGGGCTCCTCTGCCAACTGCCGATAGTGCTCCCACTCGACGCCGTGGAAGGTGCCCGCCCCTGCTGAGACAAAGTGCTCGCGCCAGCCGCGGTCGCAGGGCGACTCCTCGACGCTGACGTGCCACTTGCCGGCGTAGCGCAGATCATAGCCCGCCGCCGCCAGGTCCTCGCTCCAGAGGCGCACGCCCGGCTTGAGCCCCCGGCTCAGGGCCTGGGGGTTGCAGATGTTGTTCCACACGCCGTGGCCCGAGGGATAGAGCCCGCTGAAGAAGGTGGCCCGCGAGGGGCAGCAGTGGGGCGAGGGGCAAAAGGAGTTGGTAAAGGTGACGCCCTGGCGCGCCAGGGCGTCCACATGGGGCGTGCGGGCCGGGTGGCCCGGCAGGACCGTATCGGCCCGCTGATGGTCGGTCATCACGATCAGGATGTTGGGTTGGGGCATGCAGTCCTGCCTTTCATGGATGCTGCGGTGGGTGGCTCCTATGCGTCCAGGCGCACTTCGCCGCCGGTGCGTGCCGATTCGTAGATGGCGTCCAGGATGGCCTGAACGTCGAGCACCTGCTCCGGCTCGACGATGCACTGGGCCTCGCCGCGCACGCAGGCGATAAAGTGGGCGATCTCCACATGGTGACCGCGCACCTCCACCAGCCCACTGGGCGCGATGTCTACCATGTCGCCGTGCAGGTCTCGGTAGATGCGTAGCGGCGAGAGGGATGCCCCGCCGTGGGTGCCCAGGATCCGCGTCCCCACATCATTGCCCTCGATGTGGGCCGCCCAGCAGGCCCGCAGGATCAGGCTCGCCCCGTTGGCGAAGCGGATCAGCGCCACGCCCATGTCGTCCACGTCGAACTTGTCCACGTCCCACAGGCCGCGGGGGGCGGCCACGTCGGTGCGCTTGCCAAAGTGGGCATAGGTGGCGCCCAGCACCGTCGTCGGCTTGGGGTTGCCCATCAGCCACAGGGCGCGATCCAGGGCATGGACGCCGATGTCTATGAGCGCGCCGCCGCCCTGAAAACGGCTCTGGGTGAACACGCCCCAGGTGGGGATGCCCCGCCGCCGCATGTACGTGGCCTCGCCGTAGTAGATCTCGCCCAGGTCGCCGGCCATCACATGGCGGCGCAGGGTCTGCGACTCGGTCTCAAAGCGCATGTGGAGGCCCACCTGGAGCAGCTTGCCAGCCTTGCGGGCCGCCGCCACCATCTCGCGGCCCTGGGCCAGGTTCATGGCGATGGGCTTTTCGCAGAGCACATGGCAGCCCGCCTGCAGGGCCGCGATGGTGGCGTCTCGATGGGCAAAGTTGGGCGTGGTCACCGAGACGGCGTCCAGGCTCTCCTTGGCCAGCATCTCGCGATAGTCTACATAGGGGCGCGCACCGGGCACGCCCTCGGCCACGGCGGCGGCCCGGCCGGGCACCACGTCGCACAAGGCCGCGATTTCGACGCCCTCCAGCGCCTGATAGCCGGGGATGTGCTGCGCCGTGGCGATGCCCCCCGTCCCGATCACACCTACCCGAATCGTCTTGCTCATGCTGACTCTCCTCACGCTATACAAGATCTTGTATCGCACCAGGCTGTGCGCCGGGTAGGCTGTGCCCCCGGCGCGAGCCTTTCTGCCTATCAGAAGGCGACGGCGGCGCCGTCGTTGCGGGGCTCGGCCCCGGCCAGCAGCGCGCCGCTCTCGGGATCCACCTGGATCACCTGCCCCCCGCCATAGTAGCCCTCCACATCGGGGATCTGGTGGCCCCGCCCCCGCAGGTCGGGGTACACCTCGGGCGGGAAGTAGGGCTCCATGTGGAACAGGTTGCCGCTCTGGTGCACAAAGCGGGGTGCGTCCAGGGCCTGCTGCGGCCCCATGCCGTGATCCACGATGTTGCTGAGCACCTGCACATGGCCCTGAGGCTGCACAAAGCCGCCCATCACGCCAAAGCAGAGGGCTAGGTCGCCTTCGCGGGTGGCCAGGGCCGGGATGATGGTGTGATAGGGGCGCTTGTGGGGCGCGATGCAGTTGGGGTGGCTCGGGTCCAGGGTGAACAGGGCGCCCCGGTTCTGCAGCAGGATGCCCGTGCCCGGCGCGGTGATGCCCGAGCCAAAGCCCATGTACAGGCTGTTGATGAAGGAGCAGGCGTTGCCCTCGCCGTCCACCGCCGCCAGGTAGACGGTGTCCGAGGAGCGCGGTGGCTGCCCCGGCTGGGGCAGGGCGATGGCCTGGTCCAGGCGGATCTCGCCCCGGCGCTGGCGCGCATACGCCTCGGAGAGCAGACCCTGGACGGGCACGTCGGCCAGCTCGGGATCGGCCACGTAGCGGGCGGCGTCGGTCATGGCCAGCTTGATGGCCTCCATCTTGAGGTGCAGCGCGTCGGCGTTGGCAAAGCCCATACTCGCCAGATCGTAGCCCTGCAGGATGTTGAGGGCCAGCAGCGCGGCGATGCCCTGGCCGTTGGGCGGGCACTCCCACACGCGATAGCCGCGATAGTCCGTCGAGATCGGCTCCACCCACGTGGAGGTGTGGTCGGCCAGGTCTTGCAGCGTCAGCAGTCCCCCCAGCGCGTCCGATGCGGCTACGATGGCATGGGCGATCTCGCCCCGGTAAAGGACGTCGGGGCCCTGCTCGGCCAGCAGGCGCAGGCTGCGGCCCAGGTCGGGGTTGGCGAAGCGCTGGCCGGGCCGCAGCGGGCGGCCCCCTGGCAGGTAGACCCGCGCCGTCTCCGGGTGGCCCTGGAGCCGCTCGGTGGCGCGTCCCCACAGGTTGCCGATGTACTCGGAGACGGGAAAGCCCTGCTCGGCATAGGCGATGGCGGGCTGCAGGGCGCGATCCAGCCCCAGCCGGCCAAAGCGGGCAGCCAGGTCGGCCCAGCCGGCGGGGGCGCCCGGCACGGTCACCGCCAGGATACCCCGCTGGGGGACGGCGTCCAGCCCGCGGGCCGCATAGGCCTCCGGCGTAGCGGCATAGGGGGCGCGGCCGCTGGCGTTGAGGGCGTACACGCGGCGCTCCTTGGCCCAGTACACCAGGACAAAGGCATCGCCGCCCATGCCGGTGCTCATGGGCTCGACCACGTTGAGGGTCGCGGCGGTGGCCAGGGCGGCGTCAATGGCGTTGCCGCCCGCCAGCAACATGCGCAGCCCCGCCTGGGCCGCCAGGGGCTGGCTGGTGGCGACGGCGCCGTTGAACCCGGCGACCACGGAACGTCGCGCTGCGTTGGTCTTCTGCATATTGGCTCCTGTTCTGTGCAGTTTGTGGGTGACAGCCCTCACCCCGGCGCATCTTGGATAGCCCTCACCCCTCCCTCCCCCTTTCTCCCGCTTGCGGGAGAGGGGGCGCAGATGCGCGCGTACTGACGCTACGCCCGTGGGGGTGAGGGCGACCCCGACACGTCTCGACGTGGCCCCCATTCCCCCATCCCTTTCTCCCACTGGCGGGAGAGGGGGCGCAGATGCGCGCGTATTGGCGCAACGCCCGTGGGGGTGAAGGCGACCCCGGCGGACCTTGCATGGCCCTCACCCCCCATCCCTTTCTCCCGCGAGCGGGATAGGGGGCGCAGACGCGCGCGTATTGACGCTACGCCCGTGGGGGTGAGGGCGACGGGATGGCGTCTGCTCGTCTTGGCTCTCTCGTACAATGGTGGCGATCCGTTGCGTGGTCTCCTCCAGGCGCAGGAACACGTCATCGTTGCTGAGACGCAGGACGCGGATCCCCTTGGCGGCGAGGAGCGCGTCGCGGGCGGCGTCAGCCGTGCGCTGCTGCATGTGTACCGGCCCGTCCACCTCGATGGCCAGCCTTGCCGCCGGGCAGTAGAAGTCCAGGATGCAGCCGCCTATGGCATGCTGGCGCCTGAACTTGACGCCGGCGATCTGCCTGCCTCGCAGTCGCTCCCAAAGCCTCGTCTCGGCAGGCGTTATGTGTCGCCGCAAGTGGCGAGCGGTCGCCTGCATCCCTAAGGATGTGCGCATACGGCGTCGCGCAGGTGATACTCGGGATTTCCGCACTTGCACTTACCTCGCATGGCCCTCACCCCGGTGCGTCTCGCATGGCCCTCACCCCGGCGCATCTTGGATAGCCCTCACCCCCCTCCCCCTCTCCCGCTTGCGGGAGAGGGGGCGCAGACGCGCGCGTATTGACGCTACGCCCGTGGGGGTGAGGGCGACCCCGGCGCACCTCACATGGCCCTCATCCCCCATCCCCCTCTCCCGCTTGCGGGAGAGGGGGCGCAGATGGCCTCGTATTGGCGCTACGCCCGTGGGGGTGAGGGCNNCGTGGGGGTGAGGGCGACGGGATGCTCGCCTCGCGCCCAGAGGATAGCCACAACCCCCTTGCGGGACAAGTGGCCGACGTTGGCTCAGCCGCGCCGTGAGGCGCGAGCGGCGCGGGCCAGGGCTATGAACGCCTTGGGATCCATGGCCGCGATGGTCTCGCTGATCAACGCCAGCGGCAGGTCGTCGAGCTTGCGAAAGCGGACGCACGACTTGCCCGCGTCCAGCCGCTTGCCCGTGGCGCGGTAGGCCGCCTCGAAGGAGTGGCGCGCTGCCTCATCGGCATAGATGCCGCTCAGGTAGAGGGACATATAGTTCTTCTGCGAGGCCAGGGCCGCATACAGCAAGGGCTGGCCGTTATACGTGTCGGGATAGGTCGCCAGGGGCACCTGGTAGCTGATCATGCCCCAGTTCATCGCCTCCTCGTAACCCTGGGGCAGGTGGGCCAGGATCACCTGGCGCACGGCGGCCATGGCGGNNCGGCCGCTCTTCGGGTAGCTCGTTCAGGTACTCGTCTACGGTGGTGGCGTCGGAACGCATGGCTGCCCCCTTGCGCGGCCGCGTGGCCGCGGGTCCGATCATGACCGATACGGAGGCAGTCTAGCCAGAAGTGGCCCTCGGGTCAACGCTGCCCCGTCGCCGCGCACGCCTCGCCGGTTGACGGTTGCCCGGCGAGGCCGCTATAATCCCGGCATCATGCTCTCAGGGAGGGCCCTTGACGATCTACGACCGCTATGCGCGGATCTATGATGTTTCCGGGCAGATCAGCTTCAGCCTGCAGATGCTGCCGTACCTGGAGGCGCTGCTGGAGCGCCACCCCGTGGCGCGGGGCACGCTGCTGGAGCTTGCCTGCGGCACGGGCACCGTGGCCCTGGCCATGGCCCGCCAGGGCTGGCGCGTGCTGGGCGTGGACGGCTCGCCCCACATGTTGGCCGAGGCTCGCCGCAAGGAGCAGGAGGCTCGGAACGAAGTGGACACGCGCCTGGACATCACCTGGCTTCAGCAGGACATGCGCCAACTGGCCCTGGGCGAGCGCGTCTCGCTGGCGACCTGTCTGTACGATAGCCTCAAC
>DCTX01000057.1 GCA_002329325.1 Anaerolineales bacterium UBA1429
CCCACCTCCCCAAGCGGCGCCGCGCACCCTGGGCAAAGACGAGCCAAACGGTGTCAACCCATAGGCAACAGGCCATCCTGTGGACGCGACGCCACGCCCCATCCCGTAGGGGCGAACCTCGTGTTCGCCCACCTCCCCAAGCGGCGCCGCGGGCTCGCGCCTGGGCCGCTTGACGCAGCCCCGCCCTGCATTTATCATCTCTGCATATCACCGGCCAGAGCTATACCCATGAGGAGCCATGCCATGGCCAAAGTAGACTCGAACCTGCGAGCAGAATGGAAGGACAACCCGCGACAGACCTTCTCTCTGATTGTTCGCGTCACGGGCGATGTGGCCGAGCGCCGCGAGATGCTATCGGAGCTGGGTTGCCAGGTGAAGCACGCCTTTCGCCTGACCAACTCGGTGAGCGTGCGTTGCAGTGGCGCCGTCGCCCTGACCCTCACCCGGCGGCGCTGGGTGACACAAGTTGAGCGCGATTCGATCCTTCGGGCGTTGGGAGGCTGAGCGAGCATGAGCCATGGAGCCAAGCTGTGCAACGGACTAGCGCAGAGCCTGGGGCACGTATCCGCCGATGAGCAGGTGCCCATCATCGTGCGCTACAGGCCGGACCGCCGCATCCTGCGCAACAAGGGGCTGCCCCCGCCCGGCGTCCGCGAAAGCTACAACTATCGCCTGCAGCCCTTTGTGCACATGCACGCCACCCCCCGCGCCATCGAGACGCTGGAGGACGATTCCGAGATCGTCCGCATCTATCAGGACCTGCCGGTGCAGGCGTTGCTCGATTCCGCCATGCCCATCATCCAGGTCCCCCTGGCGCACAACCTGGGTTGGGGCGGCCAAGGGATCCGCATCGCCATCGTAGATACGGGCATAGACCCGGAGCATCCCGACTTTCAGGGGCGCATCGCCGACATGGCGGATTGGGTGGGCGAAGGCGTCGTGGACGAGAACGGGCATGGCACCCATTGCGCCAGCATCGCCGCCGGCTCGGGCGCTGCCAGCGGCGGGCGCTATCGCGGCGTCGCCCCGGCGGCCACCATCTATGCGGCCAAGGTGCTGCACCGCAACGGCCAGGGCATGATGAGCGATGTTATGGCCGGGATCGACTGGGCCGTGGATCAGAACGTCCACATCATCTCCCTCTCACTGGGGGGGCCGGGCCCCGGCGACGGGCTGGATGCCCTCTCGGAGATGTGCGACGCGGCCATGTCCGCCGGCGTCATCGTCTGTGTGGCGGCGGGCAACGATGGCCCCGCCAACCGGACCATTGGGTCGCCGGGGGCCTCGCGGCTGGCCATCACCGTGGGCGCCTCCACCGATCAAGACGTCGTGGCCAGCTTCTCCTCGCGGGGGCCCACGGCGGATGGGCGCGTCAAGCCCGACATCGTGCTGCCAGGGCACCTGATCGCGGCGGCCCGCGCCAAGGGCACCACCATGGGCACGCCCCTGGATGCCTACTATGCCGAGGCCTCGGGCACCAGCATGGCCACGCCGGTGGCGGCGGGCCTGTGCGCCCTGCTCCTGGAAAAGGAGCCGGACCTGACGCCCGCCCAGGTCAAGGCCAGGTTGATGGAGACGGCTATTGACCTGGGAGAGCACGCCCACACCCAGGGCAGCGGGCGCGCCGACGCCCTGCGCGCCCTGGAGAACCAGGTCAGCCCTCCGCCCGTGGATCCGGGCGACCCGGCGAACCCGGGCAGCCCCGATCTCGGCCAGGGCTGCCTGACGGCCTTTGTGCAGACGCTCCTGCACGGCAAGCGCAGGGGCTGAGGGCCCAACGGCTGGCGATGCAATACGAGAGGGGTGGGCCCGCGGGCCCACCCCTCTTTGGCTATCGCTGCGGCGAGGCGCCTAGCGGATGCGCCCCGTAAACTGGTAGGGATCGAAGGGCGGCGCCTTGACGGGGCGCTCCTGAAGCGGTGTATCCCGCATCGCGTCCAGCGCCTGCTCGAGAGGCACATCCGGCTCCTCGCTGCCGCCCGGCTCTGCCTCGCCGGTCTCGGGCGTGGGCTCGGGCTCTTCCTCACGGCAGGCGCGCTCGAACTCGCCCAGCGAGAGCACTTCGTCAGCGCGATTGGCCGGGGCCAGCAGGGCCTCGGCGAAGAATTGCACCACATAGCCCTGCTCGTCGATCTCGATGGGGATCTGGCGGCTCAGCGGCCCCAGCAGGCCCCGCTCCCCGGCCGCCAGGGTCAGGGGCGATTGCAAGTCCACATCCACCAGCAAATCGGCGGCCAGCTTGCGCAGGCTGGCGCGCAGCGAGGAGAGCTCGTCCTCCGGATGTGGCCGGGGGCGCCGCGCTGCGCGGTATTCCTGGATCCAGCGCTCCACATGCGGGATGATCCACTCCTTCTGCACGGCCCAGCCAGGGCACGACTTGGAGGAGTAGTCGCGATGGAAGCAGAGGTTGCGGATATCCAGCCCCAGCTTCTCGTGGAGCACTCCCAGGGCCACGATGGTGTTGCGCAGCGTCGCCCCCGAGGGGAGCTCGTTGTCATAGTCGCCCACCATCTCCAGGTGCCGCGTGCGGTAGTTGTGGCCATAGACCCCCACCCCGTCAAAGCGGATATCGGAGAAGAGCCAGATGCCGTCGTCGGCCACGAACAGGTGCGGCCCCTCGGTCCAGCCTTCGCGCAGGCGGCCCTGGGCATCGCGCCAGAGCTGCTGCTCATAGTAGCGCTTCATGGCCAGGATCGTGCTGTGGCCGCGCCAGCTCTCCCGGGTGGGCTTCCAGGTGTGGTGCAGAAAGAAGCGCGTGGGCAGCGGCTCGGGCATCTCCAGCCCCTCGATGTAGGCCACGAACTCGCTGGCCGACATGACGCGCCCATCGATCTGCATCGGCGGCGACTTGATGGGCGTCTCGTCCGTCGCCCTCACGCGGTCCAGCAGGCCAACCCTCTCCGCAGCAACGGCGGGCGGCAGCGCCTCATGGCGCCCCAGCAGGCCCCTGACTCTGTTGAGCCATCCCATGGCCGTCTCCCTTCGCTAGCGATACCAGCGATACCCTTTCTGCAGCGCCTGGCCCAGATCGGCCAGGACCTGGTTC
Organism: Anaerolineales bacterium UBA1429; assembly: GCA_002329325.1. Lineage (GTDB taxonomy): Bacteria > Chloroflexota > Anaerolineae > UBA1429 > UBA1429 > UBA1429. The sequence continues at coordinate 3,047 of DCTX01000057.1, forward strand.
TTGCCCGAGATGTGCCACACCTCGCCTGCGTGGTTCTCCCAACGAAACAGCAGCAGCGCCCGAATCGGCTGCCGGCTCGCGTCGCTGTTCCAGCGGTTGATCTCGGCATAGGCCGCCTGGATCCAGCCCCGATTCACGTCCTCCCAACTGCTGTTCTGGTTGGTCTCGGTGATGTACACCGGGAGATGCCGCTGCGATGCCGGGATCGCCTCCATATAATCGATGTAGGTGCGGAACATCTTGCGGCGATGGTGATAGGGAGGATCCATCTTGGCTTCGCTGGTGATATTGGCCGGGTTCGGATCGCGGGCGTAGGTGTGCAGGGCGATGCCGTCCACCTGATCGTCGAGACGCTGGAGCACCTGCTGAAAGTAGACGATCCAATCGCCGCTGGGGTTCTCGGAGTAGATCGTCTGAATGTTCCACGGGCCCACCGCTGCCATCACGACCTGGTCGTTGGCGTGGCCGGGCCGCCGTCGGATCTCCTTGCGGCAGGCCAGAAACGCCTGGGCGTACTTGGCCGGGGTGATCACCTCGCCGTTGGCCGGCCCGCCGGGACGCTCCACGGCCAGGTTGGGCTCGTTGCCGATGATCCAGATGTGGCAGCCATCGGAGCGCTCCACAAAGTTGCCGCAGCGCACGGCGAAATCCGCATACTGCGAGGAGGGCGGCAGCGTGCCGCTGTGGCCATAGCCGTTGTTCAGCCGCACGATCACGCCAAAGCCGTTATCGGCCAGATCCTTGTAGGATTGGCTGCTCCAATCGTTGCGGTTGGCGCCCAGGGCCTCGGTCACCAGCACCCAGCCCTTGCGCCCTGCCGCCGCCATGATCTGCTCCGCGCCCCGATCGTGCACGCCATAGATATAGGGCGATTCGCCCTTGGGCAGCGGCTCCACGGGCTGCGGCTCCTCGGGGGCCACGGAGCTCGCCTCCGGGAGGCGCAATACCTGCCCGACCCGGATGAGATTCGGGTTCTCGATCTCGTTATACGCCGCGATCATGGCCACCTTGCTCGTGTCGCCATAGTACTGGCGCGAGATGAGGGCTAGGCTCTCGCCCGACTTGACCACGTGCACGGCAAAGGTCAGCCCCCAATCACCCAGCCACTCGACCAACTGCTGCCGGGCGTGATCCTCCAGGTTCTTCTGCAGGTCCGCCGCGCGGGCGCGCAGCCGCCGGGCGAGGTGCTCATCCACGGTGAACTCGATCTTGCGCTCCGTCATCTCCTCGCGTACCTCCCTCAGATGCAGGGTCACAGGAATGGACGCCGGTGCTCAGCGCAGCACGCGCGCATCGCCCACGCGCTTGGTGATCCTTCGCCGATCCGTCTCCTCCAGGAACGCCACAGCGTACTTGCGGCTGGTGCCGAACAAGTCGCGCACCTCGGCGACGGTGACGGCGCTGTGGGCCTCCAGGTGGGCGCGCAGGCGGGCCAGCATCTCGTCCAGGGCGGGCGGTGTGAACACCACCGCATCGCTGATGCGCACCAGGCGGCCCGTCTCCAGCAGGTGCTGGGCCAGCTCGGGCCCAAGGGCCTCCTCGACCTCCTGATAGGCCGGCGGGGCAAAGGGCGCGGCATCGAAGCGGGCCAGCACCGCGGCGATGGCCTGCTCCTCGGCCCGGCTCAGCTGCACATCGTGCCGCGCCAGCGCCACCGCATCGCCCGTGACCCGCAGGATGCCCTGGGCGCTGGCGCGCTGCAATATCTGGTTCCCCAGGTCGCCCTCGATGCCCAGGCGGCTCTTGAGCTCCTCGCGGGGCATGCCGCCGCGCAGGCGATTCTGGGCATGGTAGCGCTGTAGCAGGTCGGTGGCCCTCTCCACAAGCCTCTGCCAGGCGCCGGCCGTGAGGAGCAGCCCTGCCCGCTCCGCGAGGCGCTCCGTCCCCTCCGCCGCGTCGCCCAGGGCGAGGATGCGCCCCTCTCGCAGCAACGCCTCCAGCGCCGGCTGGGTCCAGGCGGCGGGGAGATGGCTCTGGCGCACCAGCTCGCGGGCCATCATCGGGCCGCGCTCCTCCAGCAGGGCCAGCAGCACGGCGTCCGGGGTGCCCTGGGCCAAGGCCGCCAGGCGTTCGAGCACCCGCCCGTCGTGTCGTCTGTGGCGCCGCAATGGCTGCGGCTCGACGATCCTGCCGCCGCCCAGGGTGATGCTCGGAGAGGGCAGCCGGATGATAAAGCGGTCATAGCGGCCAGCGGCGATGGGCTCCCGCAGGCGCAGCTGGGCCCAGCCTGTCTCGCCGGGCAACAGCGCGTCGTCATCCAGCAGGCGCACGCGCGCCAGGACGGCCGCGGCGCCCGTGAACAGCTCCACCACCATGCCGTGCTCCACCGGCCAGGGGGCGTCGGCCACCATGCGAAGCTCCACGTCCACCAAACGTGTGGCCTGCAGGGCGCCCGGCTGGGCCAGCACCTGACCGCGGCGCAACTGATCCACATCCACCCCGGTGAGGTTGACGGCCACCCGCGAGCCGGGCTCGGCCCGCTCGATCTTGGTTTGGTGGCTCTGCAGGCCGCGGATACGGGCCGTCCGCCTGCCCGGCATGATCTCCACCGTGTCCCCCACCTGCAGATGCCCGCCCATCAGAGTGCCGGTAACGATGGTGCCAAAGCCGCTGATGGTAAAGGCGCGATCGATGGGCAGCCGCGGATTGCCCAAGTCGGCGCGGGGCGTCGCCTCGGTCAGCAGGTCATCCAGGGTCTGCAGCAGTTCGTGCAGACCCTGGCCCGTCACCGCAGAGACGGGCACGATGGGCGCCTCGGCCAACACGGTTCCGGCCACCGCCTCGCGCACCTCCTCGCTCACCAGATCGAGCCAATCCCGATCCTCCGCCAGATCGGCCTTGGTGAGGGCGATGAGCCCCTTGGGGATCTGGAGCAGATCCAGGATCGCCAGGTGTTCCCGGGTCTGGGGCATCACCGACTCGTCGGCGGCGACGACGAGCATGGCCAGGTCGATACCCCCCACGCCAGCCAGCATGTTCTTGATCAGGTCCTCGTGGCCGGGCACATCCACGATGCTGACCTCGCGCCCGCTGGGCAACGTGACCCAGGCAAAGCCCAGGTCTATGGTCATCTCGCGCTCCTGTTCCTCTCGCAGACGGTCCGGGTTGATGCCCGAGATCGCCTGCACGAGGGTGGACTTGCCGTGGTCCACGTGGCCGGCCGTGCCGATGACGAACAAGCTGCCTACTCCTGTATGCCGTAGGTCTCGGCAAAGGTGTCCATGAAGGACTGGAACTCCTTGGCGGCCGCCTGCGCCACCTTGCGCATCATCTCGTTGCTCCGCGCCCCGTCGGCGTCAAGGCGTTGATGTATCTCCCGCAGACGGCCCTCCAGGGCGCGCAGCGCCTGCGTCACGTCCTGCAGGCTCTCCTCGAGGTTCACCAGACGCTGGTCTTGCTGCTCCTCCTGTTGATCGCGCTCGCGCCTGGCCTGCTCGCGCCGCTCCAGCTCTTGCGCCCAACGCTGGTCGTTCTCGGCGCGCCCCTCGCGCAGCTCTCGCCGCAGCTGTTCCTCGGCGATGTGCTGGAGCTGGCGCAGACGATCTTGCTGCTGGCTGAGGTCCTGGGCCAGGGTCTGCACGTCGCGCAGGACGCGACGGTTCTTCTCATGCTGGTCCACAAAGAAGCGCAGTTGATCGGCCCACGTCTCGATCTGGTGGCCAAAGCCGTCCAGCCGGCGCCCCCACTCGGCCAGCATCTGCGAGCGCTCGCGATCCACACGGCGCTGGCGCTCGATCATCTCTTGCTGCTGCGCCGTGATCTCCTGACGCATGGCCTGCAGCTCGGCGAGCTGCTGGCCGAGCTTGTTGACCCCCACTTCCAAGGCAAGGATTCGCTGAACGGCGCTGGCGCGCGAGGCCTTGAGCTCCTCAACCTCGTCGGCCGTCTGCTGGATGCTCACCTCTTGCTTGGCGATGGCGTCAGCCAACTGACGGCGCCCCTCCTCGCTCTGGGGCACAAACCGGCCCAGGGTCTCGAACTGCTGCTGCAGACGCAAGAGGTTCTCGTTAATGCGCCGGTCCTCGGCCTGCACCACTGCGATGCCCTGCTCCAGCGGCGCCAGGCGATCCAGCTCCAGGCGGATCTCTTGCAGCGCGCGCGAGTCCTTCTCGCGTTCCGCCTGGCGACTCCGGATGGCCTCGGTCTCCTGCTTCTGCACGTCCTGCCTGAGATCGCCCATCATGGCCACGATCTCGTCGCGGGTATTCTGCACCGTCTGCCGGATCTCGGGCACCGTCTGGAGCTGGTTCTGCAACCTGGTGAGACGGTCCTCCAGGTTCAGTATGCGTTGCGCCTGGTCAACCAGGGTGACCTGTTGCTGATCGATCGTATCGCGCAGCTCCTCGACGATCGCTTTTTCGCGACGCAGCTCTTCATCGAGCCAGCTGATGTTTGGCCCCGCCATCTGGCCTGTCATAATCTCTCTCGCTTTCCCTTGATATCTTGTTTAGTCCGGTTCGGGGAGCGCCCGGGAATGCCGGCGCTCCCTCCGGCGCGATGTTCGCCAGGCTCGCCCTAGCGCTCGATGATGACGACGGTCCCGATCTCGGCCCAATCGTACAGCCAGGCCGCCTCTTGAGTGCCCAACACGATGCAGCCGAAGGAGCAGCGCGTGCCCAGGGAGCCGGCCCAGAGGGTGGCGCCGCTGGAGAGGATGGGCAGGGCGTGGAAACCGTTCTCGGTGCCCCCGGCCCAGTAGATGCCCAGCCACTTGGGCATGTCCAGGTCCCACGTGGAGGCATAGGCCATCTCCAGCTTGCTCTGGACGACGAACCGCCCGGTCTTGGTCGGGTGGCTGGGGCGGCCGTGGCAGATCTGGAATTCGCGGATAGGCTGGTTGTCCTCGTACACGATGGCGCGGAAGGTGGAGAGGGATACCTCGATGCGCCGCGGAGGCTTGATCGTCTCCATCACCTTGCGCACCATCTCGGAGGCAGCGGCGTCGCCCGCCAGGATCTCCTGGCAACGCTGGGCCTGCGCCAGAGCCTCATCGAGGTTGTCAGCCTCGAGCTGCTGTTCCGCCAGGTTGCAGTGGGCCTGGCCCAGCATCGCCGTAGTGTCGCGAAAGTCGGGGGTGTTGCTGTGCACCTGCGTCAGAAGGAACACGGCCCGGGCCCAATCTTGCTCCAGATAGGCCTCAACGGCATCGCGGTACAGCTCCACATCCTGCCGCGCTGATTGCAGGTAGCGGCTATCGGCATCGAGACGGATGGCCCGATCGAGATCGCGCTTGGCCGCCTCCAGCTCGTTGGCCTTGATGGACCGCTGGGCGCGCGCATAGAGCACCTGCGAGAGGCGCACGCGCGCATCCGAGTTGCCGGCGTCCATGGCGCGGATCTGCTCCAGGGCGGCGACGGCCGAGTCCCAGTCCTCCTGGGCCGCCGCGATCTCGACCTTGGCCCACAGCGGGCTCGTCAACTGCTCGATGCCGGGCGTGGGGGTAGCATCCAGCACGGGGGTCGGCAGCACCAATGCCGATACCACCGGCGCCCTCCCCTCGGCGCGACTCGTCAGGGCCCAGTAACCCAGCAGCAGCAGCAAAGCCATGGCGCCCAGGCTAAAGGCTGTGACGCCCACGCCGCGCAGCGCCGCCAGGATGCCGCCCGCGCGGGCCTTGAACGCCGCCATCCGGGCGGATGGGGGGCGCTTCTCGGGGCGCTCGGCGGCGGCCTCTCGTCGCGGTGCTGTGCGCCGGCGGGAGGGTCGTTTGCGCGCTGGCCGAGGCGCGCGGCGCTCCTGACTATCCGGGGTCGCTGCGCCGGCGCCGGGCGCCGCAGCCTGGGGCGCGGCGGGTTTGTGGGTCTCTACCCAGGCGATGGCCTCCGGCAGACGGTCGCTCTGGGGCGCAAAGTGGAGACCCTCGCGCAGGTAGCCCAGGCCCTGCTCCCGCGTCTCTGAGAGCCAGGCCATCCAGAGCCAGCCATCCTCCAGCTCAGGTGCCGTCTGGATGACGCGTCGAAACACGGCCTGCGCTTCACGTCGTTCGCCCTGACGCGCCAGCGCGATGCCGTCCTCCAGCAGGCGCGAGACATCTATGCTGACGCCATCCCCCGGCTGACTTTCCTTGGCCATCGTGAATCCCTCAATAAGGTACTACGCTGACAGGCACAACGTTTAGAAGATCCCTTCGGGATTTGGCGCATTATAGCACCGGCCTCGGCCGCGGGCAACAGGCTGGCGCGCCGAATGGCGTCGGCGGCGGCTCCCGTGGGGGCGCGGCTGCGCCCCAGGGCGAGGTTTGGGCAGGGGCCCGGCTCGGCAGCTAGACGAAGGGCAGAAGGGGGCGCTCCGGGGGGGCTGGCTCGTGGCCGCCCGCCGCCAGGCGCCCGAGGGCATGGGCTCGCAGCCGGCGCAGCAGATCGGCGCCCTCCAGGGCCGTCCCCAGGCCCAGCCCGCGCCGATGGTTTTCGAACATCTGGGCCGCCGCCGCGGCGGGGATGCCCAACCGGGCCCACACCCACGCCAGCAGCTCGCCGTACATCTCGATCACGGCGAATTCGCCAAAGGAGGTGGCGGGCTGGCCATCCCAGGTGGGCCGCCGGATCTCGCCCAGGACGCCGCCGGCCAGGATCGTCTCCACGATGGTCACCGTCTCGGGGCCGTAGCGGTAGTAGTCGGCCGGGGAGAGAGTCGCATAGTTGGGCTCGTTGCCCGCAAACAGCGCTTGGGCCAGAGCGCGCCCATACACTTTGAAGCCGCTGGAGAGATCAGGCGTTGCCCCGCTCTGGCATTGGCTCAGGTCCAGAGCGCGACCCTCCCGCGCCAGGGCGTACTGCAGCGCATCTACGGTGAGCTGGTCCAGCAGGAGCTCCAGCTCGCCCCGCACCCAGCCCATCGGCCTGGTGCGGCTGGCCCGCGCGCCGATGGCTATCACCCGGTCGTGGCCGTAGACGTCGGCGAGGAAACGCGCCGCCCGGACGAGCTGGGGCAGCACCGAGGCCATGTGGTCGGCGTCGTTGTCCATCACCGCCAGCCACCGCACGTGTGGCTGTTCCGCCAGGGCGGCCCGCATCGCTGCGGCCATGGCGCCCAACTTGCCTCGGTTCTCCGGCAGCGAGAGCACCTGCACAGCCCCCGGGCGCCCCGCTCTGGTCGCCTCCGCCTCGATCCCCTGGGTGACCCGCCGCAGGATGGCCGCGCTGCGCGGGTCGCCATCCACCACGGCCCACACCTGCTCCAGGGGCAGGTAGTGATGCAGGTCCATGAGGGTGATGCGCAGCAGGCGCTCCACCATGGCATCCGCCGTCCTGGCGCCAAAGTACACGGGCACGATGACGGCCGTCTCGCGGCCCAGGTCGGCCTGCGACTGCCAGCCTGCCATCATCCGCTCGGAGGCGCCCACCTCAGCCCCCTTGCCTGGCGGCCTGGCGTCCGGCCCGGAAGATGGGCGCGTACACCTCCCTGTCAAAGGGCACGCAGCCGGCGCGGCCGTGATCGCGCATGATCTGGGTGCAGCGGCTGCAGGCGATGCAGGTGCGCGCCGGATCCAGGGCACCCTTCTGCAGCAGGTCGCGCGCCAGGTCGGGGTAGGCAAAGGCGCCCCGACCCCAACCGACGATATCGGCCCACCCCTGGGCCAATACGCCCGCGGCAACCTGCCCGGCGTACTGGCGCAGCCACGAGTAGCCCGAGCCCAGCACCACCAGGCTCGGAAAGGCGGCCTTGACCTGTCGCGCCAGATCCAGGAGGCGCGCCACGCCCACCAGAGGGTGCTCCTCGGGTGTGTAGCCGCCCAGCACATTTTGGTCAAACGGTCGGTTGATGTGAGGCGTGTAGTACGGATTGCCGGCGGTGACGTTGATGAGAGCGACGCCCGCCTCCTGCAGGAGCCCGATCAGCCGCAACGGCTCGGACAGGTCCGGGCGGCCAGGGTCATCGCGATCCACGCCCCACCCCCAGGGATAGGGGTGCCCATCGTAGACGTTGAGGCGCAGGGTGATGCGCGCGCCGGGGACCTCGGCGCGCACGCGGCGCACCGTCTCCAGCAGGAAGCGCGTGCGGTTCTCAAAGGAGCCGCCGTACTTGCCCGGCCGGGTGTGGGCCGCCAGCAGCTCGGAGATCAGGTAACGATGGCAGCTCTTGATATCCAGCCCATCAAAGCCACAAGCCACGGCCATCCGGGCCGCCGCTACGTAGCGATCCTGCAGGCGGTCCAGCTCGTCGTCGCCGATCAGGGGATAATCGGGCGGCAGGCCCAGGGCCTGGTCCAGCAAGCCGTCGTGGTGGGCGATGATGGGCGCGGGCCGATCCACCGGGCGGCTGTAGCGCCCCGAGTGGGCCAGCTGGATCACGGTAAAGGGACGAAAGGCGCGGCCGTTGATGCGACGCGCCTCCGAGAGCGCCGTCTCGCGCAGACGGGCAAAGGCGGGCGCGGTCTCGGCCACCAGCAACAACTGACGCGGGTTGGCCCGCGCCTCTGGCGTGATGGCCGTGGCCTCGAACCAGAGCAGGCCCGCGCCTCCGGCGGCGAACCGCAGGTAGCGCCGGGTGGTGAGGGTGTCGGGGCGCCCGTCGGGAGTGCCGTCGCAGCCCTCCATCGGCTGCACGGCCAGCGAGTTGGGCGCCACGCAATCGCCGATGGCGACGGGGCGGGCCAGCGGGGCCGGGTCCTCGGCGAAGGGCAGGTCCAGGCCAAGCTCAGCCGCCTCGCGAACCAGGTCCTCGGCGCTGCGATAGTGAAACGGTTGGTGCGGCATGGGCGCTCCTCGTGCGACGCATTGGATGATGGCACGATCCGTCTGTCGAGCGGCAACATAGCACGGGCGGGCGAGAGCTGTCAACCCGCCGCACCACGGAGGGGCCAGCAAGGCCCCTCCCGCGCCTGCGGGAGGGGCCTTGCTGGCGTTGCTCGGGCCGGGTGCATCACCTGGGCTGCCTGCCTTCAGCAGGTAGGAGCACGCGACGGCTCGGCGTTACTGACCATCGCGAGAGATCGGCAGCAGTAGCTGACTCCAGTACGGGTTGATCTGGGCCAGGTAGGCCTGGGCGCCGTCATCGTTGTTCGGGTTCCCGTTAAAGTCCACGATCATGAACCCGACGGGGTTCGCGAGATCGTACCCGGCCTTGTTGCCCGCCATGACCGTAAAGTACTGCACAGGCGCGGCGGGCGACGGGCTCCCCGTCCACCACCAGAGGTAGGGCCAGTCCGCATAGTCATAGCTGCCTAAGGCAGAGCTTTCCGCCCGACCATAGGGGTCCCAGCTCTGCACGCCATAGTAGAACTTGGTATCGCCGCCCGTGAGGTCCTGCCATTCGGCGGGCAGGTACCACTCCATCACCGAGTTGTTAAAGTCAGTGTAGATCATCCACGGGCTGCCAAGATAGAACATGCCAGAGCTCAGATCTACCTGCACGATGATCCACTCGTTGGTGTGGTCCGATCCATCGAACCAACCCCAGTTGATGTTGAAATTCGCATAGTCCCACGAGCCATCCTGGTCCGAGTCGATGTACACATCATACTCGGCGAAGAAGGACTGCGGCACATGCCACGGCCCCCAGGAGTCAATGGCCAGCGAGATGACGTCGCCATAGACCCCATCGGTCCAGCCATAGTCCAGGCCAAAGAGGCGCATGCTGGCCATCGGCTCGACGGCCGGGTTGGGCGCCGCAGAGGCGTACAGGGCGGGATACGCCCATAGCATGGAGGTCGTGGGACCTGTGTGGGTCAGCGTGATGGTGGCGCTGTCGCTCACCGGATGCACGATATCGCCCGCCACGTCGAGATCCAGGCTGGCATAAGGCTTGGGCGCAAAGTAGAACGGCACGGTCAGGACTTGGGGATCATACTCACCCGCCGACCCAGGCGCGACGCCCGGGGAGAAGGTCACCTGGCCAAAGTAGCCTTCGTGCTGCAAGTAGTCGAACTCGACAGCGCTCATGTCCAGATGGATGGTGACCTCCACGGGCGCGCTTCCGCCCGGCGCCACGGGGATCGGGCCTGAGGTGACTGCCATGTCCATCACGCCGGCGGTGGCCGATCCATTCTGCAGCATGATGTCGGCCTCGTAGGTGACCGCATCGTCGCTCTTGTTGTAGAGATTGATCGAGCCCGTCAGGGTGACGATGTCGTCATTGCTGCTCACCACACCCCAGTTCAGGCTCACCAGATCGGGGTCGGCGATGGCCAGCACCTCGGTGGTGGCTGCGTTGAAGGAGTTCACGCGACCGTTGCCGGCCCGCGGGATTACCGCATAGTCCGCCAGAGGCACGGCCGTGTTCATGATGGCGGCCTTGATCTCTTCGGGCGTCCAGTCGGGCCGAGCTTGCTTGACCAGGGCGGCCACGCCGGCCACATGGGGCGCCGCCATCGAAGTGCCGCTCAAGCCCACGCCGCCAGTGCCCGTGCCCATCTCGGCGGCAAAGATCGCCGCGCCGGGGGCCGCTACCTCTGGCTTGATGGCCGCGTCATAGCCGCGCGGGCCGCGGGAGCTAAAGGGGGCGATCGTGTCCGCCGACGTGTGGGGATCCGGCACCGCCGTGACTTCACTCTGAGAGCTTATGATCACGGTCTGCCCACTGGCCGGAATCAGGTTCTCTCCCTGCTCCTGCTGCAGCGATGCAGCGGGGATGTTCACCGGATCGCCGATCATCGTGATGGTGCCGGCCTCGTTGTTGTAGATCAGTGCAGCCACGGCGCCCAGCGTCGCAGCATAGTTCACCTTGGCGGTAAAGTTGCAGCCGCCGCGGCTGATGAGCGCGACCTGGCCGGTCAGGGCGCCCGGCGCAATGCCGGTGGTGCCGCACATCTGGTTGTTGGGCGCCCCAGGCAGGGTGCCCACATAGGTGAGCGGCGCTGTGATCGTCTCTGTAAAGCGCCCCGAGTCCCCGTCAAAGCCGCTCGTCGTGTACACGATGTTGGTCTGGGTGACATAGCTCGTGCCGGAGATGGCCACCGTGGGGCCGGTGCTGAAACCGGTCGTGCTGGCCGCCACCGAGAGCACCTTGCTGGCCGACCCCGGCGATCCGGTGATATAGTCCGTATCGCCGGCGTTGCCCGCCGAGGCCACCACGATGATGCCCGCCGCGGCGGCATTGTTGGCGGCCAAGACATCGGGATCGTTGGCATCCGCGGTGCCAAAGGGTGAGCCCAGGGACATGTTGATCACATGGGGCCAGCCTTCGGCCAGGTACTTTTGCGTGGCCCACTCCAGCGCATCTACCGCGAGCGCGGTGGTGCCGTCGGCGCCAAAGATCTTGAGGGCCACCAGCTGCGCCATGGGGGCCGTGCCCGTCATCACGCTGCCCGCCATGACGCCGGCCGCGATCGAAGCCACATGGGTGCCGTGGCCGTTCTCATCCAGCGGGTCATCGTCGGGGCTGGGCGTGGTCGAGCAGATGCCGGCCAGCTCGTCCGCCGCGCTGCAATCGCCATCGTACAGCGTTCCGGCAAAGTCATAGCCGGCGATCACCTTGGCCGTCGGAAACGTCCCCATCTCGACGATAGCGGGATCGTTCGCCGCATAGTCGGCCGGGTTACCGCTGCCGCCCAAGGCGGCATGGTTATAGTCTATGCCGGTGTCGATGATAGCGATGATCACGCCCTCGCCGCGCAGGTGTAGGTCTCCCCACACAGCAGGCGCGCCGATGATGCCCGTGCTGGCACCCAGGGCGGGCGTGTGAATCGGGGCGCGGTGCACGCTCTTGACCCCAGGCAGGGCCGCGATCTCGGCGATGCGGCTGAGGGGCAACTTCACCTGGATGCCGTTGTACACGGTGGTGTAGTGGGAGATCACCTGGTCGGCCGCGATGCCAGCGCGGACCAGCAGCGCGTCCTGGGCCGTCGCCAGGGACTCACCGTAGGCCTCCAGATCGGCCATGGCCGCGGTACCGCCCTGTGCTTGCCGCTCGGCATACACCGCCGCGACCGGCTGGTTCTCGAGCTCGATGATGACCAGGACGTCCTGATCCGCCAGGCCCTCTACGGCGTGGGGCGTGTAGCCCGTCAGAGCGACAAATTCCTCGGCTGTGAGGCCGTCACCGAACAGCTCACGCACCTCGGCAGGCACGGGCTGGGGCGTGCGGCCCCATGCGGATAGGTCGCGCTGCGTGGCGGCGTCGCCGAGGGCGCTGCCCCCCTCTGCCGCAAGCTGCGCAGGCCCCAGCGAGAGGAGCAGACCTACCAGGGCAAGTAGAATGACCAATCGAGAGGCCGATGTCGCACGCTTTTTCGCCATTTCCCAGTTCCTTCTAGATGCGTTTCTGCACACAGGGCGCAGACGCTCGCGCAGCGAGCTCCCCATGGAGCTGCCTATCCAGCCGTTCAACGCGTCCAGTATAGACGGCCGAATGGCAGAAAGCAAGGCCAGAAAGCACAAACAAGAGAGATTGCAGGGCCGCGTCGCCTCGCCGATCTGGCACGCCGTCTGCCGGGAGCTTTGACCGGCCCTAACCATTCGGCTATACTCTCGGCGATATGGCAGCAGGACTCGCCCTGAACCGACTTGCTAGCTCGTCGCCGGCCCACGCCGAAGCATGGCGCGTACGCACGGCGTACCATGCCCCCACCATCGGGTTCGTGCGCCCCACCGCCACGGTGCCCATCAGCGTCACGGGCCAAAGCTGCGCCCTGGATTGCGCCCACTGCGGCGGCCACTATCTGGCGCACATGCAGCCGATCTGGGAGGCCCAGCCAGATGGAGCCCGCAGCCTGCTCATCTCGGGGGGCTGCGATGCCCGGGGCCGCGTCCCCGTGGGCGGCCACCTGGAGGCCATCGCCCGCCTGCGGCCCGGCCGGCGGCTCAACTGGCACCTGGGCCTGGTCGAGGGCCAGGATCTGGCGCCGCTGCGCCCCTATGTGGATGTGATCTCGTTCGATATCGTGGGCGACGCCGAGACGGCCCGCCAGGTCTATGGGCTGGACGTCACGCTGGACGATTACATCCGGACGCTGCGCACTCTGCGCGGCATGGCCCCCGTGGTGCCCCATGTGACCATCGGGCTGCACGGCGGCCAGATCCGGGGCGAGGGCGCTGCGCTGCGGGCCCTCGCCGCCGAGGGTGTGGAACGGGTGATCCTGATCGTGTTCATCCCCACGCCCGGCACCCGCTATGCCGATTGCCCGCCGCCTCCTCTGGATCAGGTGGCGGATCTGCTGGCCGAGGCCCGCTGCCTCCTGCCCGAAGCCGGGCTGTACTTGGGCTGCATGCGGCCCCACGGCCGCTACCGCCAACAACTCGACGAGATGGCCGTGGCCTGCGGCCTGAACCTGATCGTGAACCCGACCCGGGCGGCGGAGCGCGCCGCTCAGGCCGCCGAGTTGACCGTTACCTGGGGGGATGAGTGTTGCGCCCTGTACTGAGCCGCCAGGAGAGAGACGTCCAAGAGACGGCGATCGGTTCGACGCAGCCCGCCGGGGCCGCGGCCGCCTGCGCCGCCTGGCGCGTCTCTAGCGGGAGCGCTGCCGTGCTGGGCCTCTGCCCCGGCGCGCTGGATGCAGCGCCTACCACGGCGTACCTCATGCTGGGGGAACGCTGCGTCGCCGATTGCGCCTTTTGCGCCCAGGCCCGCAGCAGCGAGGCCGCCGCCGATCGCCTGTCACGGGTGGCCTGGCCGCCCTTCGACGCGCAACGGGTGGCTCAGGCCATCGCCGAGGCCCACGCCCGGGGCGAGATCGGGCGCGCCTGCTTCCAGGTGACCCACGGGGCCGGCAGCCATGCCTCCGCCCGTCAGGCGGTCGCGGCGCTGGCCCAGGCGGCGGACCTGCCCATCTGCGTCTCTATCGCGGCCCACGATCTGGAGGAGATCGAAGCCCTGCTGGCGGCCGGCGCCCAGCGGGTGACCATCGCCCTGGACGCTGCCACGCCGCAGGTCTATGCGCGCACCAAGGGAGGCTCGCGGGAACGCACCTGGGCGCTGCTGCAGGCCGGCGCCGGACGTTTCCCCGGACGCCTCGGCACTCACCTGATCGCCGGATTGGGAGAGACCGAGGAGGAACTACTGAACACGGCCCAGGCGCTGCTGCGCTTGGGCCTTACTCTTGGGCTCTTTGCGTTCACGCCGGTGCGTGGGACGCGGCTGGCCGGGGCCCAGCCCCCGCCGCTGGAGAGCTATCGTCGCATCCAGGCGGGGCTCTGGCTGCTGAAGGAAGGGTTGGGCGCCATCGAGGCGTGGCGCTTTGAGGGGGGGCGCCTGGTGGATTACGGCGCCACCGCCGAGGCCCTGGCGCTCTGGCTGGCGGGCGGCGACGCCTTTCGCACGGCAGGCTGCCCGGACTGCAACCGCCCCTACTACAACGAGCGCCCCAGCGGGCCGCTGTACAACTATCCGCGCCGGCTGACGCCCGATGAGGCCGAGGGCGAGATCGCAGCCCTGTTGCGGACGCTGGCTCTGTGAACGGGTGGATGGTATCTCGCGCAGAGCCGCAAAGGAAGAAGACGTAACGCGTTCTCTGCGGCTTCGGCCTGGCGTGGAGTTCCGGCACGGTTGAGATGATGTCTCGCGCAGAGACGCACAGGTATGAGGAGTAGAGGGTTTTTCCTGCGCCTTGGCGGCTTGGCGCGAGTTATCGCCCGAATCGGTTTTCGAGGTAAGCCATGAGCAAACGCACACCGCTATACGATGAGCACCTGGCCTTGGGCGCCAGGATGACCGAGTTCGCCGGGTGGGAGATGCCCGTCAGCTACGAGGAGGGGCCCATCGCCGAGCACCTGCGGGTGCGCCAGGCCCTGGGTCTGTTCGACCTCTCTCACATGGGACAGGTGATGGTCTCTGGCCCCGACGCGCTGGCCTTTCTGCAGTACCTGGCCACCGCCAACATCGCTCGCATCCGCGAGGGCGATGCCGGCTATGCGCCCCTATGCTACGCCGATGGCGGCCTGGTAGACGACACCTTTATCTACCATCTGCCGGGGCGCTACCTGGTGGTGGTCAATGCCGCCAACTGTGACAAGGACCTGCGCTGGTTCGAGTACCAGGCCGTCGGCAGGGACGTCGCCATCGAGGACCTCTCGGGGCGCACCTGCATGTTGGCGCTGCAAGGGCCCCGGGCCCAGGAGGCGCTGCAACCGCTGACCCCCCTGCCCCTGGACGAGCTGGGCTACCACAAGGTCGCCGAGGCCCAGGTGGCCAGCGCCACCGCCATCGTCGGGCGCACCGGCTACACCGGCGAGGACGGCTTTGAGCTGTACCTGAGCGCCGAGGACGCCGTGCCGGTGTGGCGCGCGATGCTGGCCGCCGGGGAGCCGCTGGGCCTTCTGCCCATCGGGCTGGCCGCCCGCGATTCGCTGCGCTTTGAGCCCTGCATGCCCCTGTACGGCCACGAGCTGGCGCCCGACATCACGCCGCTGGAGGCCGGGCTCGGCTGGGCCGTCGCCCTGAAGAAGGGCCCCTTTGTCGGGCGCGACGCCCTCCTCAAGGAGCGCCTGGAGGGCTCGAGCCGCTCGCTGGTCGGGTTCGAGATGACGGAACGTAGCGTTCCGCGCCACGGCATGGCCGTCGAGATCGAGGGGGTCGCCTGCGGCCACGTCACCAGTGGCCTCTATGCCCCCACCCTGGACAAGTTCCTGGGCATGGCCTACGTGCCTGCCGACCGGGCCGCGGTGGGGACCGAGATCGGCATCCTCATCCGGGGCCGCGCTAGGGCCGCTCGCATCGTCAAGCGTCCCTTTTACACGCCATCCTATCGCCGCTGACCGAAAGGAGTTCGCAACATGGCCTTTGAGCTTGCGCCCGATTGCCGTTACGCCGAGAGCCACGAGTGGATTCGCGTGGAGGGCGATCTGGCCACCATCGGCATCAGTGACTTTGCCCAGCAAGAGCTAACCGATGTCGTTTATGTCGAGTTGCCTGAGGTGGGCCAGTCCTTCGGCCAGGGCGAACCCTTTGCCGTGGTCGAATCCGTCAAGGCTGCCTCCGACGTCTTTTTGCCGGTGGCAGGCGAGATCGTCGAGGTCAACGCCAGCCTGGAAGAGGCCCCCGAGTTCGTCAACGACGATCCCTATGGCGATGGCTGGTTCGTGCGCATCCGCATCGCCGATCCCGGCGAGCTGGCGGCGCTGATGGACGCCGAGGCCTATCGCGCCTTTGTGGCTGCGCAGGAAGAGTAGGCATGTCCTACATCCCCCACACCGAGGCCGAGCGGCGCGCCATGCTCGAGCGCATCGGCAGCCCGTCGGTGCGCGACCTGTTCGCTGCCGTGCCGCAGGAGCACCGCTTTCCCGAGCTCGTGCTGCCGGCGCCCCTCTCGGAGCCAGAGCTGTTGGCCGAGCTGCACGAGCTGGCGGCCCGCAACTTGGATCTCGCAGGCGCGCCCTGCTTTCTGGGGGCCGGGGCCTATCGCCACTTTGTGCCCAGCGTTGTGCGGCACATCACGTCGCGCTCCGAGTTCTATACCGCCTATACGCCCTATCAGCCCGAGATCAGCCAGGGCACGCTGCAAACCATTTTTGAATACCAGACCATGATCTGCCGCCTGACGGACATGGAGGTCAGCAACGCCTCTCACTATGACGGCGCTACGGCCATGGCCGAGGCAGCCATCATGGCGGTCTCTGTGGCCCGAGGCCGTCGCCGCGAGGTCCTGCTCTCCCCCGACATCCACCCCGAGCACCGCCAGGTGGTGCGCACCTACACCCAGGCCATGGATCTGGTCATCGCCGGCGACGAGACCCCCGGCGTTACGCTGGACAGCCTTGTCGAGCGCGTCGGGCCGGATACGGCCTGCCTGATCGTGCAGACGCCCGATTTCTACGGGCGCATCGTGGACCTGAGCGGCCTGGCCGAGCGCCTGCACGCCAAGGGCGCTCTGCTCGTGGTGGCCTGCGACCCCATCTCCCTGGGGATGCTGCGCGCACCCGGCGCCTTTGGCGCCGACATCGTCGTGGGCGAGGGTCAACCCCTGGGCATCGGGCTCCAGTTCGGCGGCCCCTACCTGGGCTTTTTCGCCTGCCGCATGGCCCACGTCCGGCGCATGTCGGGCCGCCTGGTGGGCGAGACGGTGGACGTCCAGGGGCGCAGGGGCTATGTGCTCACCCTCTCCACCCGCGAGCAGCACATCCGCCGCGAGAAGGCTACCTCCAACATCTGCACGAACCAGGGCCTCAACGTGCTGGCTGCGGCGGTGTACCTGAGCGCCCTGGGCAAGTGCGGCCTGATGCAGGTGGCCCAACTCTGCTACCACCGCGCCCACTATGCCGCGCGGGCCATCGCGGCACTGCCGGGCTTTGCCGTGGATGATGGGCAACCCTTCTTCAAGGAGTTCGTCGTGCGCTGCCCTGTTCCCGCGCGCGAGATCAACCGGCGCCTGCTGGAGCGGCACGGCATCGTTGGCGGCCTGGACCTGGCCAGTGTGGATCCGGCGCGCGAGAACGAGATGCTCTTGTGCGTCACCGAGATGAACCCTGTGGCCCAGATTGATCGGTTGGTACAAGCCCTGGCGGAGGTGGCGAACTGATGGAGCCGGTCATCTATGAACTGAGCGCCCCAGGGCGTTGCGGCGCCCATCTGCCCGCGCTGGACGTGCCTGCCAGCCCGTTGCCGCCCGCCCACCTGCTGCGCGAAGACCTGGACCTGCCCGAGGTGAGCGAGGTGGACCTGGTGCGCCACTTTGTACGCCTCTCGCAGCTGAACTATGGCGTAGATACGGGCATGTATCCTCTGGGCTCCTGCACCATGAAGTACAACCCCAAGGTGAACGAGGACGCGGCCCGCATCAGCGGCCTGGTGGAGACCCATCCCTACCAGCCCGTCGAGACGGTGCAGGGGAACCTGGCCCTGATGCACGGGCTGCAGTGCTTCCTGGCCGAGCTGGGCGGCTTTGCGGCGGTGAGCCTGCAGCCGGCGGCCGGCGCCCAGGGTGAGCTGACGGGCATCCTGATGATCCGCAACTATCACCGGGACCGGGGCGACGAGCAGCGCCAGATCATGCTGATCCCCGATTCGGCCCACGGCACCAACCCTGCCTCCACCAGCATGGTGGGCATGCAGGCCGTCGAGGTGCGCTCCGACGCCCGGGGCAATGTGGATCTGGAGGGCTTGAGGCTGCACCTGAACGAGCGCCTGGCGGGAATCATGCTCACCAACCCCAACACCCTGGGCCTGTTCGACGAGAACGTCGTCGAGGTCTGCCGCCTGGTGCACGCGGCGGGCGGCCTGGTCTACGGCGATGGCGCCAATTTCAACGCCCTGATGGGCATCGTCAAGCCGGGCGACCTGGGCTTCGACGTGCTGCACTATAACCTGCACAAGACCTTCTCCACGCCCCACGGCGGCGGGGGCCCCGGCTCGGGGCCTGTGGGCGCCGCGCCCACTCTGGCCGCCTACCTGCCGGGCCCCATCGTGAGCCGCGACAACGGCGCCGAAGGCGAGGCTCTCTACCGGTTCGTCATGCCGGAGCGTTCCATCGGGCGGGTCAAGTCGTTCTACGGGCACTTTGCCATCATGGTGCGCGCCTATGCCTACATCCGCATGTTGGGCGCCCAGGGCTTGCGCGAGAGCAGCATGGCCGCCGTGCTGAACGCCAACTATCTGCAGGCGATCCTTCGCCAGGTCTATCCCCTGCCCTACCCGCGGGTGTGCATGCACGAGTTCGTGCTGCAGGGGCATCTGGAGGACGCTCCTGATGTGCGCGCCCTGGATATCGCCAAGCGCCTCATCGACTATGGCTTTCACCCGCCCACCAACTACTTTCCGCTGATCGTGCACGAGGCCCTGATGATCGAGCCGACGGAGACGGAATCCAGACAGACGCTGGATCAGTTCGCCGAGGCGATGGTGCGCATCGCCCGGGAGGCGCGGGAGCAACCCGATCTGCTGCATGACGCGCCCCAGAGCGCGCCCCTGCGGCGGCTGGACGAGGTGCGCGCCGCCAGAGACCCGATCCTTTGCTGGCAGCGGCCAGCGGCCGGCGGAGCGGAGTGATCCCGTGAGCGAGCCCACGCCCGCGACCATCTATCTGGTGGCCACGCCCATCGGCAACCTGGCCGACATCTCGCTGCGCGCCCTGGAGACGCTGCGGCAGGTGGATGTGGTCGCGGCGGAGGACACGCGCAAGACCGGCCGCCTGCTCCAGCATCACGGCCTCAAGAAGCCGCTCATCTCGTTCTACGAGCACAACCAGGAGCGAGCGCTGGAGCAGATCGTCGGCCTGGTCAAGGCGGGGCAATCGGTGGCCTGCGTCACCACGGCGGGCACGCCGGGCATCGCCGATCCGGGGTTTGTGGTGGTGCGCCGCGCCATCGAGGAGGGGCTGCCCCTCACCATGATCCCGGGCCCGGCGGCCTTCGTCATGGCCCTGGTGCTCTCTGGGTTGCCCACCCATAGCTTTACCTTTCGGGGCTTTACCCCGCGCAAGGCGGCGGCGCGGCAACGCTTCTACGAGGCCGATCGAGGCTCGCCCTATACCCTGATCTACTACGAGAGCCCGCACCGGCTGGCGGCCTCGCTGCGCGATGCCCTGGCCGTCTTTGGCGACCGACGCGCCGCCCTGGCCAACGACTTGACCAAGTTGTATGAGGATGTGGCGCGCGGCAGCCTCTCCGAGCTGCTGGCCCAGGTGGACGAGCAGGGCGCGCGGGGCGAGTACATCCTGGTGATCGCCGGCGCCGAGGCAGAGTAGCCATGGCCGACCAGGAGGCCGCGCGGGCGCTGGCGGCCCAGGTGCGCCAGGGAGCCAGGTACGCCCACATCTGCCCCGAGCTGGTGGAGCGCATCGCCGGCGAGGAGCTGGCCATCCGCCGCAACGCCCGCGAGGCCCTCAAGAGCGCGCGTCGCAGGCTGCATCAGGTGGGCGCCGTATACGCCCAGGATCGCCCTCCCTACGGGCGCTGGCTGGCGGCGCTGCAGGGCGCCCAGGGTGACCCGGCGCTCGTCCAGCAGGTCTGCCGTGAGGCGTTGGCCGCCCACCAATCGAGCCGCGAGCGGTTGCCCATCCTGGCGCGCTTCTACGGCGAGGTGCTGGCTGACCTGGCGCCGGTGGCCTCGGTGCTGGACCTGGCCTGCGGCCTGAACCCGCTGGCCATCCCGTGGATGCCCCTGGCGCCCGGCGCCCGCTATCTGGCCTATGACATCTATACCGATCTGGCGGCCTTTCTGCAGCAGGCGCTGCCTTTGCTGGGCGTCTGCGGCCAGGCCGAGACGATGGATCTGAGCGCCCGCACGCCCGAGACCGCCGCCGACGTCGCGCTGTTGCTCAAGACGATCCCCTGCCTGGAGCAGCTCGACCGCGCCGCTGGGGCCCGCCTGCTGGCCGAGGTGCGCGCCCGGCATCTGGTGGTCTCGTTCCCTCTCCAGAGCCTGGGCGGGCGGCGCGATCGCGGCATGCCCGCCAACTATCGCGCCCGGTTCGCCGAGCTCGTGGCAGAGCGAGAGTGGCGCGTGATTGAGCGCGAATACGAGAGCGAGCTGGTGTTCCTGGTAGACAAGGGAGAAGACGCCTCGCGATGACCCTGGCGATGCCGGCCACGCAGAGGCCGCAGAGACAAGGAGTGTGAGCCATGACAGGAGCCGACACACCGGTGCGGTTGGCGATCGTGGGCGCAGGGCACATCGGCGCCCGACATGCCGCCTGCGCCGCCCAGATCGCCGAGGCGGAGGTCGTGGCCGTGTGGAGCCGCACGCCCGCCAGCGCTGCTGCCCTGGCCGCCCATNNGGCGCCCGCCCCTGCGCCACGCTGCAGGAGCTCGCCAAAGCGCCCGATATCGACGCCGCCATCATCTGCACGCCCAACTCGCTGCACGCCGAGCCGGCCCTGGCCCTGGCCCGCGGGGGCAAGCATCTGATCTGTGAAAAGCCCCTGGCCCGCACCCTGGAGCAGGCTGAGGCGATCATCCGGGCGGCCCACGATGCCCGCGTACACCTGTTGGTGGGCCATGTGGTGCGCTTTTTTCCCGCCTTTCGTCGGCTGCGCGATCTGATCCTGGAGGGCGCCATCGGGCAGCCCGCCGTGATTCGCATGTCTCGCGAGACCGACGCCGCCCCCATCGGCTGGCGCGCCGACCTGGCCATGAGCGGCGGGGCGCTGCTGGAGATGGGCGTCCACGATTTCGATTGGCTGCTGTGGGCCTGCGGCCCCGCCCAGCGGGTCACCTGCCGGGCCATCTCGCGGGGCGGCCAGTCGGCCCCCGACTATGCCCTCACCACCCTGCGCCTGGCCAGCGGCGCCATCGCCCATGTAGAGAGCTCGATGGTGGCGGCATCGGGCTTTCGCACCCATGGCGAGATCGCCGCCGACGCCGGGCTGCTGGCCTACGATAGCGATCGGGATACGGCCCTGCAGGTGCACCTGCGCCAGCCCGGACCGGCGCCCGCCATCCAGATCCCGACCACCTTCACCGTGGATAGCCCCTACGTCGCCCAGCTCCGTCACTTTTGCCGGGTCATTCAAGGCCAAGAGACGCCCCTGATCGCGCCCGCCGAGGCGTTGGCGGCGCTGCGGGTGGGGCTGGCGGCCCTGGAGTCGGCGGCCACAGGCCGCACGGTCAGCTTGTAGAGAGGAGGCAGCCATGCGCATTGGAGTCTGGAGCCTGTCCCACATGCACGCCCATAGCTATCTGGCCTGCCTGGCCGCCCGCACCGACATCGCCTGGCTGGGCGTGCTGGACGAGGAGCAGCCCGAGCGCGCCCGTCGGGCGGCGGAGGCCCACGGCGGCCAGTGGGTGCGCAGCAGCGCCGAGCTGCTGGCCCAGGCGGACGCCGTCATCATCACCTCCGCCAATGCCGACCATGCCCGCATGGCCCTGCAGGCCGCCCAGGCGGGGGTGCACGCCCTGGTGGAAAAGCCCCTGGCCACAGCCCGCGCCGACGCCCTCGCCATGATCGAGGCGTTCGAGGCGCGCGGGCTGATCCTGGCCACCGCCTTCCCCTGTCCCTTTAGCCCCGCCTTTTGCGCGCTGCAGGAGCAGGTCGCTTCCGGAGCGTTGGGCCAGGTCCTGGCGCTGCGCACCACCAACCGGGGCTCGATGCCCGGCGGGTTCTTTATCCAGTTGGCGCGCTCGGGCGGCGGCGCGGTGATGGATCATTCGGTCCACGTGGCCGACCTGCTGCGGCGCATCACCGCCAGCGACCCTGTGCGCGTCCAGGCCGAGATCGGCCACGGCCTCTTTCACCAGACCTGGGACGACAGCGGCCTGCTGGTCCTCGACATGGCCTCGGGGGCCGTCGCCACCCTGGACACGAGCTGGAGCCGGCCCAAGAGCTACCCCACCTGGGGCGATGTCACCCTCCAGGTCATCGGGACCGAGGGTAGCGCCTACGCCGACCTGTTCGGCCAGCAGGTGACCCTCTACCCGGGCGAGGCCAGCCCTCCCCGCTGGGTCTCCTGGGGCAGCGATCTGGACGACTTGATGATCGCCGACTGGATAGCTGCGGTGCGGGAGGGGCGTCCGCCCCGCAGCACGGGCCGGGATGGGCTCAAGGCGCTGGAGGTGGCGCTGGCCGCCTACGCCTCGGCGCGCACGGGCCAGCCGGTGGAGATCGCCAGCCTGTAGGCGCACAGGGCTGGGGACCGCCACCCCCACGGGTGGAGGAGATCGCCGAGAATCGCGTTCGCAGGGATCAAGGAAAGGGCAGGGCGGACGGTGGCGAGACCACCGTGCTTTGCCTGCATCGAGCCCATCATGAACAAAGGAGCTGCCATGACGGACATTCGCCGGGGCCAGGGACGTTTCGGCGCCGATCTGACGGCGCGGGAGCGATTCAACCGCACCATGCACTATCAGCAGGTGGACTATGTCTCACACCTGGAGTTCGGCTACTGGACCGAGCTCAAGGAGGACTGGATGGCGGCGGGGTACCTGCCCGCCCACCTGCGCCAGCCCGATGGGAGCATCCCCGATAGGCTGGTGGAGGAGTTCTTTGGGGTGGAGCAGTTCGAGGAGTTTGACGCCCGCATCGAGGCGCTGCCCCTGCGTGAGGTGCAGGTCCTCGAGCGCACCGAGAACACCGTCACCTACCGGGATGGCCTGGGCGTCTTGCGCCAGGACAAGGCCTCGGGCACCGAGACCATCCCCCACTTCCTCGAGTTCCCCATCCGCGACCGGCGCTCTTGGGAGGCTTTTCGCGACGAGTTCCTGGATCCCGACCACCCGGCCCGCCAGTACACCGAGGCCGAGTTCGCCGCCCTGGAGCAGCTCACCCGCAACACGACCAACCCAGTGACCACCAACCTGGGCTCCTTCATCGGGCGCATCCGCGATTGGATCGGCTTTGAGCAACTGGCCTACCTCTCGATGGATGAGCCGGACCTGATCGAGGAGATGGTGATCCATCTCTCCCAGATGCGGCTCAAGCTCTTTCCCGCGGTGTTGGAGCGGGGCTGGTTCGACGCCGCCGGCGGCTGGGAGGACATCGCCTTCAACAGCGGGCCCTTGCTGAACCCCCGCTTCTTCCGCGAGCGCATCATGCCCCACATGCTGCCCGTCACCCAGCTCCTGCGGCAGCACGGCATCGATGTGATCTGGACCGATTGCGATGGCAACATCCTCAAACTGATCCCCCTCTGGATGGGCATCGGGGTCAACTGCATGTTCCCGCTGGAGGTGCACCCCGGCAACGACCCTGTGGCCCTCAAGCGCGAGTACGGCCGCGAGCTGCTGATCCGAGGCGGCTTTGACAAGTTCGCCCTCTGGCAGGGGCGCGAGGCGGTGCTGGCCGAGCTCAAGCGCCTGGAGCCCGTCGTCGCCGAGGGCGGGTTCATCCCCCACGTGGATCACCGGTGTCCCGCTTTGGTCTCTTTTGACACCTACTGCTACTATATATGGGAAAAGTGCCACATGCTGGGTTGGCCTGAGGAGCGCATCAAGGCCTTCCCGTTCTACCGGCGCTGGCAGGAGCTGCAAGCAAGCTGAGGAGTAGGTATGGAGATCACATGGTTCGGCAAGGCCTGCTTTCGCCTGCGCGGGCGGGGAGGCTCGGTGCTCACCGATCCCTTTGCGCCCGAGGCGGGCTACCGCCTGCCGCGCATGGCGGCCTCCCTGGTCACCGTCAGCCATGACGACGAGGGGCACAACTATAGCCGCATCGCGCGGGATAACCCGTATGTCATTCAGGGGCCAGGCGAGTATGAGGTGGGGGGCGTGTTCGTTATCGGCGTCTCTACCTATCACGATGACAAGCAGGGCGCCGAGCGGGGCAAGAACACCTCCTACCTGATCGAGTTCGAAGACATGGCCATCTGCCACCTGGGCGACCTGGGCCACCTGCCCACCCAGGAGCAGATCGAGGAGCTGGACGGCATCGACATCCTGATGATCCCCGTGGGCGGCAAGGAGGTGCTCACCAGCGCCCGTGCCGCCGAGGTGGTCAACCTGCTGGAGCCCAAGCTCGTGATCCCCATGCGCTATCGCATCGCCGACATGGACAAGGAGATGGCCACTGTCACCCGCTTCTTGAGCGAGATGAACGCCAAAGAGGTGGATGCTCAGGAGGCGTTGCGGGTGACTGCCTCGCAGCTTCCCGATGATACCCAGGTGGTCGTGCTGACGCCGCGCCGCTAGCCGCGCTGGCGACGAGGGAGGAGAGCCAGATGGCCACCTATGCCATTGACGTCCTGGCGCCGGGCAGCGCGCCGTGGCCCGTGCCCGGCGAGGCGGCGGCCTGGTGGCGCGATCGCCGCGCCACCATCCTGCGGGTGCGCCCCCGGGGGGCCG
>DCTX01000065.1:0-58299 GCA_002329325.1 Anaerolineales bacterium UBA1429
ACATTATCATTGATGAATGACAAGGCGCTCTTTGTCGATTGCCGGCCCAGGGGAACATGCTATCATACTGCCCATGTGCCCCTGCCAGAGGGCCATCTACTGGTCGTCATGGATAGCGGCCAGCGGCATCAGAGCACCGGCCCCCTCTTCAACCAGCGGGTCGCGGAGGTGCAACTGGGTGTGCGCCTGCTCCGGGAGCGCTACCCCGGCATCACTCACCTGCGCGATATGGAAGGCGTGCCCTGGGAGGAGTACGCCGGGCTGTTGCCCGAAGGCGTGACCCTCGCCGAGCTGGAGTCGCGGGGGATCGCCCTGAGCGATCTGGTGCAGGGCGGCATCGCCCCCCAGGCGGAGCGCCTGCTGGTGCGGCAACGCTGCCGCCACGTGGTAACCGAGAACGCCAGGGTGCTGGCCACCATCGGGGCGCTGCGGGCGGGCGACCTGGGCGCCCTGGGGGGCCTGATGGCCGCCTCCCACGCCAGCGCCCGCGACGACTATGGGATCAGCACGCCGCGGCTGGATGCCCTGGTGGCGCTGGCGACCGAGCAACTGGGCGTGGTGGGGGCGCGGATCACGGGCGCTGGCTGGGGCGGGTGCGCCGTGGCCCTGGCGCGCGCCGAGGCCGCCGAGCCTTTGGTCGCCCGGGTGGCCCAGCACGCCCACACCGTCGGGGATCGCGCCATCCGAGCCTATATCTCTCGCCCGGCGCCGGGCGCCGGGTATCTGTCCACTATTCAGACCCAAGGAGACCCTGATGACCCCACGCAAGACCGTTGACGAGCTGGTAAGCGACGCGGAGCGGCTGTTCGCGGCCAAACACCATTGATCGGAGGCCACGGTGATCGCCGTCGGCGATTACTACCTCAAGCCGTCCGTGGAGATCCTGACCCGCGTGAGCTGCCCCTTTGGCGGCGGCGTGGGCGGCTGCCGCGACGAGCTGTGCGGCGTGCTGAGCGGCGCTACCATCGTGCTGGGCGCCCTGTGGGGCCGCGTGGCCAGCAGTGAGGATGACAAGTGGCTCTATGAAGCGGTCTGCGCGTACCGCGAGCGGTTCATCGCCGCCTTCGGGGGCTCCGCGTGCCGACCTCTGCGCGAGCCCTTTGAGCAGCGCAACGAGCGCTGCGTGCCGATCGTGACGGAGGGCGTGCGCCTGCTCGTCGAGCTGATCGAGGAGACGGCCGAGAGGCTGCCGGAGCAAGCCCCATTGGCGTGCCGCGTCCGGCGCAGCTAGCGTCCGGCGAGGCCCGTATGAGCGAGGAGCAAGAGAGATGAACCTTCGAGTGCAACGACTTATCGAAGCGCTGGAGCGACAGGGGCTGCCGGGGATGCTGATCTCGGGCACGGAGAATCGCCGCTACCTCAGTGGCTTTAGCGGCTCGGCAGGCGTGCTGATCATCACGCCCCAGGCGGCTCGCCTGGCGACCGACTTTCGCTACTATGAGCAGGTGCGCGAGCAGGCGCCCGATTTCGAGTTGGTGGAGGTGCCTCAGCGCATGGAGCAGGTGCTGGCACGCGAGATCGCCGACCTGGGCCTGACCCGGGTGGGCTTTGAGAGCGCCGCCCTCACCTACGAGACCTACGAGTCCTGGCGCAAGGCCATGCCCCAGGTCGAGCTGGTCCCGACGACGGGGCTGGTCGAAGGGCTGCGGGCCATCAAGGACGAGGCCGAGCTGGCGGCCATCACCGAGGCCGTGCGCGTGGCAGACCAGGCGATGGAACACATCATGGATACCATCCGCCCGGGCATGACGGAGCGTGAGGTGTCGTGGGAGCTGGAGGTGCATATGCGCACCCACGGCGCCGAGGCGCTGGCCTTTACCACCATCGTCGCGGCCGGCCCCCACGGCGCCATGTCCCATGCCGTGGTCACCGATCGGCCCATCCAGCGGGGCGACCCCATAGTGATCGACATGGGGGCGCGCGTGAACGGCTACTGCTCCGACATCACGCGCTCCTTCTGCGTGGGCGAGGCGGACGAGCGCTACCTGAGCGTCTGGCATACGGTACTGGAGGCTCAGCAGGCCGCCGAGCGCGGCATCCGCGCCGGCATGACGGGTATCCAGGCCGACGCCATTGCCCGCGACCTGATCTACGGCGCCGGGTACGAGGGCCAGTTCGGCCACGGACTGGGCCACGGCGTGGGCCTGGCCATCCACGAAGAGCCCCGCGCCAGCATGGCCTACGCCGGCGTGATCCCCGCCGGCATGGTGCTCACCGTGGAGCCGGGGATCTATATCCCTGGCTGGGGAGGCATCCGCATCGAGGACATGATCGTCGTCGGAGAGGATGGCTCCACCATCCTGACCGGCGCGCGCAAAGTCCCGGTGGTGCCGGGCGGCTGAGCGAAGCAGCCGGCGGATCTTGGGCCGCATACAACGGCCCGGCGAGGGGGCGCACAGCCTCGATAGGCTCGGTGGCCTCCCCTCGCCGGGCCGCTCTGCGTCCTTGCCCGCGGTGGCTACACGGGCGATGGGCCGACCGCTGCAAGACCGGTGTGGGCCGTTGCCTTGACACGTGGCAGGTGACCGAGTACACTGTAATCAAGGCGAAAAGAAGTAAAAAGAGGCCGGCAGGTGAGCAATAGAAAAGACGAGCATCTGACGATTGCTGCCTCGCAGGATGTGGGTTCACGGCATACGACAGGGCTTGAGCGCTATGCATTGATGCCCTGTGCGCTGCCCGAGATGTCTCTGGACGACGTCTCCATGGCCACTTCCTTCCTGGGGCGCAGGTTGCGGGCGCCGCTCCTGATCTCCGCCATGACGGGGGGCACCCCCCGCGCCGCCGAGATCAACCGCCGCCTGGCGCGGGCCGCCCAGCGCCTGGGGCTGGCCATGGGCCTGGGATCTCAGCGCGTGGCCCTGGAGGGCGCCGAACCGATGACCACCTACCAGGTGCGCAGCCTGGCGCCCGATGTGCTCC
Source organism: Anaerolineales bacterium UBA1429 (assembly GCA_002329325.1). Lineage (GTDB taxonomy): Bacteria > Chloroflexota > Anaerolineae > UBA1429 > UBA1429 > UBA1429. The sequence continues at coordinate 2,923 of DCTX01000065.1, forward strand.
TCTTTGCCAACCTGGGCGCCGTCCAGCTCAACTATGGTCTGGGGCCCGATGCGTGCCATCGCGCCGTCGAGGCCGTGGGCGCCGACGCCCTGATGCTCCACCTGAACGCCCTGCAGGAGGTCATTCAGCCGGGGGGCAACACCGACTTTCGCGGGCTGCTGGACAAGATCGCCCGCCTGTGCAGCCAGGCCCCCTACCCCGTGATCGTCAAGGAGGTCGGATGGGGCCTCTCGGCCGCCACCGCGCGGCAACTGGAGGCGGCGGGCGTGGCCGCCGTCGACCTGGCGGGCAGCGGCGGCACATCCTGGAGCCGCGTCGAGGGCCATCGGCTGGCTTCTGAGCATGACCGAGAGGTGGCGGCCGCCTTTGAGGACTGGGGCCTGCCCACGGCCGACGCCCTGATGCGCGTGCGCGAGGCCTGCCCTACGCTACCCATCATCGCCAGCGGCGGCATCGCCAACGGCGTGGATATCGCCAAGTGCCTGGCGTTGGGGGCCAACCTGGTGGGCATGGCCCGCCCCCTGTTGCAGGCCGCCCTGGAATCCGACGAGGCGCTGGACCAGCGCCTCGAGGTCACGCTGCGGCAGCTCGCCATCGCCATGTTCTGCTGCGGCGCGCGCACCATCGAGGACCTGGGTCCGGAGCGTATATTCGTGAGGGGCGCCAACCATGGCCTTTGATCCAAGTCCCTATCTGGATGCCCTCGAGGAGGAACTGCGGGTCATCGTGGCCGCGCCGGGCGCCGCCCAGGCGCCGCTCTACGACATGCTGCGCTATCACATGGGCTGGGCCACCCCCGAGGGCGTCCCCATCCACGGGGCGCGAGGCAAGCGGCTGCGACCCCTGCTCTGCCTGTTGGCGTGCGAGGCGGTGGGAGGCGCCTGGCGCCGCGCCCTCCCCGCAGCGGCTGCCCTGGAGCTGACCCACAACTTTTCGCTGATCCACGACGACATCGAGGACGACAGCCCCACCCGCCATGGCCGCCCCACCCTGTGGACGTTGTGGGGCCTGGCCCAGGGCATCAACGCGGGCGACGCGCTGTGGACCCTGGCGCGCCTGGCCGTCTATCGCCTGAGCGCCCAGGGGTACGCGAGCGAGACGGTGCTGGCGGTGGCCCGCCGCCTGGACGAGACCTGCCTGGCGCTCTGCCACGGGCAGCATCTGGACATCTCCTTCGAAGGGCGGCTGGATGTGTCCGCGTCTGCCTACGGGCAGATGATCGCGGGCAAGACGGCGGCGCTGCTCTCCACGGCCACGGCGGTAGGCGCGCTGCTGGGGGGCGCTGCCCCGGCGGTGGTGGAGGCGATGGGCAGGTTTGGCCACGCCCTGGGATTGGCCTTCCAGATGACCGACGATCTGCTGGGCATCTGGGGCGATCCGGCCGTGACGGGCAAATCGGCCGCCAGCGATCTCCTGGCTCGCAAGATGACGCTCCCTGTGATCCACGCCCTGGCGTGGGAGCAGTCACGGGGAGAAGATGAGCTGCGTCGGATGTATGCCGACGCCACGCCCGGCCAGGATACGTTGGCCGCCATCCTGGCGCGGCTGGAGGCGGCTGGCGCGCACGACTATGTGCACGGCCAGGCCCAGGCCCACCAGACGGCCGCCCTGGCGGCGCTGCACGGCCTGGGCCTGACGAACGCCGCCGCCCAGGAGCTGGAGCGCCTGGCCTCGAGCATCGTCGAGCGAGAGCGCTGACCGTAGAGTCCTTTCGAGAGATGTAGGATGAGGGATGAGCGCCGCACCTAGCCCCCGCAGACGCCACTACATCCGATTCGCCGCCGCCCTGCTGGCCTGCGTCGCCCTGGGGCTGGCCCTGGTCTACTGGCTCGCGCCGNNCGCCGCTGAATGAGGAGGCGCTGGCGGCCCCGCCCACGATCCCCTCCAGCGTCATCGTGGACCAGCGCGGCGAGCGGCTGTACGAGTTGATCGATCCCCACGCCGGCGCCAAGCGCGCCATCCCGCTGGACCAGATCCCCCTGCACCTGCGCCAGGCCGTCATCGCCACGGAAGATGCCTCCTTTTACCAGAATCCGGGCTTTAGCCCCACGGCCATCCTGCGCGCCCTGTGGCTGAACCTCAGCCAGGGGGAGATCGTCTCTGGCGCCAGCACCATCACCCAGCAGGTGGTGCGGCAATTGCTGTTGCCCGAGGAGCGGTACGAGCAGAGCCTGAGCCGCAAGGTGCGCGAGGCCTGGCTGGCCTTTCGCCTGACGCGCACCCTCCCCAAGGACGAGATCCTGGCCCTGTACCTGAACGAGTCCTACTTTGGCAATCTGGCCTATGGCGTGGATGCCGCTGCACGGGCGTACTTTGCCAAACCCGCCGTGGAGCTGAACCTGGCCGAATCCGCCATGCTGGCCGGGTTGCTGCAGGCCCCCGACCCCTACAACCCCCTCACCCACCCCGAGGCGGCCAAGGCGCGCCAGGCCACCGTCCTGGAGCTGATGGTTCGGGCGGGATATATCACCTCCGAGGCCGCCGAGCTGGCCGCCCGCGAGCCCCTGCGCTACGGCGGCGAGCCCCTGGGGATCCGCGCGCCCCACTTTACGCTGCTGGTCCGCGAGGAGCTGGGGAGCCTGCTGGGAGAGGACGTCGTGGCCCAGGGCGGGCTCACCGTGCGCACCACCCTGGATTGGGGCCTGCAGAGCGACGCCGAGGCCCAGGTGCGCCGCCACCTGGCCAAGTTGAACCAGCCGACCAGCCAGGTGCCCGGCCACCGGGTGCGCAACGCCGCCGTGGTGGCGCTGGCGCCCGATGGCGCCGTGCGGGTGATGGTGGGCAGCCCGGACTACTTTGACGCGTCGATAGATGGCGCGGTCAACGCCACCCTGGCATTACGTCAACCCGGCTCGGCCCTCAAGCCGTTCACCTACGCGGCGGCCTTTGAGCGCGGCATGTCGCCCGCCACCGTAGTCTCGGATGTGCGCACTGTGTTCCAGACCGCCGAGGGCGAGGCCTATGTGCCCGTCAACTATGACTTTACCTTCCGCGGGCCCGTGTCGCTGCGTGAGGCCCTGGGTTCCTCGTACAACGTGGTCGCTGTGCGGGTGCTGGATCGCATCGGCATCCAGGCCCTGCCAGACATGGCCCAGCGCGTCGGCATTGACACGCTGTCCCATCCCGAGCGCCAGGGGCTGGCCCTCACCCTGGGCGGCGCCGAGGTACGCCTGCTGCAGCTGACGGGGGCCTACGCCACCCTGGCCCAGGGAGGCGTCCTCGTACAGCCCTACCTGATCGAGGAGGTGCGCGACGCCCAGGGCGCCGTGCTCTATCGGCACACGCCCCCCGAGCCGCAGCAGGCCATGGATCCCCGCATCGCCTACCTGGTGACGGACGTCCTGGCCGACCCCAAGGCCCGCATCCCCAGCTTCGGCTATGGCAGCGTGCTGGAGCTGCCCTTCCCGGCGGCAGTCAAGACCGGAACCACGAACAACTGGCGCGACAACTGGACCCTGGGCTACACGACCGAGTGGACCGTCGGAGTCTGGGTGGGCAATGCCGATGGCTCGCCCATGGAACAGGCCACGGGGATCACCGGGGCGGCGCCCATCTGGAACGCCCTCATGCGGCGCCTGCATCGCACCGCGCCGCGACCCTTTGCGCGGCCCGAGGGCCTTGTGGAGGTCCAGGTCTGCGCCGAATCGGGCAAGCTTCCGGGGCCCGCCTGCACCCATCTTCGCCAGGAGCTCTTTCTGCCGGAGAATGTGCCCACCGAGACGTGCGACATGCACCGTCTGGTGGAGCTGGACGCCCTCACGGGTGCCCTGGCCGACGAGGACACGCCCGAGGAGCGCCGCATCCTGCGCGCCGTGACCTACTGGCCGCCCGACGCGCTGGCCTGGGCTGCGGACCAGGGTCTGCCGATGCCGCCCGAGGCGGCGCCGGCGCCCGGCGATGCGACCGCCGATCGCGCCCAGGCGGCCGAGGGCCAAGGCATGCTCTACTTTGCCTCGCCCGACCCGCGTGCGGTGTATCGCCTCTCGGCCGAGCTGCCACCCGAGCATCAGCAGATCCAGGTGACGGTCGTGTGCCCCCGGTGCGCAGCGGGCGACGAGCTGCGCCTCTGGCTGGGCGACGAGCTGCTCCAGGTGTGGACGGCCCCGCCCTATCGCGCCCTATGGCAGTTGGTCGAGGGGGAACATGCATTCATTGTCACACGTCATAGTTCAGAAGAGAAACAAATCGAGAGCGCATCCGTAGAGATCGCTGTGCTTGCCGAGACATTCACAAGAGGTGAGGCGCCATGAGACGAAGATTTGTACTCCTGCTGGGTTTGCTTCTGCTGCTCGCCACTCTGGCAGGTTGCCAGACTGGGAGCCCCCTTCCCACGCCTGTGCCCTCGCTGCAGGTCGGCGTGCCGCCCACGTCACCGCCCGAGGCAATCGGCACAGCGCAGCCCGATGCCACAGCGACGCCGCTGCCGCCCCTGGCGCCGCGTCTGTTGAGCCAGGCGCCCGCCCCCGGTGAGGAGCTGGCCCTGGATGGCGCCCTCGAGCTGGTGTTCGACCAGCCCATGGATCGCGCCAGCGTCGAGGCGGCCCTCAGCCTGACGCCCGAACTCGCCGGGGCCATCGAATGGCCCACCGATGACACGCTCCGGTTCGTGCCGGCGGCGGGGGTCTGGGAGCGAGATCGCGTCTATGGCGTGACTCTGGCGGCCAGCGCCAGGTCCGCCACGCAGCTCGAGCTCGCGCGCGAGATCAGCTTCCACTTTCGGACCGTGGGCTACCTCGAGGTGGCCGACGTGTTCCCGCGCCCCGAGAGCGAGGACGTGGATCCCGCCACGCCCATCACCATCGTCTTCAACCGGCCGGTGGTGCCCCTGACGGCGATCCAGTCGCAGGGCGAGCTGCCCGATCCGCTGCGCCTCAACCCCGAGGCCCCCGGCAAAGGCGCCTGGGTGAGCACCTCGGTCTATCGCTTTGCGCCCGCCGAGCGCCTGCTGGCAGGCACCACCTACACCGTCGCGCTGGACGCGGACCTGGAGGCCTCTGGGGCAACGCTGAAGGAGGGCTATGCGTGGTCTTTCGCCACCCAGCAGCCCGCCGTCATCGCCGTCCTGCCCTTTGCCCAGGCCTCGCTGGTGGATCCCTCCACGGCCATCACCCTGACCTTCAACCAGGCCATGGATGCCGACTCGGTCGAGGAGCGCTTCACCCTCTCACAGGCCGCCACCGGCGAACCGGTCAGCGGCGAGATCGCCTGGGAGGACCTGTCGCTGCGCTTTACGCCCGATGAGCCATTGCTCCGCGGGGCGGACTATGCCATCGCCTTGGCCGCCGGAGCCCAGGCCGCCGAGGGTGAGGCCACCATCCAGCGAGAGGGCACCTGGCGCTTTCAGGTAGCCCCCCTGCCCCGGGTCGTGCGCAGCGTGCCCGCCCAGGGCGAGACCTCCGTGGATCTGTGGCAATCGCTGCAAATCAACTTCTCCGCGCCCATGGACGCGGCGTCGGTCAAGGAGAGCCTCACCATCACCCCGACCGTCAACACTTACCAGTTCTGGCAGAACGATGACACCGAGCTGTGGATCTCTCTCGGTTTTCGGCCTTCGACGCGGTACACCGTCACCATCACCAGCGAGGCGACCGATCGCTTCGGCGTGGCGCTGGCGGAGCCCTACGTCCTGAGCTTTGTGACGCGCGCCGAAGAGCCTTCCGTGAGCCTGCTCACCCAGGGGCCGGTGGGCGTGTACAACAGCTACACCGACGATAGCATCTCGGTGCGGCACGTGAACGTCTCGCGGGTGGATCTGGAGCTCTATGCCCTCTCCGCCGACGGCCTCCTGGATCTGACCCGCGACGGCGGCTGGCCCGACTGGAATCGCTTCCAGGCACGCCCCCAGGATCTGATCGCCTCCTGGTCGCAGCGGACCGCAGGCGCGCTGAACGAGACGCGCACCTTTACCACGCGCCTGGCGCCTGACATGCCGGGGCGATTGCCCTCGGGCATCTATGTCCTGCGCGCGATGGCGCCCGAGGCGTCTCATGTCGAGCATCATGTCCTGGTCGTCACGCCCATGAACGTGACCCTCAAGACGGCGCCGGACATGGCGTTGGTGTGGGTCACCGATCTGAGCGATGGCGCGCCCATGGCCGATGTCGAGGTCGTGCTCTATGGCAACACGGGGCGCGAGGCCGATCGAGGCCGCACCGATGCCGACGGCCTCCTCACCCTGGATGTCCCTGAGCAGGGGCTGTGGGAGAGCTTGCTGGCCATCGCCTACGACGGCGAGGCCATCGGCGCTGCCCAGAACCAGTGGAGCGACGGCATCTCGCCGTGGTACTATGACCTCCCCGTCTCCTGGGAAGTGCGTCCCTACACCGGCTACTTTTACACCGAGCGCCGCATCTACCGACCCGGCCAGACGGTCTTCTTCAAGGGCTTCTTGCGGGCCGATGACGACGCGCACTATAGCTTGCCCCCCGCCGATGTCCCGGTGCAGGTAGTGCTCATGGATTCCCAGGGACGTCAGGTGTGGCAGGATACCCTGAGCCTCAACGACGTGGGTTCGGTCGACGGGCAGGTGCTCCTGGGAGAGGACGCCCCCCTGGGCTACTATGTCCTCACGTTCACCTTTGGCGACCAGTACTTTGAGGCGCCTTTCCAGGTGGCCGAGTACCGACGCCCCGAGTTCCAGGTAACCGTTGAGACGGATCAGGCCGAGTGCGTGGCAGGCACGTCGCTGCAGGTCGACCTGGCGGCCGAGTTCTTCTTTGGCGGCCCCGTCTCCGATGCCGACGTGCTCTGGCGCGTCTTTGCCGAGCCGTACTACTTTGATCGCTACCAGGGCGATGGTTACTACAGCTTTGGCGACTATGGCATGGATGATCCCGAGGCGGGCACCCTCGACCTCGGTCTCCTGACCGAAGGTCGAGGGCGCACCGATGCCGACGGCCACCTGACGGTGACGGTGCCCACCGAGCTGCAGGGCTCCCAGAGCCGCCGGTTCGTCATCCAGGTCTCTGTGGTGGATATCAACAATCAGGAGATCACGGGCCAGGCCTCGGCCATCGTGCATCGGGGCGGGCTGTACGTGGGCCTGACGGCCGAGAGCTATGTGGGCACATCTGGCAAGCCCATGGCCATCGGTGTGTTGACGGTGGATACCCAGGGCCAGACCCTGGCGCGCCGCTCGGTGGAGCTGGTGGTTTCGCGCGTCGAATGGCTGAGCGTGCAGCAGCGCGGCGCCGACGGCAACTACTACTGGGAGAACGAGGTGCGCAGCACGCCTGTGCACACCGAGACCGTGCTGACCGACGCCAAGGGCCAGGCGCGCCTGACCTTCGTCCCCAGCCAGGGCGGCACCTACAAGGTGGCGGCTCGGGCAACGGACGAGGCGGGGAACGTGGTGCGCAGCGCCCTCTATGTCTGGGTCAGCGACCGGACGTTCGTCAACTGGGGCCAGGAGGACAACAATCGCATCGAGCTGGTGGCGGACAAAAAGAGCTACGCGCCCGGCGATACGGCTTCCATCCTGATCCCCTCGCCCTTCCAGGAGCCAGTGACCGCCCTGTTGACCATCGAGCGCGGCACCATCCTGGAGTACCGGCTGATCGAGCTGGAGAGCAACAGCGAGTTGCTCGAGCTGCCCATCCTGCCTGAATACGCGCCCAACGTCTTTGTCTCGGTCGTCTTGGTGCGCGGCATGGGTGACGATGTGCGCGATCCGGGCTTCCGCCTGGGTTATGTCATGCTGCCCGTCTCGCCGAAGCAGCAAGAGCTGCAGGTCACCATCACGCCCGATAGCGCCGATGGCTACCAGCCTCGCGACGAGGCGACCTTCACCATCCAGGTGAGCGACTATGCCGGGCGTCCGGCCCAGGCCGAAGTCGCCGTGCAGATGGTGGACCTGGCCATCGAGAGCCTGGTCGGCGGCGAACCGCCCGACATCGTGGCCGCCTTCTACGGCGAGCGCGGGCTGGCGGTGAACACGGCCCTCTCGCTGGTGCGCCGACGCGCGCCCGAGGTGCCAGATGTTGCCGGCAAGGAGGGCAAAGGCGGCGGCGGTGGCGATGGCAGCGGCGAAGGCCTGCGTACCGAGTTCCCGGATACGGCCCTCTGGCTGCCCTCGGTCCGCACAGGCGCCGATGGCACCGCGACCGTCAGCGTCACGCTGCCGGACAACCTGACCACGTGGCGTGTCACCGCCCAGGCCGTGACCGAGTCTACGCTGGTGGGTCGGGGCCAGGCGGACATCGTCAGCAACCTGGAGATCATGATCCGTCCCTCGGTGCCCCGCTTCCTGGTGATCGACGACGAGCCGACGCTGGGCGCCGTGATCCACAACAATACCGCCGAGGATCTCGAGATCCAGGTGGCGCTGGAGGCGACCGGCCTCATGTTCTTCAACGCCAACCAGACGATCCCGGTGCCTGCGGGCGGCCGCCGCACCGTCCAGTGGCCGGCCACGGTTGCGCCGGTCGATGAGGTGCAGCTCACCTACACCGCCCAGGCCGGCGGGCATCGCGATGCCACGCGCATCACCATCCCCGTCTACCACGCCAGCACGCCAGAAGTGGTGGGCACCTCGGGCGTGGTGGAGGATCGGGTGATCGAGGCGCTGCGGCTGCCCGAGGAGGTCATGTCGCGCCAGGGCGGGCTCACCGTGAACCTGGAGCCCTCGCTGGCCGCCAGCATGCGCGCGGGCCTCGAGTACCTGGAGACCTACCCCTACGGCTGCATCGAGCAGACGGTCAGCAGCTTCTTGCCCAACGTGGCCACCTTCCGCGCCCTGGCGGACCTGGGTATCCGGGATGCCAAGCTGGCGGCGCGGCTGCCACAGCAGGTAGCCATCGGACTGCAGCGGCTCTATGCGCTGCAGGGCCCCGATGGCGGCTGGGGCTGGTGGGGCGACCGCGATAGCTCGCCGCTGATCAGCGCCTATGTCCTGTTCGGCATGGCCCAGGCCCGCGAGGCCGGCTTTATCGTGGACGCCAGCAGCATGGATCGCGCCGTGGCGTACCTGTACAACTGGCTGAATGACACCCAGCCCGTCTCGCAGGATCACTACAACACGCGCGCCGCGGTGCTGTACGCCCTGGCCGAGGCCGATCAAGGGGACCTGGCCCGCGCCGTGGCCCTGTTCGACGACCGCAGCCAGCTCTCGCTCTTTGCCAAGGCCTACCTGGCCATGACGCTCCACCTGCTGGAGCCCGATGAGGCCGCCCGCGTGGAGGTCCTGGAGAACGAGTTCGTGGAGGCGGCCATGCTCAGCGCCACGGGCATGCACTGGCAAGAGACGTCCCACAGCCCCTGGCAGATGAGCACCGACACGCGCACCAACGCCATGGTGCTGCGCGCCCTGGTCTGGCTGGATCCGGAGCAGGCGCTGCTGCCCCAGGCGGTGCGCTGGTTGACCATGGCCCGCTCCTCAGGCCGCTGGGAGACCACCCAGGAGAACGTCTGGGCGATCCTGGCGCTGACGGACTATATGGTCGCCACCGGCGAGCTGCAGGCCGACTATGGCTATAGCCTGAGCCTCAACGGCGTCGAGCAGGTCGCCGGGCAGGTCACGCCCGCAACGGTGACCCAGCCGGTGACGGCCAGCCTGCCCATCGAAGAGCTCACGCCCGGCCAGGATAGCTACGTCCTGATCGAGCGCCAGCCTGAGGACGCCGCCGGACGGCTATACTACAGCGCCTTCCTGCAGTACTACCTGCCCACCGAGCGGATCCAGCCGCTGGATCGCGGGGTCATCGTCTACAGGGAGTACAGCCTGGCCGACGACCCGGACAGGCCCATCACCAGCGCGCGGGTCAACGACATCGTCAAAGTCAAGCTGACCCTCATCGCGCCCCACGATGTCTACTACCTGGTGCTGGAGGATGCCTATCCCGCAGGGTGCGAGGGGGTCGACACGAGCCTGGCCACCACGCGCCGTGTGGAGGAGATGGACCCGGGCCTTGAGCCCGTCATCGAGAGCGAGTGGGACTATGACTACTGGTGGTTCACCCACTGGCCGACCCACACCGAGATGCGCGACGAGAAGCTGGTGCTCTTTGCCAGCGAACTGGCCCGCGGAACCTACCAGTTCCAGTACCAGTTGCGCTGCACGACCCCTGGCTTCTTCCGGGTGATGCCGGCGCTGGCCTACCAGATGTACGAGCCCGACGTGTTCGGCCGCAGCGAGGGGCTGATCTTTGAGGTGCAGCCATAGCTGCCCAATACGCGTAGCACAAGGGGGGGCACGGCGAGAGCCATGCCCCCCCTTGCCGTCCGCCGCGCCCACACAAACGCCTCTGTCAGCACGGGCGAGAGAGCGCCTGGCTGTTGCGCTGCCCTCGCCCCGATCAGAACGGCGCGCCTCGGTGTGTCGGCCCAACTTGAGTTCTGGCCGCGTCCGCGGTACCATGTAGCGCGTCAGAACATGGATGCACGCCTGGGGGAGGGACAGATGGGCGAGATGTCGTTTTCGCTGGACTTGAGCCGCCTGCAGCAGGAGGCGCCCGGCCAGGTCGCCGAGGATGAGACCGTTCGCGAGCTGGTCATCATCGGTGCGGGCCCGGCGGGCCTCACAGCGGGCCTGTATGCAGGGCGCGCCCAGCTCCGGCCGCTGATCCTGGTGGGCCAATCGCTGGGCGGCCAGGCGGCCACAACCAGCGAGATGGAGAACTACCCGGGGTTCCCCGAGGGCATCGGCGGCATGGCCCTGGCCCAGCAGATGGCCGACCATGCCAAACGCTTTGGCGCCGAGATCCTCTATGAGGAGGTCACGCGGGTCGATCTCTCCCGCGACCCCTTTGTGGTCGAGACCTACGGCCCCACCTACCGGGCCCGGAGCCTGATCATCTGCACCGGCGCCTCGCCCCGCAAGTTGGGGGTGCCCGGCGAAGACAAGTTCGTCGGACGCGGCGTGTCGTTCTGCGCCACCTGCGACGGCTTCTTTTACAGGGACAAGCGCATCGTCGTCGTGGGCGGCGGCGATAGCGCCGTGGATGAGAGCCTCTACCTGACGCGCTTTGCCCGCGAGGTCACCATCGTTCACCGCCGCGACAAGCTGCGCGCCAGCCCCATCCTGGAGGGACGCGCCCGCAGCAACGACAAGATCCGCTTCGTGTGGAATTCGGTCGTGGAGGAGATCCTGGGCGAGAGCTCCGTCAGCGGGGTGCGCCTGCGCAACGTGCAGACGGACGGGCTTTCCACGCTAGAAGCCGACGGTGTGTTCGTGTATGTGGGCCTGGTGCCCAACACCTGGCTCTTCAAGGGGCAACTTGACCTCACCCCTGAGGGCTACATCGTCACAGACAAGCGCCAGCGCACCAGCGTTCCCGGGGTCTATGCGGCGGGGGACGTCCAGGACCCCTGGTTCCGCCAGACGGTGATCGCCGCCGGGGCAGGCGCCGCCGCCGCCATCGAGGCTGAGCGCTACCTGAGCGAGAAAGCCTACGAGGAGCAGCATCACACCGAGTAATCCGATCCAGGGCAAAGACACCAAGGCGCCTTGGGCGCCGGCGAAGGGCAGCGACCAGCCATATGCCACCCAATGACCTCTATGCCACCCTGCTACTGCTTTCGGCCCTGGCCTCGGGGGGCATTGCTTTGGCCGCCTGGCAGCGGCGCCGCGCGCCCGGTGCGACGCCCCTCGCCCTGCTGGCCGCCGCCATGGCGTGGTGGAGCGCCACCTATGCCCTGCACTGGACCGCCTTCTTTCGCCCCTCCCACTTCTTCTGGCTCGATCTCACTTATGTGGGCGTCGTCTCGGCGCCGGTGTGCATCTGGCTCTTCTCGTTGCAGTACACGGGCCGGGCGCACTGGATCTCAAGGGGCATGCTGGGCGCTCTGACGGGCACCACCGCTCTCACCATCCTCGTCCTCTTGACCGATCCACACCACGGCCTCTTCTTTGGGGGGCGCCGGGATCCGGCCGCCAGCTCGATCTTTGCCGGAGGCCCCTGGTTCTGGGCCAACCTCATCTACTGCTACGGCCTGTTTCTGGCGGCCCTGGTGGTGCTGGTGGTCTCCCTGCGGCACAAGGCAAGGATCTACCGCGCCCAGACCTGGGTGCTCATCGGGGGGTTGCTGGTGCCGTGGGCGTGCAATGTGTTGTGCCTTGCAGGGCTTACCCCCTGGCCCGATCTGGACCTGAGCCCGGTAGCCTTTACCCTCTCGGGCTTGATCCTGGCCATCGGCCTCTTTCGCTATCGCTGGCTGGATATCGTGCCGGTTGCGCGCGATCTCCTCATCGAGTCCATGAGGGATGGCGTCCTCGTCCTGGATGATCGTAACCGGATCGTGGACCTGAACCCGGCGGCGTGGAGACTGACCGGCTGCGACGGCGGCGACCCGATCGGGCGAGAGATTACGGCGTTGCTGGGCGAACAGGCGGCGCTCCTCACTGGCGAGCCGATCGAGTCCGCACAGCCCGACATCATCATCCAGGGGGCGGGCGCCCGCGAGCTGGAGTTGCGCTCAGTTCCCTTGGTGCAGGGCAACGGAGCCAGCCAGGGCAGGCTGGTGATCTTGCGCGACATCAGCGAGAGGCGGCGTCTGGAGCAAGAGCGCGAGGGGATCATCTCCTCGCTGCAGGAGGCGTTGGGTCAGGTGCGCACCCTGGAGGGGCTGCTGCCCATCTGCAGCCACTGCAAGCGGATCCGCGATGACGACGGCCATTGGGAGCGGATCGAGGTCTACATCCGGCGTCACTCGGCGGCCGAGTTCACCCACAGCATCTGCCCCGAATGCCTGCGCAGCCTGTTCCCCGGCCTGGTCGAGTGAGCTCCCGCCCCGGCGCATAGCCGTCAGTCGTCAGCGCCCTCCAGCCGGGCAAGCTCCTCCTCAGAGAAGCCAAAGTGGTGGGCGATCTCGTGGATGATCGTCCGCCGGATCAGATCCACCAAATGGGCCTCGCTCTGCGCGACGATTTCGAGAGGACGCTGAAACAGGGTGATGCGATCGGGCGTGGCCAGGTGATAGCCCCTCCCCCGGCGCGAGAGCGGCACCCCCTCGTATAGCCCCAACAGCAGCCTGCCCTGGCCCAGCCTGGCGGCGCGCTGCTGCTGTCGGCTGGGCCAGGCGGCGGTGGTGATGTAGACGTTCTCCATGTGCTCGCCGATCCACTCGGGGAGAGCGTCCACCGCCTGTTCCACCAGCCGCTCGAATCGGAACGCGTCCAATCCCAACATGCCTGCCGCTAGTCCTCTCGCGCCGGCGGCCTGGGCGCCGCCAACAAGGTCTGCTCGTTGCGATAGGTGACCATGCCAGGGCGCGCGCCGGGGATGCGCCGAACGTGGCGCCGCTCGGTCCAATCCACCCGCACCTGAGCCTCGCCGCGCAGGGCCGAGAAGTGGGCCGCCAGGCCCGCCGCCTGGGCCAGCACCGCCTCCGAGACCGGCTGACCGCCGCAGCGCACGATGACGTGGGCGCCAGGGGCGCCGCGCACATGCAGCCAGAGGTCGTTGGGCGCGCAGAGGCGAAAGGTCACCTCGTCGTTCTGGGCGCTGTTGCGCCCCACCAGGAGCGGCGTGCCATCCTCGGCGTTCAGACGCAGCGGCTGGCTGGCGGAGGGGGTGCGCCAGCGCCCCTGGCGCGGGACATAGCCCGCCTCCTGCAGGGCGGCCCCCACCTGATCCAGCGCCGGGCGGTCCTCGGCCAGCTCCGCGTCCAGGCGCAACTGCTCCAGATAGGCGATCTCGGCCTCCACCTCGGCGATTCGCCGGGGGACCTGCTCCGCCGCCGCCTCGCGCTTGCGGTACTCGCGAAAGATCGCCTGGGCGTTCTCCGAGGGGCTGAGGCCGGGATCGAGACGAATCGTCACAGCCTCGTCGGCGTCGGGCCCGGCCTCGCCGGTCACCTCGGCCCGGGTTACGGTGAGGGCCTCTTGTCCAGGGGCGATGCGCCAGGCCAGGGCCAGGATGGCATTGCCCTGGAACTGGAGCTGCTCTAGCTCCTCGGGGGCGACGGCAGCCTGGGCGAGGGAGGCAAGCCGGGCGCGCTGGCGCTCGAGCTGGGCCGCGATCAGGGCCTGGACGTCGGCCCGCGCCTGGGCATAGGGATCGGGAGGGCGCAGCGGCCCCAGGGCAAGGCCCGCCGCCCGACTGATCGAGTCGGTGGGCTCCCAGGCGTCCAGGTGGGTGAGGGCATACGGGGCGTAGGCCACGGCCACGCGCCGCCCCTCCTGCGCCTGATAGCCGATAGACGGTTGCCATGCGTGGGTCTCGGGCAGGCCCGCCAGGTTCTGCACCGTCGCGTGCAGGCGAGCCAGCAGCTCGTCATCCAGCGGATAGGCGGGCTCGTGGCGCCCCAAGGCCCGGTGGGCAATCTCTTGCGCCAGCAGCGGGCTCACGCCCAGCAGGACGGCCACGAGGCGGCGATGCAGCGGCCCCGCCCCTTGGGCCAAGCGGGCGCCCAGCTCGCTCGCGGAGATGCTCCGGGGATGCGCCTTGGCCTGGGGCGGTGGAGGCACGTAGGGCGCGCCGGGCAGGACCACCCGGTAGCGGTTGATGCGGGCGGGGATGCGCTTGGCCGCATCCAGCACCGCGCCATCGGCGTCCACCAGGATCAGGTTGCTCAGGCGGCCCATGATCTCGCAGATCAGATCAACGACGCCATCCGGCCCGGAGAAGCGCCAACGCAGCACCCGCTCCAGGTCGGGCTGCTGGATGGCGATCAGGCGAGCGCCCCGCACATACTTGCGCAAGAGCAACTGCAAGGGCGAAGCGGTCTCGGCCCCACGGCGCAGTCGCTCGTCGGTCAACGCGATGCGGGGGGCCTGGGCCTCGGCGCTCAAGAGCACCTGGTGCCGCTGCCCGGTGTACAGCTCCAGCCCGATGCTCAGCTCGGTGGGCCGGATCACCCGCTGGACGCGCGCTCCCGCCAGCAGCGTCTCCAGCTCGTCGCGGATCGCCGCCAGAGTCAGCGCATCCTGGCTCATGGCTCGGCCTCCGGCAGCGGCTCATCCAGCAGGGTCGCCAGCGTGTTGACGCCGTAGGTGCCGCGGATGCGCAGGCGTGTGAGCTCGAATAGGCTATCCGAGGAGTGCTCGTCCCCAAAGGTGGTGCTCACGGCGGCCCAGTAGTCCAGCTCGTGCAGTATCGAGGCGGCCAGGTCGTCATAGCCCCCCGAGGGATAGCAGAAGAAGCGCACGGGCTTGCCGGTGCGGGCCTCGATGGCCTCCTTGGAGCCCAGCATCTGCCAGATCAAATAGTCCCGCGTGCGGCCCTGCAAGTCCTCATGGGTGTAGCCGTGGGATTCCATGTCCATGCCGGCCGCATCCATCGCGATGACTTGATCCCAGGTAACATACCCCTGGTGCCCCTCGTCTATGGGGCTGGTGAGGAGGAAGAAGGTGCCGCTGAACCCGTAGGCTTGCAGCAGCGGGAAGGCGTGCTCATAGTGGTCGCGATAGCCGTCGTCAAAGGTCAGCACGATGGGCTTGTCGGGGAGCGGCTGGCCGATCTGCAGCGCCAGGGTCAGGTCCTCCAGCGAGATGCTGGTGTAGCCGCGCTCCCGCAGGAACTCGAGATGCTGCTGGAACAGCTCGGGCGATACGGAGAGGTCGCGACGCACGGCATCGGCGCCGGCGGGCGCCTGCGAGATATAGTGGTACATCAAGATGGGCACGCGCACGGTGCGGCTCACGCCATCGGGCGTGGGCAGGGCGCGCGGCGTCGCCGTCGGCTCGGGCGTGTGCGTCCTGGTAGGCGTGGCCGTCGGCCGGGGCGTCACCGAGGACGTGGGCGTCGGAGTCGGGCTGGCCGTGGCCGTCGGCTCGGGGGTGCGGGTGGCGACCAGTGTCGCCGTGGCGGTCGCGCCGGGCGTGGCCGTCTCGGCGGCCAGGATCGCCGCCTCGTAGCGGGGCGTGGCCGTCACCACCGGCGCACGCTGCTGGGCCAGCCAACTCTGCCGCGCGACTAGGGCCAATATGACGGCCATCCCAACGCCGAAAACAGCGCCGATCTGGCGCTGTCCCAACCTGCCCTTGCCGTTTTTGAGATTCCAGTTCATCGCTATCTACCCTGGAACGATCATAGCGGAAGGGTGAGGGGCTGTCAAAAGCGGCGGCGGCGGGCCGGCGCCCAGGCCTGGGCGCCGGCCCGTTCGTTGACACCTAGTCGTCGTCGGCGACGCGGTTCTCCCAGATATAGTCCCACACGAACTCGTAGCCCATGCCGGGGGCCTGGGGCAGGTGCACATAGCCCTGATCGTCCATCGGATCGCAGATGGCCCGCAGGTAGGGCGGCGGCGTGTCATAGTCGACCTCGGGCGCCACCAGCCCGCGCTCATAGTACTCGGAGACATCCTCACTGATGGCCCCCAGGCACTGCAGGTTGGCAAAGCCGCTCATGTGGATTTCGCAGCGCACGCCAAAGGCCTCGCAGATGGCGGCCAGCTTCTTGACGCCGGTGATGCCGCCCCGCAGCACGTCGATCCGGCTCATGTCCGAGGCGCCCCGAAGGATCCAGTCGGCGCGGGTGTAGAGGCTGCCGGCGGCGATCTCGGGCGAGAGCACGGGGATGGTCAGCTCCTGGCAGAGCTTGACGTACGCTTGCACGCGGTACTCGGGCATGGGGTGCTCGTACCAGTAGTACCCCAGCAGCTCCAGCTCGCGCCCCACCTTGACGGCATCCTCGTAGGTACGGTAGGTACCCCACACGTCGAAGGAGAGCACCATGTCATCGCCCACCGCCTCGCGGATCGCCCGGCACGCGGCAATGTCCTCGGCGATGTGCGAGGGACGCCCGCGATCGGGCTGGCCCGTCACGGGATCGTAGAAATAGTATGGGTGGATCTTGTAGTGGGTGTAGCCCTGCTCTTTGCAGGCCAGGGCGTGGGCGGCATAGCCCTCCGGGCTGGCCATGGCGGGATAGGTGCTGGCATAGGCCTTGACCTTGTCGCGAGCGCCGCCCAGTAGCTTGTAGAGGGGCAGATCGTAGGCGCGGGCCTGCAGGTCCCACAGGACCATGTCCACCACGCTCAGCAGGTTCTCCTTGATGTTGCGCGTCCACATCCAGTGCCAGATCTTTTCCCGGTCAAAGGGGTCCTGTCCCAGGAGCATCGGCTTGAGATTGTACTCCAGGGTCCGCCGGTCGTCGGGCAGCAGGCCCTCCAGGTCGCCGTGGTTATCTCCCCCCAGGTAGTAACCCTCGAGCCCCTCGTCGGTCTGGATGCAGGTCAGGGTCTGGATGCGCACCGCCTCATCCAGCAGGCGGCCGTGGCGATAGGGCCGGTAGGGCACGCGGAACGGGATAACCTGCAGGTCTGTGATCTTCATGCGCTCTGCCTCCTTGTGGCTCGGTCGTCTTGGCGCGCCCAGAAGATGGCCCGGGGCGCATCGGGCGTGTAGGGGCGCCCATCGTGGGCGCCGTAGGTCTCTAGCACGGTGAGGCCGGCTCCTTCCAGCCAGCGCGCCACCTCGCCATGGCTCACCGGATGCTTCTGCTCCCTGAGGGTGTGGCGCGACGTGGTCCCATCGGGGCGAGTGACCTCGATCTCGCGCCGAAAACGCGCCAGGCGCCGCAGCGCATCGTACCAGACCACCTGCCTCGTCGTTGCCACGCGGCCGCCATCGGCGCAGACGCCGGTGGGAAAGGCCGGCCCAATCGCCGGATCGCGCCAGGCAGGCGCCAGCTCCCCTTCCATGTGGTCGCTATCCACAAAGAGGTATCCCCCTGGCCGCAGGGCGCTGGCGGCCCGGGCGATGCAGTCGGCCTGTTCCTCGGGCGAGGCCAGCTCGTAGAGGCAGTTGCCGCCCAGAAGCACCAGGTCACACCCGGCAGGCCAGGGCGCCGACAGCACGTCCACCCTGCGGAGGCTGACGCGCGCCTGGACCGCCTCGGGCAGCAAGGCCAGTCGGACGCGGGCCCGGTCCAGCATGGTCTCGGCGCGATCCAGACCGATCAGCGCGTGGCCGTCTGCGGCCAGAGGCAGCAGCAGCCGTCCGGTGCCGCAGAACGGCTCCAGGATGCGCCAGCGCCGCCCCTCGCCGATCAGGCGACGCAACAGGCGCAGATCGCCATCCTGCGTCTCGATCTGATCATAGATCTCGGCGATGCAGGCGTCTATCTCATAGGCCAGCCGCCGGTTTGAGGCCATGCTCTCCTTTCGCACCATTCTTGCCCGCGTATCGGGCATCTCCGCCTGCGTCAGCTCGGCCTGCGGCGGCCGTTTCGCGCCGCCGCCAAAGCGCGTATGATAGGGCCATCTCGCACGCAGAACAGAAGGGAGCCCCGCCATGCATGTTGAAACCCGCCTTGGCGAACTCGGCCTCGTGTTGCCGGAGCCCCTCAAGCTGCCCGCGGGGCTACGCCTGCCCTTCTCCTGGGTGCGGGTGCGCGGAAACCGCGCCTATCTCTCGGGCCACGGCCCGCTGCTCCCCGATGGCACCCCGGCGGGTCCCTTTGGCAGGGTCGGCGCCGAGGTGACTCCCGAGCAGGCCTACCAGTCCGCGCGGCTGACCGCCCTGTCGATCCTGAGCAGCCTCAAGCGTGAGCTGGGCGACCTGGACCGGGTGACCGCCTGGCTGCGCGTCTTTGGCATGGTCTACTCGGCGCCCGGCTTCACGAGCCAGCCCAACGTCATCAACGGCTTTAGCGACCTGATCATCGAGCTGTACGGGCCCGCGGCGGGCCAGCACGCCCGCTCGGCCGTCGGCATGGCCGAGCTGCCCCTGGGGCTGCCCGTCGAGATCGAGGCCGAGGTCGAGATCGCCCCCTGACGCCACGCCCCCTCAGGATGCGGGCACCCACTCGGCGCCCACCAGCTCGGGCGACGCCATGCCCTCCCGCCAGAGCCAATAGCGCGGCGCGGGGCGGTTGCCCCAGGCCACGGCATAGTGCTCGCCCTGGGGGTTGAGGGCATGGATCATGACAAAGGAGCGCAGGTCGGCCCGCACATGCTGCAGGTCGGCGATGGCCTCGCGGCAGGCATCGCCAAGCCCCAGACCCATCTTGAGATAGAGCACCACGGCGCGGGCCGTGCCGGTCCGGATGGTCAGCTCGCCCTGGCCGATGCAGGCCGCCGCGCCATAGCGGTCGTCCACATAACTGCCCGCCCCCACGATGGGCGAATCGCCCAGCCTGCCAGGGTACTTGAACGCCCAGCCGCTGGTGCTCACGCCCGCCGCCATCGCCCCGTCGGTAGCCTGCGCCAGGAACACCGTCGTGCCGTGGGTTCGCTCGGGGTCGGCCGCCGCCTCCGTCAGGGGCGCGAGGGGCAGCTCGGGCCAGCGCGCAAGGGCATCGGCGGAGAGGCGCTCCCTTCGCCAGGCCTCCCAGGCCGCGCTGGCGGCTGGCGTCAGGTTCTCGGCCTCGTCCAGCCCGCACTCGCGGGCAAAGCGCTCGGCACCGCTCCCCACCAGGAGCACGTGGGGCAGCCGCTCCATCACCTGGCGGGCGATGCTGATGGGGTGGCGATAGCCGCGGACGGCGCCCACCGCGCCGGTGCGCAGGGTGCGCCCCTCCATGATGCAGGCGTCCAGCTCCACCTGGCCCAGGAGGTTGGGCCACCCGCCGCGGCCCACGCTGTGGATCTCGGGATCATCCTCCACGGGGCGAATGCCCTGCTCCACGGCGTCGAGGGACGAGCCGCCGCCCGCCAGCACCGCAGCCGCGCGGGCCACTCCCACGCCCCCTACCTCGTTGCAGATGACGATGCTCATGCGTTACCTCTGGGTTGCTCGTTCGGGGCAGATCCTGTCTCCTGGCGCCCCCTGGCCAGGTCGGCCGGAACCCCCACAATGTGGGTGGGCCGGATGCGCGACCCATAGCGGTTGGCGTATTCGCGGGTGAACTGGGCGCCCAGGAAGATGATCTGGGCGGAGTAGTAGACCCAGGCGAGCACCACCACCAGGATGCCCGCCACGCCGTACAGGGTCGTAAAGCGGCTGCGCCCCAGGTAGATCGCCAGCGCCGCCTGCCCCAGCATGAACAGGGCCGCCGTGACCACGGCCCCCACCCACACATCGCCCCAGGCGATGCGGGCGTTCGGCACAGCCTTGTACATGACGGCAGTCAGCAGAATAAAGACGAGAAAGAAGCCGATGTATTGAACGATGCGCATGAGCGCAAAGGAGAAGGGCAACAGGGGCGCCAGGTCTCGGCCCAGGGTAGTGAGCGCCGTGTTGGCCACGATCGCGACAAAGAGCAACACGCCGATCAGCAAGACCATGGCGAAGGAGATGAGGCGGCTCAGGATGGGATGAAAGGCGCTCCGCCGTGGCGCGGGGGGCACGCCCCACATGGCGTTGAGGGCATCCTGCAGGTGGATGAAAAAGCCAGAACCGCCCCACAGCAGCACACCGATGCCGACGGCGGTGCCCAGGGTGCCGCGCCCGGCGAGCTGGACGCTCTGCATGATGCTCTGCAGCAGCTCGCCAGCCTGGGCGCCGAACAGGGTCTCCACCTGGCTGCGGAGGGCCACAAACTCAGGGCCGGCGCCATACAGGCTGCCGGCCACATACACGACGATATAGAGCGTGGGCGCCATGGAGAGCAGGGCATAGTAGGCCAGGGCGGCGGCCAGCCGCCCCGCGTTGCCCCTCTGCCAGGCGCCGATGCTGGCCCTGGCCAGCTCGCCCACGGCTCGGAAGCTCTGTGGGAGGCGGTGCCGCGCAAAGAGTTTCGGCGTACCATCGCCAGATCGCGCCACGTCACCCCTCGCTCTTGTGCGCTCCGGGAGCGAGCCCCTCGTATTCCCAGGGATCCTCGGCCCGGGACGGCGTCCGACCGAGGCCTAGAAGGGCCTCTGGTCCAGGTCGAACTCGTCCATATAGGCGCGCACGATGGGGACCGCCTCGCGCGCCGCCGTCACTGGGTCGGGATTCTCGTTCAGGTCCACAGTCCACCAGGAGATCTTCATCAGATTCTGGCGCAGATAGTAGAGCTCGGTCTCCAGATCCACCTTGCCATGGCCCAGGGCCACATGGCTGCTGCTGACGCCATCGCCGTAGAGGGTGCCGTCGCTATCGGAGATGTGCAGGTGCGTGATCTTTTCCTGCAGCGCGCGGCCCAAGCCGACGATGCCGTACTTTTCCGTCTGGATGATGCCCGTCTGGCGGGCCCCCTTGACGGCCATCATGTAGGCGTGGCTCATGTCAAAGATCAGGAACAGATTGTCGGTGGGGACGGCGTCGATCAGCCGCTGCACCTCGGTGGGCTTGTTCACGATGAAGCGCGGCTCGAACTCCCAATGGATCGCCACGCCGATTGGCTTGCCTGCCTCGGCGGCCGCGTACCAGTTCTCGGCGATCTGCCTAAAGATCTGGGCATATTCCTGCGAGGTCATCTCTTGCGGGGGAATGCCCGTATCCACCCGCAGAACGTCGGTGCGCACGCCCGTGCAAAAGGCCATGCACTTGGCGATCTCCACCATGTAGGTCTGTGTATCGGTCGTGGCGACGGGGACGTGCCTCAGGTCGGGCGCATAGCCCGAGACGTGCAACCCGCGGCTCTCGACCATGTCGCGCAGCGCCTGGCGCTTCTCCGGCGTGTCATAGTCATCATAGTGGGCGTGCGGACGGTAGCCGGAGAGCTCGACGCCATCGTAGCCGGCCTCGGCGGCGAAATCGAGCACGCGCTCCAGGCTCCACGGCTCTGAGGCAAACGGCCCCCGGATAAAGGCCCAGCTACCCAGGGAAACTTGCGGTTTCGGCATGATCTCCTCCCGAACGGACTGGCTTTGCGCAAACGGCTTGCGCCTGTTGGCGCCCCCGCAATAGTTGTGGGCGCGGGGGACGCTCTGCTGGTGATTATAGCGAGTAGCGCGCCCAACGCCAAAGGCGCGAGCGCGCTACCGATCCGCTCGGCGCCTGGACGCAACGCCGCGCCCGGGCGATCCTTGGCGCTATCCGCGTCCGATGTACAACTGCTCCAGCGGCAGCACGATCGCCTGGAACATGTTGGCCTCGGGCGGCAGGGTCACCATGAAGAGGGCCGTGCGCGCGATGACATCCACATCGAACATCGGCTCATCCACGCTCTGACGTCGCTCCACCAGGGTGTTGCCGGGGTGCAGCGAGCTGACGGCGATGCCATAGGAGCGCCCCTCCAGGGCCGTGGCGTGGGTCAGGCCGTCCACGCCAAACTTGGTGGCCGTGTAGGGCGCAGAGTACAAGCGGGTGCGCTGGGCCGAGATGCTGCCGACGTTAATGATGCGCCCCCCGCCGGCGGGCTTCATGATGCGGAAGGCCTCGCGGATGCACAGGAAGGGCCCCGTGAGGTTCGAGTGCACCACGTTCTCCCAGGCCGCCAGAGACAGGTTCTCGACGGGGCCGCTATCGAAGGAGCCAGCGGCATTGACCAGAATGTCCAGCCGACCAAAGGTCTCCATCGTCTTGGCGAACAGCGCAAGGACCTGGTCCTCATCGGCGACGTCGGTCGGCACAGCCAGCACCTGGGCGCCGGACTGGCGCATCTCCTCGGCTGCGGCCTCCAGGCGCGCCGCGGTGCGCCCCGCAATGGCGACGGCGCAGCCCTCCCGGGCAAAGATGCCGGCGATGCCCCTGCCAATGCCGCTGCCGCCACCGGTCACAATCGCCACCTTGCCTGTCAGTTGCCCCATGTTGTCCTCCTCTGATCGTAGGTTCGCCGGCCACCGTCGCACCAAGGCGCTAGGGAGCGGCTCCCGTGCGGCCCACCCGTGGCAATCGGGGGCCAGCGCCCCGCTGCGGGATCGCGCCACCACGCGCTGCGCCGCCGGGACCGCGCCGCCCACATTGTAGCAGCACAACGCCCGGCTGTCATCCGCGCGGCGCGCCGAAAAGGGCCCCGCCGCCGGCCGAGAAAAGGAAAACGACCAAGAGAACCGGTTCTCCTGGTCGTGACAGGGAGCTCTGTGGCGACGACTAGATTTGAACTAGTGACCAAGGGCTTATGAGTCCCCTGCTCTACCGCTGAGCTACGTCGCCATGTTTCGTGAGGGGGCTGCCCGCGCCCCCAAGGCCAGCGGTATGGTACCACCCCGGGGCCCATTCGTCAAATCGCGGCCGAAAAAGCGCCCCGCGGCCCGACTGGCAGCGCCGGGCGAGCCAGTCCGCGGAGGCGGGCCCCACGCCTCCCGTGGCAACGATACCCCTCGGGGTATTGGGTTGTTTCGGACTGACCTAGAGATCGTCTGGCGCGGCTAGTCCCACTCGTTCGGGTCGTAATACCCCTCGGGGTATTGGGTTGTTTCGGACCCCCTCTCGGCGGGAGGCGTCGAGAATGGCCCGTAGCCCCACTCAGTCGCGTCAGCCTCGTAACATCGTGCGGCGCAGCCCCACCGTGCGCGCCTTTCGGGCCTTCTGCCCTGCGCTCTCTCCCACCATCGGCGCCCTTGCGTACGACTCCTCCTGCAGCCCCGTTTCTGGGGCTCCAAAACGTGGTCAGTCGCTTGCACATCTCCCCCGGCGCTGCAGTCCGGGCTGCAGGGCGGGCCAAGCCAAACACTCCTAGCGCGCCCAGCAGGGGTCGAACCTGCAACCTACGGATTCGAAGTCCGGCACTCTATCCATTGAGCTATGGGCGCGGGAACGCCCGTATTGTAGGGCCACCACCGGGGCCTGTCAACTGGCCAGATCGTCGGCCCGCTGCCACACCGGGTGCGAGCCGAAGGCGCCCTCGCATCCCGCCTTCTTCTGGCCTATAATGCCTGCAGCGTGCACTCTGGCTCACGAGGAGGTCGCCATGTCCCACGATAGCCCTGCCCCCGATCGGGAGCGGCCCTACCCGCTCCGCACCATCCCGGGCCTGCATGCTTCGCGCCCGGGCATCCAGATCGGCTCCCAGTTCTCCGCCTCCGCCTCCGACGAGGACCTGCAGTTCGCCCAGCAACTGGGCATCGAATGGGCCATGGTCGGCGTGGACGATCCCGCCGGCCACTCCCCGGCGGCCTATCGGGCCCTCCGTGAGCGTTTCGCCGCCTACGGCATGGAGATCTATCGCCTGGCGGATAACCGCTGCCACAACATGACCGCCGTCACCCTGGGGCTGCCAGAACGAGACGAGCAGATCGCCCGCTACGTCCAGTACATTCGCGACCTGGGCGCGGCCGGCATCCGCTACGCCACCTACGCCCACATGGCCAACGGCATCTGGAGCTCGGGGCGCCAGGGCATCCGCGGCGGAGCCCTCTCGCGGGCGTTCCGCCTGAACGCCTCGCCCACCGGCTCGTGGGCCGGCCAGCAGTGGCGCGGCAACCTGACCCACGGCCGCGCCTACACGGAGAGCGAGATCTGGGACAACTATGTCTACTTTATCCGACAGGTGGCGCCGGTGGCCGAGGAGGCGGGCGTCTACATCGGCATCCACCCCGACGATCCCCCCGTCTACCCGATGGGCGGCGTGCCTCGTTGCATCTTTGGCACCTTTGACGGCTATCGCCGGGCCATCGAGCTGGCCAATAGCACTCACATTGGCGTCTGCCTGTGCGTGGGCTGCTGGTTGGAGGGCGGCCCCGCCATGGGCATGGATGTGCTCGACACCATCCGCTACTTTGGCGGCCAGGGCAAGCTCTTCAAGGTCCATCTTCGCAACGTCACGGCGCCGATGCCCGAGGGCTTTGCCGAGACGTTCCTGGACGAAGGCTATATGGACATGCTCCAGGTCATCCGCGCGCTGGATGAGGTAGGCTTTGATGGCGCCGTCATCTCCGACCATCTGCCCCAGATGGTGGGCGGCAGACGCGCCGCCGAGGCCTATGCGGTAGGCATGATCCGGGCGATGATCCACGCCGTTCAAGGGTGATGTGCCGATGTCCGCCCTTTCTGCGGACGTTGGCGAGTTGCCGGACTTGCTCAGCCTCTGGCCCGTGGGTATAATCAGCCATCAACAGCCCTTTCCAGCCATTTGATGTGAGGACGACCACAGCAAGCATGTCTACGCCCACCACCGAGCGCGAAACCATCGCCGTCCTGGATTTCGGATCCCAGTACAGCCAGCTCATCCTCCGTCGCGTGCGCGAGGCGCACGTCTATGCCGAGATGCTGCCCTGGGATTCCTCGCCTGAGGAGCTGGATCGCCTCGACCCGCGGGGCATCATCCTCTCCGGCGGCCCCAACAGCGTGTACGACGACGGCGCACCCTACCTCACACGCCATGTGCTGGAGCGCGGCGTGCCCATCCTGGGCATCTGCTACGGCATGCAGCTCTTTGCCCACCAACTGGGCGGGCGGGTGGCCCAGGCGGCCCAGCGCGAGTACGGCCTGGCCCAGATCCAGGTGGACCGCCCAGAAGCCCCCCTGTTCCGGGGCCTCCCCGTCCGGCAGAGCGTGTGGATGAGCCACGGCGACCGGATCGACGCCCTGCCGCCGGGCTTTGCCCCCCTCGCCCACTCCGGCAACTCGCCCCTGGCGGCCATCGCCGACGAAAGCCGCCAGCTCTATGGCCTCCAGTTCCACCCCGAGGTGGTGCACACAGAGCACGGGCGCGCTATCCTGGAGCGCTTCTGCCGGGGCATCTGCGGCTGCCAGGCCGAGTGGACCCCTGGCTCGTTCATCGACGAGAGCATCGCCCGCATTCGCGAGACCGTGGGCGATGGCCGCGTGATCTGCGGCGTCTCGGGCGGCGTGGATTCCACCGTGGTGGCTGCCCTGGTGCAGCGGGCCGTGGGCGATCAACTCACTGCCATTTATGTCAATACGGGCCTGATGCGCAAGAACGAATCTCAAGAGACCATGGCCCGCTTCCGCGACCAGATGGGCCTCAACGTCGTCTATGCCGATGCCACCGAGACCTTCCTGGAGGCGCTGCAGGGAGTCGAGGACCCAGAGCGCAAGCGGATGATCATCGGCAAGACGTTCATCGATGTGTTCGAGCAGGAGGCGCGCGGCCTGGGGCAGGTCGACTTTCTGGCTCAGGGCACCCTGTATCCCGATGTGATCGAGAGCGCCTCCTCCCACAGGTCCGCCGTCAAGATCAAGACGCACCACAACGTCGGCGGCCTGCCCGAGGACATGCGAATGCAGTTGATCGAGCCGCTGCGTTACCTCTTTAAGGACGAGGTGCGCGAGGTGGGCGTGGCGCTGGGCCTGCCGGAGGAGATGGTCTACCGCCCCCCCTACCCCGGGCCGGGGCTGGCCGTGCGCATCATCGGCGAGATCACCCACGAGCGCGTGGCCACACTGCAAGAGGCGGACGCCATCGTCCGCGCCGAGATCGAGGCGGCGGGGCTGGGCCGCGAGATCTGGCAGTACTTTGCCGTGCTCACGCCGCTCCTCAGCGTGGGCGTCATGGGCGATAGCCGCACCTACGCCAACGTGGTCGCCATCCGTGCCGTCACCAGCGAGGATGGCATGACTGCCGACTGGGCGCGCATCCCCTACGAGGTGCTGGCCCGCATGTCGAGCCGCATCGTCAACGAGGTACCCGGCGTGAACCGGGTGGTGTATGATATCAGCAGCAAGCCACCTGCCACCATCGAGTGGGAGTGAGCAAGAGCCGTCGCCGGTGATGAGCCAGGCAGACGGCCGCTATTCCACAAGTGTCCCTGCGCTACACAGGTGAGGAACGATGCCAAGATCTCGGACAGGCGGAACCGATAGCCCGGACGATCGGCTTGTGCCCCTGCGGCTGGTGAACGGAACGCAGCAGACCCACGCTGCCATGGTGCGCGTGGCGCAGCCGCCCTCCCGGCGCGCCGCCGAGACCCGCGGTGCGTTGTATGTGCTGGCCAGCGTGGTTGGGCCGATGTCCGCCCCTACCGCCCTCTCCGATGAGCTCCTCGATGTGGCGAGCGAGCGCTACTATGGGTCCGGCGGCAGCATCACCCGCGGCCTGCGCGACGCCATCCTCGCCGCCAACGAGAGCCTCTTTGCCTACAACCTCCGCGTGGAGGACGACCAGCGCATCGCCATGGGGGTGTGCTGCGCCGTGGTCCGTGAGACCGACCTTTACATCGCCCAGTTGGGGCCGGCGGTGGCCCTGGTCTTGCACGAGGGCCGCCTGCGCCGCTACCCCGCCCGCTCATCGTGGGTCGCCTCGGACGACCTGATGGGCCCGCAACTGGACCGTGAGCCGCCCCTGGGGCTGCGCCGCGACGCCGAGCCCAGTCTGTACCACACCGAGCTACAGGCGGTCGACGGCCTGCTGCTGGCCTCGGCCCGGTTGCTGCGCCAGGCCAGTGATGAGCAGCTGGTGGCGGCCCTAAGCGCGGGTTCGGCCAGCGCCCTGACGGCCAGCCTGGCGACGCTGGCGGCCGGGAGCACCATCACGGCCCTGGCCCTGCGCCCGGAGCACGGTCTCAGCGCCGCGGCGCCATCCATGGCGAGTGCGGAGACGGTCGAGGTGCCGGTTGCGCCCGCCGCCCATGCGCCAGACCTGGCCCTGAGCCCCACGGAGGTGGCCGACCTGCCAGCGCGCCAGCCGGCCGGCGAGCCGGAGCCCGACGAAGGCGCCGACGAGGAGACCGTCGACGAAGACGAGTTCGCCTACGAAGACGATGATGACGACGACCTGCTCGAAACCGAGTGGGAGGAGAGGCACGCCGGACCTGCGCGCCTGGAGCGTCCCCGGGTCGAGTTGGGCGAGGTGGTCGGGTCGGTGGGCGAGGGCGCGCGGCGATTGCGGCGCGGCGCCGAGGACCTCCTGCTCAACGTGCTGCCCACCGATCTCCCCGAGCGGCCAAGCCTCCCCGAGCGGCCCGCGCCGATCCCCATGGGCGCCAAAGCGCTAGTCTTTGTGGCGCTGATCATCCCCCTGGTGGTGTTGTTCAGCGTGGTGATGGCGCGCGTCCAGTACGACCGTGTGCGGGCCTCGCAGTACGAGAACGCCACCCTGCAGGCCCAATACCTCTATGACCAGGCCGTGCGCCAGTCCGATGCGCAGCTCGAGCGCCAGGAGCTCTATCGCGCCCTGGAGGCCATCGAGCAGGGCCTCTCTATGGTGCCCGACGATCCCGATCTGAAGGATCTGCAGCGGCGCGCCCAGCATCGCATCGATCAGCTCGAGGGCGTGATCCCGATCTACTCCTTTGCGCGGCTCTACTTCTTTGAGGACGATGCCGTATCGCCCACCGATTCCTCACGCATCGTCATCAACCAGAAGGACGTCATGGTGCTGAACCGGGGCAGCGATCGGCTGTACCGCTTCTTCTTGAACGACGTGGGCGATGCCCTGCAGCCTGTGGAGGCCAACCCTGTGCTGGTGCGCGCCGGCGACACCTTTGACGGCGTCACCGTCAGCGACCTGATCGATGTGACCTGGATGGCCAGCGAGGGCGACCAGACCCAGGCGCGCTTCATGGCCCTGGATCGCAGCGGGACGCTGCTGAGTTACGACGCCCAGCGGGGCGTGCGCGCCCAGCCCGTGGGCAACTCGGACATCTGGCTCAACCCGCAGGCCATCGGCAGCTACTATGGCAACCTGTACGTGCTGGACCCGCTGCTGGGCCGATTGCTCAAGTACCTGCCCCTCAACAACGAATATGTCAAGCCGCCTCTGGACTATCTCGATGCCGCCCTGGGCGTGGACCTGACGGGCGCCGTGGACATGGCCATTGATGGCAGCGTCTATGTCCTGTATGCCGATGGCACCATCAAAAAGTACCACAATGGCGTGCCGGTGGATTTCCCGATGGCCGGCTTTTACGGCAACATGCGCAGCCCGGTGGCCATCCACGTGAGCGGCGCCCAGGACCCCGACGCCGAAGGCTATGTCTATGTGGCCGATACGGGCAACCAGCGGGTACTCCAGTTCACCAAGGATGGCGTGTTCGTGCGGCAGTTCCGCGCTGTGGACACCGAGCCCTACATGGAGCGTCTGCGCGGCATCTATGTGGACGAGGCCGAACGCCGCATGTTCCTGATCAGCGGACAGCACTTTGTGCTGTGCACCCTGCCTGCCCTGGAGCGCTAGCGCAACACCATGATAGATATCCTGGCCATCGAGAGCTCTTGTGACGAGACCGCCGCCGCCGTGGTGCGCGACGGCCGCTATGTGCTATCCAACGTGGTGGCCTCGCAGATCGCCCTGCACAGGCAGTACGGCGGCGTGTTCCCCGAGGCAGCCTCGCGCCAGCACGTGCGCGATATCACCGCGACCATCCGCGATGCCCTGGCCCAGGCCGGGCTGGATTGGGATGATCTGGCGGCCATCGCCGTCGTCAACGGCCCCGGGCTGGCGGGCTCGCTGCTGGTGGGCGTCAACGCCGCCAAGGCCCTGGCCGCGGCCCGAGGCCTGCCCTTGGTGGGCGTGAACCACATGGAGGGCCACATCTATGCCAACTGGCTGGCCTGCGATGACGGCCCCGAGACTCCGCCGCCCTTCCCCTCCATCTGTCTCATCGTCTCCGGGGGACACACCGACCTGGTGGTGATGCACGAGCATCTGCGCTACGAGCGCCTGGGCAAGACTGTGGACGACGCCGCCGGCGAGGCCTTTGACAAGGTCGCCCGGCTGCTGGGCCTGGGCTACCCCGGCGGGCCCGCCATCCAGCGCGCCGCCGCCCGCGGCAATCCCCAGGCCTATGATCTGCCGCGAGCCCTCAATGTGGGCCCCTATGACTTTTCCTTCAGCGGCCTCAAGACGGCGGTGCTGCGCCTCGTGCAAGACCTGCAGCGCGAGCAAGGCCTGGACGTGCAGACCCATGGCCTATCCTTCGCCGACGCCGCCATTGACCCAACCGAGGTGGCGCTGCCCATCGCCGACATCGCCGCCAGCTTCCAGGCAGCCCTGGTGGAGGCCCTGGTGAACAAGACGGTGCAGGCCGTCGAGGACTATGACGGCGTCGAGGTCCTGGTCGCCGGGGGGGTGGCGGCCAACCAGCTCCTGCGCCAGAGCCTGGTCGAGCGCTCGCCCAAGCCGGTTCGCTTTCCGCCGATCCGTCACTGCACAGACAACGCCGCCATGATCGGTGCCGCCGCCTACTACCGCTTCCTCGCCGGGCGTCGCTCCGGCCTGGATCTGGATGTGATCCCGAATCTGGCCCTCGTATAAGGAGACAGCCCATGTCTTCACTCTACGACCAGATCTATGCTGTCATCGCGCGCATCCCCTCTGGGTGCGTCGCTACGTATGGACAGATCGCCCTGGCCTTGGGCATGCCCAACGGCGCTCGCACCGTCGGATGGGCCATGCGCCATTGCCCCAAGGGGTTGCCCTGGCACCGGATCGTCAACGCCCAGGGCAAGAGTAGCCTCTCCGCCGAAGGGCGAGACCTGCAGCGGGCCCTGCTGGCAGACGAAGGAGTCCACATGGACCTGGAGGGACGCGTGGACCTCAAGCGCTACCGCTGGCAGGAAGTGTAGAGCACCGCGCCCCCCAGGCGCGGCAGTGGAAAAGGTGGCGTGAGCATGGCTGACCTGCAAGAGCAACTGCGTCGGCTCGACAGCGTGGACGCCCTCTTGCGCCGCGCCGAGGTTACCCCCTGGATCGCGGCCTATGGGCATGAGATGGTGGTAGAGGCCCTGCGCCAAACCCTGACCTCGGTGCGTCGCGAGATCATCCGAGGCGGGGCCTACGCCGGCACCGACGACGTGCTGGCGCGGGCGCGCCAACGCCTCGAAGCCGATCTGGAGCCCAGCCTGCGGCCGGTGATCAACGCCACCGGCGTCGTGCTGCACACCAACCTGGGGCGCGCCCCCTTGAGCGAGGCGGCATTGGCCGCCATGCGGCAGGTCGGCGCCGAGTACAGCAACCTGGAGTTCGATCTGGACGCAGGCCAGCGCGGCTCCCGCTACCTGCACGCCGAGGCGCTGCTCTGCCGCCTGACGGGCGCCGAGGCAGCCCTGGTGGTGAACAACAACGCCGGGGCTGTGTTGCTGGCCCTATCGGCCCTCGCCCGCGACCGCGAGGTGGTGATCTCGCGGGGGCAACTGGTGGAGATCGGGGGCGGGTTCCGCATCCCCGAGGTGATGGCCCAGAGCGGCGCGCGGCTCGTCGAGGTGGGCACCACGAATCGCACCTACGGCAGCGACTATGCCTCCGCCATCAGCGAGGCCACCGCCGCGCTCATGCGCGTTCACGCCAGCAACTTTCGCATCCAGGGCTTTGCCCACCAACCCAGCCTGGCCGAGCTGGCCGAGCTGGCCAGCGCCCACGGCTGCCTGTTGCTGGACGATCTGGGCAGCGGCACGCTGCTGGATACGGCCGTGCTGGGGCTGGCCCATGAGCCCACGGTGCAGGAGAGTGTCGCCGCCGGCGCCGATCTGGTGACCTTTAGCGGCGACAAGCTGCTGGGCGGGCCCCAGGCGGGGCTGGTGGTGGGGCGGCGCGAACTGGTCGAGCGCCTGCGGCGCTTCCCCCTCACTCGCGCGTTGCGGGTGGACAAGACGACCCTGGCGGGCATCCAGGCCACCCTGCTGCATTACCTCAAGGGCGAGGCGCTGGAGGAGGTGCCCGTGTGGCGCATGCTCTCCCTGGGAGCGGAGGAGGTGGCGGACCGGGGCCGGCGCCTGCTCGACGCCTTGGGCCAGGCCGCCGCCGGGTGCGACCTGATCGCGGGCCGATCCATGATCGGCGGGGGATCGCTACCGGAGGAGTCGCTGCCCACGACGCTGATCGCCCTGCCGCCCGACCATGCCACGGCCCTGGCCGCCAACCTGCGCGCCGGCGACCCCCCCGTGGTGGCCCGCATCCAGGACGAACGTGTGGTGCTCGACCTGCGGACGGTGCTCCCCCAGGAGGAGGGCGCCCTGCTGGCGAACCTGCGCGAGGCGCTGGCATAGCCCAAGCCCGACTGCTGTTCTGGCGCGGCCAAGGCGTGAGGCGTCAATGCCTTGCGCTCTTCTCCGCAACCATGCGAGCGCGCAGCTCGTGTTCGCCCACGGCCGCTCCGGCATCTGCGCACAAGGGCGCGAAGATCGGCCCATGGCGCGCCCTGCGTCTCACGGCTGTGGCCAACGCTCGACGCTCAGCGTGTAGGGCACCGGCTCGGTGGTCACCGGCGCGACGGCCGAGATCACCAGGACGGCGCGCTCGATTCCGCCGCCCAGGTCGGGCAGCAACCACTCGCCGCGCCCCTCCACGACCGGCAGCCGCTGCACCGTCACGCCCTCGCCAAAGGTGACCACCTGAACGATGTACGCCACGGGCAGCACGTTGTCGTGCCGCAGAAACCCCTCAGCCCGCCAATCGTCATCCCCCGACTCGGCGTCATCGTACAGGCCGATCGCGTCGATCTGTAGGTTGTCCAGGCAGAGGCCGGGCCCCGTGACGGCATCGTCGGTGTAGACGTCGAAGCGGAGCAGGATCTCGCGCCCGGCATAGGGCGTCAGGTCCAGACGCTCGCGAACCCACTGGGCAGCCGGCGGGTCGGCGCCCGCCAGCGCTTCGCGATCGACGCCGGAGCGGCCAGAGTAGACGGGGCCGGGCGCGGCGCTGGCCCCCGTCAGGCGGGTGGTGTGCGCCCCCTCGAGCCAGGTCCACGTCTCGCCGCCATCGGCCGAGACCCGCACCCCGCCATAGTCCCAACCGTACTCGAGATCGAACCACAGATCGAAGGCAAGCTCGGCGCGGGCCACGCCCCGCAGATCCAGGCTCCTCTCCAGCGTGCTGTGGCCCAGGTCGCCCCGGTTGGACCACCAGAACTGCCCCCCATCGGGCGCGTCGGCGGGGGTCAGGCGCGTGGTCGGCGGCGCCTCCAGGCGGATGCGCACCGACTCGGGGCCCTGGACATCCAGAGGCGGATACAGCTCGACGTAGGTGGCTCCATAGGGGTTCAGGGTGTCGGCGGCGGTGTGGGGGTAGCGGTGCACCATCGCCTGGGGCTCGACGGCCAGGTCTACGCCGCCATAGGCATAGCGCCCATCGCCCACGGCAGGGTCATCCAGAAGGTTGGCGACCGCCCAATCGGCGAACAGCGCGTCAAAGCTGCCGCCATCCTGCGCCGCCAGGGCGTCGTCCAGCCCGGGCACGTCGGCTCTGGGACCGGCCACCAGCGCCCGCAGCGCATCGGCGCCATAGCGCTCATAATAGTAGCGCAGCAGCAGGTAGGCGGCGCCATAGTGGGCGGAGATGCTGTCGCCCCGCGAAGACCAGGTCGTTAGCTGCAGGCCAGGCCGGTGGGCATAGGCGTTCACATCGGCCTGGGGCGGCCCGAATCCGGCCAGGTCCTCGGCCAGCATCGAGGCCCCCTCGCTGACCCAGGCAGTCTCGCCGGGATCCTGGCGCCAGTGGATCATATGCTGAAGCTCGTGAGCCAGCACCTGCAGGTAGAAAGGCGAGCCAAGCTGCAGCGAGTTGAGGTTCATGTAGAACATCTCGTGCTCGTTGCTGTAGGGGTCCACACTGCGGGGGTAGCAGTTGTTGGCAGCGAAATAGCCCGCGGCGCCCGAGATGCGGGCGTTGAGCACCACCAGGCGGGGATCGCCATCTATGCCAGGGGAGGGCTCGCTGCCGAATGCCTCGCGCACGGCGGGGTAGATGCGCTCGTCAAAGGCCCGCACCGTCTCCTTCAGCGCCTCTTGCGCGATCGGGATGCCATCCTGGACCCAGAGCTGCACGTGCTCGCCCGCCGCCAGCAACGTCGCCGTGATGGCCACATGCCCTGCGGCATCCAGGTCCAGCACCCAGAAGGCCTCGCGGTCGCCGATCTGATGAAGGGCGGCAGTCGTAGCCGTGGGGGCGTCCGCCGCGGCGAGCCCCGTCTCTCGGGGCGGCATGGGCATCTCGCGCAGCCGTTCGGCCAGACCCGGCGTCGGACTGGCTGTCGCTGTCGGCCAGAGGGTCGGCGTACGAGCGGGGGCCGTGGGGCTGGGCGGCAGAGGCGTGGCCGAGGGCCCGACCTGCACCTGGACCTCGACCACGATGGGCGGCGTGGGCGGCTCCGGGCCGGCCACGGGAAGCCCGCAGCCCACGACGGCCAGGGCTGCGAGCAATGCCGCCAGCACGGCGACGAGCCGCCCCGCCCTGGCGGCGCCGCCTCGCGTCACGGTGCCTGGAAGCACGGGCAACACCGCCCGACCTAGGTCTTTTGGATCTCGAGCTGGGCGCCGCAGTTGGGGCACTTGCGCAGCGCCTCGCGCACCGGCAGCTCGGTGCCGCAGTAGGGGCACAGCTTGCGCGCCAGCGAGGCCTGCAGCCCACGAAAGACGAACACGATCCGCTCCGGGCGCTCCTCGCGGGCAGCGGTGCCCTCGCTCACCAGTTGATCCAAAACGCGTTGGGCCAGGTCCTGGGAGATGCGGTACTCGGCCCGTAGCTGGGCGACGGTGAGCTCGCCCCCCAGGCGTTTGGCCAGCTCGACGGCCCCCGTGCGTAGGGCGCCCTCACTGATGGTCGCCAGCCGTCGCAGGCGGCGCACCCCCACGATGAGCAACACCAGGCCGATGGCCAGCAGCGCCGCCGCCGTGAGGAACCGGCTGATGCTGTTGCTGGCGATCAGGAACAGCAGCCCGAAGGTGAGAAAGGGAATGGACAGGAGGGCTACCAGCGTCGCGCCCAGTTTCTTCATCAAAGGTCCTCCGAATGAATACGAGTGGTGGATCAATCCCAGGCGGCGGTGCCGCGATTCAGGGCCTCGCCCATCTGCTCAAAGAAATACTCGATGACGGCGGGGGTGAGCCGCTTCGTCACATACTGCTCGGCGATCTCGGCGAACTCGAGGGGATTGGCGACCATGTGCTGCCCATCCTGCACCCGCTCCTCGAGCTGCTTCCACGTCTGGTTGACGACGCCCACGTCATGGGGCAGCGGGATCTGGATCTGCTTGAGGTTGTAGCGCCGCTGCTGGGCCAGCACGCGGCTGACGCTATCGCCGAACTTGTCCAGGCCGGTGCCGATCCCGCGCAGCAGCCCCAGGGTCTCGGACGAGGCGGCCAGCCCCTTCTCATAGCGGGCGCGGATGGCGTTGTGTTGGGCGAGCTCCGCCAGCTTTTCCCCGAGCTGCCCCTCCACCGGATAGACCTCGGTGATCTCCAGCAGGGAGCGCTGCAGCCCCTCCTGGCGAGCCAGGTCCTCCAGGTTGTTGACCAGGTGGTCGTAGCGCGCCTGGGCCTCCGCCGTGGCGATGCCCGCCTGCTGCCACGCCGCGCGCAACTGGCCCTGGGTCTCGCTGGTCTCCTGCACCTTGGTCAACCACTCCTGCCGCACGGCGCGGAGCTTTTGCATGGCATCGGCTTGCTGTTGCTTGATGGTCTTCTGCAGGCGCTTGACGCGCCGAATGGCTCCGCCGTTGACGAGCCAGCTCATGGCCGGCCGTTGCAGCTCCTCCAGTTGCTCATAGGCCTGGGCGAACTCGTCCTGCAGCTTGACGATGGTGGCCTTGAGCTCCTCTTCCCGACGGTTGAGCCTTGGGTTGGCCGTCTGCAGGGTCCGGAGGGCTGCCTGCGCCTGAGAAGTCTCCTCGTCCATCTTGACCCGCAGCTCGGCAAGCTGCTTCTCGAGGTCGGCGATCTCGCCCTGCAGACGGGCCAGTTCCTCCGCCTCGACCCGGTCCAGGTAGGCTTGCAGACCCGCCGGCATCTCCTTACGGTGCAGCGTCAGCTCGGGATAGCAGTAGCGGAACAGCTCCTGCCAGGCGTCCAGCTCGCGTTGAAAGGTGGCCTGGAACTGCTCGTGAATCGCCTCGACAGTGCGGATGCACGAGCGCATCTCCGTGGCCTTGTCTCGCAGGTACCGGTCGAACTGGGCCAGATTCATGGTGTAGACACGTTGCTGCATCGCATTCTTGGCCATGTGCTACCTCCCTTGCCGTCCAGGGCCCAGGCCAACGCCCCAAGTCCCAGAAAAGAGCGCCTTCTTGGCGCGCCAGGCCACGCTCGCCAGGGGCGGGCCGCCCGGCGCGACGCCGCGCAGCTCATCAAAGCCGTGACGCTGATCCCAGTAGAGCGGGCAGGCGCCGCAACAGATCTGCTTGATATCGCAGGATTGGCAGACGGGCGGCAGAAACTCCTTGTTGCGCCAGTAGCGGGCGGCGCGGCTGTTCCACACCTGCTGGAATGGGCGGTGCAGCAAATCGCCGATGCCGCGCTCAAAGCTGGAGCAGGGCAGCAGCTCCCCCGCCGGGTTGACCGAGATCAGGCCATCCACGCACGCGCACGACTTGCCCCCCAACCCGGCCTGCACCGGATTGAACAGGCAATACGGGACGGGCGAGTACCACACCAAGTGGATGCCCTTGACCTCGGCCCGCGCCTGCACCGCCGTGATGATGGGGCCGACCTCGTCGTAGCGCATGTCGTCCTCGTCGTGGGCCAGGGCCGTGCCCGTGCGAATGACCATGTTCATGGAAAAGTACTCGGACCCCAGGTCCTCCGCCAAAAAGTCCACCAGCTCGTCCAGGTGGGCCCGGTTGCCGCCACAGAGGGTCGTATTGGTGTGGGTATGCACGCCGGCGGCGCGCAGGTTGCGCACGCCCTGCACGGCGCGCACCCACGATCCTGGGTGCTGGGTGATGGCATCGTGCACCTGAGCCGAGCCGCCCTCGATGCTCACCTGGGCCGAGTCCAGCCCCGCCTCTGCCAGGCGCTGCACAAACTCCGCATCGCTGCAGAGCACGCCGTTGGTAATCAGGTTGACGCGCATCCCCTTGGCGGCGGCGTACGCCACCAACTCGGCCAGGTCGGGCCGCAGCGTCGGCTCGCCGCCGGTGAATGACAGCGTCGGGCAATGGGCCTCGTCGCAGATGCGATCGATGATCACCTTGACCTCGGCGGTGTTCATCTCCGGCAGGTCGTCGCCCCGGTCCGGCGAGCTGGCATAGCAGAACGTGCACCGGTTGTTGCAGCGGTAGGTGACGGCGATCTCGGAGAGCACCGGCAACGTGCGTTTGTGGGTGCCGAAAGGCGTGATCTTGACCCCCGGGATGCCCATGAGATTGTCATTGAGCAGCGCCGAGAGGCCCTCCAGCAGATGCAGCAGATCCTGGCGCACGCGCTGGCGCTCCACGCCATGCTCGGCGCTCACCTCAGCGATCAAGCCTTCCACATCCGGCCCCTCCGGACGCCCATATAGCCGATCCAGCATAAAGGCGGCCATCTCGTTGAGGTAGTGCAGTTGGTTCGGCCGGAGGATCAGCAGGCCATCCTCGCGCCGAACGTACACGCGCTCCCGCGTGCTCGCGATCAGTTGCTCTGCAAAGGACTGCAGATCGGGCGCGCCGGTGGCCCCGGCAGGCGCGGCATCCACCGTTGGTTCTCCCATCTAGACGCGGCTCACACAGGCCGAGTGGCACGCGCTGTGGCAGGCGCTGTGCACGCAAGCCGAGTGGCACGCGCTGTGGCAGGCGCTGTGCACGCAAGCCGAGTGGCACGCGTCGTGGACGCAGGCCGAGTGACACGCGCTGTGGCAGGCGCTGTGGCCGGCTGCGCCAGCCTCCTCGCCGAACAGACGCCCCACGCCTTGCTCGATGCGGTCCACGGTGCGCCCCATCACCTCCTCGACGCCTCGGGTCAGGTCATTGGCCATGGCCTCGATGGGCCGCACGGCGGCATCGGCCCCCTGGAAGAGCGGCCCCGGCTGGCGGGCCACCGTCTCCCCCATGGTGCGCGCCGTCTGGGTGGAGGCCGGCCCATAGGTGCGATCGCTCAGGATGATCCAGGGCATGTAGGTGGGCATGCGCGTAGGCGTCCCCTGGCGCAGGTCGCGCTCGTATTCATCCCAGGCAGAGTCGATGCGGCGCCGGTAGGTCTCGCGGGTAGCCTCGGGATCGGCGTTCCACATCTTGGGCTGCAGCACATCGGCGACGGCCTGCAGGATGGTCGGGATCTGCGCCTTGTCTATGGTGCCATCGGGCTGGATGGCGGCCAGCAGCGCCTTCTCGTAGGGCGCCAGGGCCGCCTGTTCCTTGGCGCCGCTCTTGATCAGCTCCAGCTGCAGAGGCTGGCGGTTGACGATGTTCACGATCCCTTTCTGCTCCAGCGCCAGCACGATCAAGGCGACGGTCTTGGTCGAGTTCCCCATGTAGAAGGCAGCCTCGATGGCGTTCAGGTCCGGGACCACGTTCTCGGTCTGGAAAGTCTCAACCTCGATCTCGGGCGGCATGTAGGTGGGCTTGGGCTTGCGCCCCGTGAGTCCCCACACGACGAGCCCCACCACGCCCAGGGTGACAAAGATGCCCGTGCAGCAGCTAACCTCGTTGAACATGCCCCGGATGGACGCCACCAGGCTCTGGGGCTCGGCCTCTGTCGTGGGCGCCAGCGTGGGCAGATCCAGCGGGATGGGCGTCTCGCTGGTGGTGCTGATGGCCTCGCCGGGCAGGAAGAAGGCGGGCACCATGGTGCCCTGGATGGGCAGGTCGTTCTCGGCCACCAGGATCGAGAGGTAGTTGGCCGCCGAGGCCTCATCGGGCGTGACAAAGTAGACCCAACGGTCGAAGCGATCGGCGTTGTTGACCACCACGCCGGCTGCGTTGACGATCTCGTCCGTCACCTGTTCCGCCGTGGTAATGCCGGCCGGGAGCTGAATCGGCAGGATGTAGCGGATCTCCTCGTAGGCCACCGGCAGCGACCACTGGAAGGGCGCCCAGCCGATGGCGCGATAGGGCTGCCCCTTGATAGTGGTCTCGTCAAAGACGGAGCGGTCCACCGTGTAGCGGATGCGGATCTCGTACTGGCCGCCCTGGTGGGTATTGGCGCCAAAGAGCACCTCGTAGATCGGCCCGCCCCCGCGCAGCGTCACCGAGAAGGGGCCGTCGGGGCCGCTGCCCTCCGCGCTGACGATGGTGTGGGGAGACGGGAAGGGCCCCAGCTCGCGGATGCGGTCGCGGCCGCCCTCCAGCTCGGTCATGACGATGGTATAGCGCACATCCAGGCGGCCATCGCTCAGCACGACCACATAGCTCTCGATGCGATCCAGGCTCACGGGATCGCCCTGAGCAGCGACCATCTGGAACCCCACGAGGCCCAGCAGCGCGATCAGGATGGTGGCCAGCAACAGCCGAAGATACGGTTTCATCAGGCGTCCCTCCCCACGGTCAGTTTGCTGTGGACGACACGCCACGCAAATCGCGGCAGCGCCAACATGCGCCGCCAGCGCCGCGGCTCCTGGATCAGGCGAAAGAGCCACTCCAGGCCCCACCGCCGCATCCAGACCGGAGCGCGCTTGCGCACCCCGGCGATAAAGTCCAGGGTGCCGCCGATCCCAATGGCCACAGGGACCTGCAGCCTGGGCTGGTTGCGATGGATCCACAGGTCCTGAGCAGGCGCGCCATAGGCCACGAACAGAAAATCGGGCCGAGCCGCCTGGATGCGCGCCACGATCCCATCTTCCTCGCTCACCGCCGGCGAGCCCGCATAGGTGCCTACGACCTGCACCCCCGGATAGCGCCGAGCCAGTTCCGCAGCGGCCCGCTCGGCCACGCCGGGCGCGGCGCCCAGCAGGTAGAGCCGATGGCCCTGGCGAGCGCTGCGTTGGGCCAGCGCCGGCACCATGTCGGAGCCCGCCACCCGTTCGCGCAGCGGCTGCCCCAGAAAGCGCGCTGCTAGCAACAGCCCCTGGCCATCGGGGATGGCGAGATCGGCCTCGTCCAGCACCTGGCGAAAAACGCCGTCCTCCTGGGCGCGCATGATGAACTCGGGATTGACGGTAACGACCTGATGCGCTCCGCCTGCAACGACCATCGCCTCGACGCGCTGCAGCGCCTCCTCCATCGTCACGTCATCTACGCGCACCCCCAGGATCCGCACGGCTTCCACCGGATTCTACCCCTTTTCGGCTGCGATTTCCAGAGCGGCCAGGGCTGCCTCGGCGCAGCGCTCCCAGGTGAAGCGGGCCGCCTGGGCCAGCCCGCGCTGGCCCAGCTCCCGCCGCAGGGCGGGCTCGCGCCAGAGCCGCAACATGGCCGCCGCCAGCACCGCTCCATCGCCCGGATCGAACAGCAGGGCGGCCTCTCCGGCCACCTCGGGCAACGATGACACGTTCGAGCAGATCACGGGCGCGCCGCAGGCCATGGCCTCCTGCACCGGCAGGCCAAAGCCCTCATACCAGCTCGGCAGAACAAAGCCCAAGGAACCGCTCATCAGAGCTGCCAGGTCCTCGGCGGCCACATAGCCGGGGAACACGATCCGCTCCGCCACGCCCGAGGCCGCGGCCGCCGCCGCGATCCGCTCATGATACCAGCCCGCCTTGCCCGCCAGCACCAGCCGCACATCGGCAGGCCAGGCGCCCTCCAGGCTCAACCGGGCAAAGGCGCGTATCAGCGTCTCCAGGTTCTTGCGCGGCTGGAGCGTTCCCACATAGAGCCAGTAGCGCTGGCCCGTGCCGTAACGGGCCTGCGCCTGCGCCAGCCGCGTCTCGTCGGTCACCGGCGCCAGGCCCTCGGTCCCCGTCGGATACGCCACGACGATCTTGGCCGGATCGCAGCGGGCGTGCTCGATGAGATCGCGGCGGGTCGCCTCGGAATCGGCCAGCACCACCCGGGCCGTGCGCGCGTTCCAGAGGGTGCTGGCCCACAGGTAGGCGCGATCTGCCGGGCGATGGGCCGCCGCGTGATAGAGATAGCCCAGATCGTGCACCGTGACCACGGTGGGGCAGCGGCGCGCTGCGGGAACCACGTGGGCGGGCACCAGGAGCACGTCGGGAGGGTGCAGGGTCACCTCCCAGGCCAGGCGCACGTGGGTCCACAACCGCGGAAAAGGGATCACCCGCCAGGCGACGTTCTCCCCCTCGATCAGGCCCTCCGGCGCAGGCCGGTCGGCATAGAGCCGCCAGCGATGGGGCGTGCCCATGGCCGCCAGGGCCCGGATCAGATAGAGCGAATAGTTCTCGGTGCCGGTGCGCGGCGTGCGCAGCGCCCGGCTGGCGTCTATGCCGACGAGCATCCTAGCGCCGCTGCACCAGATACTGAATGATGTAGGCCACTCCCACGAACACGAGAATCAGGGGCCACCAGTCGCGCAGCGTCCAGCCGACGCGGGGGTCGAGCTGGCCACGGGTGTACAGGTAGCCCACCCCGGCCCCCGCCAGGGCGAGGACGCCCAGCACGGCGTTGGCCACCTCTTTGGGGTGCACAAGCCAGGCCGCCAGCCAGCCCAGGCCCGCCGCCATGGGGAACCAGGGCCAGAGCGTGACCATGTCATCCCACTCACCCGGGCCCGCCGTGATATACAGAAACAGGCCGCCCGCCAGGGCGCCAGCGACGCCAAACCAGACGCCGTCTCCCTCGCGCGGATCGGCGGCCAGAGCGCGGTACAGTGAGACCAGCGCGCCTCCGATGAGCAGCAGCGGCCAGAGGGTCTCCCAGCCTGGGATACCGGCCCCCACGGCCCGCGCCAAGAGCCAGATGCCGACCAGGACCAAGAAACCGCCCAGTACGATGGAACGCCTTCTATCGCGCATTGCGCCTCCCTGTCTCGTCCACGCCCTGCTGCCGCGGCCTAGCTGGCCCCGCTCTTCCCGATCCGCGCCGCAATGACGTCGCCCGCGCCGGCGGCGCGCAGCGCCGCCTCGACGGAGGCGGCCGCCTCGGACACGGTCAGGGCGATCATGCAGCCGCCCTTACCGCCGCCGGAGAGTTTGGCGCCCAGCGCGCCCGCCCGCCGCGCCGCAGCGATCAACCGCTCCAGGGCAGGGTCGGATACGTCCAGCGCCTCCAGCAGCGCCTGATTGCGGTCCATCGCCTCGCCCAGCGCCGGCAGATCGCCCTGGGCGATGGCTTCGCGGCCCCGTTGCACCAGGTCGCCGATAGCGTCGAACAAGGCCTCCAGACGGAGCCGATCCGCCTCCCAACGCCGGCGCACCAGGGCGACCGATTCGCGGGTGCGGGAGGCGATGCCCGTATCGCCGATCACCAGGGTCACAGGCACCCCCACAGCAAACGGCTGCGCCCCCAGCCCCTGCCGGAACCAGACCGGCAGCTCGTAGGCCACCACGGTGTTGTCGATGCCGCTGGGCGTGCCGTGCAGCAGGCTCTCGGTGGCGTACACCAGCTCCGAGAGGCGCTCCCGAGAGAGCGACGCCCCCAGGTGAGC
This sequence comes from Anaerolineales bacterium UBA1429, assembly GCA_002329325.1. GTDB lineage: Bacteria > Chloroflexota > Anaerolineae > UBA1429 > UBA1429 > UBA1429. The sequence goes on from DCTX01000065.1 coordinate 44,681, forward strand.
GGCCACCCCGCGGGCGATGGCGGCCGATACGGCCGCGCCGCTGCCCATGCCCCGGGCAATGGGCACCTGAGAGCGCACCTGGATCTCCAGATCCGGCCACGTCGGTCTGGGCGCCCCGTGGGGGCCGTCGTGCAGCAACGTGGCGCGGAGGACTCCCTCCACGGCGGCCAGCAGAAACCGCCCATGTTCATCTACGTTGCAGGTGCCCGCCAGGTAGCGCGTCCCCAGGTCACATGCGAGGATGGCGGTGCCGCTGCCCGGCGGGGTATCGCGCACCTGCACCTCGACCTGGCGGGAGGGTACGGGGACGGCGATGGCCGGGCGGCCGTAGACAACGGCATGCTCGCCCAGCAGGATCACCTTGCCGCAGGCGCGGGCGTGGGTCACGCCCATGGCTGCGCATCCTGGCGGGAGCGCCTCAGCCGCCGGCGCCCCGCGTCACTGTTTCCTGTCACTGGTTCGCCCCCAAAGGAAAGAGGGTGCAGGCCACGGCCCTACACCCTCTGCCGGTATCACGCGACGACTAGGGCTCGGTGATCATGATCACGCCGGAAAGCATGGCATCTTCCTGTGTGAGCATGATCATGGCCTGCCGCCCGTCCTTGTTGTAGGTGAGCATGGCCTCATACTGGCTCTCCAGGGTCCAGCCGTTGGCGGGCATCTCGTCGGCGTAGAAGGTCAGCACCGCATCCAGCTCCGCCTCGACCTCAAAGCTCACCATGCCGGACATGGCCGAGGTGATGGCCGCATCGGCGGGGAGAGGCACGTCATCGGGCAGGCCGGGCGCGGCAACGCCCTCGGGCGCCTCGATGGTAAAGGGCTCGTTGATGTCCCAGACCTTCTCCTCCATGTGCCAGGCGTACTCGACGTCGTCCTCGTCCTTGCCTTCCCACCACATGATGCTGCGCACCTGGACGTCAAACTCGTCCGAGATCCAGAGCTCCATGCCGCCGTCGGTAAGGGTGCCGCCGGTCATCCAGAAGAGCGAGCCGGCGCCATAGACTTCTTTATCGCACACATAGTGCATGGCGCTCTGTCCCTCAACATCATCGCGGCCCTTTTTGTCGCAGTGGCCCGTGTTGAGATAGGTCTCGGCGCTGTCCATCGTATACATGGAGACCTGCTGCTGCGGAGGCTGAGCATCGTCGGAGGTCATGCTCATCCACTCGTCCTCCTCGCCCTCGCCGGAGGTGCGCATGTAGGTGATGGTGCCGATCTGGATCATCTCCCAGGATGTGACGTTGCCGTCGTTATCCACCCCACGCCAGACCACTCGCTGCGAGGCGGGGTCGCGTACGAACTCGGTGGTCGAGGACCACTCTTGGGTCTCCTCGTCCTCAGTCACGGTCCAGGCCACGAGTTGCCGGTAGCTATCGAGGCTGGCGATGTCCTCGACATCGACCTCGTCCTCGCTGGCGGCAGCCTCCTCGTCCTCGCTGGTATCAGCCTCGTCCTTCTCAGGGATCGCACTCTGGCCAGAGATGGCGGCGCCCGTCTGCTCCGTCTGCTCCGTGGCCATGTCCTTAACGGCGTCCACGGTATCACTGGCGCTCTTCAGGAGTGTGCAACCACTCATAACGACGGCAACCAGAAGCACAACAGCTATGGCGCCCAACATCCGGTAACGCATCGCTCTCCTCCTCTTCGCACCCTCTGACATCTAGAGCCAGTATAGCATGCCCGGTGACGCTGTCAATGGACTGGCCGTCCCGCACACCGCGTTCTCAGAGTCCGTATTATGTACACTCGCTGCGTCGCGCGCGTGCGTGTCACACTCGGGGCGAACCGAAGGTACCCCAGGGAGGGGGCAGAGCAAGGCCCGCGAGGCACAGGCCGACGTCCTTGTCCGCCACTGTCATCCGTGGGATGCACGCATGCGCGCTTGTGCAAGGATAGCCGTTCACGGTACAATAGGACCTATTGGAGAATCGGACTCGTTCAGGGAGGCAGTAATGACCCGATCGGTACATAACAAGATCCTGCGTGTCAATCTCACCCTCGGTACGCTCCAGACGGAAGAGCCCGGCGAGGCCTACTATCGGCGCTACATGGGCGGCTGGAACATGGTCGCCGAAGTGCTGCTCCGTGAGGTGCCTCGAGGCGCGGATCCCCTCGGTCCGGACAATCGCTTCATCTACACGGCCGGCCTGCTGGCGGGGCTGCCCGTCTCGGGCGCTTCCCGCAGCGCCGTGGGCGCCAAGTCTCCGCTGACAGGCGGCTTTGGCGTAGGCGAGATGGGCGGCTTTGCCGGCGCGGAGCTCAAGCGCGCCGGGTGGGATGCCGTCATCGTCGAGGGCTGCTCGCAGACGCCCGTCTACCTGTGGATCAAGGATGGCCACGCCGAGCTGCGCGATGCGACCGAGCTCTGGGGGCTGAACACCAAGGAGACCATGGAGGCGATCCAGACGGAGCTGGGCGAGCCCAGGGCCCGCTGCCTCATGATCGGCCCGGGCGGCGAGAACATGGTGCGCTATGCGTGCGTCATGGATGGGCTCAAGGATGCCGCCGGGCGCGCCGGCCTGGGCGCCGTCCTGGGCTCCAAGAAGCTCAAGGCCATTGCGGTGCGCGGCACCCAGAACCTGGATGGCGCCGACCCCGAAAAGGTCCGGGCCATGGGCCGCTACATGTCCGATGGCGTGCGCGAAGGCACCAAGGCCGGGCACATGCACCAGTTCGGCACGGGCGCCGACCTGGTAGGCATGGTGCACACGGGCAACCTGCCCACACGAAATTTCCGCGATGGCGACATGGACCTGGATCAGGCCCTGGAGCTAAGCTCGGCCGACTTTTTGGGCAAGATCGGCACCGGCATGGAGGGCTGCTACGCCTGCGCCGTCCGCTGCAAGAAGGTCGTCAAGGTGGAAGGCAAGTACGCCAACGATCCCGACTATGGCGGACCGGAGTACGAGACGATAGGCGCGGTGGGCCCGTGCTGCGGCGTGGGCGATATCGAGGCGGTGTCGCTGGCCAGCCAGCTCTGCAACGCCTATGGCATCGATTCCATCGGCGCTGGCGTCAACATCGCCCTGGCCATGGAGGCCTTTGAGCAGGGCCTCTTGACCACAGAGGATACCGGCGGCCGCGAGCTGCGCTTCGGCGACGCCGACACCATGATCGATCTGCTCACCAAGATCGCGCACCGCGAGGGGATTGGCGACCTGCTGGCCGAGGGCCCCGGCGTCATGGCCGAGAGGCTGGGCGGCGACGCCTGGCGCTATGCCATGCACGTCAAGAACCAGGCCTTCCCCATGCACGAGCCGCGCTTCAAGCGGGCCCTGGCCCTGGGCTATTCGGTCTCACCCACGGGCGCCGATCACATGCACTCGCTGCACGACGCCGGCCTGCAGAACCCCGACGCCAACGGCTTTTTGGCCAACGCCAGCCTGCGCGCCATGGGTCTGCTGGATCCCGTGCCCCTGGAGAGCTTGGGCGCCGACAAGGTGCGCCTGCACCGCTACCACACCACTGACCGCGCCCTGCAGAACTGCCTGCTGATGTGCAACTTTGTGCCGTGGACCATCGCAGAGCGCGTCGAGTTGGTGAACGCCGCCACGGGATGGGATGTCTCTGCCGTGGAGCTGTTCAAGGTGGGCGAGCGAGCGCTGAACCTGGCGCGGGTGTTCAACCTGCGCGAAGGCTTGACCGCCGCCGACGACCATCTGCCCGAGCGCTCCTACGGGCCGACCACCAACGGCGCCCTGGCCGATGGCGGCGTGGACCGCGAGGAGTTGCAGGAGGCCGTGCACCTGTTCTACGCTATGATGGGCTGGGACCCCGAGACCGGCGCACCCACCGAGGGCACGCTGGAGGAGCTGAGCATCGGCTGGGCCGCCCGTCACCTGCCCTGATCCTTCGCCGCCTGATCGCAAAATCGGCGAGGCCCCTGGTGGGCCTCGCCGAATTTCATTCACCGGCCACGGGCAAAGGGGCTAGCCCCTACCCCACTCTCCATCCACGGGCAGGAACCGCCGCCAGTAGGCCGCTGACTCTACGTTGTCGGGGATGACCTGGGCCTCCTGCTCGTAGCGCTCGCGGTGCAGGATCTCAAAGCCCAGCCAGACATCCTCGATGCCCGTGGCGCTGATGGTCTCCAGCACGCGCTGAGGATCCACGATCCCCTGGGCATTGTACTCGGCGGTAAAGGGCCAGTGGCGCGAGTGGCCCGCCTCCGTCTGCTGCAGGTGCACCAGGGGCGCATCCGCCCCCAGCGCCTCCAGCCAGGGGTACGGGTCGCGCTCCAGAGGGTGCGGCGCATGGCCCACATCCAGGCAAAAGCGAACGGGCACGCCCACCCGCGCATTCACGCGCTCGTGCAGCTCGCGGGCATGGGCGATGGTGTAGCCATTCTCCCGCGGCACCGACATCGGCTCGAAGAAGAGATACTCGAGCCCGCGCTCCTGGGCGTAGAAGCTCAGCTCCTGCCAGAGGCGAATCGCCTCATCCAGGCGCTCGCGGTAGCGGTCCACGTGGCTCACATCGCGCATCGAGAGGATGCCAAAGTGGCTGCCCACGGTGCGCGCCCCCAACGCCACCCCCAGGTCGATGAAACGCTGAAAGAAGCGAAACCAGAGCGCCCGCAGGTCGTCCTGGGGGAACATGAGGTGGTTGGTCCGTGAGAAGGTGCCCGTCATCAGGCTGTGGACCTCTATCCCATAGCGGGCCGTGGCCTCTCGGATCGCCTCGGTCTGGCGCGCCAGGATGTCTTCCGGCCAAAAGGGGTGTAGCAGATCGGACACCAGTTGCACTGAACGCAGGCCCATCTGCTCTCCCACGAGTTGCGCCCAGGCGTCGGGCTCCGGGAAGCGATTGATGGCGAAGCACAGGTTCGCGCCCAGGGTGAAGCGTGTCATGGCAGCTCCCTTGTAGTATGGATTCGGCATCGCCCCCACTATACACCAGCGCGGGCCGACGGCAAGTGTTGCGCAGGCCGTCGCCGATGGCCAGGGCGCAGACGAGCTTCACCGCTACCGGTGCTGTAGCTTCTCTTGTTCTCTTTTGACCAAACCTGCCAGGAGTCGAGGCGCCGGGTGCCGCCGCTTGTGCCTCGCCGGTGAAGACGCTATACTTGCTCGCAAGGAGGTCTGCATGGAGCCAGAGGGTTATGGGATAGAGGCGTTGATGGCGCGGGGGGCGGATGCTTACCACGCGTTGCAGCTCGATGAGGCGCTGGAGGCGTATCGGGCCGCCGCCGAGCGGGCGTCCGAGGACTACGAGGCGCACCTGGGCGTGGCGCGCACCTTGATGCGCATGCGCGATCGCGATGGCGCCCTGGCCGCCGCGGAGCGCTGCATCGCCCTGGCGGGCGACCGCCCGGAGGCGTACGTCGTGCAGGGCGTGGTGCACTTTTTGGGCGACGATCTGGACCAGGCGGAGGCTGCCCTGGAGGCCGCCCTGGAACGCGACCCCGATGCGCCGGAGCCGCTCCTGACCCTGGCCCAGGTGTACTGCGACCGTAACGACTTGCCGCGAGCCGACGCCGCCCTGGCCAAGGCGCGCGCGCAGATCGAGGCCATTGCCGACCCGACTGAGCGCGACCAGCTCACCGCCCTGGCATGGCATGTGGAGACTTACCGCCACCTGACGGCCCAGGATCAGACGGCGGCCTACGAGGCTGCCCAGCGCGTCATCGCGCTGGAGGAGGCCAACCCCTATGCGGCCTGCCTCGCCTACTCCAACCTGGGCATCATGGAGACCCACAGCCGCAACTATGGGCGGGCCATCGAGTACCTGGAGCGCGCCTGCGAGGCCAACCCCCACTTCCATCGCGCCGCCAGCGCGCTGGGGCGCATCCTGCTGGTCAATGGCCAGCCGGCGCGGGCCGCCGAGGTGCTGGAGCAGGTCGTCGCCCACCAGGATGGCGATACCGCCTTTGGCCGCTACGCCTATGCCCTGGCGCTGGCTCGCACCAAGCGCCGCAAGGAGGCCCGGGTCCAGTTCGGCCTGGCGCTGGAGCGGGGCCTGAAGGGCACCAGCCTGTTCATGGCCCACTGGCAGCGCCTTTGGCTGCACGATGGCATCCGCTACGGGCTGATCGCCGCCGGCCTGTTGGCCGCGCTGCTGTGGATCGTGCTGGGTCACCCGTCCAGCCAGGCCATCACCCTGGTGGTCATGGTGGTGATGCTGCTGGCGCTGCAGCGGGTGATCGGGCGCAGGCGTTGAGGCCCGCCGGCCACGAGTGAAGGAGGATAGAGCGGTGAAGGCAACCAGATGGGCGCGGGGGCTGCTGTTGGGCGTGGCCTTGGCGTTGATCGCAGCCGCCGCCAGCCCGGCGGCCTGGGCGCAGCAACCCTCCACCTACCGAGTCCTGCCGGGAGATACCCTGCCGACGGTCGCCATCCGTTTCGGCGTCCCGCTGGAGGCGCTGCTGCGGGCCCATGGCCTGGCCTTGAATGAGACGCTCTACGCCGGCGATACCCTGGTGCTGCCGCTGGCGCCCGCTGCGGAGCAGCACCGAGTGGCCCCGGGCGAGACCATCCAGACCATCGCAGCGCGCTACGACGTCGCCGCCGCCCAGATCGCCTGGCGCAACGGCCTGGCCGATCCGCAGCGCCTGACGGCGGGCCAGCTCCTGGTCATCCCCGACGTGACGGGTCAGGTTACGGCCACCGAGACCGCCCTCGTCTGGCCGGTGGCGGGGCAACGGGTCGGCGCAGAGCTGCAAGTCAGCGGCTGGGGCCAGAGCGACGACAACGAACTCGTGGTGCGGGTGCAATCGGCGGATGGCGCCATCGTGGCGCGGGGATCCGCCGCCGTCCACGCCGAGATCGGGCAATTGGGGTCCTTTGGCACGCGGGTGAGCCTGCCGACGGACCTGGCCAAGGGGCAGATGCTGCTGGTGACGGTGTTGCGCCGCGACCTTGGCACAGGGGAGCTCGCCCTTGCCGCCAGCGTGCCGGTGACGGCGAACTAGCTGCGCCGGGCCCCGTTTTGCGCTGCGCTGGCGCCTGTGCTACCATCGCCCCCATGAGCAACACCCTTACCGCAGACCGCCGGAGATAGGGGCACTCGTGCAGACGCTGCGCGCTTGGAGGCACTTCTCGCTTCGTGACATCGTGGCGGACCGCCGCCCTTGGGTGCGCGTGCTGGGCATCGTGGCGTTGTGCATCCTCGCCGGCGCGCCCGTCGGGGCCGTCTTGGGCCTGCTGGGTGGGCTCTATGGCACGGCCTTCCTGATCGCGCTGGCCGTCGGCTACCTGATGCTGCGCAGCCTGCTGGTGGGCATCATGGTGCTCATCGGCGTGATCTTTGTGCTTCCCTTTGCCGCGTTGCCCGTCGAGATAGGCTTCACCCCCACGCTGCTGGACGTCGTCCTGGCGGCCGTCTTCTTCGTGTGGTGCTCCCGCGTCGCGGCCCGCAAGGATCGCGAGTTCCGCGCCTTCTCGCCCACGTTGGGCGTCCTCGTCTTTGTGCTCCTTGCCATGTTCTCGTTCGTGGCCGGGCTGAGCCATGCCCCGCTGACGGCCAACGTCATCCGCCACTTTGGCGAGATCCTGCTCAGCATCCTGACCTTTGTCCTGGTCATCAACGCGGTGCGCACGGCCGCCCAGTTGCGCTTGCTGACGACTCTCCTCATTCTGGCCGCGGGCGCCGCCGCAGTCGTGGGCATCGTCCTCTACTTCTTGCCGGAGGAGATCACCGTCCGGGCGCTCTCGGCGCTGCGGGTCGTCGGGTATCCTTCCGGTTCTGACGTGCTGCGCTACATCGAAGACGACCCCTCGCGCGCCCTGCGGGCCGTCTCCACCTCCATCGACCCGAATGTCCTGGGCGGCGCCCTCATCTTTGGCACCACGATCACCGTGAGCCAGATCCTGGCCAAGGTCCCCGTCCTGCCCAAGCGTTGGCTCGGGTTCCTGGCGCTGAGCATGACGACTTGCCTCTTCCTGACCTACTCGCGAGGCTCCTTTGTGGGCTTGGCGGCGGCCATCGGGCTGCTGGCCGTCCTGCGCTATCGTCGGCTGCTTTGGGTGGCGCTCTTCTGCCTGGTATTGATCCTGATTCTGCCACCCACCCAGGCCTATGTGGAGCACTTTGTCGAGGGCATCCGCGGTGAGGACCTGGCCACCCAGATGCGCTTTGGCGAGTACAAGGATGCCCTGATCCTGATCGGGCGCTATCCCTGGTTCGGCGTCGGCTTTGCCGGCACGCCCGATATCGACACCTACCTGGGGGTCTCCAATGTGTACCTCCTCATCGCGGAGAACACCGGCGTCCTTGGCCTGACGGCCTTTCTGGCGACCCTCTTTGCCTACCTGGGCAAGGTGGCGGGCGCCCTTCGCGCCCGCGCTACCCGCGCCCACGTCTCGGCCACCACGTTGGGCTTTTTCCTGGCCGTCGTTGGCGCCATGGTCGGCGGCATGCTCGACCACTATCTGTTCAACCTGGTCTTTCCCCACGCGTCCACGCTGCTTTGGCTCACCATCGGCCTCGGGGTGACGAGCCTGCACCTCGACCTGGCCGCGCCCGGATCAGTAGATAGCGCATCTGATACGCCTTTGTTGCAGGTACTGATTCCCTGATTCAGGCTCCAGCCCATCGGCGGGTTTTGGCAAGGCATGCCGGATACGGTATCATGTGTTTGGCCTGTGCCTGACGCACGGGGTCACACGTCATGCCACATAAGGAGCCTCGCTTGGCACGCACAGGACGAGTAGCCCGCGTGATGGGTGTTGTGGTGGATGCGCAGTTCGCCGTCGGAGACCTCCCCGGCATCAACAGCGCACTCTTGGTCCAGCGCCCCAATCATCCCGATGCGGTGATCGAGGTGCAGGAGCATGTGGATGCGCGCACCGTGCGGTGTATCGCCATGGCATCCACCTCCGGTCTGCGACGTGGCTTACCTGTGGTCGATACGGGGGCTCCTATTCGAGTGCCCGTGGGCGATGCCACCTTGGGCCGGGTGTTCAACGTGTTGGGCGAGCCCATTGATCGAGAGGCCCCCCTGCCCCCCGATGCTCAGCGCCGCCCCATCCATCTGGAGAGCCCTCCCCTGCACCGCCAACAGCTTTCGACCGCCATCCTGGAGACGGGGCTCAAGGTGGTGGACCTGCTGACGCCCTACGGCCAGGGCAGCAAGATCGGTCTGTTCGGGGGCGCCGGCGTGGGCAAGACCACGCTGGTGATCGAGCTGATCCGGCACAGCACCGAGGATCAGAGCAGCGTGGCCCTCTTTGCCGGCGTGGGCGAGCGCACCCGCGAAGGCAACGACCTGTGGCAGAGCATGGCGGAAAGCGGCGTGCTCCCCAATACGGTGCTCGTCTTTGGGCAGATGAACGAACCGCCCGGCGCGCGCCTGCGCACCCCTCTCACGGCGCTGACCATGGCCCAGTACTTTCGCGATGAGGCCGGCAAGAACGTCCTGCTCTTCATCGACAACGTGTATCGTTATGTCCAGGCAGGAGCCGAGGTCTCGGCGCTTTTGGGGCGCCTGCCCAGCGCCGTGGGCTACCAGCCCACCCTCGCCACCGAGATGGGCCGCCTGCAGGAACGAATCACCACCACGTCCAGCGGGGCGATCACATCCGTGCAGGCCATCTATGTGCCCGCCGACGACATCACCGATCCGGGCGTGGTGGCGGCCTTTAGCCACCTGGATGCCATCACCGTCCTCACGCGCCGCCTCTCCAGCCAGGGCTTTTACCCTGCGGTGGACCCCCTCGAGTCCTCGTCCAAGATGCTGGAGGCCCGCTATGTGGGCGAGCGACACGTGCGCATCGCCAATGAGGTCAAGTCGGTCCTGGCCCGCTACGAGGCGCTGCAGGATATCATCTCGATCCTGGGCACCGAGGAGCTCTCCGAGGAGGATCAGCTTGTGGTGCGCCGCGCGCGGCGGCTACAGCGCTTCTTGACCCAGCCGTTCTACTCCACCGAGCAGTTTACGGGCATCCCCGGGACCTTTGTCCCCCTGGAAGAGACCCTTACGGGGTTCGAGCGGATCCTCTCGGGCGAGTACGATAGCTTGCCAGAGCAGGCCTTTTACATGGTGGGCACCATCGAAGACGCGATCCGCAAAGCGGAGACCCTATGAGCGACGAAGAGCGCCCGGTCGTCCGCCTGAGGGTGATCACGCCCGAGGAGATCGTGTACGACGGCCCGGTGGACTGGGTGCAGGTGCCCCTGGCCGATGGGATGCTGGGCGTATGGCCCACCCACGCGCCCCTGGTCGCGGCGACGGAGCGAGGCGAGCTCGAGTTCCAGGCCGAGGGGCAGGTGCAGCGGCTGCCCGTGGGCGCCGGCGTGCTCTGCATCGACGGTACCCACTGCGTCGTGATGTACGGGGCGTCGGCCCGCTCGGCCGAGCCGGAGCGCGATCTCGAGGCGCTGGCGATGCGTCTGGAGGAGACCCTCCACGAGCGCCTCACCGAGAGCGAAGTCGAGGAGCTGCAGCGGACATGATCGGCACGGTGTCGGCCAGGGTAGGGCTTGGCTTGGCGCTCGGCCTGGCATTCGGCTGGCTGCATCTCTACCTGCTGCGGCGCGCCGTGGAGCGCACTCTGGGCGGCGAGAACCCGGGGGCCCGCCAGGCGATCATGCGGGGGCTGCCGGTGCGCATGCTGCTGTGGGCGCCCGCCGCCATCATCGCCGGGCGCGCTGGCCTGCCGGGCTGCATCGGACTGCTGGTCGGCATGGCCGTCAGCCGGTGGCTGTATTGGCGCAACGTGGTGCAACCAAGTTAGCGGATGGGCAAGGTGCGGTTGTGGGCATAGACGGTGTATTCCCCCAGACGGTGTTCCGGATCGGCTCCGTGGCGATCACGACTACCGTGCTCACCACCTGGGTTGTTGTCGCCGTCTTGAGCCTTCTGGCCCTGGTCGTGCATCGTCGCTTTCGCGTCTGGGAGCCCGATACGTGGCAGTTGACCATCGAGTATGTCGTCGAGTACGTCGAAAACCTGATCGCTGACACGGTGGGGCGGGTCCTGCCGGAGGCGGTCTCCTACCTGACTACCATGATCTGTTTCATCGCCATGGCCAACCTATTGAGCATGCTTCCCGGCGTAGGGAGCATCGGGCAGTGGCGCCTCCAGGGAGAGATCCGGGTCTTTATACCCTTTTTCCAGACGCCCACCAGCAATCTGAACACCACGCTGGCACTCTCGCTGGTTTCCTTGGGCTCGACCCACTACTATGGCTTTCGACAGCGCGGGCTCAAGGCTCAACTCATGAGCCTGTTGGAGCCCGTGGCCTTTATGCTGCCCCTCAATATCATCGGGCAGCTCAGCCGCCTGTTCTCCATGGCGCTGCGTCTCTTTGGCAATGTCATCGCCGGCGAGATCATCAGCGCCACCATGTTCATGCTCGTGCCCGCCCTCGCACCCCTGCCGCTCACTTTGTTGAGCATGATCACGGGTGTGCTTCAAGCCCTTGTGTTCACTGTGTTGACCATCGCCTTCATCGCCGATGCCATGCAACTCGATACCTGAGCCACCCGAGCGAATATACGGTCATCAAGAAAGGATATCCTAGATGCAGCCAGAACAACAACTCTCTTTTGCCGTCGTAACGACCATCGTCGTCAGTGCAACCATCGTGCTGGGCACCATCACAGCTGCCATCATGGAAGGTAGAGCCGTCACGCGGGCCTTTGACAATATGGCGCGCCAGCCCAGCGTGGCCGATCGCATCCGCGGCTTGCTCTTTGTGGTCCTGGCCATTCTAGAGTCCACCGCCATTTATGTCTTGCTGATCTGCTTGATCCTGCTCTTTGCCAATCCTTTTGCAGGGATGTTTGGAATCTAAGGGGGAGCGTGGATGCTCGATCTTGATTGGCCCACACTACTCTTTCAGATAGTAAATTTCATCGCCCTGCTCTTGATCTTGAACCATCTGGTGTTCAAGCCGCTGCGGGCCAAGCTAACCGAACGGGGCCGGGCGATCAGCGATACGCTCCAGGCCGCCCAGGATCAAGAGGCGGAGGCGGCGCGCATGCGCCGCGATTGGGAGACGCGCCGCAGCCAGGCCGAACGCGAGGCGGAGGAGATCATCCACGCCGCCGAGCTGGAAGCGGAGCGGCGGGCCGCGCGCATCATCGAGGATGCCCGCGCCCGGCTGGACCACATCAGCGAAGAGATGCGCAACGATCTGGAGCGCCAGCGCGACGAGATCTTGGCCCGCAACTATGACGAGGTGCTCAACGCTATCATGGCCCTGGCGGGCAATGTGGTGCAGGCAGTCACCACACGGCGCGCTCACGATGATCTGGTGACCAACTTTTGCGCCAGCATCTTTCAGATCCCCCAGCCCGAGATCGAGGTCTATCGCCACGTCATGGCGGGCCGCGTGGCCACCGCCCGCGTCGAGACGCCCGTGGCCCTCTCAGAGGAGCAGACCAAGACGCTCACCGACACGCTCTCCTCGCTGATCGACCGCCGGGTGGAGCTGCAGGTGACCATCAATCCGGCCCTGATCGCCGGCATCTCGGTGCGCCTGGCGGATCGCCTGATCGACAATAGTGTACGGCAGCAGCTTGTGGGCATCCGAGAACAGGTGCGCCACGAGCTCATGCAGCGCGCGGGAGCGCAGATGCAGGGATGAGCGAACACACAGCCGGGCTAGCGCCCCTAGAACCGAGCGCAAGCGGCCCTCCGGAGCAGGACGGGGCCGCCTCCGACGGCTTTTCGCCCGCTTCGCCACGCGAGGAAGAGCCGCGACCCCTCGAACTGCTTCAGGAGGTGATCGGTCGGGTCTGCCAGGGCGATCGTCCGCGGCTGCAAGCCCAGGATCTCGAGATCGCTCCCCAGGTGCCCGGCGACTCGCCCGTCCTGTGGGGCGTGGCGGACGATGCGAGCGAGGCCCTGCCTCCGACCATGCTCAAGCAGTTGCGCGTGCGCCCCGAGAGATCCTTCTCCGGGCTGTTGGCCTCTGTAGAGCGATCCAGCCGTCAGGCCAGGGTGCGCCTGATGGCCCGCGAGGTGGGCGTCGTGCGCCAGGTGGGCGATGGCGTCGCCTCCGTCTGGGGGCTGCCCCAGGCCACCACCGACGAGCTGGTGCTCTTTTCCAACGGCGTGCAGGGCCTGGTGATGAACCTGGATACGGTCCAGATCGATAGCATCCTCTTGGGGCCCGACGCGGGCATCCAGGGTGGAGACACCGTCTGGGCCACCGGCCGGCGGATCATGGTGCCCGTGGGAGAGCGCCTGCTGGGGCGCGTCATCAACCCCCTGGGCGAGCCGATGGACAACAAGGGCGCCCTCTTTGTGGATGAGCGCCGCTTCATCGAGCGCCAGGCCCCCGGCGTCGTCGATCGCGAGCCCGTCTCCGAGCCGCTGCACACCGGCATCAAGGCCATCGACGCCCTGATCCCCATCGGGCGCGGGCAACGCGAGCTGATCATCGGCGACCGGCAGACCGGCAAGACCTCCATTGCCCTGGATACCATCATCAACCAGCGCGATACCGATGTGATCTGCATCTATGTGAGCATCGGCCAGCGCAAGAGCTCGGTGTTGCAGGTGCTGCGCATCCTGGAGGATGCGGACGCGCTGGATAACACCATCATCATGATGGCGGCCCCGGACGATCCCCCGGCGCTTGTGTACCTGGCGCCCTACGCCGGCGTCACCATCGCCGAATCGTTCCTGGATCGTGGGCACGACGTCTTGATCATCTACGATGACCTGACCA
>DCTX01000065.1:58330-58491 GCA_002329325.1 Anaerolineales bacterium UBA1429
CGACGTCTTTTACCTGCACTCGCGGCTGCTGGAGCGCGCCTGTCGCTTGAGCGACGAACAGGGCGGCGGCAGCATCACCGCGCTGCCCATCGTCGAGACGCGGCGGGGCAACATCTCGGCCTACATCCCTACCAACCTGATCTCCATCACCGATGGCCAGA
>DCTX01000065.1:58498-72386 GCA_002329325.1 Anaerolineales bacterium UBA1429
GCGTGTGGGCGGCGCCGCCCAGACTCAGATCATGCGGCGGGTCAGCGGCCAGCTTCGCCTGACACTCTCTCAGTACCAGGAAGTGGCCCACTTTGCCCGCTTTGGCACAGAGATCGACCGGGCCACCCGCCAGCAGATCGTGCGCGGCGAGCGGCTGCGCGAAGTCCTCAAGCAGCCGCCCTACCAGCCACTCCCGCTGGCGCGACAGGTGCTCATCCTGCGCGCCGTGGACCTGGGCTACCTGGATGAGATACCGGTGACCGAGATCGCCCGCTACGAGCAGGAGCTGTGGCGCCACGCCGAGCAAGAGCACCGCGGGCTCATCCGGGCCATCGAGGACGAGCTGCACATGACCCCCGATATCGAGCGAGAGCTGCGAGAGACCATCGAGGGCCTGAGCGAGCGCTTCTCATAGCATGGAAGACATCGAACGCATCAAAGAACGCCTGGAGAACATCCAGAGCGTCGAACCGATCATCGCCTCGCTGCGCACCATCGCCGCCGGCGGATGGCGCCAGGCGCTCCGCCACCGGCAGGGCAGCGAGGGCTACAGCCGCTACCTGGGCGAGGTGATGGCTGCCACATTGCCGCACATCGGCCGGCGAGACCTGGCGGACCTGGAGGTTGCCTCCGGCGGCGTGGCGCCTCGCCGCGCCCTGATGCTGGTGATCGCCTCGGAGCGGGGCCTGTGCGGCGCCTACAACGACATGGTCACCCGCGCCGCCGACCAGATCATCGCGCGGCAGCGCCTGCAGAGCGACGAGGTCTTGATCGCCACCCTGGGCTCGCGGGCCACGGCCTACTTTCGTCGCCAGGGCATCGAGCCCTATCTGTCGTTCGCGCTGCCCGTCACCCGCGTTGCCTCGCTGGAGATGGTGCGCGCCATGGCCGAGGAGTTGCGCTCCGTTCTGCGCCAAGACCGCGTGGATGCGATCCTGCTCGTCTACTCGCCCTATCGCCCGGCAGTGACCGTGCCGCCCATCGCCGAGACCTGGCTCCCCACCGATCTCTCCATGCTGCCGGGCGAGGCGGTCTCTTGGCCTGAGCCTCTGGTCGAGACCAAGCCGGACGACCTCTTTCGCAGGGCCCTGGACGAGTGGAGCCTGAGCCGGCTCTATCGGGTAGTCATGGAGGCGGCGGCCAGCGAGCAGGCGGCGCGCTATCGCGCCATGGACGCGGCCAGCAGCAACCTGGACCGGGTGATCGGAGAGCTGACCCTGGAATACCACACCGCCCGCCAACACGCCATCACCATGGAGATGCTGGATCTGGCTGCCGGCGCAGAGAGCCTGGCAACGCCCCTGGATGGCGAGATCGAGCAGTTCTAGCGCCCCTCCGCCGGAAGGCAGTGCCCCTCGCGCCCGCTGAGAGAAAGTGAACGAGCCGCCATGTCCGACATGTGGAACCGCGTCGTATTGCTGACCTGCGGCATGGCCCTGGGCTGGGGCCTGGCCAACTACTGGGCCGCCGCCTGGGAGGACCTGGGCAAGCACCGCTACCGCCTGATCGCCAGCGGCGCTATCGGCCTGCTCCTCATCGCCAGCCTGGCCTGGGAGCAGCTCGGCAGCGGCCTCGTCGCCCTGGGGATGTTGGTGGGCAGCGCCGCCGTGTCGTATGCCNNCCGGTGGCCTCTCTCGATGCCCGCCCCGAGGCCCCGCCCCGCGAGGCCAGGCCCCCTGCCGTCATCCTCGTCGCGGAAGCCGAGCCCGCGGGCTACACGGGCCCCTCCCCCTGGGCGGAGCGGCTGCGTCAGGAGCCCAAGGCGGGGCGCCACTGGCTCCTGCGCCCCTATCTGTGCCATCGGGTTCGCATCGCCTACCGCCAGATGCCCGAAGGCCCCCCCTCGTGGCAAGCCTTGCAGTGGCTGGCTGCCCAGGCGCAGGAGCGCCTGGGGACCGGCGCCGACGTTCAGATCGCCCTGGTCTGGGGAGAGCCCTCGCTTCGCCGCCGGTTGCGCAACCTGGTGGAGGAGGGGCATGATCGTTTGGTCATCCTGCCCGTTGACGTGGAGCCCGATCGTGGGGTAGACTTGCGCCAGATCGTGGTAGATTCGCGGATCCGCGAAGTGGGCGTCGCCGTGGAGGTGCTGCCGACTTGGCAGATGGGGCTCTGGGACGAGGCGCGCAGCCGCGCCAACCTAGAGCTCCTGCTACGGGGCCAGCCCTTGACCGAGATGCGCATGCCAGAGCCGGCTGCGTGCGAGAGCCTGGTCGGCCAGCTCATGGCGGAGCTGTAGGCCACCCTCGCCACGGCAGGGCGCGCGGCATCCGCCATTCCTTGTGTGAGAAAGGATCGCTAGATGGCTAGCGCCCAGGCGGAGCCCGCCACCATCGTCATTTTGGGCGCCTCGGGAGACCTGACCCGGCGCAAGCTCGTGCCCGCCCTGCACAGCCTCAACTGCGAACGATTGCTCCATCCCCACACACGCATCATCGGCGTCGCCCGCAGCGAGCTCGCGCGAGAGCAATTGCTCGACGACCTGTACGAGGGCGTGCACAGCTATTCGCGGCTCAAGCCAGGCATGTGCGAGCAGTGGGAACACTTTGCCCAGCGGGTGCACTATCTCTCCGGCGATTATGACAACCCGGATACCTACCGCCGGCTGCATCAGTTTCAGGCCGAGCTCGACGCCGCGGGTCCGCCGGCCCCGAGCCGCCTCTTCTACCTGGCGATCCCCCCCCTGCTCTACCCCGAGGTGATCCAGCAGATCGGCCAGACGGGGCTCAACGAGCGCCCGGACGGCTGGACGCGTATCATCATCGAGAAGCCCTTTGGCCACGACCTGTCCAGCGCCCAGGCCCTGAACCGGCAGGTTCACGCCGTCTTTGACGAGACCCAGGTCTATCGCATCGACCACTATCTGGGCAAAGAGACGGTCCAGAACATTCTGCTCTTTCGCTTTGGCAACGCGATCTTTGAGCCCCTCTGGAACCGCAACTATGTGGACCATGTCCAGATCACCATGGCCGAGACGGTGGGGGTGGGCCACAGGGGCGGGTATTATGACCAGGCGGGCGTGCTGCGCGACATGTTCCAGAACCACCTGCTGCAACTCCTGACCCTCACCGCCCTCGAGCCGCCTTCGGTCCTCACTGCCAAGACCTTGCGCGACCAGAAGGTCCAGGTGCTGCACGCCATCCGCCCCCTCAGCCCCGCCGATGGCGTCTATGGGCAGTATGTGGGCTACCGCGGCGAGCCCCGCGTCGCCCCCGATTCGCAGACGCCCACCTTTGTGGCGCTGCGGCTGTGGGTGGACAACTGGCGCTGGCAGGGGGTGCCCTTTTACGTGCGCACGGGCAAGCGGCTCGCCTCCACGACTACAGAGATCACGCTCCAGTTCAAGTCGGTGCCGCACCACCTCTTTCCCGGGGCGGGCGGCCTGCCGCCCAACCGCCTCTCCCTCATCATCCAGCCGAATGAGGGCATCCACCTGCGCTTTGAGACCAAGCGTCCGGGCGCGGGCATGCTGACGGAGCCGGTGAACATGGTGTTTCGGCATGGGGAGCACTTTGGCGACTATGCCCTGCCCGATGCCTATGAGCGGTTGCTGCTGGACGCCCTGCAGGGCGACGCCTCGCTCTTTGCCCGCAGCGACGAGATCGAGCTGGCGTGGCAGCTCACCGATCCGTTGACCGTGCCGGTCGCGCCCCACCCGTACGAGCCGGGCAGCGCCGGTCCCGAAGCGGCCGATCGGTTCATGCAGGCCGATGGGAGGCACTGGTTCCCGCTGGATGCGAGCCATCCCCACGGCTACCAGGAGGATCAAGCTGACGAGTGACCGGAGCGGCGACCCCCAGGGCTCGCGTTTTGACGCCTGGGGCGCAGGGGTATATCATTTTCTGTCAGTTGCGTCGTGCGCCTGGGCAGCGTTGCCCGCACAAGAGCGCTCTCGCTGGAGCAGGAATGAAACGAGTCAGCCGCATCGCCGGGCTTGCGACCGAGTTGGGGGTCACCATGGGGCTGACCTCTTCGGGTCTCGTGTTCCTGGGGCTTTGGGCCGGACGCCAGCTAGACGCTCTGCTGGGTACCAAACCCTATGCGACGATCGGGCTGCTGGCCTTGGGGGTTATCACCGGGCAGGTGGCCATCATCCGTCTCGCCATCCGATCGCGCCAGTATTTGCTGACGCAAGAGGAACACGAGTTCACCTTTCGAGATGCCGTCGCTGGGCTACTGACAGCCGGCAAGGCCCTGGCGCTGGTCGCATTGCCCGCTCTGCTGCGGCTGCTCGGGCTGTGGCTCGACGGCGTCTTTGAGACCGGGGTGCTCTTCTCCCTGTCTCTGGTGGTGATCGGGCTCGTGGTGGGCGTGGCGGGGTTGCTACACTTGGCCGAGACGGTAAGGACCTCGGCCCCCAAGAGGTAGCTGTATGCTGAAAAAGATGCTAATCGTCCTGTTCGCTCTGGCCGTGGTGGCGGCCAATCTCTATCCGCCCCTGCGGCTGGACCATGTCTCGGTGGAAATCGAGGCGCCGCCCATCGTCTCTTTCGGGCCGCTCGTCGTCACCAGCTCGATCCTGACCACCTGGTTGGCCATGATCCTGCTGGCGGCTGTGGCGTACTTTGGGGCACACCGCCTGGTGGCCAGCCCCAAGGCTAGCTCCCTGCAGAACATCCTCCAGACCGGGTTTGAGGCGCTCCTGGACTTTGTGGAGCGCTTTGCTGGCCCCCTGGCCCGCGCCTATTTTCCCGTCGCCGCCAGCTTTTTCTTCTTTGTCCTTACCCTCAACTGGCTCTCCCTGCTGCCCGGCTTTGGCAGCATCGGCCTCTGGCAGCAGCACGGCGAGGAACGCGTCTTTGTGCCGCTCCTGCGCGGCGCCAACGCCGATCTGAACACCACCGTCGCCCTGGCCATCGTCTCTGTCGTGTCAGCGCAGATCTTTGGCATGCGGGTGCAGGGCTCGCTGGTCTACCTGGAGCGCTTTGTACGCGTCGGTTCGTTCATCGAGTTCTTCCGGCGGCTCTTTCGCGAGGGCAAGTTCCATCCGGGGCTGCTCCTCGGCGGCTTGCTGGACTTTTTCATCGGCCTGCTAGAGATCTTTGAGGAACTGACCAAGATCATTTCTTTCTCTTTTCGTCTCTTTGGGAATGTCTTTGGTGGCGAGGTGCTTCTGCTGGTCATGGCGTTCATCCTGCCCTATGTGATCTCTATCCCCTTTATCGGGCTGGAGATCATGTCGGGATTCGTGCAGGCGCTCATCTTTGCCGTCTTGAGCACGGCCTTTGCGGTGCGCGCAGCCACGTCCCACGGTGAGCCAGCCGCCGCAGACGAATCCGCCGCCTAAGGACAACCATACCATACTACCTGAAGGAGCTTGATTCATGGAGATCACACCTGACCTAGTTGCCGGCCTGACCATCGCCCTTGGCAGCCTTGGCCCCGCCCTCAGCATCGGCAAGTTGGCCTCGGCGGCCATGGAAGCCCTCGGGCGCAACCCGGAGGCGGAGCGCGCCGTCAGCACAAACCTGATCATCGCCCTGGCCTTTACCGAGGCCATCGCGATCTATGCCCTGGTGGTGGCGCTCGCGGTCAAGTTCGTCAGCTAGGGCATAGGCGGAAAGGAAACGCCGGTGGGAGAATTGGGACTGGATCTGCGTCTGCTTCTATCTCAGGCCGTCAACTTTGTCTTGATTGCCTTGATCCTGCATCGGCTCCTGTACAAGCCTTTGCTCGCCAACCTGGAGGCGCGGGCGCGGCGCGTACAGGAGGGCATGGAAAAGGCGGAGGAGGCGGATCGGTTGCTGGCCGAAGCGCAGGCCCGCTACAAAGACGAGATCGAGCGGGCCCATCGCGAGGCCCACGAGATCGTCGAGCAGGGCACGCGCACGGCCGAACAGCACCGTCAGGAGCTCCTGGCGGCCGCGCGTGACGAGGCCCAGCAGATCATCGCACACGCCCAGGCTCAAGCGCAGCGCGAGATTCGCCAGGGGCAGATCGCCCTGCGGCAGGAGATCGTGGATCTGACCATCGCGGCTGCCTCGCGGGTGATCGGTGAGAGCCTGCGAGAGGAAGAGCACCACCGCCTCATCGAGGAGTTTCTGGCCGAGGCCAGCAAGCTATGAGCGATCCTATGCCGCGGGACGAGTCTTCACCCCCCCTCCGTCAGCCATCCTTGGCCGCCGCCGTTGGCGACCCCGCACTCCAGGAGGGGGATTCTCCTGTCAGCGCTCAGGTGCGGGTAGCAGTGATGCTGCGCGACGATGAAAAGACCCGCCTGCAGGCGATCCTGGAAAAGCTGATCGGTAGGCAAGTGGTCCTCGATCTGCGGATCGATCCCGACATCCTGGGAGGGGTCTGGGTGCGCATGGGTGACCTGGTGATCGATGGCACCCTCAAAGCCCGCCTGGAAGCCCTGGATGAACAGCTCTGTTCCCAGTGTCGCCTGCTCTTGGTGGCCGAAGATGAACCTACAAGGATTGCCCGATGAGTGATGCGCCCTTCCTGGCTGAAGAAGCCAACGAGGCCATTGAGGGCCTGAAAGAGGAGATTCAAAGCTTTCGATACGATCTGCATGCAGTTTCCATCGGCAGCGTCACCGATGTGGACGAGAGCATCGTGCGCATCTCGGGGCTGCGGAACTGCATGGTGGGCGAGATGGTCCGCTTTGAGAACGGCACCCAGGGTATGGTGCTCAACCTGGAGGACGATAGCGTGGGCGCCATCGTCTTGGGACCCCACGCAGGCATCCTGGAGGGCAGCAACGTCGTCGCCCTGGGCCGCGTGATGTCGGTGCCCGTGGGCATGGGGCTCCTGGGCCGGGTCATCAACCCCCTGGGCGAGCCGCTGGACCGCAAAGGCGTCATCGCCGCCAGCGGCGTGCGCGTTGTGGAGCAGGTCGCGCGGGGGATCATCGAGCGGGCGCCCGTCACCCAGCCTCTCTACACAGGCATCAAGGCCGTGGACGCCCTGGTGCCCATCGGCCGCGGCCAACGCGAGCTGATCATCGGCGACCGCCAGACCGGCAAGACCACCCTGGCCATCGACGCCATCATCAACCAATCCCGCGACGACGTGCTCTGCGTGTATGTGGCCATCGGGCAAAAGCTGAGCAGCGTGGCGCGGGTGGTGGATACCCTCGCCAAGCACGACGCCCTGGAGCATACCGCCGTCGTGGTGGCCGAGGCCAGCGCGCCCGCCGCGCTGCAGTACCTGGCCCCCTATGCCGGCTGCGCCATCGCCGAGGCGCTGGTGGAGCAGGGCCGGGATACGCTGGTGGTCTACGACGATCTCACCAAGCACGCCTGGGCGTATCGCCAGCTTTCGCTGCTGTTGAGGCGACCGCCGGGCCGCGAGGCCTTCCCCGGCGACATCTTTTATCTGCACGCCAGGCTCCTGGAGCGCGCCGGCCGCTATGACGTGGCCTTTGGCGGGGGCTCGATGACGGCCTTGCCCATCGTGGAGACCCAACTGGGCGACATGGCCGCCTATATCCCCACCAACATCATCTCCATTACGGACGGACAGCTCTTCTTGGAGACCGACCTGTTCAACGCGGGCGTGCGCCCGGCCGTCAACGCCGGTCTCTCGGTCTCCCGGGTGGCCAGCGCTGCCCAGAGCACGGCCATGCGCCAGGTGGCCGGCCAGATCCGCCTGGACCTGGCCCAGTATCGCGAGCTGGTCAGCTTTACCCAGTTCGGCACGGATCTGGATTCGGCCTCTCAGGCGGCGCTGGATCGCGGCGCCCGCCTCCTGGAGCTGATCAAGCAGAACCAGCACGACTTGATCGAGCCGCAGGATCAGATCGCCGTCTTTTACGCGGCCACCCACGGCTACCTGAACGACGTGCCGCTGGACGATGTCGCCAGGTTCGAGAGCGAGTTTATCCGCTACATCCAGCAGGAAGCCCAGGGTGTGCGCAACGCGATCCTGTTCGAGCAGCGGCTGACCCCCGAGATCGAGCAGAATCTGCGCATGGCCCTCGACCGGTTCCGCGAGACGGTCTGGCGTCAGGAGGACTAGAGATGCCGCCCCTGCGCGAGATCCGCGACCACATGCAGAGCATCGGGAGCATCGCCAAGGTCGTTCGCGCCCTGGAGGTGGTCTCGACTGCCACCAGTCACCGACTGCAGGAACGGGTGGATCGCACCCAGTCCTACGCCGTGCGCTCGTGGGAGATGCTCTCGCACCTGGCCGCCGCGGATGACGCCCTGCTCTCTCAGCACGTCGCCCTCAAGGGGCACGGCGAGGGCGGCCCCACGGGCCTGCTGCTCTTTAGCAGCAACCGGGGCATGGCGGGCGGCTATGACACCACCGTGATCGCCAAGGCCGAGGAGTTCATCGCCGGGTCGCCCGAACAGGTGCGCCTGATCACCATCGGCAGCCGGGGGCACGAGGCCATGTTGCGCCGGGGTCTCGGGATCGTGGCCGATTTCAGCCTGCTGGACGAGCGCTCCGAACTGGAGGATGTGACCCCCCTGGCGACGCTGGTGCTGGAGGGCTATCAGCAGCGCCAGTTTGGGCGGGTGGCGATGGCCTACACCGAGTTCCACCGGGGCGCCCTGTTGCGGCCCCGGATTCGTCACCTCTTGCCTGTTCAGGTGACGCCCGTCGCGCGGGTGCGCCAGTACATCGTCGAGCCGGATTCGGAGCAACTGCTGGAGATGCTGTTGCCGCGCATCATCCGCTTCCAGATCCACGCCGCACTGCTAGAGTCGTTCGCCGCCGAGCACGCCAGCCGCGCCGTGGCCCTGCGCACGGCCACCAACAACGCTGAGGATATGATTCGGCACCTGACTCAAGACTATAACAAAAAGCGCCAGCAGGTCGTAACCGAGGAGATGCTGGACATCCACTCGGGTGTGGTGGCCCTGGAGCGTCGGAGATAGAGCGAATGCCAGAACGTTCAGAAGGACATGTGGTACAGATCATCGGGCCGGTGGTGGATATCGCCTTTAGCGACAAGCTGCCCCCGATCTACAACGCCGTGGAGATCATCGTCCCGGAGGGTGCGAACCTGATCGTGGAGGTGCAGCAGCACCTGCACAACCACTGGGTGCGCGGCGTGGCCATGGGCCCCACCGAGGGGCTGCGCCGCGGCATGCGCGCCGTGGATCTGGGCGAACCGATCACCGTGCCCGTGGGCGAGGGCGTTCTGGGGCGCATGATGAACGTGCTGGGCGAGCCGATAGACAACCTGGGCCCCGTGGCGGCCACGACGCGGATGCCCATTCACCGCCCGCCGCCACCCTTCGCCGAGCAGACCATCGAGATCGAGCTGTTCGAGACGGGCATCAAGGCCATTGACCTGCTGACCCCCTTCCCCCGCGGTGGCAAGGTCGGCGTCTTTGGCGGCGCCGGTGTCGGCAAGACGGTCATCATCTATGAGCTGATCCGCAATATCGCCTACGAGCACGGCGGCTATTCCGTCTTCTGCGGGGTGGGCGAGCGCAGCCGCGAGGGCAACGATCTCTGGCACGACATGCAGGATGCAGGCGTGCTGGACAAAGCGGCGCTGGTGTTCGGCCAGATGAACGAGCCCCCCGGCGTCCGCGCCCGGGTGGCGCTCTCTGGGCTGACCATCGCCGAGAGCTTTCGCGATCAGGGCATGGACCTGCTGCTCTTCATCGACAATATCTACCGCTTCATCCTGGCGGGCACCGAGGTCTCGGCGCTGTTGGGGCGCATGCCCTCCTCCGTGGGCTACCAGCCGACCCTGGCCGCCGAGGTGGGGCAGCTTGAGGAGCGCATCACGTCCACCCAACGCGGCTCCATCACGTCGGTGCAGGCCGTCTACGTGCCCGCCGACNNGCCGAGCTGGGCATCTACCCCGCCATCGATCCTCTGGCCTCGGCCTCGCGCATCCTGGATCCCGCTCAGGTTGGCGACGAGCACTATCGCACCGCGCGCCAGGTGCAATCGGTGATCCAGCGCTACAATGACCTGCAGGATATCATCGCGATCCTGGGCCTGGAGGAGCTGAACGCGGACGATCGCCTGCTGGTGGCGCGCGCCCGCAAGCTGCAGCGCTTCCTCTCGCAGCCGCTCTTTGTGGCGGCCGGGTTTACCCAACGCGAGGGCCGCTACGTTCCCATTCGCGAGACGATCCGGGGCTTTCGCGCCATCCTGGATGGCGAGGTGGACCACCTGCCTGAGCAAGCCTTCTACATGCAGGGCACCCTGGATGATGTGTACGCGGCAGCGCAGAGGTTGTCTTCATGAGCACCACGCCCGGCGGGATAGGACGCGCCAGGGCGTCTTCCTCTTCTTTGCGCAGAAACTCGTTGCACGTTACCATTGTCACCGGTGAGCGAATCGTGTACGATGGGGCTGCAGACGCGCTGACCGCCCCCGCGCTGTGGGGCTATATCACCATCTTGCCCGATCACGCCCCTTTGCTGGCGATTCTGGAACCTGGAGAGCTGGATATACGTCTGGGGAACCAGGAAGAGAATCTGGCTGTGGGCGGCGGCTTTTGCGAGGTGCTGGATAACCAGGTTATCGTGCTGGCTGACACCGCGGAGCGTGCTGCCGAGATCGACGCCGAGCGGGCCGAGGCCGCTCGCGAGCGGGCCCAGATGCTGGCCGCTCGCTATCGGGACCGTCCGGAGGTCGCCGCAGGCCATCGGCAGGCGCTCATGCGCTCTCGCGCCCGACTCCGGGTCGCCCGAAAGGCCGCCAGACGCCGCTAGCCCGTGCCACGACAGCCAACGCAATAGCAATAGGAAGGCAACATGCCTCTTGTGATTCAAGGTCGAGTCCCTCTGGCAGGCCACGTTAGCATTAGCGGGGCCAAGAACGCCGCATTGCCCATCATCGCAGCCAGTCTGCTCACGGCCGATGAAGTCTTGCTGGAGAATGTCCCCTTTATCGAGGACATTCGCATCATGGTCGAGGTGCTTCACAACCTGGGCGTTGCCGCCCGCTTTGAGGGCCCCAACACGCTGCGCATCAAGGCCACGCGCATCTCGCGCTCGGCGCTGCCCCGCGACCTGGCCGTCAAGATGCGCGCCAGCTTTTTGATCGTCGGCCCGCTGCTGGCGCGCTTTGGTCAGGCCCGCGCCCCCCACCCCGGGGGCTGCGCCATTGGCTCGCGCCCCGTCAGCGTAGACCTCAAGGGCTTCCAGACCATGGGCTCCGAGGTGCGCACCGATGAGCTGGATTACATCATCACCGCGCCGCGCCTCCAGGGGCACCGCTTGTACCTGGACTATCCCAGCCACACGGGCACCNNACCGAGAACCTGCTGATGGCCGCCTGCCTGGCTGAAGGCACGACGCTGATCGAGAACGCCTCCATCGAGCCCGAGATCGTGGACCTGGCCAACATGCTGTGTGCCATGGGCGCGCGCATCTATGGCGCCGGCACCAACACAATTCGCGTGGATGGCGCCAGCCGCCTCCACGGCGCCGTCTACCGCGTCATGCCGGACCGCATGGAGGCGGGCACCTTCGCTCTGGCGGCAGCCATCTCGGGCGGCCAGGTGTCGATGGACGGCCGCGTCGGGCGCTGGATGGGAGCCCTGACGGGCAAGCTGCGCGACGCAGGGGCCACCGTGCGCGCCGATAGCGACATCTATGAGGTGGTCGCGCCGGCCAAGCTTCGCGCCGTGGACATCCAGACCTACCCCTACCCCGGCTTCCCCACGGACCTGCAGGCGCCCTTTACGACCGTCATGACCCAGGCCGAGGGCAACAGCTCGATCCACGAGACCATGTACGACGGTCGCCTGCAGTACGTCGCCGAGCTGCGCCGCATGGGGGCGCACATCACGGTGTCGGGCTCCGGGCGCACCGCCATGGTGCACGGCCCCAGCCCCCTGGAGGGCACGCCGGTGTGCGCCCTGGATATCCGCTCCGGGGCGGCCATGGTGTTGGCGGGGCTGGCCGCCGAAGGCAGCACCCAGATCTCCAACGTGGTGTACATCGACCGCGGCTATGAGGACATTTGCGCCAAGCTTCAGGGTCTGGGCGCGCAGATCACCCGCGAGGCCGAGGTGGACCACCCCTGCCCGGTAGAGGATGCCCGCGAGCCGATCGAGTGGGGCATGGTCCCTTATGGGGTGAACGGCGCCAGCTAGCTCTTCGCGGCCCGTGAACGGCATCGCCCGCCGCGCCCACCCGGGTCCGCTATCCCCCGGGCGAGGGCGCGCCCAGCGACCCCCGTTGCCTCGGCGGCGCCTCATCCATTCCAGTTTCCTAACCCATAGTACATGTGCTAGAATAACCCCGGAGGTAAAGTGGGCGTCATTGATACCATCAACGCCGGGTTTCGTCTGGTAGCGCTCAAGCCCGCGCTCATGCTGATCCCTATCGTCTTGGATCTTTTTCTGTGGCTTGGGCCCAGGCTTTCCATGCAGCCGCTGGTCGCCAATACGGTGGCCCAGATGCAGGAGTGGAGCGTCAGCCTGGCACAGACCGGCGCCACCGAGGCGACCATCGAGACGATCCGCGCCAACATCGAGCTGCTCCAGAACAGCGGCGCAGCGGAGACGAACCTGTTCGGGATGCTGGCCTGGGGAAGCTACATGGGGCTGCCCAGCCTGGCGGGGGCCGAGCTGAGCGCGCCTGCAGAAGGCGCCATCGTGCGGATTCACGAGCTCTGGCAACTGATCCCGCTAGAGTTGCTGCTACTGGCCCTGGGGCTCCTGATCGTGGCCATCTTCTTGAGCGCCCTGGGCTGGCAGGTGCGAGGCGAGCCGTTGGCCCTGGGGCGCCTGGCGGGCTGGTCGTTGACCACCTGTCTGCGCCTGCTCGTCGTCGTCATCCCCATCGGGCTGATCATGCTCTCCGCCGCTGTGGCGGCACTGCTCTTTGGGCCGCTGGCCATCGTGCTGCTGATCGGCGTGGTGTGGCTTTTGCTGTATGTCTCCCTCTTCCCGCAGGCTATCGCCCTGGCAGGGCACCAACCGTTGGGCGCCGTGCTGAGCAGCGCCCAGATCGTGCGCCTGAACCTGTGGCCGACGGTGCGACTGTTGCTGCTGGTCTTTGTGCTGAGCCAGGGGCTGGGCCTGATCTGGCAGCGCCTGGTGGCCCTTTCGACGCTGGGCACAGTGGTCGCCATTCTGGCCAGTGCCTATGTGGGCACGGCCCTCACGGCTGCTCTGTTCGTCTACTACCGCGACCGACTGATCCTGCTGCATGAGATGATCGCCAAGCAAAGGAGCACAGAGCGTTCATGACCGATTCGACTCCCCGCTATACGGCCGAAGACATCCAGGTCCTAGAAGGGCTGGAGGCCGTGCGCCGGCGTCCGGGCATGTACATCGGCAGNNCTGGTGTACGAGGTGGTGGATAACTCGATCGATGAGGCCCTGGCCGGCGTCTGCAATCGGATCGAGATCACCCTGCACCAGGATGGCTCTGTGACCGTGCAGGATAACGGGCGCGGCATCCCCGTGGGCCTGGAAAAGACCACCGGACGCAACACGCTGGAGGTGGTGCACACGGTGCTGCACGCCGGCGGCAAGNNCGGCCTGCACGGCGTGGGCGTCTCGGCCGTGAACGCCCTCTCGGCCTGGCTGGAGGTGGAGGTGCACTATGAGGGACGCATCTACACCCAGCGCTACGAGCACGGCCGGCCGGTGACGGAGGTGCTCGAGGGCGGCAAGACCAAGGAACACGGCACCCGCACCCACTTTCTGCCCGATACCGAGATCATCCGCACCCTGGACTATCGCTTCCGCACGCTGGCGCAGCGCTTCCGCGAGATGGCGTTTCTCACCCGCGGGCTGACCATCCGCTTTTGCGACGAGCGGGAGGATCGCGAGGCCACCTTCCACTTTGAGGGCGGCATCAAGGCCTTTATCCACTATTTGAACCGGCACCGCAAGCGGCTCCACGAGCCATTCTATGTCGAGGGCCAGGTCGAGGGTACGTTGGTGGAGATCGCCCTCCAGTACACCGATGGCTATGCCGAATCGGTATTCGCCTTTGCCAACAACATCAACACC
>DCTX01000065.1:72519-82057 GCA_002329325.1 Anaerolineales bacterium UBA1429
AGACCAAGGCCAAGCTGGGCAACGCCGAGGTGCAGGGGCACGTGGCCAGCGTGCTGTACGAGGCGTTCTGCCAATGGCTGGAGAAGGATAGCGCGGCGCGCAGCATCATCCAGAAGGCGACCACCGCCCGCCGGGCGCGGGTGGCGGCGCGCCAGGCGCGCGAGCTGGTGCTGCGCAAGACGGCGCTGGAGAGCAGCACCCTGCCCGGCAAGCTGGCCGATTGNNGGCGATTCCGCCGGCGGCTCGGCCAAGCAGGGGCGCGACCGACGCTTTCAGGCCGTGCTCCCCCTGCGCGGCAAGATCCTGAACGTGGAAAAGAGCCGCATCGATAGCGCCCTGAACAGCAACGAGATCAAGGCCCTCATCCAGGCCCTGGGCTGCGGTGTGGGCAACCAGTTCGATCTCACCAACCTGCGCTATGGCAAGGTCATCATCATGACCGACGCCGACGTGGACGGCGCCCACATCATCACCCTGCTGCTGACGTTCTTCTTCCGCTACATGGACGAGCTGATCACCAGCGGGCACCTGTTCCTCGCCCAGCCTCCGCTGTACCGGATCACCGCCGGCAAGGCCACCGAGTACGTCTACACGGAGGAGGAGAAGGATGCGCGCGTCCAGACGATAGGCAACGGCCGGGTGGAGCTCCAGCGCTACAAGGGTCTGGGCGAGATGAACCCCGACCAACTTTGGGAGACCACCATGGACCCCGCGAGGCGCATGATGGTGCAGGTGACCATCGATGACGCGGCCGCCGCCGATCGGGTCTTTGACATGCTGATGGGCTCCGATGTGCCGCCGCGCCGCAAGTTCATCCAGACCCACGCCCGCGAGGTGGAGAACCTGGATATCTAGCCAGGCGGCTCGCCGGCCTCAGGGCAGGGCCAGCTCCAGATAGGTGCTGCCATCGGGGCGCAAGACCCGCTCCTCCCCGCCCGTGTGTACGGCCTCCTCAAAGTCATAGATCCCGATGCGCAGCAGGCAATCCGGGCAGCCGCCCTCGGGCAGAGGGATGCGGTGCCGCGTCCGCAGGACGGCGCCGGGCTCCCACGAGCTGGTCGGGTAGCCGTCGCCGCCCAGGGCATGGTCGTCCTGGGCGATCCTCTCTCCAGCGCGGGTCAGGTGGGCAAAGGCGGCATAGTCGGTCGCCATCGGCGCCTCGCCCTGCCACCACAGGGTCAGCGCCAGCGCACCATCCTCTGCCAGCAGCCGGTAGCCGATCAGGCGCAGGGGGCCAAAGCGCTCATCCAGCGGCCACGGCGCGGTGTGCACGGCATCCAGGGGCAGATCGAGCCGCACATGGTCGCTGCCATCGCTGCGCAGCACGCGGCCCACGCCGCCCACGCGCTGGATCTCGGCGCGGTCGTACAATCCCACCAGCAGTGCGCAGCCCGCGCAGTCGCCCTGGGGCAGCGAGACGCGGTGCTTGGTCTTGATCACCGTCCCCGGCTCCCACAAGCTGGTGGGGAACTTGTCGCTGCCCAGCAGGCAGTCGTCCTGGGCGACCAGCTCGCCATCGCGAACCAGGTGGACGAACGTGCTCAGGTTAACACTCACCGGCTCGCGGGCTGTCCACCAGAGGGCCAGCGTTATCTGATCGGCCTCGACCGACAGGCTGCTGCCCAGCAGCTCCAGCGCGCCAAAGGACGCGCCGATAGACTCCGGCGGGACCAGGGCCGCGTCCAAAGGGCGACAGCCCGCCAGATCGAACAGCAGCAGCCCGGCATTGACGAACTCCTGGCCGACGGGCAGGCGGGCGCAGCGCTCCAGCAGGGTATCGAGCACCTGATTGTTGGGGTCGGCGAACTGATCGATCCAGAGCACCAGCCAGAGGCGCCTGGCGGGGCCGATGCGCTCCTCCACCTGCTCCAATCGGCGTAGGTCCACAGGGTGCCGCGTATCCAGCACAAAGGTCTCGGGCAGGCCCAGGATCTGAGCCTCGCCCTCATAGTAATAGTCCAGGGTGTGGGCAGCGATGCCGTTAATGACCAGGATCACGTCGTCGGGCTCGTCGTGGGCCTCGATGTAGCGCGCCACTGCCCGAAAGTCGGGCCTGGGGTTGAACTCGTCGCGCAGCATGTGCCAATCTCCCTGGTTCATGGCGACAACGGCGGGCACCGCCAGCACCGTCCATGCCAGGGCCAGGGCGACGCCCAGGCACCGGAACAGGCGCTGGTGCCCTCTCTTGCCGGGCTCGCCGTGCCACGCCAGGCCCGCGCCCAGCGCCAGGACCAACCCCCAACTGAAGAGCAGGTATTGGGGGCCCCACTTGCCCTTGAGCTGGCCCGCCAATAGCAGCAACACGACGGGCAAGGAGAGGCCCAGGGTCACCAGCCCCAGGGGCTGCCAGCTCCGCGCCCGCGCCAGGCGCAGGCACCCCAGCAGCACGGAGACCACCAGGATCGCCAGGGCGACCTCGCCCCAAGGAGCATGTAGAAAGGGCGTCAGGCCGTACTGGTAGGGCAGCCAGCGGGGCAGATCCAGAGATAAGGGGATGGCGCCGTAGGCCGTGGCATCCAGCCTGGCGCGCCACAGCAGCCAGCCTGCCACTGGCAGGGCCGCCAGCGCCAGGAGCAGATTGGTGCGCCACCAGAGCCACGGTTCGGGCAGACGCCGGGCGACCCACGCCAGCGCCCCGACCGCCAGGAACCCGGCCCAGAGCAGCCCGGTGTACGGATGGGTGAGCAACATGGCCAGCCCCACCGCCACCAGGAGCCAGGGGCGCTCCAGCCGCCCCGTCAGCAGGCGCCAGGCGAGCCAGCCAAAAGCCGCCGCCAGGCTGGCGCCCAGGGCGTACATGCGCACCTCGTAGCCATAGCGCACAAAGATCGGGCAGGTGGCCACAAAGAGCATGGGCCCCCACTCGATGCGCCGCCCCGTGACGGCCCCGCCCCATCTGCCCACGAGCGGCAGGGTGGCCAGACCGACGCACGTCGAGAAGAGGCGCACAGCGAACTCGCCGCTGCCAAAGAGCCCGATCCAGAGGGAGAGGAGCACGCCATACAGGGGCGGGGCATTGTCCAGACGGCCCAGGTTGATCAGGGCGTGCCATGGGCCATCCAGGGCATGCACGAGGGTAAAGCTCTCGTCGTACCAGATGGGCGATTCCAGCAGCCAGAACAGGCGCACGGCCCAGCCCAGCAGGATGACGCCATACGCTGCCCAGCGCTCGGCGCGATGATCCATGCAGCGCATCCTCTGACCTTGGCAAGAAACGATCGGCGCCCCTATGATACCGCATCGCGCCGACGAGACAAGAGGCGTTGGCCGATCCGCTTCGGCCCGGAGGCAGGGCCCCTAGTACATCTTGACCACGGCGCGATAGCTGCGCGGCTGCCGCGCCTGCAGGAGTTGGGTCTCCTCCTGCACCTGGCGCGCCCGATCCAGGTCAATGGTGGCCAGGGCGATCCCGGGGATGTCGCCGTCCAGGCGCGCCGCCACCTCGCCCCGCGGCCCCACCACCATGCTCTCGCCCACAAAGGTGTCGCTGGGCTCCTCGCCGACGCGATTGCAGCCGGCCAGGTAGACGCCGTTCTCATAGGCACGGGCGGCGATCAGGGTGCGCCACTCGTGGGCATGGGGCGCCTGCCAACTGCCGCATAGACAGATCAGCTCGGCACCCTCCAGCGCCAGAGAGCGAGCGGCCTCGGGGAAGGCCAGATCCCAGCCCACCAGGAGGCCCAGGCGCCCCACCTCCGTCTCGGCGACCACATAGCGATAGCCGGGCCGGAAGACGAGACGCTGCTCTCCTCGCAGGTGGATCTTCTGATAGTCGCCCGCCACCTTGCCCTCCGGATCCACCAGGAGGGCGGCGCTATAGATCACGCTCTCCACCTTCTGCCGCTCGGCCATGCCAAAGACGATGTGCACACCATAGGCCGTGGCCCAGCCCGCCACCTGCTCCACGACCTCGCCGGTCTTGTCTTGGGCGAACTCGGCAAAGCGCATGCCGCAATCGTAGCCGGTAGTGCAGAGCTCGGGGAAGACGAATAGATCCACGCGTTTGCGCTGGCAGGCCTGCTCCACGGCGCGTTCCATGGCCTGCAGGTTGCGCTCCACGTCGTTGAGCACCGGAGACGTTTGCGCGAGAGCGATGGTGATATTCCGCATGGCGATCCCTCCCGACGAGAAACCGGGTTGTGTTCCCTCTCAAGCCGATGACACACGGTCGGGACGCGCGGTCCGG
Organism: Anaerolineales bacterium UBA1429; assembly: GCA_002329325.1. GTDB lineage: Bacteria > Chloroflexota > Anaerolineae > UBA1429 > UBA1429 > UBA1429. Next base: position 76,706 of record DCTX01000065.1, read on the forward strand.
GCGTACCAGGCCTCTGCGCCCTACCCATGCAGTGTAGCACATCTGTTCTATTCGCGCAAGGGGAGTGGCCCTCACCCCCCCCTCTCTCACGCGAGTCGGAGAGGAGCGCGGCGAGTGGCCCTCACCCCGGCGCTGCTCGCTCGGGCGAGCAACGCTTCCCCCTCTCCCGCAAGCGGGAGAGGGGGCGCAGAGCCGCTGGCCACGCGGGACTCCCATGGGGGTGAGGGCGACGGGAGAGGGGGCGCACGCACGCTGGCCGCGCTGGACGCCCGTGGGGGTGAGGGCAACGGGAGGGGCCGCTCGCTTCTGCCGCCTTGACAAGCCTCACAGAGCGCCCTATCCTAGCGCCAGTCGCCGTGACAGGAGGTTCTGCATGCGAGCAATCATCGACGACAATCCGTTCCCACCCCCTTCCATACCCGGTTACTGGCAGCCTGCCGGCCCCGGGCGCTGCCAATGGATCTGGCACCCCGACGCCGCACCCGGCCAGGTTGCCGTGCTGGCCTTCCGTTTGCCCTTCCATCTCGATGCCGCCGTGTCGACGCGCTTGCACGTCTCGGCAGACCAGCGCTACGAGCTGTTCCTGGATGGCGAGCGGCTGGGGCGCGGCCCACAGCGGGGAGACCCCAAACACTGGCATTTCGAGACGTACGCCGTCTCGCTGGCGGCGGGCGATCACCTGCTGGCGGCGCGGGCCTGGTGGCTCCCCGACGACGGCCCGCCCATGGCCCAGTTGTCCGCCAAACCGGGCTTTCTGCTTTTCGGCGATGGCCCCCTGGCAGACACCGTTTCGACGGGCGTGGCCGATTGGTCGGTCACGGCCATCGAGGCCTATGAACGCGAGCCCGCGACCCTCTCCGGCTTTCATGTCACCGGATGGGTCTTTCGCCTGGAGGGCTCCCGCTTCCCCTGGGGTTGGGAGCAGACGGGCACGCCTGCCGGCGACTGGGTCGCGGCGGTGCCCACCGAGGCGCCCATCGGCCCCGGCCACCCACGCTTTGACAACGAGACCGCGACGCGGCTGCCCCAGCACCACCTGCGGCCCAATCCGTTGCCGGCCCTTCTCGAGGTGGAGCGGAGGGTCGGGCGCGTGCGCTATGCCTCGCGTCAGCCCGAACGCGAGCCGCTCTCGTCCGCCAACCACGAGCCTACCTTGGCCGACCAATGGCAGGCGTTGGTCGCTGGCCAGGCTCCGCTGGTGGTGCCGCCTGGCCAGCGCCAGCGCATCCTTCTGGATCTGGACAACTACTACTGCGGCTATCCCGAGCTGGTGACCAGCGGCGGCCAGGGCGCCCACGTCCGCCTGGGGTGGGCCGAGAGCCTCTTCCTGTCGCCAGACCCGCGAGATATGGCCAAGGGTCATCGAGACGAGGTCGAGAACAAGTACTTTCGTGGCCCCTTTGACCGCTTTGTCATCGAGGGCGGCCCGCACCGCCTGTACGATACCCTGTGGTGGCGCGCCGGCCGCTATGTCGAGTGTTGGGTGGAAACGGCCGAGGCGCCCCTCACCATCGAGAAGCTGGCCCTGCGCGAGACCCGCTACCCACTGGAGTGGGAGGGAACGCTGCAGACCAGCGATGCCGCGCTGGACCGGGCGCTGCCCATCCTCCACCGCGCGCTGCAAATGTGCGCCCACGAGACCTATATGGATTGCCCCTACTATGAACAGCTCATGTACGTGGGCGATACCCGCATCGAGGCGCTGGTCACTTACCTGACCAGCCACGACGACCGCCTGCCCACCCTGGCCTGCGACCTGTTCGACTGGTCGCGCGACTTTGACGGCCTGACCGGATCGCGCTACCCCTCGGCGGTGCCCCAGGTGATCCCGCCGTTCTCCCTCTGGTGGGTCTCGATGGTCCACGATCACTTCCTGTGGCGCGACCAGCTCGAGCGCGTGCGCGGTTGGCTGCCCGGCGTGCGCGGCGTGCTGGCCGCCTTTGAGAGCCACATCGGCCCCCAGGGGCTGGTTCAGGGGATGCAGGGTTGGGGGTTCGTAGACTGGGTGCCGGGCTGGAAGGCGGGATGGCCCCCAGGACCGCCCGAGGGGCCCAGCGCCCTGATCAACCTCCAGTACGTCTATGCCCTGGATCGAGCCGTGGACATGCTGCGCCACTTTCGCCAGGGCGCCCTGGCCCAGCACTGGGAACAGGTCGGCCAGGGAGTGCGCCAGGCGATCCTGGAGGCGTTCTGGGATGAGAAGCGCGGCCTGCTGGCCGATGATCTGGCCCACGAGCACTACTCCGAACATGCCCAGTGCCTGGCCCTGCTGACCGGCCTTACGGCGGGCCCCCGGCGCGAGCGCATGATCGAGGGTCTGCTGCATGCTCCAGACCTGGCCCGCGCGACCATCTACTTTAGCCACTATCTGCTGGAGGCGCTGCGCGAGATCGGCGCCATGGGTCCCTTCCTGGAGCGCCTGGCGTTCTGGAAGGCGCTCCCCGATCTCGGCTTTCGCACCACCCTGGAGGCCCCCGAGCCATCGCGTTCCGATTGCCATGCCTGGGGGGCGCACCCCATCTATCACATCTACGCCTCGCTGCTGGGCGCCAGGCCCGCCGAACCGGGCTTTCGCGCCATCCGCATCGCGCCACAGCCCGGATCGCTCCAGGCGCTCAAGGGCAGCTTTCCCCATCCGCGGGGCGGTGATGTGGCCTTTGACTTGCGCTTTGCCGAGGGAAGCCTGGCCGGCGAGATCACGCTGCCGGAGGGCCTCCGCGGCGAGCTGGTGTGGCGCGGGGCGACCAGCCCTCTGGCGCCAGGACGCAATGTCGTGGAGTGTTCCTAGATGCGGATACCCGGCGTCTCTCCAGGCTCTTGGCTCCGCGGCAGCCGGCTCGGCGTGGCGCTGACGCTGGTTCTGTTGGGCGTAATGGGCCTGGGCGCCGGCTGCCGCACCCACCCCATCGCCCAGCCCGAGGGTGAGGCGGTCGCGCAGGCCGAAACCGGCCCCACCTTCCGCCTGCGCTATGCGCCCGGCGCTCATCTCCAGGAGAAGACGCGTCTCGCCGCCGATCTGGAGCTGCCCAATTGCCAGGGCACGGAGACGCTCACGCATCTCCATACCCAGCCCTATGACAGCGCCACTGACCTCACGCTGGACACGGAGGCGTTGCCCGCCGACCTGGCTCCTCTGCGGGGGGTCATGGCCGCCATCGTGCGCGAGACGTACCGTCTCGCCGGCGCCTATCCCCCCACTATCGAGGAGGGCATCACGCTGCACGCACCCGCCGGCGCCCGGCAAGAGCACCGGCTCACCTGGGCGGAGACGTGGGATGGCAACGTGCTGGAGGTGCTCCACGATGGCGCCCTTGTTGCCGAGGTGCCGGTGCAGGTGCTGACGGGCGCCACTCTGGAGGACGAGGTCCGTGAAGCCGTCGCTTGCGAGGCGGGGCCACTGGAGGGCGAGGACACGGTGCCCCTCATCCTGGCCCTTGGCCGCCCTCTGGAGACGCCGAGCGCGCCTGAGGTGTCCGGCGGCCCCTGCGAGCCCCCCCTGGCCATCACGGCAGGTCAACAGCAGGTGGCCCGTTATGTAGAGTTGTTGCAGATGAAGGACTATGCCGGCGCCTACGCCCTGCTGGCCGAGAGCTACCGGCTGCGGCTGCCCTTCCGCCAATACGCGGCTGGCTATGCGCCCGTGGGCGGGCTGGCCCTCTGCACGCTGGATACGCCCGGCGGGGTCGGCGCCGACCGCGAGGTCGTCTATGCGACGCTGCGCCTGACGCTTCAGGTGGGCGCCGCTACGGAGGAACAGCTCTGGGTCGGGCGCTACGAGGTGCTGCGCGACGGGGCCATCGCGTCGGTCTCGATGTTCAAGGCGTCGCTATCGGACGAGTGATCGCCCGGCGCCCCCCGAGCCGCGGCCGCCAGGCTCCTCGCGCGCGCGAGACGAGTTCCATTACTACCCAAGGGAGAAGGCTATGCCACAGGAAATCGAGCTGCGCTACGGCGCCAACCCCCATCAGAAACCCGCCCGCGTCTTTATGCCGGAGGGGGAGCTGCCCTTTGCGGTGCGCAACGGGCGCCCCGGCTACATCAACCTGCTGGACGCGCTGAATAGCTGGCAACTGGTGCGGGAGATGGCGCGGGCGCTCGGGTTGCCCGCGGCGGCCTCCTTCAAGCACGTCAGCCCGGCGGGCGCCGCCGTGGCCACGCCCCTGAGCCCCGCCGAGGCGGCCGCCTGCTTTGCCGATGACCTGGATCTCTCACCGGTGGCCACAGCCTACGCCCGCGCCCGGGGAGCCGACCGCATGTCGTCCTTTGGCGATTGGGTGGCCCTTAGCGAGCCATGTGACCTGGCGACCGCCGAGTTCCTGCGGCGCGAGGTCTCCGATGGCATCATCGCGCCGGGATACGCGCCCGAGGCCCTGCGTATTCTGAGCGCCAAGCGCGGCGGCTCCTATTGCGTGGTGGAGATCGACCCGGACTATACGCCGCCGCCCCAAGAGACGCGCCAGGTCTTTGGCATTTCGTTGGAGCAGCGGCGCAACGACGCCCCCATCGGCCCGGAGCTGTTCGCCAACCGCATCTCGGAGCGCAAAGAGCTGCCCCCTGAGGCCCTTCGCGACCTGATCGTCGCCACCATCGCGCTCAAGTACACCCAGTCCAACTCGGTCTGCCTCGCCCACAATGGCCAGGTGACGGGGAATGGCGCGGGCCAGCAATCCCGGGTGCACTGCACCCGCCTGGCCGCCGACAAGTCGGACCTCTGGTTCCTGCGGCAGCACCCGGCCACCCAGGCGCTGCGCTTCCGCCGGGGCCTGAGCCGCGCCGAGCGCAACAACGCCATTGACCTCTTTTTCGCCGACGACCTGACGCCCGCGGAGCAATCGGCGTGGGAGGCCTGCTTTGCCGAGGTGCCCCCGCGACTGACGCGAGAGCAGCGCCACGAGTGGCTGGATGGCATGCGCGGCGTGGCCCTCAGCTCGGACGCATTTTTCCCCTTTCGCGATTCCATCGATCGGGCCTCGCGCAGCGGGGTGAGCTATGTGGCCGAGCCGGGCGGCTCTGTCCGCGAGGAGGATGTGGTCGCCGCCTGCAACGAGTACGGCATGGTCATGGCCATCACCGGGCTGCGGCTGTTCCACCACTAGGGATCGCGGGCGCTTTTGCGAAAGCGCCAGAGCCGCCTGTCGGCGGCGCGCGATCTTCCGGGTGGAACCGGTTCCCCCCGGAGACCTCCCTCCGCTCTCCGAGGGGGCAGGTCACGAAAACGGAGACGGAGGACGAAAGCGAGGAGTATTATGAAAATCATGGTCGTCGGCGGCGGCGGTCGCGAGCACGCCATCATCAAAAAGCTGCGCGAGAGCCCGAAAGTGACGGCGCTCTACGCGCTGCCGGGCAACGGCG
>DCTX01000017.1 GCA_002329325.1 Anaerolineales bacterium UBA1429
AAGAAGTCCTTCTCTTCCTTTGTGGCAATTGGGGGCAGCGCCTGGCCGCTCCAGAAACGGCCGTCTCTGCCAGCCACATCCCTGGCAGCGCACTTCTAGGAGGGGCGTTGGATCCGGGCAAGATCCGCCGGCTGGACCGCAACATCATCCCCGCCTCCGTGGAGCACATCTACCGTCAGGCCACCTTCATTGCCCTGGCCGGCAACACTCTCCTGCTCGTAGGCAAGGCAATCGCGGCGCACATCTCCAGCAGCAGCGCCCTCTTTGCCGATGCCGCCAACTCGGCGGCCGATATCGCCTACAGCCTTCTGATGCTCGTCGGATTGTGGATGTCGTTGCGTCCCCCCGATCGCAGCCATCCCCATGGCCACCAGCGCATCGAGCCGCTGGTCAGCGTTGGCATCAGCGTCTTTATGGGGCTGGCGGGCTATAGCGCCCTTGCCAACGGCCTGGCGGCGTGGCGAACGGCGGCTCCTCTCGTCTTCTCTTCGTGGCTGCTGGCCGTGCCCGCCGGCACGATCCTCATCAAAGGCGCCATGTATGCGCGGGTCCGCTTGCTGGCCCGCAAGGTTGGCAGCCCGGCCCTCGCGGCCTCGGCGCGCGATCACCTCTCCGATGTGCTGACCAGCGCCGTCGTGTTCGTGGGCGTGGTCGGCAACCGTTTGGCGCTGCCCCAGGCCGACCCCGTGGCCGGCATTTTGGTCTCGGTCTGGATCTTTTACCAGGCGGCCAGCGTGATCCGTGAGGCCATCGGGCAACTGATCGGCGCCGCCGCCTCGCCCGAGCTGGAGGCCGCCGCGATCCAGGTCATCATGGGCGTGCCCGAGGTGGTCGCCATCGAGCAGCTCATCATCGAACATGTGGGGCCCGAGCTGCGGGCCGATATCCACGTCCAGGTGGATGGCGCCATGCCCCTCAGGCAGGTGCACCGGGTCAGCCATGCCATTCGCGAGGCCGTCGAGGCGCTGGATGGCGTGGATCATGCCTTTGTGCATGTGGAGCCCGACACAAGTGAGGACGCCTGAGGGCGCCGCTGCCCTGCATCTCCCGCCAGATTGACAACCCTCTCTCCCCTCGGCATAGTATTCCCTGTATGACTGCCATCTCTGATACCCACCCCATGTTGGCGTTCCTCGCGAACGCACCCATCGAGGAGCTTTGTAGCTCATGACTCTCTGGAAACGCGTCCTCATTGTGCTCTTTGGGCTCAGCGTCCTCGCTCTGTTGGCGGCCCTGGGGTGGCGCGTTGCCTCGCGAGCCAGGGTGATCGAGGAGCCCACGCCCATCGTCACACGGGAGGCATCGCGCGCTCCGTCGGTGCGCCAGCCCACGGCCACGCCGTCGCCGACGCCATCGGCGACGACCACCCCCGGCGAGACGGGCTGGCGGTTCTATGTGCCCTTTGCCGGCGGCGCCCAGGTGACCGTCATGCCTACGCCGACCTCGGGTCCCACCGGCGAGCCGACGCCCTTGCCTTCGCCCACGCCCACGCCGACGGTCCCCTGGCCCGAGCCGCTCAGCGAGCCCAGCCGCAGCAAACTTGGCCTCCACGTGCAGTGGAACAACTCCCCCGACATCATGGAGTTTGTGCGGCGCATGTTGCCAGCGGTGATCAAGTCGCTGGACGATCTCGGCTTTGTGGCCGAGGTCAAGGAGGCCTCGCCCCAGACGGTTGTCGTGGCGCGCCTGACGCACGCCCAGCCCATGGACGGCGATCCGGAGGCGATGGCCCGTGCCTTTGTGGCCACCCACCTGGCCACCTACCTGCAGCACCCCGCCGTGGATTACTGGGAGGGCTACAACGAGCCCGACGTGAAGGGGCGCATGGCCTGGTACGCGCGTTTCGAGGCGGAGCGGGTGCGGGCCATGGCCGAGCACGGCCTCAAGGCGGCCATCGGAGCCTTTTCCGCCGGCGTGCCCGAGTTCGAGGAGTTTGAGGAGTTCCTGCCGGCGGTGCGCGCGGCCAAGGAGCATGGCGGCATCCTGACGCTGCACGAATACGATGCGCCCGTGCTCGACCGCGCCGTGGGGGCGGGCCTGCCCGGCCGGCCCAACCATGCCGATCGGGGGGCCCTGGCGCTGCGCTATCGCTGGTGGTACGAGGAGCTGCTGATACCGCGCGGTCTGGTGATCCCCCTGGTGATCTCGGAGGCGGGCGTGGACGGCCTGGTGGCGAACCGACCCGGCCCAACCAACGCCCACGGATGGCGCGACTTTTGGGGGTACTGGGCCGAGACCGGCCTGGGCGGCAATCCGTTGGAGGTTTACCTGCGGCAGCTCGACTGGTACGACCGCGAGCTCCAGAAGGACGACTATGTCATCGGCTGGGCCGTGTTTACCGTGGGCGCCATGAATCCTGACTGGAAGAGCTATGATCTCACCGAGTATCTGCGGCACGTCGCCGCCGAGATCATCGTTCCCAACGCACGCTAGGCGTCGCCAAGGCCGCGCGTCAGCGCCTGTCTTGTCTGGACACGCCGGGGCATGTGTGCTAGAATCCGCTCGTCCAACGGCGGCTCGGTCAATGATGACTGGTCGTCGTTGCTCTTGCGTCAGGGGTACAGTTCCCTTGCGCAGCGAACGGGATCGCGTGCGACATTCAAGAGAGGGCTTGAGGAGGAAAGGAGACCCGACCGATGGGACGACAGAAGGTAGTCTGGATCGCATTGCTGGCGCTGCTGATGGTTGCCGTGCTGGCCATCGGGTGCGATGGCGCCACCGGCACAGATGAGGAATTTGTGTTCGGCGTCGTGCTGGTAGGGCCGTTCAACGATCACGGCTGGAGCGAGGCGCACTTTGCCGGCGCCCAGTACGCCGAAGAGAAGCTGGGCAACGCGCGCATGATCTATCTGGACAAGGTCAACGCCGCCGATCGGCCGAACACCACGCTGGAGCAGGTGGTGGACGACATGATCAACGATGGCGCCCAGATGATCTTTACCACCTCGGATGACTTTGCCGCCGATACCGACGTGGTGGCCGCCAAGTACCCCGATATCCCCTTCGTTCACATCTCCGGCGACCATGCCAAGACGGGCGAGGCGCCCGGCAACGTCGCCAATTACATGGGGCAGATGGAGTACGGCAAGGCCATCGCCGGCTGCGCGGCAGCCCTCAAGACCGAGACCGGGACGATCGGCTACCTGGGCCCCCTGGTGAACGAAGAGACGCGCCGCCTGGCCGCCTCCGTCTACCTGGGCGCCCGCCAGTGCTACGAGACCTATCGCGGCGGCAATCCGGATGACCTGCGCTTTGTGGTCACCTGGATCGGCTTCTGGTTCAACATCCCCGGCGTGACGCTGGACCCGACCGACGTGGCCAACGACATGTTCAATGCCGGCGCGGATGTGGTGGTCTCGGGCATCGACACCACCGAGGCGATCGTGGTGGCGGGCCAGCGCGCGGATCGAGGCGAGAACGTGTGGGCGATCCCCTACGACTATGAGGGCGCCTGCAGCATCAAGCCCGAGATCTGCCTGGGTGTGCCGTACTTTAACTGGGGCCCCGCCTACGTCCGCTACCTGGAGGCCGCCATGAGCGGCAAGTTCGAGCAGGGCTGGGAGTGGGAAGCCCCGTACTGGGACGACATCAACGATCGCGACCGCTCGGCCGTCGGGTTCGTGCAGGGTGATGGGCTGACCGAAGCGGAAGCCGCCAGCCTGGACGAGTACATCGGCAAGCTGAGCAAGGGCGAGATCAAGCTGTGGGTTGGGCCGCTGAACCTGCAGGATGGCTCGACCTACCTCGCCGACGGCGAGGAGGCCAGCCCCGATCAGATCTGGTACCTGCCCCAGCTCCTCGAGGGCATGGAAGGCGCGAGTAACTAGGAGCCGCCGGGGGGTAGAGTCGAGGGGCTCTACCCCCCTTTTGCTGATATAGAGACATGCAGATCGACCTTGTAGACATATACAAGAGCTTTGGCTCGGTGCGCGCCAACGTTGGCGTCAACCTTAGCGTTCAGGCGGGCACCATCCACGGTCTCCTGGGCGAGAACGGCGCCGGCAAGACCACGCTGATGAAGATCCTCTCGGGCTATCAGCAGGCCGATTCCGGCGCTATTTACCTGGATGGGGTGCCCGTGCACCTCGCTTCGCCCGCCGAGGCCATCGCCCACGGCATAGGCATGCTGCACCAGGATCCGCTGGATGTGCCCGCCATGTCGGTGCTGGACAACTTTTCCCTGGGGCTCAGCCGTGGGCTCCTGCCGCACCGGATGCAGGCCCAGCGTACCCTGTTCACCCTCTGCCGGCGGTTCGGGCTCCGGCTGCAGCCCAACGATCCCGTGAGCAGGCTGACGGTGGGCGAGCGCCAACAGCTCGAACTGGTGCGCTTGCTGGCTCTGGGCGTGCGCGTGATCATCCTGGACGAGCCCACCACGGGCATCTCGGCGCCGCAGAAGGAACTGCTCTTTGAGACGCTGCGTCGCCTGGCCGACGAGGGGCTGACGGTGATCTTTGTTTCGCACAAGCTGGAGGATGTGGACGCGCTGTGCTCCGAGGCTACCGTGCTGCGCGGCGGCCAGGTCACGGGCGCCCAGCATGCTCCCTTTGACCGTGAGGGGCTGGTGCAACTCATGTTTGGGCGGGCCATGCCGGCGGCGGTGATCGAATCGCGGGCTTCGTGCGATCCGGTGCTGGAGGTGCGAGACCTGACGGTGCGCACGTACCGGCTCAACCTGGAGCCGATCTCGCTGCAGGCCTGCGCCGGCGAGGTGATCGGACTGGCCGGGCTGGAGGGCAGCGGACAGCGCCTTTTCATGGAGGCCTGCGCCGGCATCCAGAAGAGCTCCGGCGGGCAGATCTTGCTGGATGGACAGGACATGACCCGACGCTCCTACCTGGAGTACCTGAAGGCTGGCGTAGCCCTGGTGCCCGCTGCCCGTCTGGAGGAGGGCATGATCGGCGAGCTCACCCTGCGCGAGCACTTTGCCCTGGCCTCGGATGATAGGCGATTCCTTGTGGATTGGGATGCCGCCGAGCAGTGCGCCCAGGAGCGCATCGCCCGGTACAACGTGGTGGGCACCCCGCGCTCCCGCGTGCAGGACCTCTCGGGAGGCAACCAGCAGCGGGCGCTGCTGGCCCTCCTGCCGGAGAAGCTGCGGCTCTTGATCCTGGAGCATCCCACCCGAGGGCTCGACCTGGGCTCCGAGCGCTGGGTCTGGCAGACGCTGCACGAGCGCTCTGAGCAGGGCACCGTCATCCTATTCACGTCGACCGATCTGGACGAGCTGGTGGATCACAGCGACCGACTCATCGTCTTCTCTGGCGGCCGCGCCTCGCAGCCGGTGGCCAGCGCCGAGGTGACCCGCGAGGCCCTGGGCTATATGATCGGAGGGGTGAACCTGTGAACAGGCAACGCCCCATCATTCGCTTGCTGGTGGGCCTGGCGCCCATCCTGCTGACGTTCATCTCGACGACGCTGGTGCTCGTCGTCGCTGGGGCCAATCCCTGGGTGGCCTATGGCAACCTGATTGGCGGCGCCTTTGAGAGCGGCGCCAAGGTCGCCGATATTACCATGGCCATGGTGCCCTTGATGCTGGCCTCGGCGGGCATGTTGATCACCTTTGCCGCCGGGCTGTGGAATATCGGCGTCGAGGGGCAGATGATCGCGGGCGCCCTGATGACCACCTGGGTCGTGCAGAGCATCACGGCGCCGCCGGCGATCATGCTGCCGCTCACCGTGCTGGCCGGGATGCTGGGCGGCGCGCTCTGGGGGGTCCTGATCGGCGCCCTGCGCACCTGGGGGCGCATCAACGAGATCTTTGCCGGGCTGGGCCTGAACTTTGTGGCTTCAGCCCTGACGAACTACTTGATCTTTGGCCCGTGGAAGCCGCCCGGAGGCGCCACCATGAGCGGCACGCTGCCCTTTCCCCGCGCGGCGTGGATGCCCACCATAGGCGACACCCGCGCCAGCTGGCTGGCGATCCTGCTGGCAGCGGCGGCGATCGTGGCCGTGTTCCTGATCCTGCGGGACACCCGCTGGGGCCTGGTCCTCAAGGCACTGGGGAGCAACCCCCGAGCGGCCCACCGCATGGGCATCGACACCCGGCGGAACATCGTGCTCGCCCTGGTGGTGTGCGGCGCGCTGGCCGGGCTGGGCGGCTCCATGCAGACCACGGCGATCTACCGGCGGCTGATCCCCCAGATCACGGGCGGCTATGGCTATCTCTCGCAGTTGGTGGTGTTGCTCTCGGGCCTGCAGGCCCGTTGGGTGCCGCTGGTGGTGTTCTTCTTTGCCTCTGTCCAAGTGGGCAGTCCGCGCCTGGAGTTGCGTATGCAGCTAGATTCGTCCCTGGGGGGCATCCTCCAGGGCAGTGTGGTACTCTTCTTCCTGCTGGTGAATGGCGTTCGCCGCCGCATCGGGATTCTGAGGGGCTGACGCGATGGATCACACCCTGGTAACAGAGACCATTCGCTCGGTGATCGCCAGCTCGGCGCCCCTGATCTTTGCCGGCATCGGCGAGCTGTTCACCGAGCGCGCCGGAGTCGTCAACCTGTCGCTGGATGGCACCATCTTGCTGGCTGCCATGGCCGGCTTTGCCGTGGCGTTGCTCACCGGCAGCCTCACGCTGGGGTTCGCCCTGGCCATGATCCTGGGCGCCCTGATCGCTCTGTTGGTGGCCTTTTCCAGCATCGTGCTCTTTCAGGATCAGGTGGCGGTCGGCTTTGTGCTCACGCTGCTAATGGCGGATCTGAGCTCTTTCATCGGGAGGCCCTATGTGCGCCAGCCGGGGCCCAGTGTGCCGGCGCTGGCGATCCCGGGGCTTTCGCGCATCCCTGTGGTGGGGACGGTGTTCTTTGACCAGAATCTGATCGTGTACGCCAGCTACCTGCTGGTGGTGCTGTCATGGTTCTGGCTGATGCACACCCAGGCCGGGCTGCGGTTGCGCAGCGTGGGCGAGCGGCCCGAGGCGGCCTATGCCCGCGGCATCAACGTGAACCGACTGCGCATGCTCTACACCGCCCTGGGCGGCGCGCTGGTGGGCGCCGCCGGCGCTGCCTATTCGCTGAACGTCAAGCTGGGCTGGAGCCACCGCCACACCGCGGGCATGGGCTGGATCGCCCTGGCCATCGTGATCTTTGGCGGGTGGCACCCCTTCCGGGTGGCCCTGGGCGCTTACCTGTTCGGTGCGCTCAAGTCGCTGGGGAGCTTGCTGCAGCCCAACTATCCCGATGTCCCGACCCAGGTCTTTCAGGCGGCGCCCTTTGCCCTGATGATCCTGGCGCTGCTGTTGGTGAGCGGCGATCTGGGCGCGCTGGAGCTGTACCTGCCGCGGCGCCTGCGTCCCCTGGTACATAGCCTCTTGCAGGGCTCGCCACCCGCTGCCCTGGGCCGCCGCTTTGAGCAGACCTAGTCCGGCCGCAGGCCGGGCTGCAAGGATACGCGGCTCGATTAGGCGGTTTGTGCAGTTTCTGGTATAGTGCATACTTGGCGCTTGTGGGGCGTGGGCGTTGTCATGGAAAGGGCCTGGCGTTGGGTGATCTGCCTGGTCGTGTAGCTGTTCTGGACAAGGGTTGGGTGCAACTTGAGGACCTCATGGGCGGCGATGCCGCCGTGGTCCGAGGGGCGCGCATCTGCTATCAATCCACAGCTCGCACGCCCGATGCCGACACCCGGTTGATCCAGCGGCTGATCCAGGCTACCCCCAAGCACAACACTGTCTTTGAGCACGCCGTGTTCCGATTCGGCGTCAAGTGCCCCCTCTTTGTCGCGCGACAGTGGATGCGCCACCGCATCTGCACCTTTAACGAGAAGAGCCTGCGCTACTGCATCGCCGACCGGGAGTATTATGTGCCTGCCGGCCGCGACGAGGGCCGGGCGGCCTATGTCGCCCACATGGAGGCCTCTTTCGATCTGTACGAGGCCCTGATCGCCCAGGGATGGCCGCGTGAGCAGGCCCGGGCCGTCTTGGGGCTGGGCGTCTATACCGAGTTCATCTGGACGGTCAACGCCTGGTCGTTGATGAACTGGATCGAGAAGCGCATCGATCTCCACGCCCAGGCCGAGCACCGCGCCTATGCCGAGGCGATCCTGGATATCTACTGCCAGGTGATGCCTGTGACCGCCCAGGCTTTCCGCGAGGCGGTGTTGAGCCGATGAGACCCTCTTGGGACCAGTACTTTGTCGAGATCGCCCAGCAGGTGGCCACCCGGTCGACCTGCCTGCGCCGCACCGTAGGGGCCGTGATCGTGCGAGACAAGCGCATCCTCTCGACGGGGTACAACGGGCCGCCCAGCGGCGTGGCCCACTGCGACGAGGTCGGCTGTCTGCGCGAGCGCCTGGGCATCCCCTCGGGGCAGCGGCAGGAGATCTGCCGCGGCCTGCACGCCGAGCAGAACGCGATTATTCAGGCCGCCCTGCACGGCGTCTCGACGCACGGCGGCACCATCTACGTCACCCATCAGCCGTGCGTTACCTGCGCCAAGATGATCATCAATGCTGGCATCGGCAGGGTAGTCTGTCAGCGTGCTTATCCCGATCCGCTGGCGCGGCAGATGCTGGAGGAAGNNGCCAAGATGATCATCAACGCGGGCCTGCTGCGGGTGGTGTGGCTGAACGGGTATCCGGACGCATTGGCGCGTGAGATTCTCGAGGAAGCAAACGTTGCCCTCGAGGTTTGGCATTCATAGTGTGTCAAAGGGAGGAAACATGACTTCCACCGGCAAGATTGGGCAGCTACGCCAGCTTCAGGCGGAGGCCAAGTTGGGGGGTGGGGAGGCAGCGATTGCACGCCAGCATGAGAAGGGCAAGCAGACCGCTCGCGAGCGACTGGCCAAGTTGCTCGACGAGGGCACCTTCCAAGAGCTGGATGCATTCGTGACTCACCGCAGCCACGAATTTGGCCTGGAGGAGCGTATCACCCTGGGCGATGGCGTGGTGACCGGCTATGGCACCATCAACGGCCGCCTGGTGTATGTCTACGCACAGGACGCGACGGTGCTGGGTGGCTCCCTGGGCGAGGCCCATGCTGCCAAGATCGTCAAGGTGCTGGACATGGCCCTCAAGAACGGCGCCCCCGTGGTCGGGCTGAACGATTCGGGCGGCGCGCGCATCCAGGAGGGCATCCTTTCGCTGGGCGGCTATGGCGACATCTTCTTGAGGAACTCGTTGGCTTCCGGCGTGGTGCCCCAGATCTCGGTCATCATGGGCCCCTGCGCCGGCGGCGCCGTCTACTCGCCCGCCCTGACCGACTTTGTGATCATGGTCGATGAGACCAGCCACATGTTCATCACCGGGCCTGAGGTGGTCAAGTCGGTGACCCATGAAGACGTCACTTTTGACCAGTTGGGCGGCTCCAAGGTGCACGCCAGCGAGAGCGGCGTGGCTCACTTTACCGCCGAGAGCGAGGACCAGGCGCTGGACATGGTGCGCATCCTGCTCAGCTACCTGCCCCAGAACAACCTGGAGGATCCCCCGACCGTTTCCTCTCAGGACGATCCCACCCGGGCCGAGGACGCGCTGGACACCATGGTGCCCGCAGAGCCCAATGCCCCCTATGACGTCACCAAGGTGATCCGCTCGGTGATGGACATGGGCAGCTTCTTTGAGGTGCACGCCGCGTTCGCGCCTAACATCGTCGTCGGGTTTGCGCGGCTGGATGGCCGTGTGGTGGGCGTGGTGGCGAACCAGCCCAACGTCATGGCCGGCGCGCTGGATATCGACGCCTCTGCCAAGGCCGCGCGCTTTGTGCGTTTTTGCGATTCCTTCAACGTCCCCTTGGTGACCTTTGTGGACGTGCCCGGCTTTATGCCCGGCTTGGCCCAGGAGCACGGCGGCATCATCAAGGAGGGCGCCAAGCTCATCTATGCCTATTGCGAGGCGACGGTGCCCAAGCTGACGGTGGTGCTGCGCAAGGCCTATGGCGGCGCCTATATCGTCATGAGCTCCAAGCACGTGCGCAGCGATTATAACGTCGCCTGGCCGTCGGCCGAGTTCGCCGTCATGGGGCCCGAGGGCGCCGTGAGTGTCATCCATCGGCGCGCTCTGGCCGAGGCCGCGGACCCCGAGGCGATGCGCGCGCGGATGCTGGCCGAGTATCGCGAGAGGTTTGCCAACCCCTATCAGGCCGCTTCGCGCGGCTATGTGGACGCCGTGGTCGAGCCCAGCCGGACGCGCGCTGTGCTGATCAACGCGCTCCAGATGCTGCAGAACAAGAGAGATAGTGTCCCGCCGAAAAAGCATGCCAACATGCCCCTGTAAACTGGAGTTATCAAAATGGCAAGCAATCCTGTCAAAATAACAGATACGATCCTAAGGGATGCGCACCAGAGTCTCTTGGCCACGCGCATGTCCACAGGAGATATGTTGCCCATCGCCGAGCGGCTCGACCAGGTGGGCTACTACTCCCTGGAGATGTGGGGAGGCGCCACCTTTGACTCGGCCATGCGCTTCCTCAAGGAAGACCCCTGGGAGCGGCTGCGCCTCTTGCGCGAGCGCATCCCCAACACCAAGCTGCAGATGCTGCTCCGTAGCCAGAACATCCTGGGCTACCGGCACTATCCCGATGACATCGTGGACCGCTTTGTGCGGCTCTCCATCAAGAACGGGATGAACGTCTTTCGCATCTTTGACGCGCTGAACGACCTGCGCAACATGGAGTATGCCATTCGCACAGTCAAGCGCTACGGCGGCGAGGTGCAGGGCTCCATCTGCTATACGCTGAGCCCTGTGCACAACGACGATGTCTTTGTCGAGATGGCCAAGGCGCTCAAAGACCTGGGCTCGGACACCATCTGCATCAAGGACATGGCGGCCCTGTGCGCCCCGTACGATGCCTACTCCCTGGTCAAGCGACTCAAGGAGGAGGTTGGGCTGCCGGTGCAGTTCCACACCCACGAGACCGCCGGCTTTGGCATGGCGGCCCTGTGCAAGGCCGCCGAGGCCGGCGTGGATATCGTGGATACGGCCATCTCGTCCATCGGCGGCGGGACGGCCCAGCCGCCCACCGAGCCTTTCGTGGCCATGATGCGCGGCACCGATCGCGATACCGGCCTGGATCTGACGCTCCTCTCCGAGATCGCCTCCTACTTTGCCAAGGTGCGCTCGGACCATCTCTCGCGCTTCGAGTCTGGCCTGACCACGGCGGACATCCGCGTGCTGCTCTACCAGGTGCCGGGCGGTATGCTCTCCAACCTGGTGAACCAGTTGCGCGAGCAGAACGCCTTGAACCGCTACGAAGAGGTGCTGCGCGAGCTGCCGCGGGTGCGCGAGGACCTGGGCTTCCCGCCCCTGGTCACGCCGACGAGCCAGTTGGTCGGCACCCAGGCGGTGATGAACGTCCTGACGGGCGAGCGCTACAAGATCATCCTGCAAGAAGTGCGCGACTACTGCATCGGCATGTACGGGCGTCCCCCGGCCGAGATCAACCCGGACGTGTTCAGGCTGGCCGTGGGCGATCGCGAGCCCATCGGCGTGCGTCCGGCGGATCTGCTGGAGCCCGGGTACGACAAGGCCAAAGAAGAGATCGGCGACCTGGCCCAGAGCGAAGAGGACGTCATCTCCTATGCCCTGTTCCCCCACGAGGCTCGCGAGTTCTTTGAGTTGCGCCGGGCGGGCAAGCTCGTGCCCATCGAGGAGCCGCGCATCTTTGTGAAGGAAGGGCAGGCTCCGCCGGCGGCGGCGCGGCCCAAGGTTGTGATGGCGACGCCGCAATCGGCCCAGCCTTCGCCTTCGTATTCGCTGTGGAAGGTCTCCTCGCGAGTGCAGGGCTAGCGGATCATCCATCTGGGCCGACGGCCCGTGAGTCGGCCCAGCCTCATGCTGGAGGGGAAGACAAGAGAGCATGAACACGTTCACACAGGGACTGCAGGTAACCGCCGTCGGCATGGTGCTGGTGTTTTTCTCGCTGGTGATCGTCGCAGGGCTGATCTGGGCTCTGGACAAGATCTTTCGCCCTCGGCCTGCTGCGGAGGACGAGGCGCCCAGCGCCAAGCCCGCGCCCGTGAGCGCAGCGCCGACGACGCCCGCCCCCCAGGCCGCGCCGGGCCTGGCCGACCAGGCCGCTGCCCTGGCGGTAGCCCTCATGCTGGGGCGCCAACAGGGGCTTGTTAGGGCCACGACCGGGCCGGTGCCCTCGTATGGTCGTGTGCCCATGCCGTGGGAGCGGCCCGTCATCGACGATGATGTGCCGTCTCAGGGCGAGATCGTCACCTTGATTACCGTTGATCCCGGCCCAGGAAACTGGAAGAGCCAGGGCCGACTCGAGGCTATGGACTAGAGGAGGACACTGTGGCAACAATTGAACTGGTCATTGATGGGCAGACCTTTGTGGTCGAAGTGGGCGATGTCTCTCGCTCGCCGGTAGCGGTGACGGTCAATGGTGTGGCCAAGAGCGTCGCGTTCCGCGACGTGGCCGCTGCGGCGCCCGCAGCCGCGCCTGCCGCACAGGCCGCGCCGGTCGCTCAGGCTGCCCCTGCTGCCCAGCCCGCGGCCGCTCCGGAGCCCGCGCCGGCGCCGGCAGGCTCGGTGGCCGGTGAGGTCATCGCCGCGCCTATGCCGGGCAAGATCCTCTCCGTGGTCGTGGCAGTGGGCGATGTCATCAGCGACGGCGACACGGTCTGCACGCTAGAGGCCATGAAGATGGAGATGCCCATCAGCGCTACGGCCTCGGGCACCGTCAAGGCGGTCCATGTGCGCGTTGGCCAGAATGTGGCGTTTGACGATCCCCTGGTCACGGTAGGCTAAGGGGAGGGCAACCCAGCATGGATCTACTTGCACTGGAAAACCTGCTCAAGGGAATCATGGGGCTGGACATCCTCAGCGTGGTGATGATGGTGGTGGGCGGCGTGCTCATCTGGCTGGCCATTCGCTACGAGTACGAGCCCCTGCTGCTGCTCCCCATTGGCCTGGGCTGCATCCTGGCCAATATCCCCAACACCGGCATGGTGGAGGAGGGGGGGCTTCTCAAGCTGCTCTACGATGTGGGCATCGAGAGCGAGCTGTTCCCCAGCCTCGTGTTCATCGGCATCGGCGCCATGACCGACTTTGGCCCGCTGCTGGAGAACCCGCGCTACGCCCTGTTTGGCGCAGCGGCCCAGTTCGGCATCTTTGGCACGCTATTGCTGGCCACGCTGTTCGGCTTTAGCATCAACGAAGCGGCTTCCATCGGCATCATCGGCGCCGCCGACGGCCCCACCTCTATCTTTGTGGCGGCCAAGCTGGCCCCGACCCTGGTGGCGCCCATCACCGTGGCGGCCTACTCGTACATGTCGCTGGTGCCCATCATCCAGCCGCCCGTGATGAAGCTTCTGACCTCGCGCCAGGAGCGGCTGATCCGCATGCCCTACACCTCGCGCCCGGTCTCCAAGACGACCCGCATCGTCTTTCCCATCGCGGTGACGCTGGTGGCGGGCCTGATCGCCCCCGAGGCGACGCCCTTGATCGGCATGCTCATGTTCGGCAACCTGGCCCGCGAGGCGGGCGTCGTCGAGCGCATCAGCGGCGCGGCCCAGAATGAGCTGGCCAACATCGTCACCACCTTCCTGGGCATCACCATCGGCTCCACGATGGTGGCCAAGGACTTTTTGCGCGGCGATACGCTCCTGATTCTGGCCATGGGCCTGGTGGCCTTTATCCTGGACACGGCGGCGGGCATCCTGTTCGGCAAGCTGATGTCGCTGCTCTCGGGCGGCAAGATCAACCCGCTGCTGGGCGGCTGCGGCATCTCGGCCTTTCCCATGTCGGCCCGTCTGGTGCAAAAGATCGGCCAAGAAGAGGACCGCGGCAACTTTTTGCTGATGCACGCCATGGCCTCCAACACGGCGGGGCAGATCGCCTCCGTGATGGCGGGCGGCGTCATCCTGGCGCTGCTGGCGGGCTGATCGTCCGCAGCATCGTTCCGCTAGAGATGGGCCGGGCGCCTGCGCGCTCGGCCCTTTTGCGTTCCGGGCCCGGGTGACGGCGGCCCGTCCCCCTTTCATGGCGCCGGCGGTTCCGTGGTATAATCAGTGAGGTAAGCCCGCGCGCCGGGCCTGCATTCCCCTAGAAGACAAACAACAGGTGAGGAGCAGCCGATACGATGCTCAAGATACTCAAGGCGATCTTTGGCGACCCTAACGAGAGGGAGATCGCCAAGCTCATGCCTCTCGTGGACAGGATCCGCGCCCTCGAGCCCACCATGCAGCAGAAGAGCGATGAGGAGCTGCGCAGCCTGACCGATGGGTTCCGCGCTCGCGTCCAGGTCGAGACCGCCGGTCTCAGGCAAGAGATCGCGGCCCTGCGGGAGGAGATCGACCGCGAGACCGACGGCGAGCGGCGGCGCTCGCTGCAGCAGGAGATGGAGGAGCTCAAGGCCGACCAGGATAAGGCCGAGCGCAGCGTGCTGGATGATATCCTGCCGGAGGCCTATGCCGCGGTGCGCGAGGCTGCCGTGCGCACCATCGGCCTGCGCCACTTTGACGAGCAGATGATCGGCGGCATCGTCCTGCACCGCAACATGATCGCCGAGATGAAGACGGGCGAGGGCAAGACCCTGGTGGCGACGCTGCCGCTGTACCTGGCGGCGCTGACGGGGCGCGGCGCCCACCTGGTGACGCCCAACGACTACCTCTCCAAGGTCGGCGCCCAGTGGATGGGCCCCGTCTATCACCTGCTGGGGCTGTCCGTCGCCGTGATCCAATCTCAGGGCGAAGACCCCTCCCTGGGCTCCTTTCTCTTTGATCCCCACTATCCCGCGACGGACGATCGCTATTTGAACCTGCGGCCCTGCAGCCGGCGCGAGGCCTATCAGGCCGATATCACCTATGGCACGAACAACGAGTTCGGCTTTGACTATCTGCGCGACAACATGGTGGTGGATATCGAGCATTGCGTGCAGCGCGAGCTGTACTTTGCCATCATCGATGAGGTGGACAACATCCTCATCGACGAGGCGCGCACGCCGCTGATCATCTCCGCCCCGGCAGAGGAATCTACCGACCAGTACCGCCGCTTTGCCCAGATCGCCGCCCGCCTGCGCGAGGATGTGGACTATACGGTGGACGAAAAGCGCACCATGGCCACGATCACCGAGGAGGGGATCAACAAGGTCGAGCGCGCCCTGGGGGTGGACAACCTGTACGCGCCAGAGCACTATGAGCTGACGCCCTATCTGGACAACGCCCTCAAGGCCCATGCTTTGTTCCAGCGCGATCGCGACTATGTGGTGGTCGATGGCCAGGTGATCATCGTGGACGAGTTCACCGGGCGCCTCATGTACGGGCGACGCTACTCGGAGGGGTTGCACCAGGCCATCGAGGCCAAAGAGAACGTGCGCGTGCAGCGCGAGAGCCTCACCATGGCCACCATCACCTTCCAGAACTTTTTCCGCATGTACCGTCGGCTGGCGGGCATGACGGGCACTGCCGAGACCGAGGCGGAGGAGTTTGCCCAGATCTACAACCTGGAAGTGATGGTGATCCCCACCCACGAGCCACTCATCCGCCAGGATCATGTGGATGTGATCTACAAGACGGCGGACGTCAAGTACCGCAGGGTGATCGACGAGGTGGAGGAGTGCTATCGGCGCCAGCAGCCGGTGCTGCTGGGCACCCTGGCCATCGAGACCTCGGAGCGCATCTCCGAGATGCTGCGCCGCCGGGGCATCCCCCACCAGGTGCTCAACGCCAAGTACCACGAGCGTGAGGCGCAGATCATCGCCCAGGCGGGCTGCCCCGGCGCCGTGACCATCGCCACCAACATGGCTGGCCGCGGCGTGGACATCCTCCTGGGCGGCAACCCCGAGGGGATGGCCCGCGAAGAGCTCCGGCGCCAGGGCGTGGACCTGAGCGCGCTGGAGCCCGAGGTGTGGCAAGAAGCCCTGGCCGAGGCCAAGGCGCGCTGCGCCATCAATCGGGAGATCGTGCTGGCGGCGGGGGGCCTGCACGTCATCGGCACCGAGCGCTACGAGGCGCGGCGCATCGACAACCAGTTGCGTGGCCGCGCCGGCCGTCAGGGCGACCCGGGGTCTTCGCGCTTTTTCGTCTCGCTGGAAGACGACCTGATGCTGCGGTTTGGCGGGCCCGCCGTGGCCGGCATCATGAACCGCCTGGGCGTGGAAGAGGACCTGCCCCTGGAGCACGCCATGGTCAACAGGGCCATCGAGGGCGCCCAGCAGCGCGTTGAGGGCCACAACTTTGACATGCGCAAGCACCTGCTGGAATACGATGACGTGGTCAATCAGCAGCGCCATGTGATCTATGATCAGCGGCGCCTGATCCTGAGCGAGACCAACCTGCGGCCCATCGTGTGGGACATCCTGGAGGGCGAGCTGCGGCGCATCGTGCAGAGCCACACCCAGGGCTATGAGGACGAGTGGGATCTGGCCGCCCTGCACGATACGGTGAACCGCATGATCCGCCTGCCCGAGAACCACTCGGTGGCCACCTGGAAGGGCATGGATGCCCAAGCCATCACCGAGCAGGTGTTGGCCCTGGCCGAAAAGAGCTACGACCAGAGGGAAGAGGCCCTGGGTTCCGAAGGCATGCGCCAGCTCGAGCGCCTGCTGCTGTTGCGCATCATAGACACGCGCTGGGTGCGCCACCTGACGGCGCTGGACGAGCTGCGCAACGGCATCGGCCTGCGGGCGGTGGGGCAGCGCAACCCGCTGGTGGAGTACAAGCGCGAGGCGTTCCAGGCCTTTGAGCAGTTGATGGGCGATATCCAGAGCGACGTGGCCAATTTCATCCTGAACCTGGAAGTCACCCGGGTGCAGCCCGCCCGTCGCCAGCGGTTGCAGTACTCGGGCTCGGCATCGGAGAGCAGCGAACCGGCGCAGCCTCGCCGCGCCACCAACAAGGTGGGACGCAACGATCCCTGCCCCTGTGGCAGCGGCAAAAAGTACAAGCAGTGCTGCCTGCGTGAGGGCCTCTCGCCCGAGGAGGCCGCCGCCAAGGCCCAGGTGGCCGAGCCCGCCGGGGGCGGCCGGCGGCGCTAGCGCCCGCCGCTACGGATAGGCGGCCGGCGCGCCGGTGGGCGTCGCCGTCGCCGTCGGCAGAGGATAGTCTGTCGGCGTCTCCCGGGTGGGAGCCAGGGGCGCTGTAGTCAGGGGGCGGGCCGCCGTCTGGGTGGCCGAGGCCCGGATAGGCGGCATGCCGTCCTCGGCGCGGATGATGATGAGGGTTGGCGTGGGCCTGCCGGGGCTCTGCGCCGGCGCGCAGCCCGCCAGCCCGACGGCCAGCGCAACCCACAGGGCCAGGGCCAGCGCGCTCCTTCTTCGCACCATCTCTCTACCCCCCCAGCGCGATGACGGTGACGTCGCCCGCCTGGGCGTCCAGCAGCATCAGGCGTCCGCGCAGCAGCCCTCTCTCGGCGCCGGTGAGCAACTTGACCACCTGCTGGGCCTGCCAGGAGGCCACCATCATGGGCGTGGCCGAGGGGTTCCCCAGGTCCACCTCCACTCCCCTTTCGGGGTGCGGCCCGGGCCCGTACAGCGTCTCCAGGCCGGGGTCGCCGGGCAGGATGGTCATCACCTGGCCGGTGTAGCCGGCGATGGCCCCGTGAACCAGGGGGATACCCAGGGCCTGGGCGGCGCGCTGCAGCACAAAGCGGGCGGGCAGCGTATCCAGGGCATCCACGGCCACGTCGGCGCCCTCCAGCAGCGCCTCGGCGTTGGCCTCGCTCATCCACACGGTGTGGGCGACGGCGGTGACGGCGCTGTTGACGGCGTGCACCCGCTCGGCCAGCACCTGGGCCTTGGGGCGGCCCAGGGTGGCCTCGGTGCAGCCGAGCTGGCGGTTCAGGTTGTTCTCCTCAAAGACGTCTCCATCCAAGATCTCGAGATGGCCCACGCCCATGCGGGCCAGGCTCTCGATGACCCAGCCCCCCAGGCCGCCGGCGCCCACCACCGCCACCCGCGCCTGCAGCAGCGCGATCTGCCCCGCCCAGCCCACGGTGCCCAGATTGCGGCGGTAGCGCTCCGGCGCGATCTCCAGGCGCAGCGCCGCCAGCTCCACCTCTCTGGGCGAGAAGGCGAGCTCCTGGGCCAGCCGCCGAACGGCCTGGCAAGTCAAGCTCTCTGGAGCCGAGGCGCGTTGCGGGTCGTAGCGCTCCAGGGCGTGAGCAAGGTCAGCAGGGAGGGGAAGCAGGCTCATGGGTCGTCTCCTCGGGCGTGACAGGCATAGGCTGGCAGATGGGGCAGTAGTGGGTGCTGCGCTGCCCCACCACGATGCGGCGGATCGGCGCGGCGCAGCGCGGGCAGGGCTCTCCGGTGCGCTGATACACGGCCAGGGCGTGTTGGTGTTGGCCCGTCTCGTCGTGGGGGCCGCGATAGTCGCGCAAGGTGGTGCCGCCGTGGGCCACCGCGGCGCGCAATACCTTGCCGAGCCCCACGTGCAGCCGGGCCACCTCGGCGTCGGTCAGCACGTCGGATCGCGTCAGCGGGTGCAGCCCGGCGGCCCAGAGGGTTTCATCGGCATAGATGTTGCCCAGGCCCGCCAGAGCGCTCTGATCCAGCAGGAGGGGCTTGAGCTGGCGCCGGCGGCTCCGCAGGATGCGCCCCAGGCGCTCGGGCGTCAGGGCGGGATCCAGCGGCTCGGCGCCCAGGCCGCCGACGATCTCGGCCGGGTCGCGGACCAGGTAGAACCTCCCGAACTTGCGCATATCGTGGTAGTACAGGCGGGCGCCCCCGTCCAGTTGTACGATCAGGTGCACGTGGGGGTGCTGCTCCCAAGCAGGCTCGGGCGCCGGCGTAAAGAGCAGCCGGCCCGTCATGCGCAGGTGCACGATCAGCCAGTAGGGGGGTAGCTCCAGGAGCAGGTACTTGCCGCGGCGGGTCACGCGTCCAAAGGCAAGGCCGCGGATCACCTGCTCCAGCTCCCTGACGGTGTGGGTGGCCAGGGTGCGCTCCCAACCCACGACAAGGCCGCAGACGGCCCGCCCGGGCAGGCATGCGTCCAGGCCGCGGACGATGTGCTCCACCTCGGGAAGCTCGGGCATCAGCTCCCGCCCCGGGCTGCGGCGCGGGCGGCCAGGCTCGCGGGCAACGGGCTGCTGCTGACGGGCAACCGCCAGGGCAGCCAGGCCCCCTCGCCGGGCAGGGTGCGCGGCGCCAATCCCAGGCTGACGCGCCAGCGGGCGTCCAGCTCGTCCAGGCCAAAGCCGTACACCTGGCGCAACGCCGTCTCTTGCAGCGTGCCTTGAGCAAAGACCTGCAGCAGCTCGCGCATCTTGTCCTGCCCGAAGGTATCCAGCAGGAAGGTGACCACCGAGTGGCTGGCGCCGTAGAACAGGTCCACCTCCTCGGCGCGCCCGCTGTAGCTGCTCATGGAGCGTACCGAGAGCAGCGCATCTTGCCGGATGGCGTTGGCCAGGGCGCGCTCGTTACCCTTGGGCAGGTCTTGCTCGGCGTGCATGGCCAGCCCCTCATCCAGCCAGCGCGGCAGCCCGGCATAGGGGTTGTCGGTGGCCAGGCCCACCACGATGTGGCTGAGTTCGTGGGCCAGGGTGCGCTCCACGTCGGGGTGCGAGCCCAAGAGCACCAGCGTATCCTCGGCGACCACGACGCCCAGAGTGGTCACCCGCGCGTCATAGTCGTCGCTGCGCGTGGTCAGGGCGGGGCGCATGTCCCGTTCGCTGGCATACACATAGACCTGGATCTGGCGGTCCGAGGCGATGCCGATCTCCTCCTCGATGCGCGCCAGGGCTTCGTTGGCCAGCTGGAGCAGGCTCTCCGCTTGGGCAGAGCGCGCGCCGTACCAGTGCAGGTCCACCCGTCCGGCGGAAAGGATCTGCCAGTCATGGGAGTCGTCGGTGTAGACGAGGCTCTCGGGCGGCGTCTCCACCTGGGCGCCCGAGGCCAGCACAAAGCGCCACCAGTAGCGCAGGCGCGTGCCCGGCGCATACTGGCCTGGATCCAGCAGCAGGTCGTGCTCAGTGCGCAGGCGGACGCTCGGCGTGAAGGAGGGGTAGACGCGCCGCACCAGCCGCGCATCCTCGCGCCCGTAAAAGAGGACGACCTCATAGATGGGCTCGTCGGCCACCACCTCTGCCCAGAAGCTGAGGGACTGGGAGAAGCGATAGCTGGCGCCGGCCTGAAAGGAGACGAGCTCCCCTTGCGCCCGGGCTGTCAGGGGGACGAGCGGGCCCGCTAACAGCAACAGGATGGCGAGCCAGGCCCAGGCGCGCAGGCGCAGCGATGAATTAGGGCTCGCGCTGGGCCAAGTCGTCAACGGAGACATCGATGTGCTTGGTCCCTTCCTCGACCAGCATGATGGGGATGCCATCTCGGATCGGGTACTTGCGGCGGCAGGCCTCGTTCTGGCACACCAGCCAGCGATCATGCGCCGGCGTGACTTTGGTGTGGCACGCGGGGCACACAAGAATGGCCAATAGCTCCTCGCTCAGCATCGCAGCCCTCCCTGGGTTACGGTATATACGTGTATCACGCCGGGGAGTATAGCACATCGCGAGAGGACGCTCAACTTATTTGCTCGCGAGGGGTACTCGTGATATACTTGGCGCTCGGGTAGCCCAGATCGGGCGCCCCTTCATCAAACACGCCCCACGATCGGCGGCCTCGTGCCGGCCCCAAGGCCGGTCAACGCCATGGCGCGGGGGCGGGTGGATCAACGAGGAGGAATCGTGCCGGTAGTAACCATGAAGCAGTTGTTGGAGGCGGGTGTTCACTTTGGGCATCGCAGCCGTCGCTGGAACCCCAAGATGCGCTCGTACATCTTTACCGAGCGCAACGGGATTCACATCATTGACCTGCAGCAGACCATCCAGGCCATCGAGCAGGCGTACGAGTTTGTGCGCGATACGGCGGCCGAAGGTGGCACCATCGTCTTTGTGGGCACCAAGCGCCAGGCCCAGGAGAGCATTCGCGAGCAGGCGCTCCGGTGCGGTATGCCGTACATCACCCAGCGGTGGCTGGGCGGCACGCTGACCAACTTTCGCACCATCCGCTCGCGCATCGAACACATGCTGGAGCTGGAGCGGCAGCGCGAGCGCGGCACTTGGGAGATGCTCCCCAAGAAGGAAGTCACGATGATGGATCGCGAGTTGGCCAAGTTGCAGCGCCGCCTGGGCGGCCTGCGCAACCTGAACCAGCTCCCCGATGCGCTCTTTGTCGCCGACGTGATGACCGAGGACATCGCCGTGCGCGAGGCCAACCGCCTGGAGATCCCGGTGCTGGCCATGGTGGATACCAACTGCAACCCCGAGCCCATCAACCATGTGATCCCCTCCAACGATGACGCGATCCGCGCCATCGCCCTGATCACGACGATCATGGCCGATGCCGTGATCGAGGGGCAGCAGATGCGCGGCGTCGTGATGGCCGATGAGGGCGAGGAGTACGCCGAGCACGTCTACGAGGGCGGCAACGGCGATACCCAGGACGTCTATCCCCAGCGCTCCTTTGCGCCCGATGATGACGATACCACCGTGGGCGGCGCACTGGATGATGAGGACGATATCATCATCATTGATGAAGACGAACTCGAAGACTAGGCCGAACCGAGCTTGCCAGTAGTCACAAGCCGGGGCCTCGTTCCCGGCTTTTCCCTGATAGGGTGAACCACCAAGAGAGGATGGTATACCAATGGCCGTTTCGATGCAGATGATCAAGGACCTTCGCCAGTTGACGGGCGCCGGCGTGCTGGACTGCAAGCAGACGCTGGAGCAGACCGATGGTGATATGGAAAAGGCGGCCGAGATCCTTCGAGAGAAGGGACTGGCGGCGGCAGCCAAGAAGGCCGATCGCGAGGCCTCCGAGGGCCGTATCGAGGCCTATGTGCACCCGGGCAACAAGCTGGTTGCCGTGGTGGACCTGCGCTGCGAGACCGACTTTGTGGCGCGCACGGCCGGCTTTATCGAGCTTTCCCACGATCTGGCGATGCAGGTGGCGGCCGCCAACCCCGCCTACGTCTCTCGTGACGATATCCCGCAAGAGGTCGTCGAGCAGCAGCGAGCCGTCTTCATGGAAGAGGTCGGCGATGGCAAGCCCGAGCACATCATCACCCGTATCATGGAGGGCAAGTTCGCCAAGTGGTACCAGCAGGTGTGCTTGCTGGACCAGGCCTTCATCAAGGATGAGGACAAGACCATCCAGCAACTGCTGACCGAGGCCGTTGCGCGGCTGGGCGAGAACATCCTGGTGAAGGGCTTTGGGAGGTTCTCCATCGAGTAGAGACGGCCCCGCGTCTACCCGCACTGCGACGTTTTGTGATGGAGGGAGCGATGGCCGATCCCAGATACCAGCGCATCTTGCTCAAGCTCAGCGGCGAGTTCATGTCGGGCTCGGCTGGGTTTGGCATCGATCCCTCCGTCGTCGAATCGGTGGCGACGCAGATCCGGCCTGCCCATGAGCTGGGCATCGAGCTGGCCATCGTCATCGGCGCCGGCAACATCTGGCGCGGAGCCGATGCCATGGTGCACGGCATGGAGCGGGCTACGGCCGATTACATGGGCATGCTGGGCACGGTGATGAACGCCATGGCCCTGCAGGATGCCCTGGAGCGCCTGGGCGTGGACACCCGGGTGCAGACGGCCATCGAGATGCGCGATGTGGCCGAACCCTATATCCGCCGTCGAGCCATCCGCCACCTGGAAAAGGGGCGGGTGGTCATCTTTGGGGCGGGCACCGGCAACCCCTACTTTACCACCGACACGGCGGCGGCCCTGCGCGCGATGGAGATAGACGCCCAGATCCTGCTCAAGGCGACCAAGGTGGATGGCGTCTATGATTCTGACCCCCTGCGCAACGAGGGCGCCAAACGCTTTGAGCGCCTTTCGTACCTGGAGGCCCTGAACATGGGCGTCAAGGTGATGGATAGCACGGCCCTCTCGCTGTGCATGGACAATGATCTGCCCCTGATGGTGTTCAAGCTGGAACCCCCAGATAGCATCGTGCGGGCTGCCATGGGCGAGCCGATCGGGACGATCGTCACCTCCTGATTCCGTCGCCGCCGGCGGAGAGGGCGTTCTCTCCGGCGCTGTTCTTTGCCAAACGAAGGAGCGTACGTCATGATTGATGATATCCTGCTGGATGTAGAGGATCGCATGGAAAAGGCCGTGGCCGCCCTGCGTTCCGACCTGCTGGGCATCCGCACCGGCCGCGCGACCCCGGCCCTGCTCGATCGCATCCGCGTCGAGGCCTATTCCACCGTCATGCCTCTCAACCAGGTGGCGACGGTGGCGGTGCCGGAGCCCCGCCTCATCACCATTCGGCCCTATGACGTCAGCACCATCGGCGCCATCGAACGTGCGATCCTCAAGTCCGATCTGGGGCTGACCCCCAACAACGACGGCAAGATGATCCGTCTGGCCGTCCCCCCCTTGACCGATGAGCGCCGCCATGACCTGGCGCGTATGGTCAATCGCCGCGTGGAAGAGGCACGGGTGGCCATTCGCAACCTCAGGCGCGAGGCGCTGCGCAGCATCACCGACTTGCAGAAGGAAGGCGAGATCTCGGAAGACGACCTCTACAAGTCGCGCGACGACCTGCAAAAGGTCACAGACGACTACACCAAGCGGTGTGACGAACTCGGCGAGCAGAAGCAGGCCGAGATCATGGAGTTCTGATGGACGCCCTGCCCAATGCAGGGAGCGCCGACCAGCGCCCCGAGCTGGTGCGCATTCCGGAGCACGTGGCCATCATCATGGATGGCAATGGCCGCTGGGCTCGGGCGCGGGGCCTGCCGCATACCGAAGGGCACCGGGCCGGCACGGAAAACCTGCGCCGGGTGCTGGAGGCCGCGGGCGAATTCGGCATCCGCGTGTTGACGCTGTTTGCCTTTTCTACCGAGAACTGGTCGCGCCCGGACGCCGAGGTCAATGCCCTGCTGACCTTGGCGCAGCGGGTGATCGACCGCGAGATGGACGAGCTGCACCGTCGGGGCGTGCGCATCCGCCACATTGGGCGCCGCGAGCGAGTCCCCGGGGCTTTGCTGCGGCGGATCGAGCGGGCCGAGGAACTGACGCGCGACAACTCGGCGCTGATCCTCAACATCGCCTTCAACTATGGCGGAAGGGCCGAGATCGTGGATGCCGTGCGGGCCCTGGTGCGCGAGGGCCTGGCCCCGGAGGAGATCGACGAGGCGGCCATCTCGGCGCGCCTCTACACGGCGGGCCTGCCCGATCCCGATCTCATCATCCGGCCGAGCGGTGAGATGCGGCTCAGCAACTATCTCATCTGGCAGGCCGCCTACGCCGAGTTCTATTGCACGCCCACGTTGTGGCCGGATTTCGACCGCGAGGAGCTGTACAAGGCGCTGCTGGCCTATCAGGAGCGCGAGCGACGCTATGGAGGTCGGCCTTCCGGTTCCTGAACGATCCACCCACCCGCGTTTCGCTAGTGCCGGAGGCAAGCCGTGCTCATCAGACGCATCGCCAGCGCCGCGATCCTGATCCCCCTGGTGGGCCTGATGGTCTACCTGGGGGAGTGGCCCTTTGCCGCAGCCATCGCCTTGGTGGGCCTGCTGGCCGGCTATGAGTACCTGGCGCTGTTGCGCCGCCTCGACCTGCATCCCAGCTTTCCCCTTGCGCTGCTCCTGCTGCTCTGCGCCATCGCCGACGCTCAGTGGCCCACCCTGGGCATCCTGCAGTGGGCGCTCTGGCCGGGCGTCGCGCTGCTCCTCGCCGAGCAGGTGTTCCGCCGCAATCGGCCGGGCTCGCTGGCGAGCTGGGCGGCGGCCTTTGCGGGCGCCCTGTACGTCGGCCTGGGCCTGAGCTACTTTGTCCGGCTGCGCGCCATGGACCAGGGCCTGGTGTGGGTGGCCGTGGTGCTCATCGGCACCTGGGTCAGCGATAGCGGCGCCTACTTTGTGGGGGTGGCCATGGGCAAGCGCCGCCTGGCGCCGGAGATCAGCCCCAAAAAGAGCTGGGAAGGCGTCTGGGGCGGCCTGGTCACCGGCGTGGCGACAGTCTGGGCCATGGCCTGGCTGCTGCTGGGGCTGCCCCACTGGCAGGGCATCCTGATGGGCCTGGCGCTGGTGATCGCAGCCACCCTGGGCGACCTGACCGAGTCGGTGATCAAGCGGCAGGCGGGCGTCAAGGATTCGGGCGCCCTCATACCCGGCCACGGCGGCATGCTGGACCGGGTCGACAGCTTGCTCTTTGTGGCGCCCGCGGTATACTATTGTTCGATGTTGTTCGCTCTGTTGTAGAGTCGATGTTCTAGCCATCGCGGATAGGTATGTCACCCGAAACGATTGCCGAAGTCCTGAGCCTGAGCAATCTGATCCTGGCCTCGGCCAACGTCATTATCGGCTTCTCTCTCTTTGTATACATCCTCACCCACAATCTGCGGAGCGCCGTGGCCAGGGCCTTTTGCGCCCTCACCGCCTTTGTGACCCTTGTGTACGTCGTGGACGTGACCATGGGCGGCGTCAATAGCGATGCCGCGGCCAGCCTCTGGCTGCGAGCCCAGTGGTTGGGGATCAGCTTTGTCCCCGCCGCCTACTTTCACTTCTCCGATGCCCTGCTCAAGACCACGGGCGGCAGCTCGCGCCTGCGCTCCGTGGGCGTGTGGGCGGTGTACGCCATCAGCGCGGCGGCCTTTGCCCTGGCGGCCGTGGGCGATCTCGTCGTGGACGGCGTGGCGCTCAAGGGCGACATCTATCACCTCACCCCCGGCCCCTACTTTCGCGTGTTCGCCATCTACTATGTGCTGGTGAGCCTGGCCGGCTGGGTGAACATCACCCGCGCCAGGGATGCCTGCCTGACCTCCACGTCGCGGCGGCGCATCACCTATCTGATGGTGGCCTTTGTCGCGCCCAGCGTCGGCGTGTTCCCCTATCTGCTGCTGCCGACCACGGGCCACGCCCTCTCGACGACGGTGGTCTCGGCGCTGAACCTGGTGGGCAACGTAGGCATCGCGCTGATGACGGTGGTCATCGCCTACATTGTGGCGTATCAGGGGGTGCTGCTGCCCGATCGCGTGGTCAAGCATAGCCTGCTGCACTTTTTGCTGCGGGGGCCGCTGGTGGCGATCCTGGTGGTAGCCATCATGCTGAGCATCCCCCACGTGCCCCAGATCCTGGGCTTGCCCCGCGATACGATCCTGGTGGTGACGGTGGCGGGCAGTGTCGTCACCCTGCAGGTGATGATCAACCTGGCCAAGCCGGGCATCGACCGGCTGATCTATCGCCGCGATCGCCAGGAGATCAACTGGATCCAATCGCTGGACCAGCGCCTGCTCACCACCACCGACCTGCAGCAACTGCTGGAGAACACGCTGATCGCCCTGTGCGATCTGCTGCGCGCCCCTTCGGGCTTTGTCGTCACCATGCAGGACGATGGCCTGGCGATTCGCGTCTTTTCGGGGTCTCGGGCCGAGGCGGAGCGCTTCCTGCAGCAGTTCTCGGTGCCGCAACTGATCGAGCGAATCGCCGAGAGCCGCCAGGACGAGTTCCTGGCCAACGAGGACTTTGTGGCGGCGGATGGCCACTGGCTGCTGCCGCTGCGCAGCCGCAACGACCAATCTACGTTGGGCCTGCTGGGCATCCGCGCCACCCAGCCCACGGTGCGCTATGGCGATGAGGACCTGGAGGCCACCTACGGTCTCGTGCGCCGGGCCGAGACCGCGCTGGAGGACATGCGCCTGCAGCAGCAGATCTTTGGCCTCATTCAGGCCCTGGATGTGGAGCTGGACCAGATCCAGGGGTGGCGCTCCACGCCCTTCTCCGTGAGCGAGGCGGCGCTGCAGCATCTGGAGATGAACCCGGTGCACTCGCCGGGGTTCGCCCAAGCTGTCAAGGAGGCGTTGGGGCAGTTCTGGGGCGGCCCCAAGCTGAGCCAGTCGTCGCTGCGGCGGATGCGGGCCGTGCAGCAGGCCATGCCGGAGAACGACAATGTGCCCGCCAAGGCGATCCGGTCGGTGCTGCTGCAGGCCATCGAGCGCCTCAAGCCGGAGGGCGCCCGCTCGATGACCTCGGCCGAGTGGCTCATCTACAACATCCTGGATCTGCGCTTTGTCCAGGGCTATCGGATCCGTGACATCGTGGCGCGGCTGGCGGTCAGCGAGTCCGACTTTTACCGCAAACAGCGCGTAGCCATCGAGCAGGTGGCCGAGACCCTGGCCCAGATGGAGCGAGATTGCGGCGAGAGCGTCTAGCGGCCTGCTACTCGGCGGGCGGGATGAAGCGATACACCCGGGTAGGGCCGTAGCGAAAGAGCTCGACATAATGGGGCGGGGTCAGGCGCTGGGGCTCCAGGGGGCCGCCGCGCGCGCCCACGAAAACGTGGGTGACGCCCGCTTCGGCGAGGCGCCGCAACAGCGCCGGATCGTCCAGCGATTCCCCGGCATCCACGGCCTGGGCCAGCTCGGTGATCGGGTCGCGGTAGGCGGGCTCGCCGTGGGTGTAGAGCACCGCCGGATAGGTGACCCGCCGCCCTGCCAGATAGGGCAACCACCAGCCCGCATCGGAGCCCATGGCGATCCCCTCCTGCCAGGGGCGGGTGTTGATCAGGATCAGGCTATCGGCTGGCAGGTTCTCGCGCACCCAGGCGATGGCGGGCAGATCGGCCTCGCGCAAGAGCACGGTACCCTCGTTCACCCGGTCGATCTGGCCCCAGGCGCTGCCCACGCTGGCGGAGGTCAGGCCACAGAGCAAGGCCGCCGAAAGGCCCACGGCGAGCCGCCGCACGGCGACGCCTCGCCGTGCCCAGCGCACCGCCGCCAACGCCAGGTCGGCGGCCAGCCAGCCGATGAACACGCCTGCGGGCAGCCAGTAGCTGATGGCGGCGCTGGTGCCGTGCAGGAACCAGGAGCCGCGCAGCCCCAGCCAGCTCAGGTCGCTGAGCAGCACGCAGGCTGCCGCCCACGCGCCCAACAGCGCCGGG
>DCTX01000053.1:0-29435 GCA_002329325.1 Anaerolineales bacterium UBA1429
TGGGCGCGTAGCTCAGCTGGTTAGAGCGCACGGTTCACATCCGTGAGGTCAGAGGTTCGAGTCCTCTCGCGCCCACTTGGCCCCTTTTCGGCGAAAGGGGCCTTCTTCATGCCTCGCCGCCTGCCCCAGGTGTGCGCCTGCTCTTCCACTGGCAGGCTCTTCTCTTTGGTGGTATCCTCTCGATATCCGGGTGGGCTTGTGCTGCCCTGGATCCGCAGGCCTGCACACCAACCCGCCTGCTGCCCAGCCGATGGCCTGATCTGGGGGAGAGACCTATGCGACTTGGCCGACCGATCAAGAGCTATGTCCGCATCACCCAACTCTTTAGCCCGACTGCCCACTATGGCCTGGATCTGAGCGCCTATACGGGCACCCCTGTGTATGCCGCCGTGGATGGCGTTGCCTATGCGGCCAATCAGCCCGAGGGCTTTGGCCGCTATGTGCGCATCGAGACGCCCGAGTACAAGGTCTACGCCGCGCATCTCGACGCCATCGTCATCAGCAGCGGACAGACCGTGGCCCGCGGCCAGATCATCGGGTATAGCGGCAACACCGGCAACAGCACGGGCCCTCATCTGCACGTGGAGGTGCGGCGCAACGCCGGATCGCCGTATCGCTACGGCGCTGTGGACCCCTGGCCGCTGATCGACTGGGACCCTGCCCCGGTGGGGCGGCGCATCGTGGGCGTGCACCTGGGCAATGGCTGCCCCCTGAGCCAGGGCGATCGGCGCGTCATCGAGCTCCTACATCCCGGCTGCGTCGTCTTTATGCCCAACTATGGCATCGATCCGCAGCAGGTGGGCGAGGCCGAGATCGCCTGGATCCTATCCATCGTGCCCGATTGCCACTTGCTCATGCGCCCTTATGTGCCGCCGGAGATGGCCAGCACGGCGGCGGGCTGTCGCCAGTACGTGGATGCCGTGCTCGAGATCCTGCCCCAATGGACGAAGGTGATCCCCGAGGGCCAGCTCCATCTGCAACTGTGGAACGAGCAGAACATGCCGCGGGGCGCCGGTTGGGAGGGCTTTGGCGACCAGGAGAGCGACATGGCGCGCTTTGACGCCGTCTTCTGCGAGGCCCATCAGCGGGTCAAGGCGCGCTTCCCCTCTGTGCGCGTCGGCTGGACGCCTCTGACGGCGGGCCACAGGGATTGCTGGTTCAGCGGCGACCCGGTGGGGGCCTACTACCTGCACGGCAGCACCGGCTGCCGCCTGCCCGAGACCCTGACCGCTGCCCAGTGGAGCCAGGCGCGGCGCGAGGGCCCCTGCTATGAGGGCATCTCCCAGGCGGACGAGCTGTACGCCCACATCTACTTTCACGATCGCGACGGCGCCACCGGGCTCTGGAACCACACAGCCTATGGACTGCGCTTTGAGCGCATGCGCTACTGGTGGCCAGACAAGCCGATGTGGATCACCGAGTATGGCTACCCCAACCTGCACTTCATCGAGCAGGCGGGCGCCGGCCAGAATCTGGTGGCCCACGCCGCCCAACTGAACGGCT
Organism: Anaerolineales bacterium UBA1429; assembly: GCA_002329325.1. Lineage (GTDB taxonomy): Bacteria > Chloroflexota > Anaerolineae > UBA1429 > UBA1429 > UBA1429. The sequence continues at coordinate 1,504 of DCTX01000053.1, forward strand.
ACGCGCCCTATGTAGGGGGCGCGGCCCTCTGGATCCTGGGGGACAATCCCCTGTGGGGCGGCGCCATGTACCACCGCAACGGGCAACCCATCTCTGTGGTGGGCGACTTGGCGGCGCTCCATGGCATCAAGGCCTCGCCCAAGGCGCCCGAGCCCCCGGCCATGAGCGAGGACGAGATCGGCGCCTGGCTGGCAGATCTGCTGCAGGGGCGCATCCTGCCGCTGAACCCGGCGGCGGCGCTGTACAAGGCGGCCAAGCTGCGCAATGCCGCCCTCACGGTGGCCAGCGACGAGTGTCGCCCCAGCGAGCTGGGCATCGAGCTGCCCGCGGGCCTGCCCGATGACCTGGTGTGCCAGGCGTTCCGCAACCCGTTGGATGACACCTGGCAGGAGATCGCGTGGACCAGGATCGGCCAGTGGGCGCCGGAACAGGTGCGCTGGGTGCGGCGGAGGAACTAGCGCGCCTGACGGCCCAAGCACGCAAAAGGAGCGCTCGCCAGAGCGCTCCTTGCCTCTTCTTTCCGGATTTGTGCCCCTGACTGGACTCGAACCAGTACGCCCTTACGAGCACAGGCCCTCAACCTGCTGCGTATGCCAATTCCGCCACAGGGGCATTGCGGCGATCAGTATAGACGGAACAGGCCACTTGTCAATTCCACCGGCGGCGGGGTACAATGCGCCCGTCGGCGATTCCCCCGATCCCCTTCGAGCAGGAGATGACCATGCGCATTGTGCTGGACGCCATGGGTAGCGACCACGCCCCCGGGGTGGATGTCCGGGGCGCGGTGGGCGCCGCGCGCCGCTTCGGCCAGGAGCTGGTGCTGGTGGGCGATGAGGTGGCCATTCGGGCCGAACTGGCCTCCCTCGATACCGATGGCCTCTCCCTCTCGGTGGTGCACGCCTCTCAGGTGGTCGAGATGGGCGAGCACCCCGCCCAGGCGGTGCGCGCCAAGAAGGACGCCTCCATCGTGGTGGGCATGCGCCTGCTGCGCGAAGGCCAGGCCGATGCCCTGGTCTCGGCGGGCAACTCGGGCGGCGTGCTGGCGGCGGCGCTGGTGGGCGCCGGTCGCATCGGCCGCATCCGGGGCATCCACCGCCCGGCCATCTCCACCATACTGCCCGCCCGCGATGGCGGCTGGGCCTTTATGTTGGATATCGGCGCCAATGCCGATTGCCGCCCCGAGTGGCTGGCCCAGTTCGCCCTGATGGGCGCGGCCTATGCGGAGCAGGTCCTGGGCCTCCCCAACCCGCGGGTGGCCCTGCTCTCCAACGGCGAGGAAAAGATCAAGGGCAACCAGCTGGTGCAGGATACCCACGCCCTGCTGGATCGCCTGGCCTTGGGGCTCAACCTGGTGGGGAACGTCGAGGGCAAGGATATCACCCAGGGGCTGGCCGATGTCATCGTCTCCGATGGCTTTACCGGCAACGTGGCCATCAAGACCGCCGAGGGCACGGCGGCGATGCTGCTCTCGCTCTTGCGCAGCGAGATCAAGAGCCGCAAGTTGGCGACGCTGGGGGCACTGCTGGCCCGGCCCGCCTTTCGCGCCGTCGCCGCCCGGCTGGACTATCGCGAGTTCGGCGGCGGGATGCTGCTGGGCGTCAACTATCCGGTGGTGATCGCCCACGGGCGCTCGGACGAGCTGGCCATCGAGAACGCCGTCGGCGTGGCGATCTCGGCCACCCGGGCCAACATCGTCGAGCAGATCCGTCAGCGCATGGAGGATTGGAGAGACGAGGCGGACGCGGGCGAGGACGAATGATCTCCCGCGGCTGGCGCGCTGCAGGGCACCGGGGCGATGCGCCCTCCCTTGCGCGCCGCGACGGTTGAGCCCGGCGCCCGAGAACGAGCGGGACCCTATACACCCAGTATCAGCATTGCGAGGGACATTATGGAAACGGTGGTCAACCAGCCCTTTCTCACCAAGCGCGGCAAGTGGGGCCGCTGGGGCACCCTGATCGGCCTGGCAGCGCTCTTTGCGGGGCTGCTCACCGCCGGCCAGCAGCAGCTATTCATCTCGTACACCTGCCTGCTGATCGGTCTGGTGGGGGCTAGCATCGGGTCGTACATGGCCAATCGCTACGCCAAGGAACCCCGTACCGATCAACGCCTGGCCAAGGCGCTCGAGTCGCTGGATCGGCGCTATGTCCTGTACAGCTACTATCTGCCCAGCGAGCAGGTGCTCTTTTCGCACCACGGCTTTACCGTGCTGGAGGCGCGCCATCAGGATGGCGCCATCGCCTATGCCGGTGGCCGCTGGCGACACAAGGCCGGCGTGCGCAAGCTCCTCCAGTTCTTTGGCGAGCCCTCCCTGGGCAAGCCGGAGCAGGACCTACAGCGGGAGATCGGCTGGGTGCGCGAGTGGCTGGCCAAGATCGAGGGCGGCGATGAGATCCCCGTGAATGGCATGATCGTCTTTACGAACCCGGCGGCCCAGCTCGATATCCAGGGGCTCGATTGCCCCTACGCCACCCTGGAGAGCCTGCCAGAGGCGATCCGTGAGAGCCTGCGCGATCAGCCCCCCCTCTCTACCAGCAGGCGCAACGAGATCAGGAGCATGCTAGATGACCTGGTTGCCCAGGCTTGAGCGCTTGGGGCGAAATCTCTGGCAGCGCACCGGCCCCCTGCTGATTCTGCTGGGGGCTTTTGCCCTGCGCATCCTGCGCCTGGGCGACGCCAACCTCTGGTGGGATGAGGCCCTGGCGGTCTGGGCCGTGCGCAAGGGTCTGGTCGGGGTCACCCTCTGGACCGCCGCCGACGTGCACCCCCCTCTCTACTTCTGGTCGCTCTGGGGCTGGGTGCAGGTAGCGGGCGAATCCGAGTTTGCCATGCGCCTGCTCTCGGTGATCCTGGGGGTGCTGACGGTGGCCGTCGTCTACCGCCTGGGGCTGCTGGTGGGGGGACGGGGGGCTGCCGTCCTCGCCAGCCTGCTCATCGCGTTGAGCCGCTTCCACATCTGGTGGTCGCAAGAGCTGCGCATGTACATCCTGGCGGGGCTGCTGGGGGCGCTCTCGCTCTACCTGTGCCTCCGCTGGCTGCGCACCCACGCCCTGGCGCCCGCGCCCACGCCCCACCGGGAGCGGCCCTGGCTCCTGTTGGTGGGCTATGCCCTGGCCGCCCTGGGCTCCCTCTACACCATCTTCTTGATGGCGGCCTGGGTGGTGGTGCAGAACCTGGTGGTTCTGACGGCGCTCCTCTGGCGGCAGGGCTATCGCCGGGGACGCCTGCTGCTGCAATGGGTCGCGGCGCAGATCGCCATCCTGGCGGGGCTGGCCCTGTGGCTGGGTTTTGCCTGGGAGCGCATGCCCACCTGGTCCGTATCCGAGCCGGTGGCGCCCACCTTTGTCATGGAGCTATACGCCGTGCTGCTGACGGCCGGCGCCTCGGTGGAGATCCACCGCTACCTGTGGACGCTGGCCCTGCCGTTGGTGGCCCTGGTATGGGGGCTGGTGCTGCTGGTCCGCCGCACGCTGCGTGGCCAGGCCAGCGCCCAGGAGGGCCTGCACTGGATCGCCCTTTGCCTGGCCGTGGGCGTGCCACCTGTGGTGGTGTACCTCTCCACGCTGCCCCGCAGCCTCTTCTACACGCCCCACATCGAGGCGCGCTATCTACTGCCCTTTGCCTCGGCCTTCTGGGCGTTGCTCGCCTGGGCTGTGGCGACCATCGGGGCGCGCTGGCGCCGCGCGGCTGCCGTCCTGGCGGCCGGCCTGGTCTTGAGCTGGGGCGTGGTTCTGCCGGAGCACTATCAGGATCGCTACCTGCAGGACGAGCTGCAGACCATGGTGCGGGCCATCGCCAGCCAGGCCGAAGCGGGCGACGTCGTGCTGCTCAATTCGGGCAGCCGCTATCCGATCTTCCTGTATTACTACGATCGGCTGACGGACCCCGGGCGCCCGCCGGTGGAGACGATCGATCCGCAGGGCGCGCAGCTTGCCGCCGCCGACGTATCCGCCTGGCTGGACGACCGGGCGGGGGCGTATCGGCGCATCTGGCTGGCCGAGGTCGAGGTGAACCTGGACGATCCGGAGAACCTGGTGCATGCGGCGCTGGAGGAGCGCTACGACATCGTGCGCTCGGAAGGCTATGGGCACAACGCCCTCTACCTCTTCGCGCCCCCCAATGCCCCCGTGCCCCGGCTGGCGGCCGCCTATGCGCCCGATCGCGCCGTGGCCCGCGGCACGCTCTATGGCGCGCTGCGGGGCTGGGAGCTCCCCGTGCAAGAGTTCACGCCGGGCGACGAGATGCGGGTGGCCCTCTACTGGGATCGCTCGCCCCTGCTCTCGGTGGATCTCGAGCTGGTCAATGGCCTGGGGCAGGTGCTGCAGAAGCGTCGCGTCGCCACCGATCCCCGGGCCTTCCCCTGGCGCGAGCGCGTGGACCTGCCGGTGACCGACACGCTGCCCCCGGGCCGCTATACCCTGCAACTGGCTGTGGAGGGCGAGTCGCTCCTTGTGCTGGATCGGGTGCGCATCGCCGATACCCTGCCGCTCCAGGCGCCCGAAGGCCCCGAGGTGGGGCTGGAGCTCCTATGGGGGGAGAGCCTGATGCTGGAGGGGCTCACCCTGGCCGGCGCCGACTATCAGGCGATCACGCTGGAGCCGGGCGATGCGCTGGTGGTGGACCTGTACTGGCGCACCGAGCAGCCCCCCCAGGACGACTATACCGTCTTTGTGCACCTGATCGGCAAGGCCTATAACCCGGCAACCGAGGGGCCCGTCTGGGGCCAGCACGACGCCCCACCGCTGGACGGCCTGTGGCCAACCCATACCTGGCGCATCGGGGAGACCCTGGTAGACCGGCACCTCGTCACGCTGGATCCGGCGGCCCCGCCGGGCAGCTACTCTCTGGTGGTGGGCCTCTATACCACAGATACCGTCGAGCGGCTCCGGATCACCGACCGCAGGGGGCAAGTGCTGGGAGACCAACTGCAACTGGGGCTGACGATCCTGGTGCCGGAGCCCTAGATCAAGACCGTGGGATGGCCCTGGCCGATCTGGGGGATGTACTTGCCCCAAACCTCATGGACCGAGGCGCTGGAGAGCACCACAAAGGCCAGGTACTGGGGGCGGGCGGGCTCGCGAGCCAGGGTCATGTGGGCTTCTTCGGGCGTCTTGCTGCCCTTGCGCGAGTTGCAGGCCCGGCAGGCGCACACCACATTGTCCCAGGTGGTCTCGCCGCCGCGCACTTTGGGCAGCACGTGATCCATGGTGAGCTCGGCGCTGCTGGCCGAGACGCCGCAGTACTGGCAGGTGTAGTTGTCCCGCGCCAGCAACGTGCGGCGCGAAAGGGGCACGACCATGCGCCGGGGCACCCGCACATAGTACACGAGGCGAATCACCAGGGGATAGGGGAGCGAGAGATTGGCCGCGTGGATGCGCTCCTCGGCCGCCTCCAGGACCTCGGCCTTTTCCTTGAGCAGCAGCACGATGGCGCGCCGCAGGCTGACGATGCTCAAGGGTTCATAGGTGGCATTGAGTACCAGGACGGAGGTCATCCACGCATCCTCTTGCCCAACGAAAGGCGATCAACCCAAACCGAGGGTAGTGTATCACCCGCCTTTGGCGCTGTCAATCCCTCCTTCGCTGGCATAGGCCGTGGCCAGAGCCCATGTCATGCGTATCCAGATCCGAACAGGGCGCAACCATGCGCCGTGCGCCCACGAGAAACTGGAGCAGGAGACCACAGAAGGGAGAGGGCGAAGCTCGTCTTCGCCCTTGTCGTCCGTGGGCTGCCCTTGGCACCCTACCACAAGGTCGCCTGAACATCGCCCCCACCCGCGTACCGCGTGACGGGGAGATGACGGCCATCACCCCCTCTGGCGCGGCCGCAGCCGGGGCGTTCAGGCGGGCTCGGAGGGCTCCACGATCTCGCCCACCAGGTCGTAGGGCTGGGCCCTGGTGATGCGTACGCGGACGAACCCCGGCGCGGCGTGTTCACCTTCGATCAGGATCATGCCGTCTATCTCGGGCGCATCGCGATAGCTGCGGGCCACCGTGAGCCCCTCGCCCACGCCCTCGATCAACGCCGGCAACTCGCGGCCTATCTGCTCGCGGTTGCGCCGCAGCGAGATCTCTTGCTGGGTCAGCATGGCCTCCTCGTGGCGCCGGGCGGCGACGCTCTGGGGCACCTGGCCGGGCATCTCGGCGGCGGGCGTGCCGCGCTCGCGCGAATAGCTGAACACGCCCACGTGATCGAACTCGATCTCCTCCAGCAGGGCCAGCAGAGCATCGAACTCCTGCTCCGTTTCGCCGGGGAACCCGACGATAAAAGTGGAACGCAGGGCGATATCGGGCATGGCGGCGCGGAGCGCCCCGATCCGATCGTGGATCATGGCCAGGTCGTGGGGCCGGCGCATGCGCCGCAGTACGGCGGGGTGGCCATGCTGCAGGGGCAGGTCCAGATAGTGGCACACCTGGGGCAGCGCCGCCATCGTGGCGATCAGGTCGTCGCTGATGTGCTGCGGGTAGGCGTACAGGATGCGGAGCCAGCTCTCTTCGGGCGCGATCTCGGCCAGGCGTCGCAGCAGGGCGGGCAGTCCGTCTGCCATGCCCAAGTCGCGACCGTAGGCCGTCGTATCCTGGGCGATGAGCACCAGCTCGCGCACACCCTGTGCTAGGAGCTCGGTCGCTTCACGCAGAATGGCTTCGGGCGGCTTGCTGGCCTGGGGCCCCTTGATGAGGGGGATGGCGCAAAAGGCGCACCCCGCATCGCAGCCGTCGGCTATCTTGACATAAGCCGTCTGGCCGGTATGGGCGTGCCGCCGCACCGAGGCCACCAGGTCGCCCTGGTCGCGCACGGCCCGCCGGACGCCTCGGCGCTGCTGGTTCAGCCCCTCGACCACCGAGACGATCTCGCTCCAGGAGCGTGTGCCGATCACGGCGTCTACCTGGGGGACCCGCCGGCAGAGGCCGTCGCAATCGCGCTGCGCCAGGCAGCCGGCGGCCACCAGCGCCTGGTGGGGGAGCTTGCCCCGGGCCAGCTCCTTCAGGGTATCGTACGATTCTTCTCGGGCGTCGTGGATAAAGCCGCAGGTGTTGACGATCAGGATATCGGCGTCATCCGGGCGCTCGACGAAGCGATGGCCTGCCTCGGCCAACAGCTCCGCCATCATCTCCGAGTCCACCTCATTCTTGGGGCAACCCAGAGTCACCAGGTAGCAGTTCATCGTTCGTTCCTTCTGAAAGCAAGAGGCCCGCGCCGAAAGGCGGGGCCCATAGCGCAACGAGGGGGCGTCGGGCTCTCAGGGGAGCTCGTCGGCGCGGTATTCCACGTTGATGACCTGGCCGCTTTCACCCAGGACCCCCACGTCGCGACCGTTGACCAGGAGCCGCAGCCCGCCCGCGTTGCCGATGCGCAGCTCCATGAGCTCCTGGGCGCTCCATTCGGCCGTCTCGGAGGTGCGCAGGATCCCGATCCAGAGCAGCTCGCCGTCGGCGCGGACCTCCAGGTAGGTATCGGCCTCCGCCAGGGCCTCAATGGCGACCCCACCCGTAGGCGTCGGCGTGACGGTCGGCGTGGGCGTCGGGCGCGGCGGGGTGGCCGTCGCCGTGGGCGTCGCCGTCGCCTGGGCTTCCGCCTCAGCGGGCGCCTGCGTCGCCTCGGGCTCGGGGGTCACGGCCGTGGTGGCCGTCGACGCGGGGAGGTCATCGGTGGGATCCGGCACGCTCTCCTGGACCGGCACCGTGGGCGTGCTGATGGCCGGCGGCCAGAAGCTCTGCACGCGCCAGCCCTGTCCCACCCAGTAGGTGTCATAGAGGTACCAGCCCGCGGCTGCCAGGACGGCCGCCACCAGAAGGATCAGGATCCAACGGGTCAGCCGGTGGGCAAAGGGGGCCAAAGGCTCGTTCAGCACTACGGGCACGTATACCGGCTCGGGGGAGGCGGGGCGGGGGTACTGCTGCACGATGACGTCCGGATCCAGCCCCAAGAAGCGGGCATAGTTGCGGACAAAGCCCCGGCCATAGACCTCGCCAGGCAAGTCCTGGAAGCGGTCCTCCTCAATGGCCTGCAAGAAAACGCGCCGAATGCGCGTGGCCTGCTCCGCTTCGAGAAGCGAGATACCACGATCCTCGCGGGCCTCGCGCAACAGCGCTCCGAGTTCTGCCACCGGTTGCCACGCCTTTGATCAGGGCCTGTAAAGTCGCTGTTTACTATACATGTCGAGTCACGCCCTGTCAAAGCATGTCGCGGCCCTGCATCTTGACACCTGGCAGGGCCCGATTACAGTTGTTGCATGTGCCGCGTCGCGAGTTCTAGGAGCCGCCGGTCCCCATGCGCATCCTGGATGCATGGCGCCATCTCCTGAGCGCCGCCTACCTTTACGCCCAGGAGCCCCTGGCGGGCGCCCCTCGCGCCGCGCCCTTGCTCGTTTGGGCGGCCTTCTGGCTGGCGATCTGTGGCGGCGCCTGGCGTTGGCGGCGGCGCCGGATCGCCCAGGGGCGCACGCCCGCCATCGCCCATCTCCTGGGCGGGCTGGGCGTCTTGGGGATCATCGCCCTGGCCGCCCAGCTTCTGGGGCGCGGGCCCTTCTCGGCGCGCATCTGGGTTCTGTCGCTGGCCGCGCTGGCCCTGTCGCTGCCCCTGGCGGATCGGCTGGCGCGGTGGGGCTGCCCCCCATGGGCCCGGCCCGTGGGGCGCGCCCTGGCCGCGGCGCTCTCGCCTGATGATCCGCCTCTCCCCTGGCGTTGGCAGGCCCCCTGGCTGCTGGCCCATGCCCTCGGCCTGGCCGCCCTCGTCCTGACCGACGGCGTGACGGCGTGGACCCCGGCGTTGGCTGCGCTCTGCATAGGGGCCACCGCCGTCGCGGGGCGCCGCCTGCGCAGCGAGATCCTGGCGCCGCTGCTGCTCCCCTACGGCGCTGCCCTGGCCAGCGTATTGTTGAGGGACGGGCTGGGGGTAGATATCGCCCTGTATCAGGCGTTTCCCTACCCCGACCCCTGGTCCATCTGGTTTGATGGGCGCACGCCCGTGGCCCTTGGCGTGGGCTGGATGCTGGCCACGACTCTGGCCTACCTCTGGCGGGTGCGCCCGCGGCCCGGCCTTGTCCTGGCGGGGAGCGCCGGCGCGGCCCTCGCCTGGTGGGGCTGCCTCTATGCGCGCCACTTGAGCCACGGCGCCAGCGCCAGCGACCCCTTCTGCTATCTGCAGATGGCCGCCGACCTGGCAGCCCGGGGGAGCCCGCGCCACTACTTTCCGTTGATCGACCTGGCCTGCGCCGCCCAGGTGCCCGTGTGGCCTCTGGCCCCCGTGGGCTACCACCCGCCGCTGGATGGCTGGGCCGCCACGGTGTGGCCCGTCGGCTGGTCGGCCCTGCTGGCGCCCCTGTACCGCCTGGGGGGCGAGGGCCTGGCCCTATGGGGCGCGCCCCTCTTCCTGCTGGCCTGCGCCTGGATCGTCTATCGCCTGGCTCGGGCCCTGCTGGCCGACGCAGCAAGCCACGAGGTCTTGCTGGGCGGCCTGGTGGCCGCCGGGGTGATGCTGACGTCTTTCGAGGCGGCGACTCGCAGCCTGGTCCCCATGGCCGATGCCGCCGTGGCGACCCTGAGCGCCGGCGCGCTCCTGGCCCTGTTGCGCGCCCGCCGCAGCGATCGCCTGGGCTGGAGCGTCGCCGCCGGATTGTGCCTGGCCCTGGCCTACCATGTGCGCCACCCGCAGCTCCCGCTGGGGCTGGCGGCCCTGCCCGCCTACCTGCTGACGCCCTGGCCCTGGCGGCGCAAGGGCCAGCACCTGGTGGTATTCGGCGGGGCGGCGCTGGTGGCCGCCGCGCCCGACCTGATCTACCACGCGCGGACTTTTGGGTCGCCCTGGATCACCGAGTCGCCCGAGTGGTTCCTGCTCTCGCCGCGCTATCTCGGTGCGGCCTGGCTGCGCCTTTGGGAGGATGGCATCTGGCGGCGGAACGAGTTCGGCTATCTCTGGCCTCTCGTCATCGGCGGGCTGGCGGCCCAGGTGCGGGCCCGCCATGAGCGGGCGCAGGCGTGGGTGCTGCTGGCCGGGTTCGTGGGGGTGCTGCTCCTCCACCTCTGCTATGCCGCCTTGCGCCTGCGCGACCTGATCGGCCTCTTTCCCTGGCTGGCGTTCTGGGCGGGCAGAGGCGCCGTGGCGCTCTGGCGTTGGGCGGGCGCGGGCGGGCACGGGCAGAGGAACTTGAGGCGCGTGGGCGCGCTGCTGGCGTTGGCCGCGGTGCTGGCGGCCCGCAGCGATGGGGCCCTGGGCTTGCCCTTGCGGGCGGAGGTGTCCACCTTTGGCGCCCTCAGCGCCCAGGAGCGCGCCGAGCTGGATCGCCTGGCGACGTGGCTGCCGCAGGATGCCGTGGTGGGCGCCAGCCTCCATGCCGGCGCCATCGCCCGCTACGCGGGCCGCGAAAGCATCCGGCCTGCATCCTGGGCGCCCGACGAGTTTGACCGCTTTGTGCAGCAGTTGGCCCTGGCCGGGCGTCCCCTCTACCTGCTGGCCGATGGTGAGGAGATGGCCGCCTGGCTGCCCGCCGTGGCCGCCCGCTACGATCTGACCTGCCAGGGCAGCCTGGAGGTGCCCCTGTATGGCCGGGGGGGCCAGGCGATGGAGGGGAGCGCCACCCTCTACCTGCTCGCCTTCCCGGAATGAGGAGCGCAGGCGCGGCTCGGCCTCTCCTCTCCGTGGTCGCCCGGAGCCGGCCTATCGGCGCCTGATCAGCGGCATGAAGAGCTGGCAGCCGCACCAGATCTCGTCGGCGCCGATATCATAGCCATCACCCTGCGGGCGGCTCTCCCCGTCGATGTCGGTCATCACACCGGCGTTCACGCCCGCATCCGCCGCGGCCGAGGTCTCCAGGATGTGGTAGCCATCGGGCGCCAACGCCGGGTCGCCGGCATGGTCGTGGCTGGTGACCAGGGCCCCCGCTCCCCCCGTATCGGCGCCGTTGCCGTACCAGAGGGTGCTCTCCAGCGTGGCCGTGACCCCCTCTGCGACGGTGATGCCCACGGTGTGGCTGACCAGGATGGTGTTGGTCAGCATTGCGCTGCTGCCCGCCCCCACGTGGAGGCCACTGCCATCGCCGCCGCTGTTCCGGGCGACGGTGACATGGCGCAGATCCAGCGACGCATCCTCTGCATACAGCCCGGGGCCCAGGGCGCTGGCCTGGTTATCCATGACGACGCTGTTGACGAGGGCGGTCTCGCTTCCGGAAAGGTACAGCGCGCCGCCATCCTCGGCTGCGTTGTTGCGCAGCAGGCCGCCGATCATGTGCACGCTGGCCTCGTTGCGCAGGCCGCCCCCCTCGGTGCCGGCGGTGTTGCTGTAAAACGTGGTGTTCGTGACCGTGAGCGCCGCGTGGCTGCAGATGCCGCCGCCGGTCTGGTCGGCACGGTTCCCGGAGATGACGCTATCGGCCACCTCCACGGCGTCCAGCGCCTCGATGCCGCCGCCCCAGTGGGCTGCGTTGTCAGAGACGGAGACGTTGCTCAGCGCAAGGGCGCCGTCGTTATAGATGCCGCCGCCCGAACTCTGGGCCGTATTGCTATAGATCTCGCTGTCGGAAACCGTCTGGGCGCCCTGGTTGGACAGGCCGCCCCCCCAGGGGGCCGTGTTGCTGTAAACGGCGCTGTGGGTGACGGTGATGATGCCCCAATTGCCGATGCCCCCGCCGAGAGCCTCCGTGGCGGTGTTGCTATAGACCTCGGTGTCCGTAATGGCGAGCTCGCCCACGTTGTGGAGGCCGCCGCCATCGGTGGCTACGTTGTCGCAAAAGACGCTGTCGGACACGTACGAGGGCGCATCCTGGGCGCCCGGGCCCTGCAGCGTGCAGAGGCCGCCCCCATATCTGGCGGAGTTGCCCTCAAAGAGGCTGTCGGCGACCGTCAGCACGTCCTCGTTGTAGATGCCGCCGCCGTTCATGGTGACCCGATTCGATTGAAGGACGCTATCGCGAACCGTCAGGGTGCCCTTGTGGTTGAGGATCCCGGCGCCATACTGGCTGTTGACGTTGTCGGCAAAGATGCTATCGGTCACCGTCACCGCCGCCGTGGCATAGTTGTACAGCCCGCCGCCCCAGCTACTGGTGTTGCCCTCAAAGAGGCAATCGGACACCTGCAGCGTGGCCCGGTTGTCAATGCCGCCGCCGTGTGGGGAGGAGTTGCCGCTGAACGAGCAGCTCGAGACGGACATCACGCCACCGTTGCGGTTGCTGAGCCCCCCGCCATTGGAGGTGCCCGTGTTGTTGGCAAAGACGCAATCGGCCAGGGTGACCGTGCCGCCCACGTTGACGAGCCCGCCGCCATCCTGGAACCGGCCGTTGGCGATGGTGAGGGAGGTGAGCGTGGCGCTGACCCCCCCGGAGACCCAGAAGACGCCGGAGGCGTTGTTGCCACTGACGGTCAACCCCTCGGCGCCCGGGCCCTCGATGGTCACCTCTCTGCTGAGCGTCAGGGTGCCGAGGGTCAAGGTGATGACGCCGGTGACGCCAAAGCTGATGGTGCCGCCAGCCGGGGCCACGGCCAGGGCATCGCGCAGGGAGCAATCGCCATCGGCGCAACTGCCGTCGCTCTCATCGGCAAGGGTATTGACCGTGATGGGGGCGTCGGAGTGGGCCGCCAGGAAGGGGCCGAAAAGGAGCAGGGGCACAAGGAGCAGCGCGAGCAGGAAGCGATGCGATGACCTCATCCCCCACCTCCCAAGAGCACCGTGCGGTGGCAAAAGCAGCCAGGGCCACGGGCTGGCGAAGGCCTGGCGCGCTGGCTGGCGGCGAGCGGGGCCTGCCAGAGGCCCTCGGCTTTCCTGCGCCTGAGGCCCAGGGGTCATGTCGCATGATCGGGTGTGTGGGAGTGACTGCGTGATCTCCGGGTCGTGCGCAAGATGCTGCACTGGACTGATTATACGTCTGGCAGTGGAAGCGGTCAAGGGCCTGATCAAGTTCGCGGCAGATAGACCGGAATGCGACTCTAGTCGTATACAGCGCGGCGCCGGCTGCTACAATGAAGGCATGAGTGAAGCTATCAAGGAGACGCCGGTGCAAGCCCCACCGCAGAACGAACCTCTGGTCTGTACCGCCCGTTGTTGCGCCTGCGGGCGCTGCATCGAGGCCTGCCCGGAGGGCGTGCTGGCCGCGGGCGAGGGCCAGACCATCGTGGCTCACCCGGAGCTGTGCGATGCCTGCCTGGCCTGCGAGGATGTCTGCCCCCAGGGCGCCATCGAGATCTCCTTTGCCATCGTCTGGGGCGACCAGGACGCCGGCCGGACGGAACATGCCTGAGGAGGGATCTGTGAACGAGCACCTCGTGTATCTGGATAACGCCGCCGCCACCCGCGTAGACGAGCGGGTGATCGAGGCCATGCTGCCCTATATGACCGAGAACTATGCCGTGGCCACCTCTCAATTCGGCTACTCGCTGGGATTGGCCTCCAAGGAGGCGCTGGATGGCGCCAGGGCCACCCTGGCGGGCCGTCTGGGCGCCACGTCGGAGGAGTTCATCTTTACCTCGGGCAGCGCCGAATCCAGCAACCTGGCCATCAAGGGCGTAGCCCTGGCCCTGGGCGAGAAGAAGGGTCGTCACATCATCAGCACGGCCATCGAGGATTTCCCCGTGCTGCACAGCGTTCGCAGCCTGGAGCGCCAGGGGTTCGCCGTGGACTATGTGCGGCTGGATGAGTACGGTCGCGTGGATCTGGAGCACCTGCGCGCCCTGATCCGCCCGGATACCATTCTGGTCACGATCCAGGCGGCGAACCAAGAGATCGGGACCCTGCAAGACCTGGATGCCATCGGGGCCATCTGCCGTGAGGCCGGCGTGCTGCTGCACAGCGACGCTACCCACACCTTTGGGCGTGTGCCCCTGGATGTGGCCGTCACCCCGGTGGACCTGCTGACCGTTTCGGCCCATACGCTGCACGGCCCCAAGGGCGTGGGCGGGCTCTATGTACGCAAGGGCACGCCCCTGGGCAAGTGGATGGATGGGGGCTTTCAGGAGTTCAACCTGCGGGGGGGCGTGGAGGATATCCCGGGCGCCGTGGGCTTTGCCAGGGCCATCGAGCTGATCACGCCGGAGGAGACCGGGCGCCTGCTGGCCATGCGCGAGCGCCTGACGGCGCGCCTGCTGGAGATCCCCGAGTCGCGGGTAAACGGCCATCCGGAGCAGCGCCTGCCCCACAACGCCAACGTATCCTTTCGCTTTGTGGAGGGCGAGTCGGTGCTGCTGCACCTGGACCTGCGCGGCTTTGCCGTGAGCACCGGTTCGGCCTGTTTCAGCCGCTCGCTGGAGGGCAGCCATGTGATCCTGGGCATCGGCGGGAATCACGAGCGCGCCCACGGCTCGATCCGCTTCACCTTTGGCCGCTACAACGCGCCCGAGGACGTGGATCGGGTGGCCGACGCCCTGACCGATGTGGTGGCCCGTCTGAGAGAGATCAGCCCTTTGGGGAAGGAGTAGAGAGAGCATGACACTGCCATATAGCGAGACCGTGATGGAGCATTTTCGCAATCCGCGCAATGTGGGGCGCATCGAGGAGCCGGATGCCAAGGCCCTGGAGGGCAGCCCCGCCTGCGGCGACATGGTCGCCGTCTACCTCAAGGTAGATGAGGACAGCCACCGCATAGAGGATATCAAGTTCGAGTCGTATGGGTGCGCCTCGAACATCGCCACCGGCTCGATCATCACCGAGCTGGCCAAGGGCAAGACCATCGAAGAGGCCAAGGGCATCACCTGGGAAGAGGCGGCCAACGCCCTGGGCGGCCTGCCGCCCGTCAAGGTGCACTGCTCCGTGCTGGCGGTGGACGGCCTGCGGGCCGCCATCCAGAACTATGAGGAGCGCCACGGCCTGGTGGAAGAGCAGGTGGCCACCGACGACGTGGAGGTGCGCCGCCGCCTCAAGCACGTGATGAACCCTGAGGTGGGGCTGGATCTGGTGCGCACCAAGCTGGTGAAAGAGATCCAGGTGACCGAGGGCGTGGTGCGGATTGTGCTGGACATGGCTGCGGATCACCAGTTCGCCAACAACATCCGCGAGGAGATCGTGGAGAAGATCGAGCCTCTGTGGGACGTGGTCCGCGTCGACGTCGAGTTTGCCGGATAAGGGGGGATCATGGCCGACATTTTCGTCAACGTGCGCGGGGAGACGTGCCCCGTGCCCCTGGTGGAGATGCGCAAGGCGCTGCGCCGCGCCCAGGAGGGGGATGTCATCGAGATCGTCGGGACGCATCCCGCCTCGCAGAAGGAGATCCCCATGGCCGTCGAGGCCCTTGGCCTGGAGCTGATGGCCGTCGAGGGAGCGCCGGACGATTGGACCATCCGCATCCGCCGTTAGGAGGCAAGCATGGCCGACCGAACCACCATCGTGGTCGCCAGCGGCGACATGGACAAGCTCTATAGCGCCCTGATCATCGCCAACGGCTCGCTCTCCATGGGGATGGAGGTCTCGCTCTACTTTACCTTCTGGGGGCTGGAGCGCCTGAAGAAGGGCGGCCTGGATGGCGGCCCCCTCTCCAAAATGCATATGCTGGGCCTGGGCAAGCTCTTTATGAATTGGCGCATGCGCAAGGCCAACGTCGCCACGCTGCAGCGCCTGCTGCAGGATTTCAAGGAGCTGGGCGGCAAGATCATCGCCTGCGAGATGACCATGGAGATCATGGGCGTCAGCCGCGAGAGCCTGCAAGAGGATCTGATCGACGAGTATGGCGCCGTGGGCGCCTATGTGCGCGATGCGCGCCAGTCCAACATCACCCTGTTCATTTAGTTGATGCGGCGCGTGCGTCGCCCTGCAGGGGGCAGCACGTGCCACCTGTAGCTGCACGCACACGATAGGGTAAAGCAGCTCTTTGCCCAGAGTATCACGTAAGGAGGCTATCATGAGTCTACGAGGCAAACGAGTCGCCGTGCTGGTGGAAGAGGTGTACGAGGATCCGGAGCTCTGGTATCCTTACTATCGCCTCCAGGAGGAGGGGGCCGAGGTGACGCTGGTGGGCCCCAAGGTTCAGACCTATGGCAGCAAGCACGGCTACCCCGCCAGGGCCGAGCGGGCCGCCGCGGACGTGAGCGCCGACGATTTCGACGCCGTCGTGATCCCCGGCGGGTATGCGCCCGATCAGATGCGCCGGCATGAGGCCCTGCTCAGCCTGGTGCGGGGCATTCACGAGAAGGGCGGCGTGGTGGCGTTCATCTGCCATGCGGGATGGGTGCCGATCTCGGCGGGCATCCTCAAGGGCAAGCGCGTCACGGGCGTCCGCGCCATCAAGGACGATCTCGTCAACGCCGGGGCTACCTTTGTGGATGAGCCGGCGGTGGTGGACGGCAATCTGGTGAGCTCTCGCACGCCGGCGGATCTGCCCGCCTTCCTGCCGGCCATCATCAAGGCCATGGGCGGCTGAGCGCTGTAAAGGTCAGGTCGTCGGCGCGGAGATTCTGCCGGTCCGGCGATCTGTTCCTGCCTGGCCAAGGCCAGGGCATTATGGTAATATGGGTTCAGAGAGGCTCGCCCGAACGCGGGCAGCCCGACCGGACCCGTGCTACCAGTCGGGTGTGGTGATTGTTTTCGCGTTATTAGGAGGATATGACAATGCCGGGTATCAGTGAACACATCAAGACAGCGGATTGGCGGAGCGAGAAGCATGTGCCGGTGATCGAGTGCCCAGATACCGTCAAGGCAGGCGAGTTCTTTGACGTCAAGGTGAGCCTGGGCAAAGAGGTGGCGCACCCCAATACCACCGAGCACCACATCAGCTACATCACACTCTACTTTATCCCGGAGGGCGGGCAGTTTGTGCATCAGGTGGGCCATTTCGAGTTTTCGGCCCATGGCGAGCACACCACGGGGCCGAACCAGGGCCCCGTGTACACGTTCCACGGGGTGACCACGTCGGTGAGCCTGAAGCAGACCGGGGCCCTGCTGGCCGTTGCCCTGTGCAACATCCACGGCCTGTGGGAGAGCAGCAAGATCGTCACCGTCGAGTAAGGCGGGGGCGCCATTGCCCGAGAGGCAACGCAAGACCGGGGATGCGATATCCCCGGTCTTTTCTCTTGCCTTCGGGCGGGCTGGGTTCAGCGCGACCACCGGCTCCCCAGAGCCAGCAGCGCGAGACACACCACCAAGATCAGCGCGGTCAAAGCGGCTCCCATGACGCTTCCCTCCGACCAGAAAACCCTCATGCGGGGGGAAGGATGCGCCGCCAGCGCGACGATCTAGCCCTCCGGGGCGTCCTGCAGGGCCTGGGCGGCGTGGCTCGTCAGAGGCCGCACCAGGTTGAGCAGCTCGGTGGGGATCAGGAACTTGGTGGCCTCGCCCGCCCCCAGCGCCTTGAGGGCCTCGAGATACTGGAGGGTGAGGGTCTTGCTATCCACGCCCTGGGCCACCTGGTAGACCTCCTGCAGCGCCAGGGCCGCGCCCTGGGCCCGCAGGATCGCCGCCTCGCGGTCGGCCTCGGCCTGCAGGATGGTGGCCTGGCGCTCGCCCTCGGCTCGCAAGATGGTGGCCTGGCGCTCGCCCTGGGCGGTGCGAATGGCGGCGTCGCGGTCGCCATCGGCCTTGGTCACCGTGGCGCGCCGGTCGCGCTCGGCGGCCATCTGGCGGGTCATGGCCTCCTCGATGGCCCGAGGCGGCACCACCTCGCGGATCTCGACCGCCGTCACCCGAATGCCCCAGCGATCCGTCACCTCGTCCAGCTTCTCATGCAGGGTGTGGTTGATCTCGTCGCGCTTGGAGAGGACGTCGTCGAGATCCATGGCGCCCACCACGGCCCGCAGCGTGGTGATGGCCAGGCCGCGGGCGGCCCCGTTGAAATCCTCCACCTCCAGGACGCTGCGCACCGGGTCGATCACCTTGTCATAGACGAGAAAGTCGATGGAAACCGAGGCGTTGTCGGCGGTGATGCAGGTCTGGGGCGGCACGTCAAAGTAGGCCTCGCGCAGGTCGGTCATCACACCGCGATCCACATAGGGGATCAGGAAGATGAGGCCGGGCCCCCGAGCGCCCAGGCAGCGGCCCAGCCGAAAGACCACCAGGCGGCGGTATTCCGGTACGATGCGGATGGCCATGGCCAGCAGGATGATGCCGAACAGCGCCAGGATCACGGCAAGGATGAGATTCTCCATGTGATTGCCTCCTAGGCTTGGGGTTCCACGGGGCGCACCTGCAGCCGCACCCCCGAGATGCCAACGACCTCGATCTCTTCGCCCGCTCGTATCTCCCGCCCCAGCGACACCGCGCTCCAGTTCTCCAGGTCCACCCGCGCCTCGCCTGTGGGCGCCAGGTCCGTCAGCGCTGTGCCGCGCTGCCCGATCAGGCGCTGGGCGCCTGATTGGGGCGGCAGTTTGCGGGCCCGCAGGATGGCCCGCAGAATGCCCAGGCTAAAGGCGGCGATGGTGGCCCCCATGACGCCGATGAGCCACGGGCTGACCCGCAAGGTCGGCGCCGCCGGCGTGCTGGGGGTAAAGGGGGCAAAGAGCAGCAGGGAGCCCAGCACAAAGGGCACCAAGGCCGCGATGGTGACGACGGCCTCGCTGTGGGTAAAGAGGGCCACGGCAAAGAGCACCAGCGCCGCCAACAGCAGCGCCACGCCGGCCCAGTTGATGGGCAGGCTCCCCAGGGCGGTGAACGCCAGGATAAAGGCCACGGCGCTGCCTATCCCCGCCACGCTCAAGCCCGGATCGGCCACCTCGGCCAGGAGCAACAGCACGCCCACGGTGATGAGCAGATAGGCGATATCGGGGTTGGTGATGACGTGGATCAGGCGCTCCACCAGGGTCATGGGCTGGCGCACCAGGGGGGCGCCCAAGGTGCGCAGGGTCACTTCTCCGCGCGCGGTGGGGACCTGGCGCCCGTCTATCTGGGCGAGCAGGTCCGCCAGGTTCTCGGCCAGGGCGTCGATCACGCCCAGCTCCAGCGCCTCAGCCGCCGTGAGGGACAGGTTCTCGCGCACGGCTTGTTCGCCCCAGGCGGCGTTGCGCCCCCTGGCCGTGGCGATGCTGCGGATCAGCGCGGCGGCGTCGCTGGTCACCTTTTCATCCATCACGTCGCCGATCTCGGCGCCCAGGGGCACGGGGTGGGCGGCGCCGATATGGGTGGCGGGCGCCATGGCGGCCACATGTCCGGCCAGGGTGAGGAACAACCCGGCCGAAGTGGCCCGCGCCCCGCCAGGGGCCACGTACACGATCACCGGCACGGGCGCGTCCAGCATCATCTGGACCATGTCGCGCATGGCGGTCTCGAGGCCGCCGGGGGTATCCAGCGCCAGCACCACGGCGTGGGCCTGCTCCCGCTCGGCCAGGGTCAGCACGCGGGCCAGGTAGCTGGCCGTGAGGGGGTTGATGACGCCCTGGACCTCGGCGACGTAGATGGGCGCCTGAGACGGCGTCTGGGCCAGGCCGACGCTGCCCCACAGTGCCCAAAGGAGGACGACGACCAGGCAGAAAAGGAGCCTCTTCATACTCTTGCCCCAGCGAGAGCCCGAGAACACGGTGTGACGGAATGATAGCATGCTTGCCGGCAGAGCTCAAGGGAACCGCGCGCCGCGACACGAGGGCCAAGGGCGAAGACGAGCTTCGCCCCTACGGTTATGCACGGGTTATACGGGTGTAGGGGCGAACGGCGCAAGCACGCGCCGTGTTCGCCCTGTGGTGGCGCGCGATGCCATCGGGCGGCGGGCACGGGTGGGCAGGGGTGGGCGAAGACGAGCTTCGCCCCCACGGTTATGTACGGGTTATACGGGTGTAGGGGCGAACGGCGCAAGCATGCGCCGTGTTCGCCCTGCGCTGGCGCGACCATCCCTCAGGGCTTGTGCTATAATCCGGCCAAAGCAACTCTGCATGAGGGGAGCGCGCGCATGTTCAGCGAAAGCACTGTAGGCGCCTATCTCGATGCCCTGGCATCCTCAGAGCCGGTGCCGGGCGGGGGCAGCACCGCTGCCCTGGCCGGGTCGCTGGCGGCTGGCCTGGTCAGTATGGTATGCCGTCTCACCATCGGCAAGCGGCGCTTTCGTGAGGTGGAAGCTGCCCTGCGTGAGGTGCTGGATCAGGCCGAGGCGCTGCGTCAGCGGATGCTCAACCTGATGGAGCGCGATGCCACGGCCTATGCCGGGGTGATGCAGGCCTACCGGTTGCCCAACAGCTCACCGGAGGAGCAGGCCAGCCGGCAGCAAGCCATGCAGCAGGCCCTCGAGGAGGCGACCCTGGCCCCCCTGGAGATCGCCGAGGGCTGCGCCCAGATCCTCGACCTGGCGCTGCCCGCCGCCGAGGCGGGCAACCCTTGGGCCGTGAGCGATGCGGGCGCGGCGGCCTTGCTGGCCGAGGCGGCGCTGCACGCCGCCCTGCTCAATGTGCAGATCAACCTGCGCTCGCTCGCCCCTGGGCCGCTGGCCGATGAGGCGCGCCGCCGCCAGGAGGATCTGGTCGCCCGCGCGGGCCAGAAAGAACGCATCATGGCGCTGGTGCACCAGCGCCTTGCCAGTTGACCCGGAGGAGGAGCCGATGCCTGCAGAGATTCTGGATGGACGCATCATCGCCCGCGCCATGCGCCAGGAGATCGCCCAGGAGGTGGAGCGTTGGGTGCAGGAAGAGGGCCAGCCGCCCACCCTGGCCATCGTGCAGGTGGGGGCCGACCCCGCCTCGAATCGCTATGTGCAGGCCCTTCTGGCAGGCTTTGCCGCGGTAGGCATGGGCACCCGACGCGAGGCCCTGCCCTCCGGGGCCACCGCCGAGAGCCTGACGGAGACCTTGCAGCGGCTCAATGCAGATGAGCAGGTGCATGGTGTCATCGTGCAGCTTCCCCTGCCCGCCCAGATCCCCTCTACGACGCTCCATGCCCTCTCGCCGCTCAAGGATGTGGATGGTATCCACCCGCTGAACGCCGGGCTCTTGCTGCAGGGCGCGCGCGAGGCGCTGGCGCCCGCCACGCCTCTGGGGGGGATCGAGCTGCTGCGGCGCCATGGAGTGGCTATCGAGGGGCGCGGGGCGGTGGTGGTGGGGCGCAGCCGCATCGTGGGGCTGCCCATGGCGATGCTCCTGCTGCATCGCCATGCCACCGTCACCCTCTGCCACAGCCGCACCTGCGACCTGGCCGCCTTGACGCGCCGGGCCGAGATCCTGGCCGTGGCGGTGGGCCAGCCCAAGGTGATCACGCCGGACATGGTGCGCCCCGGCGCGGCGGTGATAGACTTTGGCATCAACCTAGTGGATGGCGCTATGGTGGGGGATGTGGACCCGGCCGTGAGCGACGTGGCGGGCTATCTCTCGCCCGTTCCCGGCGGCTCGGGGCCCATGACCAACGTGATGCTCATGCGCAACACGCTGCAGGCGGCGCGCCGCCAACGTGAGGGGGTGCGCTAGCCGCGCTGCTCCGATAGCTCGTAGAGCCGGGCGATGATCCAGACGCTGATCCCCGCAAAGGCGAGGTTCACGACCTCGGCGGCGGCAAAGCCCGCCAGCCGCGCCAAACCGGGGACCAGGATGGCGATCGAGGTGTGGTAGAGCACGGCAAAGCCGAACCAACGCTTCTGCCGCGAGGCCAGGCTCTCCATCACCAGCAGGCCCCAGGCCACCTGGTGCGGCAGGGCCAGGATGCGCTCCAGCGCCACCGTCAGCGGTTGCGCCCACGAGACCGTGGCCAGCTCATAGAGCGCGGTGGCCTCGGCCGTGCCGGCCTCGGGGCTCACCTGCTGCACCAGCGCCAGGGGGTCCATCCGCCCGATCATCAACGAGGTGATGAACCCGATGAAGGTCAGCCCGGCGATGAGCCACATGGTCTCCAGGGCGTTGTGGCCCAAGGCGTAGGCCACGCCGTTGCGCCATGTGAGGCGATAGTTGCCGCGGGGGAACAGGAAGCGAAAGCCCAGCCAGCGCCCGGCCTCCTCGATCAGCGCCGTGGCCAGGCCCATGGCCATCAGCCAGACAAAGGCGCCAAAGGCATCGTTGAGGTGCTCGCCCCAGACGACATCGAGGAAGGTGCTCAGGGGGAGCCAGGTGAAGAGCTGAAAGACGGCAAAGATCAGCGCGCCATAGGCATAGAGGGGCCAGGGCGCGCGGGTGCGGCGCCGGAAATAGAGGATAGCGGCCAGCGGATAGCCGACCTGCACGATCAGCGATATGACAAAGGCGAACGCTGTGGCAGCCTGCAAGGAATCCCCCCTACCGTATGCGGCGCGCTGGCACCATTATATCGCTGAGCGTCAAGGGGTCAAGGTATTGGGGTGCCATCGCGGCAGAGCAGATCGTACGCCACCGGGCCAGTCAGGCAGCAAGAACGGGGCGCCGGCCATCCACCGACGCCCCGTTCTTCACAGGATCGCTCAGGCGACCTGACGCTTGAAGATCAGCCCGCCCAGGCCCATGGCATAGAGGATGCGCGCATCGCCCTCTTTCCTCAGAGCCAGACTGATGATGCTGTGCCCCTCGAGCCCCTCGGCAAAGGGATGCCAGGTGCGGCCGCCATCGCTCGAGCTATAGACGCCGCTGCCCGTGGCCGCATAGAGCATGGCGCCGCTATCGATCTCGCCGATGCCGACGACGCTGAGCACGTTGGAGCCATTGGGATCCACCACCGTGCTGATCCACACGTCCTTGGCGCGCCGCAGAGGCCGCAGACAGAAGGGGCCCGTGGCCAGGATCGCCTGATCGGCTACCGCCTCGGTCACGTCGGCGGGCATGCTGATGTGCACCCAGTGTGAATCGGTCTCCTGGGTGGTGATCTGGTGCCAGGTGCGCCCCTTGTTGCGCGAACGCCACAGGGCTACCCGGGCCGGCTTGACCCGCGTCCCCTCGATGGCGGTGCCCATATACAGCGTGTGATCCTCCGCAAAGTCGGGGGATGCCGCGATGGTGAGTACCTCCTGCTCGGCGGTGGGTGGCTCCTCGACGACCTGCCAGCTCATGCCGCCATCGTGGCTGGATAGCAGCTCGCCTTCCACGGTGCCCGCCCAGCCTACGTTCTCCTCTGGCAGGACGAGCAACGCCGAGATGCCCGCCTTTTCATAGCGCAGGCGCCAGTTCCGGCCCGTGGTGTTCCCGCGCAGGATGCCGATCTCCTGGTTGGCCACGAACAACTGGCCGTCCTCCGCCAGGCTGATCGCGGTCAGGGGCAGGTACATGTCCAGCCCCTCCAGGGCCCGCCAGGAGGCGCCTTGATCCTCCGAGATAAAAACCCCTTCCTGGGGGCCCATGGTGCACAGGATGTCATCCTTGATGATGAACTGCGCCAGGCCGCGAGCGGCCAGGTCGCCCGTGGCAGAGACCCAGGTCAGGCCGCCATCCAGCGACTTGAACACGCCGACGTTGTGGACGCCCGCTACCACCACCTCCTGGTTGCCCGCCAGCGAGAGCACGGCGCCCTGCATCTCGGCGACGCGGCTCCAGGTCACCCCGCGATCGGAAGAGACAAAGATGCCGTCGTCAATGCCGGCCAGCAGGCGCCCGCTGGTGGCGAAATCGGGCGCGGCCCACATGCAGTTGAGCGCTCCCTCGCCGATCTGCTCGTGGAGCTGCTCCCAGGTACGGCCCTGATCGTTCGAGACATACAGAGCAGCGGACTCGGTGCCCGCGAACAGGGTCTGATCTTCCATATAGGCGGGGCTGACGACCAGCACGCCCACCTGCTCATCCAGCATGAGGGGCGTGGCCCGCCAGGCGCGGCCGCCGTTGCGCGACACATAGACGCCCTGGTCGGTGGCCCCGAACAGCGTCTCGTAGCGTTCCCAGCTTGGCGCCACGGCCACGGCGATGACGGTCATGCTGTTCATGCCGAAACTGGCGTCTTCCCAGTGCTTGCCCCGATTGCGCGAGGCCATAAGGGCGCCGCCATCCAGGGCGGCAAAGACGGTGCCATCCTCCTCGTAGCTCGGCGAAACCGCCATCCCCGTCACGGTGCCTTCGGCGTCCCATCCCTGCGTGCCCCGTTCCCATGTCATGCCGTCATCCACGGAACGGAACAGCTCGGCATTGAGGGAGCCAGCGAACAGATCGCCGTTGGGCGCGGCGACCAGTGCGCTCACCAGCGGCGTCGTCAAGCCGTTGAGACGCTGCTGCCAGTGTTCGCCCCCATCCTCAGACAGGAACACGCCGCACGCTGTGGCGGCCCAGAAGCAAGTCTTGCCAGCGCGCGAGGATACGGCCACGCCAAAGACGGTGCCACCCCCCAAAACCGGGCCCACGCGCTGCCAGCGTTCGTTTGTGGACGCTTGTCCGGTGAGACTCATGGCTCTTCACTCCCCTTTGGTATGCGATGAATGACCAAAGCATTGGTCGTAAGCAACATCATGGCGCCGCTGACGCCATGTTCGAGGGCGCGTCGTGCGACTACGGCAGGGTCGACGATGCCCTCGGCGAAAAGATCAACCACACGTCCGGTGCGCGCATCGAGGCCATACCCCCTCCCGCGCCCCTGGGCTTCGGCGACGACGGTAGGCGGGTGCGCCTGCGCGTTGGCAGCGATGCGTCGCATCGGCTCCTCGAGGGCGCGGGCCAGGATCTGGGCGCCGAACGCTTCGTCCCCCTCGGCCTGCAGCTCGCGGACGGCGGGGATGCACGCCAGGTAGGCTGCCCCTCCGCCGGGCACGACGCCGCTCTCCAGGCCGGCTCGCACCGCCCGGATGGCCTGCTCGGCGGCCTCGGTCAACCGGGAGCGCTCCGGTTCGGTCAGCGCGCCCAGTCGCAACTCGGCCACGCCCTCAGAGAAGTGGGTGAGCAGCTCTCGGCACAGCTCCCGCTCCTCTGCGTCAGGCGTGGCGCGCGCCCGCTCGTTCAGCTTGTTCACGCGATCGCGGATGGCCCCGCGGTCGCCCTGCCCGCCGATGATGGTCACGCTATCCCTCGTCACCACCGCCTTCCGGGCGTGGCCCAGATCACGGGCGGTGATGCTTTCGGGGCGCAGGCCCATCTTGTCGTTGAGGGGCTGGGCGCCCGTGAGGAGCGCGATATCTTCGATTGTGCCCCGGCGCAGTTCGCCGATGGGCCTGAGGGTGGCGGCTGTAGCAAAGCCGTCTCCCCTCTCATTGTTGGCGGCCAAGACGCCGATCGCCCGATCCGAGCAGCGCTTGCAGAGCAAGAGCACGTCCTTGCCGCCTGCCAGCGCGACCTGCTCCAAGAGATGGATCGCGCCCCCGGCGCTGTCGAGAGCGAGATCGGCCACCAGGATATGGACGTTCTCCAGGACGGCCCTGCGCCGCGCTTCGTCCGTCAGGAGATAGGGCGAGACATAGCCCCCCGGAAAGCGCGCCCCCTCATAATAAGCGCGATCGTGGGAGGTGGCTACATAGGGGCTGATGACGATGCTGGCGTGGGGGCCCAGCACGTCAAAGATCTCACCCACCAGCCTGCCGATCTCCCCGTCGCCAATGGCTGCGGCGGCGACGGCGGCGATGCGTTCCTCTCCCACCAGCGGGACGGCCAGCCTCTCCAGCGCTGCGACGGCGACCCGCAAGGCGCGCTCGACGCCCCGTTTTACGACCATGGCGGCGGCGCCTGCCGAGATCACGCGCTGCATCTCCTGGGCTACCGCCTGGGCGATCACGACGGCCGTCGCGCTGCCATCGCCCACCTGGGCGCGCACGCGCCAGGCGATCTGCCGCATGAGCATCGCTCCCGGGTTCTCGCGCGCGTCGGGGAGTTGGGTGATGCGGCGGGCTATGGTGGCGGCGTCGCGCAGGATCTCGACCTCGCCCGCGACCCCCGCGTTGGCAATGGTGCCTGCTGTGGGGCCCAGGGTCAGCGAAAGCACGCGCCCCATGGATGCAAAGCCACGGAGCATGCGAGCGCGGCTGCTCTCACCAAGGAGAACACTAGGCCTGGGCATGGAGCAACCTCGTCGTTCGCCTCTCCTCTGTTCTACAGGATCCGTGGCGCGGGCAGTATACCATCATCGGAAAGATGCAGCAATGTAGGTATTATTGCCGATGCCCCTGTTTGCCGCGCCAAGCCACCCTGGGGTATAATCTCGCCCAGGCAGCCGTTTGCATACCAGAAGGAGTGGAACCATGAGCGTCAAGATCTCGATTCAGTACTGCACTGCTTGAGGCTACCTACCTCGAGCCGCCAGTTTGGCGCAGCTCATCCTCGACAAGTTCAAGAGCCAGGTAGGCCAGCTCACCCTGATCCCCTCGAGCGGGGGAGCCTTTGAGGTCACCGTGAACGACGAAAAGATCTATTCCAAGCTCGAGACGGGGACCTTCCCCAGCGAGTCCGCCGTCGTTCAGGAGATCGGCACCAAGCTCTAGGTCTATCCTGAGCACAAAGGGGGGCTCACCAAGCAGCCCCCCTTTTCGGTTCCCTCCGTTTTTCGGCAAACAGCCACCGCTCTGTGTAAGGAGAAGGCCATGGAGCAAGAGATTCGCTTCGTCCTGATCGGCCTGGGGAACATCGGCCGCAACCTGCTGGATATCCTGGCCCATCGGCAGGAGGCCATCGCCCGCGATTATGGCGTGCGCCTACGCCTGGTGGGGGCCGCCGATTCGTCCGGCGCGGCCATGGATCCGGCGGGGCTCGACCTGGAGCGCCTGATCGCTCTCAAGTTGGCCAGACAGGGCGCCGCCGCCTATCCGCAGGCCGGGCGCCCGGGCGTCAGCGCGCTGGAGATGGTGCGCAGCACCCCCGCCGAGATCCTGGTGGATGCCGCACCCACCAACCTGCAGACGGGCGAGCCGGGTATGAGCTGCGTCCGCGCGGCCATGGCTCAGGGGCAGCATGTGGTGATGGCCGACAAGGGGCCCCTGGTGCTGGCCTTTGCCGAGCTGACCCAGGCCGCCAAGAGCGCCGGCGTGGGGCTGGCCTATAGCGGCACCGTCGCGGGCGGCCTGCCCACCGTCAACCTGGGCGTGCGCGACCTGGCCGGCAGCGGCGTCACCCGCGTCGAGGGGATCTTTAACGGCACCACCAACTATATCCTGACCCGCATGGCCGAGGAGCAGATCGGCTATGCCGAGGCGCTCAAGGGCGCCCAGGCGGCGGGCATCGCCGAGGCCGATCCCACCCTGGATGTGGATGGCTGGGATGCGGCCAACAAGCTGGTGATCATCGCCAACAGCGTGCTGCGGCGGCCCACCACCTTGCAGGACCTCACGGTGCAGGGCATTCGCGATGTGACGCTGGAGGACCTACAGGCGGCCCGGGCCCAGGGCCGTGTGATCAAGCCCCTGGCGGTGGCGGAATGGGATGGCGCGGATTATCGCCTCTCGGTGGGGCCCGTCTGGCTGGAGCAGGCGCACCCCATGGCGCGCACCGGCATGTGGGATATGGGCGTGGTCTATCACACCGACTATATGGGCGTGATCAGCGCCGTCATCGAGGAAGAGGGGCCGGTGCCCACCTCGGCGGCGGTGCTGCGGGACATGCTCAACCTGTACCGCTGAGGGGCGTTGCCTCAGGCCGTATCGCGCAGGTCGAACAGCTTGATGGCGATCTCGGTCAGAGCCGCCACGATCAGGCCCCACGAGGCCATCAGGATGACGATCAGCCCGATATAGAGCAGGGGGCTCTGCTGCGAGATCTGGACGAACAAACGTAGCAAAGAGACGTACATTGCACTTCCCCTATCGCACGATTGCGGTCGCCACAGGCACGCGGCCCCATGCCTGACAGGGTCCCGGCGCGAGACGCCGGGGCCTGCGCCGGCGCATTGGCCCGCGCGCTGCTGGCCTGGTACGCGACGCACCGCCGCGACCTGCCCTGGCGCAGCACGAGCGATCCCTACCGCATCTGGGTCGCGGAGATCATGCTCCAGCAGACGCGGGTGACGGCGGCGATCCCCTACTATGAGCGCTTCTTGGCGCGCTTTCCCACGGTGCGGGCCCTGGCCGAGGCCGAGCTCTCTGAAGTGCTGGCCCACTGGCAGGGCCTGGGCTACTATGCGCGGGCGCGCAGCCTGCACCGCGCCGCCCGCGCCGTCGTGACCGAGCACGGCGGCCAGCTCCCCGCCGACCGGGAGTCTCTGCTGGCCCTGCCCGGCGTCGGCGACTATACGGCGGGCGCTCTGCTGAGCATCGCCTTTGT
>DCTX01000053.1:29470-29602 GCA_002329325.1 Anaerolineales bacterium UBA1429
CTGGCCCGCCTGTTCGATTACCCCGAGGAGATCACCCGGCCCGCCGCCCTGCGGGCGCTGGAGGGCTATGCCCAAACCTTGTTGCCCAAGGGCCAGGCCCGCGCCTTTAACCAGGCGCTGATGGACCTGGGC
>DCTX01000007.1:0-15159 GCA_002329325.1 Anaerolineales bacterium UBA1429
GCCGGCCGTGGGGGTGAGGGCGACGCGCGGGCGGCGTGGCGGGACACAGCGCTTCGACATTCGAGAGACATCTCCGTATAATAGCGCCCTGGCTTTGTGCTGCGCTCTTGCCAAGGAGACCGCCATGTACCCCGTGACCATTCGCCCCCTAGACCTCGATCGCGATTGTCAAGCCGTGGCGACGCTGTTCAACTCCAGCGATCCCGGCTGGCCCGGTGGCTTTACCGAGGGGATCACCATTACCCCCCAGATCGTGCATGAGTGGCTCTCGGAGGAACGCAACCTCGTGGTCTACCTGGCCGAGGCCGATGATCAGATCGTGGGCTTTTGCTCCTTCATGGAGGGCACGCCCTGGCCCAGTGGCCTCTACGGCGCGGGTTATCTGGGGCTGCTCAATGTGCACCCTGATTACCACGGCCGCTCCATCGGCCGCCGGCTGCTGCAGGCCACCATCGAGCGCTCGGTGCAAGAAGGGTGGGCCCGCCAGACCCTGGGCACCTGGGCGGCCAACTTCAAGTCCGTGCCTGCCTACAAGCGGACGGGCCACTTTTGGCGGCCCGATTCTGCCGTGTGGATGGAGAACTATATCGCGGGCGCGCGGCAGATGCCCCTGGCCAAGCCGTTCTTCGCCCGCCACGATTGGTACGCCAGCTATGTGCGCAAGATCGAGCAGACGCCCGATGACCAACGCTGGGAGGGGCTCAAGGTCTATACCCAGCACTGGGAGGCCGACGGCGAAGCGCTGACCATCTGGATCGACCGCGAGGCCCAGGCGCCCTGCGCCATCGAGACCGATGAGGTGGCCGTGGCCGCCATCGCTCAGGACCTGGAGCCGCTCCAGGGGAGCACGGCGGCGATCCGCTGGCGGATCCACAACAAGCGGGCCGAGCCGCTGCGCGTCCATATCCACGCCCTGGGCGCCGACGGACTGGAGATCGACCACCGCGAGGGCTTCGTCGTGCCGCCGGGGCTCAGCGTCGAGCACGTAGCCCAGGTCAAGGTGAGCGACAAGGCGCCTCACGCCAAGGACGACGAATCCGCCCCCGCCGTGCGCTCCGTCATCAGCCTGGATCACGATGAGGTGGAGCTGTTCTCCGGCATGCGCGCGCGCAAGCCGTTGAGCCTCGAGACCGAGCCCGGGCAGATCACCCTGGCCCCCGGCCTACCGATGACCCTGGGGCTGGCGCTGCACAGCGAGCTGGATGCGCCCCTGACCGCCCTGGTGCGGCTGACGCCGCCCAAAGGCGTGGCGCTGGACTGGCGCGAACAGCAGGTGACGCTGGAGCCCAAGGGCTACGTGCGGCTCCCCGTAGTCGCGCAAGCGGCCGCCCAGGGCGTATACGGCGTCCATGCGCTGCTGATCCCCGAAGGGGACGCCGCCAAACCGCTCAAAGAGGACCTGACTCTCTTCTGCCTGGAGGCGGGCGGCGTGCTGGCCCACCAATCCGGCGACTCGGTGCGGCTAGAGACCGACAGCCTGCGCCTTACGATCTCGGCGCGCAACGGCATCCTGCGAATGCAGCACAAGGACGGCGAGACGGGCATTCTCAACGCCCAGCCCTACGTGGGGCCGCCCTACTTCCCCAGCGATTTCGATCGCAACCATTTCGATCTGCGCCTGGAGCAGCGCGATGGCCGGGCCGTGGTGCGTATGTCGGCCGAGCCCTACTATCACTCGAATACGCGCCTGGAGTTGGTGGTGGCCCTGGCCGCCAGCGGCCTTGTCACCATAGAGCAACAACTGGAGAATCGCGGCAGCGAGCCCTATACGGACCGCATCATGCTGGCGACCCACTGGGAGGGCCAGAGCCAGGAGATGCTGACCGCGCCGCTCCAGGCGGGGATCGTGCGCGCGCCGATCTACCTCTACCCCAAGTATGGCGATGACGCCCCCCGCGAGCCGGAGGCCTATGCCGAGCCCTGGATCGCCATGGAACAGCAGAACGTTGCCGCCGGCATCGCCTGGGCCGCCGGCGTGGGCTGGGTGGAGTACAGCTACCAGGTCCGCCTGCACACCCCGCTGCTGAACGTAGCGCCGGGCGAGCGCTCGCCGGTGATGCGCTGCGCCCTCTGGGCCGGCAGCGGCGACTGGCGCACGGTCCGCGAGCACCTGCTCCTCTGGGCCGGTATGGCGGCCCGGGGGGCCGAACCCCTCAAGCTCGAGACTCGCCCCGTCGCCCAGGCACGCCTGGCGCGCCGCGTGCTGGCCACGGTGGACGATGCCGTGAGCACTGAGCTGGTCGTGGATTCGGTCTCGGTGCGCAAGCTGGATGGCGAGGTGCTGCTCCAGGGCGCGCCTTTCGGCCTCAGCCCTACCCAGGTGGCCGTGTCGCAGCTCTGGCGTGAGAACCCGCTCCGCCAGCCGGTGACGCTGCAGGCGCCCCAAGAGGTGGGCCGCTCCCAGGGCCAGGTGCGTCTGGAGCTGTTGACTGGCCTCGAGACTTCGCCCCTCGAGGTGCTCCGTCTGGGCCGGCGACGCGAGGTGGCCATCTCCCCGAGCGAGGAGCAGGAGCACGCCATCTGGACGGTAGACAACGGCGCGACGCGCCTCAAGGTGGCGCCCGGGTTCGGTCCCAGCGCCATCAGTTGGCTCTGGCACGGGCAAGAGATGCTGGAGAGCCCCTTCCCGCAGCCGCGCGGCTGCGCCTGGGCCTACCCCTGGTACGGCGGCATCCAGCTCAACCTGCGGATGCACGGACACCAGGGCGCCGAGGGCTGCCTGGTGAACGATGACTGGCAGACAGAAGCGGTGACGGCGCCCGATGCCCAGGGATTGCCCTGGCAGGGGGTGCGGCTGACCACCCGGCCCGAGCGCAAGGAACTCCATGACTTGATGGTTTCCTTTGACTACTTGACCCTGGGCGATTCGCCGTTGCTCAAGGTGGTCTACCGGCTGCAGAACCTGCGCCCCACGCGCCAGCGGGTATACCTGGGCGGAGTCGTCGCATTGCGCCTGGGCGCAAGCCCGGAACAACTGACCCTGCAAGGCGACGATGTGCGCCTGCTGCCCTCGCCGTGGGCGAGCTGGCACAGCCACCGCGGATGGGGCCTGCTGACGGAGGCCCACGGCGGCCGCAGCGCTCTGGCCGTCTGTCCCCAAGGCAAGCTGGTCCTGGCGGACTATGCCGAGGGCGGAAGGATGTTCCATCTGGAAGACCAGGCCACCATCGAGGGAGGCGCCACGCTGGAGGTGGTCCTGTACCTGGCGCTGGCGGAGAGCCCGGAGGCCGCCCAGGCGTTCCGGGGTCTGGCCGAGATCTAGCCGAGCTGGCAAGGACGAGGCGCGCCTCGTCCTTGCCGTTTGCCCCGCCTCGAGGCCCGCGCTATCATAGCGCCAACAGGAACCGGGCGCCGCTGCCCGGCCAGCGGCTGTGTGCGCCGCCGAGGTCCCCCGCACCAAAGGTAGGAGGTATACGATGAACCTGCGCGTGCCCGGCCCCACGCCGCTGCCGCCCCATGTGCTCGCGGCCATGGGCCGCCAGATGATCGACCACCGCGGCCCCGAGTTCGAGGCCATGTTTGGGCAGGTGGTCGCCTGGCTCAAGCTCTTTTTCGAGACCGAACAGGATCTCTTTGTGCTCACCAGCTCCGGCACCGGCGGCATGGAGGCCGCCCTGGTCAACACCCTCTCCCCCGGCGATCGCGTCCTGGCGGTGAACCTGGGGGTGTTCGGCAAGCGGTTTGGCACCATCGCCGAGCGCTATGGCATGGACGTCACCTGGCTGAACGTCACCATGGGCCAGGCCGCCGATCCCGCCGCGCTCCAGGCCCTGCTGGCCGAAAAGGGGCCCTTTGACGCCGTGCTGATCACCCAGAACGAGACCTCGACGGGGGTGACCAACCCGATGGAGGCGCTCTGCCGGGTGGTGCGAGAGGCCGATCCAAAGCCGCTGCTCATCGTGGACGCCATCTCGGGCCTGGGCGCCATCCGCATGCCCCAGGATGCCCTGGGCATCGACGTGGTCGTGGCGGGCTCGCAGAAGGCCTGGATGGCCCCGCCGGGGCTGGCGTTCATCTCGTTCAACGGGCGCGCGTGGCAGGCCTATGAGAAGGCGCGCTGCCCCCGCTTTTACTTTGACCTGGGCAGCGCCCGGCGCTATGGCCAGCGCAACCAGACCCCTTCGACCCCCAACGTGCCGGCCCTCTATGCGCTGCACGCCAGCCTGGAGCTCATGGCGCAGGAAGGGGTGCAGGCCGTCCACGATCGTCACCAGCGCATCGGCGAATACTGCCGCGATCTGGCGGTGGAGGCGGGGCTGAACCTCTATGCCGCCGAGGGCGTGCGCTCCAACACCGTCACGGCCCTGACCCTGCCAGAGGGGCTGGATACCAAGTGGATGCTGGACGAGCTGCGCACCCGCTATGGCATCGTGTGCGCTTCGGGCCGCGATCCCTCCGTTGATATGATCCGCGTAGGCCACATGGGTTATGTCAGCGAGCAGGACCTGGACGAGGTCTTTGCCGCCATGCGCACCCTGATGGCCGAGATGATGTGACCGGCGCGCCTCAGGTGGAGCCGTTCGAGACGCCGCCGATGGCCCCGCCGTCGCCCGAGGTCGAGACGATGTCCTCGTCTGCATCGCCCGCCGCGACCACCGGCGGCTTGATGCGCGCCGCGGGCATCAACTCCCTGGGCAACGTCGCCTCGCGGGTGCTGGGCGTGGTGCGCGAGTCGGTCATCTCGGGCGCTTT
Source organism: Anaerolineales bacterium UBA1429 (assembly GCA_002329325.1). Classification (GTDB taxonomy): domain Bacteria; phylum Chloroflexota; class Anaerolineae; order UBA1429; family UBA1429; genus UBA1429. Next base: position 4,693 of record DCTX01000007.1, read on the forward strand.
TGGCGCCAGCGGGGCCACCAGCGCGTTCGACGCCGTCAGCGCCGTCCCCAAGATGGTCTACGAGTTGCTGATCGGCGGCATGTTGAGCGCGGCCCTGGTGCCGGTGCTCAGCGAGTATGCCGCCGAGGGCGGCAGCAGCGCCCACCGCCAGGGCGAGCTGGAGGACGTGCTCTCGATCCTGCTCTCTCTGGCAGGGGCAGTCCTCCTGGCGGTGACCCTCGTCCTGGCCCTGGCGGCCCCCTGGATCGCCCCTTTGCTGGTGGGCGGCTTTGACGCCGAGCTGTTGGCTACCACCACCAGGCTGCTGCGGTTGATCGTGCCTGCCATCCTGGTCTATGGCATCTCGGGCATCCTCCAGGCCTACCACTATGCCCGCAACGCCTTTGTGTATCCCTCCATGGGCGCGCCCGCCCACAACCTGGGGGTCATCGTGGCCGTGGTGCTGCTGGCGCGGCGGCTGGACATCTACTCTCTGAGCCTGGGCATCGTGGCGGCGGCGGTGTGCCAGTTGCTGGTGCAGCTTCCGGGCATGCGTGGCGTGCGGCTGCGCTGGCGCCTGGATTGGCGGCATCCGGTGGTGCGCCGCATCCTGATCCTGTATGCCCCCGTGGTCGTCAGCATCGTCATCCAGAACCTGGGCATCGTCATCGACCGCAACCTGGCCTCTCGCACCATGCCGGAGGCCATCACCTGGATGAACAAGGCCACCTTCCTGATCCAGCTTCCCCTGGGGCTGGTCTCCATGGCCATCTCGCTCGCGGTGCTGCCCACCCTCTCGCAGATCGACGCCCAGCGCGAGCTGGACGCCTTCAAGCGCACCTTCTTCCGGGGGTTGCGCCTGGTGCTGGTGGTGATCCTGCCGGCGGCGGCGGGCCTGCTGGCCCTGGGCCGCCCGCTCATCGAGCTGATCTTTGAGCACGGCGTCTTTACCCCTGCCGACACCCTGCAATCCTGGCAGGCCCTGCGCATCTACCTGATCGGGCTGCCCTTTGCCGCCATCGACCTGCCCCTGGTGTTCGCCTTTTACGCGCAAAAAGATACCCGCACGCCGGTGATCGTGGGCATCATCGCCGTGGCGATCTACCTGGCCGTGGGGCCATCCCTGGCGTTCCTGTTCGGCTGGGGCTTTTTGGGGCTGGTGGCGGCCAACTCGGTGCAGCTCGCCGCCCACGCCGTCATCATGCTGGCGCTCTTCTCACGGCGATTCGAGGGGCTGGGGGGCTATCGCCTGGGGCGCACGACGCTGCAGGCCCTGGCGACCTCGCTGGCGGTGGCCCTGGTGGCCTATGCCAGCTACCGGCTGCTGCTGCCCTGGGCGCCGGGGGGCCTGCTGGGCAAGGTAATCCTCACGGGCGCGCCTGGCGCGCTGGCGATCCTGGCCTACCTGGCCAGCGCCCGGGCCCTGCGCATCCATGAATGGGAGCAGCTCTGGGGCGCGCTGGCGCGCAGGCTGGGGGCGAGCAGGTAGCACGCCCCTGCCGTTCCCCCCTAGAGTCCTCGCTGGCGCGCCCTCTCCGCATCGTAGCCCTTGTTGATCAGCCGCGCCGAATTGGCCAGGGTGGGCACCGAAGACACCTCGTGCAGGATGGCGCCCAACACCGGGCCGATGGTCCCCAATCCGCCGAGCACCAGCGAAAGCAGGTTGAAGGCCAGCGAGAAGGCCACGTTCTGCTTGATGACCTTCAGCGTGCTGCGGGAGAGATCGATCACCTGGGGGATCCGCCCAATCTCGTCCTGCATCAGGCCGATGTCGGCGGTCTCCAAGGCCACATCCGTGCCGCTCAGCCCCATGGCGATGCCGATATCGGCGGCGGCCAGGGCCGGGGCGTCATTGACGCCATCCCCCACAAAGGCCACCCGCTTGCCCTCGGCCTGCAACTCGCGCACGATCTCCAGCTTGCGTTCGGGGAGCACCTCGGCATAGTACCGATCCACGGCCAGCTCCTCGGCCATGGCGGCGGCCACCCGGGGGTTGTCGCCGGTGATCATGATGATCTGGCCCACGCCCTGGGCCTTGAGCTGGGCGACGGTCTCGCGGGCATCGGGCCGCACCGTATCTGCCAGGGCGATCAGGCCGGCCAGCTCCCCATCCACGGCCACGGCGATGACCGTCGCTCCCGCCTGCTCCAGCGCCAAGACCCGCTCGGCAGCGTTGGCATCCCAGGGCACTTGGTGCTCCTCGAGCAGCGCAGGCGTGCCCAGCAGAAGCCGGCGCTGGCCCACCATGGCGCTGACTCCGGCGCCGGGCATGGCGGCGAAGGCAGTCGGCTGTCCCAGAGCGAGACGGCGCGCCTCGGCCTGGGTCACGATGGCCCGCCCGATGGGGTGCTCGCTGTGGCGCTCCACCGTGGCGGCCAACGCCAGCAGCGCGGCCTCATCGCGGCCATCCAGGGGAACCACAGCACGCACCCGGGGCTCGCCTATGGTCAGGGTCGAGGTCTTGTCAAAAGCCACCACATCCACCTGGCCCACCCGCTCTATATCGCCGCCGGTCTTGACCAGGATGCCGCGCCGGGCCGCGTTGCCGATGGCGGCGGCCACCGCCGTGGGCGTGGCCAGCACCAGGGCGCAGGGGCACACCACCACCAACACCGTGACGGCCCGCATGATCTCGCCGCTGAGCCACCAAACGAGGCCGGCCAGAGCAAAGGTCAAGGGCACCAGGTAGCGGGCGTAGCGGTTGGCGATGCGCTCCACGGGGGCCTGGCTGGCCTTGGCGCTCTGCACCAGCCGCACGATGCGGCCCAGGGTGGTCGCCTCGCCCACGCCGGTCACCTCGATAGTCAGCGAGCCAAGCTCGTTCAGGCTGCCCGCATACACAGCATCGCCGGGCTGCTTTTCCACCGGCAACGACTCGCCGGTGATGGCGGCCTGGCCCACCGAGCCGCGTCCTTGCAGCACGCGGCCATCCACCCCGATGCGCTCGCCGCTGCGCACCAGCACATGGTCGCCTTGGCGCACCTGAGCGATGGGGACCTGGCGCAGGTCGTCGCCCTCGGCCAGGGTGACGACGGTGGGCACCAGGCTGGCCAGATCGCGCAGGGCGTTATCGGCGCGGGCCACCGTCAGGTTCTCCAGCCATTCGCCAATGGTGAACATGAACACCACCAGCGCAGCGGCGCTATACTCCCCCACGATGATGGCGGCGATCATGGCAGTGGAGGCCATCACGCCGGCGGTGATGTCGCGCCGGATGAACAACCCGCGGGCCGAGTAGACAAAGAGCGGCGTGCCGCCGATGACGGCAGCCAGCAGGTACGACCATTGGCCCAGCCCGGGCTGGCCCGCCACCTGCAGGATCAGGCCCAGCAACAGGAACAGGGTGTTCGCCGCGGCAAAGAGGGTCTCTTTGGAAAGCAAGAACGCCCTGTAGCGCGTGAACAGGCTCGCCGAACGCAGCGAATTCTGGGTGCTAGACCTCAGGGTCTGGCTAGTCATGGGGTTCTTCTCCTGACAAGATGGCAGCGGCAGGCCGCGGGTGGTCGGGCAGATTGCGCCGCACATGGTCCAGGTGATAGAGCGCCTCGCGGAAGAGGGCTTCCACGTGAGCGTCGTCTATGGAGTAAAAGACCTGGTTGCTCTCGCGGCGGGTGTGCACCAGGCGCACGGCCCGCAAGCGCGCAAGGTGGTGCGAGACAGCCGAGGGTGAGACCGGCACGAACTCGGCCAGCTCGTTGACGCTGTACTCGCGTTTGGTCAGCATGTAGACGATCTGGGCGCGGGTGGCATCGCTGAGCATGCCAAAGGTGTCAGCGATATCCAGCAACAGGTCTTCGGGCAACGGGATCGGCTCGCAGCCTATGGGATGGTCAATGGGCATAGCGCTCTCTCCTGAGTATCTGAACAGCTATTCAGATTATAAATGACGGTCAAGATCCTGTCAAGGATCGAAAAAGGCAACGGGGCGGCTCTCGCCGCCCCGTCTTTCCGCCAGCCCTACTTCACCGGCGTGGCCCGGTAGCCCGCCCCGGCGCGCGCCAGGCGGATCCAAGGCGTGCGCGGATCGTGGTACAGGATCAGGATGGCGTCATGCTCCACGGCCCACTCGGCCACCATGCGGCGGTTGGCCTCGTCGGCCTCGCGCGACCAGGCCCAACTGGCGCCCCATTGGGGCGTCTCAAAGTTCTTGTACGAAAGCCCCAGGTCGCCGACAAAGACGGCGTGTTGCCCCTGCGAGACCATGCGCACCCCCTGCTGGCCCGCCGTGTGCCCCGCCATGGGCCACAAGGTGAGCGCCTCATCCAGGGCCACCTCGCCGTCGACGATGCGAAGCTGGCCCAGCGCCTGCAAGGGCGCAAAGCGCGCGCGCCACAGGTCATCGTTCCGCTCGCGCATCTCGGCGATCTCGCCCTCCTGGACGATGTACTCGGCCTTGGGATAGGCCGGCACGTACGCGCCATCGCGCAAGAGGGTATTGCCGCTCACGTGGTCACCGTGGGCGTGGGTGATGATCACCCGGGCGATCTCTTCGGCGGCCACGCCCAGTTCGCGCAGGCCGTCCTGCATATCGCGTCTGCGGCTGGGGTTGGCCTCGCCAAAGCCCGTGTCCACCAGTGTGTGCTGCCCGCCCTGGGTAATCAGCAAGGGCTGATAGGCGTTGAGCATGAACCCGGTGGGATCGGGGGCCAGCCCCGCCTCCCATTCCTCCTGCCGGGCGGGGTAAAAGACCCGGTTGCCATCAATGGCGCCATAGCCATCGTGTAGTTGGGCCAACCGCAACGCCCCTAACTGGTATACCCTAACCATGTTGCACTCCTTCTCGTCTATGGGAGGGGAATCGGTACAAGGCGATTGTAGCGCGAGAGGGCGCCCGCGGGCAAGGCCCCCTATACCCCCTGGGCCTGCACCGTCTCGATAAAGGCCACGATGTTCTCCGGCGGCACGTCCCGAGGGATGGCGTGGGTGGGCGCGACGATGTAGCCGCCCCCCTGCCCGATGCGGGCGATCATCTCGCGGATGTGGGGCCGCAGCGCCTCGGGGGTCACGCGGGGCAACACCTGCTGGGTGCTGATGCCCCCGTAAAAGGTGAGGTGCGCGCCATACTCGCGCTTGCAGAGATCCACGTCCATCACCTCGGGTTGGAAGGTGTTAAAGATGTCCAGGCCCATGTCGATCAGATCGGGGAAGAGGGAGGCCACGTCGCCGCACGAGTGCTGCATCACATACTTGCCCGCCGCCTTGACCCGGGCGTACATGGCGGCCACCCGCGGCTTGATGAACCGCCGCCAGTGGCGCGGCCCCATGATCAGCCCACGCTGCTGGCCCCAGTCATCGCCAAAGTAGACGCAATCCACCGGATACTGGACCATCTGGTCAATGACCTGCAGGTTGTATTCCAGGATGCGATCCAGCAGGGCGTCCACAAAGGCGGGGTTGAGGACCATATCCATGAGCAGGTTCTCCATGCCCCGCAGGGTCCAGGCCCGCTCGAACATAGAGAAGCCCAGCTCGGCCACGGTGAAACGGTCGGGGTGATCGCGCACCAGGGCCTCCAGGCCGCGGGCGTTGCGCGCCAGGTCCGGCTTCGGGAAGGTGTAGAGGGAGAGATCGGGCTCCGGCAACAGATAGCGCTCCACGTTGCCGATATCCCGGTCTATGGTGCGGTTCCAGGTGATGCCGAACTGGTCCTGCCAGTAGCCCGGGCGCACCTGGCGGAACCAACCATCGCTGCACGATGCCAGGTGGTTGCCGATCTTGGCCTCGAAGTCGGGATCGCCCAGGTAGCGGGCGGTCTGCTCGCGGGCGTCCACCGTCAGGTTGATCTGCCAGGGCGTGATCTCGGGCGTCTCGTGGCGGAGCGCCGTCAACACGCGCTCTCGTGGGTTCAGGGTCATGGCCTCCCTCCTCATGCGACCGGCGGCCCGGTGGTTTGGGCACATTATAGCGTAGCGAGCAAGCGGCGGGCCAGCGGGACCGGCGGCGCGAGGGGGGTTGGCCGCCTGGCATTGGGCCCGCCGCCGTGGTATGCTACTGGCGTCGGATCCGCCAATGCCTACGCCAAAGGAGGCCCACAATGCCTGCCCCCAACGCTACGCCTTTGCAGCAACACCGCGCCGATAATAGCCGCGGACCCCACGGACGGGGCTTGACCATCCGTTCCGTCGAGCCCTTTGCCCTCTGGGTGCCCACCCGCCCCGCCTCCACTGTGTGGACCTATGTGCGCATCACGACAGAGGAGGGCCTCGTGGGCCTGGGCGAGGGCATCGGCACCCCGGGCCCCATCTGCGCCGCCATCCGCTACCTGGGCAACAGCCTGGTGGGCCAATCGGCCTGGGATATCGAGCGGCTGTGGGTGGCCATGTACCGCGCCACCGAGTTCACCCGCAGCGGCGCCAACCAGGCCGCCATCAGCGCCATAGACATCGCCCTGTGGGACCTGGTGGGCCAGAAGACGGGCCTGCCCGTGTACGCCCTGCTGGGCGGCAAGGTCAACGACCGGATCCCCATCTACCATCACCCCTGGGACGAGGTGGGTGATGCCGAGGCCTTTGGCGAGGGCCGCTTCCGCCAGGGCTATCGCGAGGCGACCGAGGCCATGGTGGCCGAGGGGATCATCGCCGGCAAGCTAGACCCCTTCCCCCGCGAGCCGGGCTTCAACCGCGAGATCTCGCCCTGGGCGCTGCGCTACTCCGCGAACATCATCGAGCAGATCCGCGAGGGAGGCGGCCCCGACTTCAAGCTATGCGTCGAGCTGCACGCCCGCTTTAACGTGGCCTCGTCCCTGCGCATCGCCCAGGCCCTGGCCCCCTACGACCCCTTCTGGATTGAGGAGCCGGTGGGCCCCGAGAGCATGGCGGATACCCGTGAGGTGCAACTGGCCACCAGCATCCCCGTGGCCACGGGCGAGCGCTTCTTCCAGCGGGTGGATTTCCGCGACGCCCTGGAGCAGCGCATCTGCCGCATCATCCAGCCTGACATCGCCCATGTGGGCGGCATCACCGAGGTGAAAAAGATCGCGGCTCTGGCCGACGCCTACTATGTGACTGTGGCGCTGCACGAGTACAACGGCCCGGTGACGCTGATCGCCGGCGCCCATGTGGGCGCGACCATGCCCAACCTGCTGATGCACGAGTACCACATCCAGCTCAAAGAGGTGCTGGAGGAGACCATGCCCGACGGCTACACCTACGATCCCCAGTTCCTGGATGTGCCCGAGACCCCCGGGATCGGCGTGCACTTCTCCGAGGCGTTCATCCGCGAGCACCGCATCGACCCCGATGCCTGGGGCACCCCGGGGTTCGGCGGCAGGATACGCATGGGATAGGGCCCCCGAGGGCTCTTCCCCCGGCGATGCTCGTCTTGGCGAGCATCGCCTGCCCCTCCCCCGCGCGCGGGGGAGGGGCGCGGACCCGCCATCCACGCTGCCTCTGTGGGGGGAAGCCCCTTCCCCCCTTGCATCGCCGCCCTTCGCCGCGCATAATAGGCCCAGACGCGCACATCTCGCCTTTGTGGAAAGGAGCATTACCCATGGCTACTGTGAAAATCCTGGCCGACCAGCCAGGGGCCGAGATCTCGCCCATGATCTATGGGCACTTTGCCGAGCACCTGGGGCGCTGCATCTATGACGGCTTTTGGGTGGGCCCCGAGTCGTCCATCCCCAACGTGCGGGGCATCCGCACCGACATCGTCGAGGCGCTGCGGGCCATTCGCATCCCCGTGCTGCGCTGGCCCGGCGGCTGCTTTGCAGACGAGTACCACTGGCAGGATGGCATCGGCCCCCGCGAGAGCCGCCCCGCCATGCTCAACACCCACTGGGGCGGCGTCACCGAAGACAACTCCTTCGGCACCCACGAATTCCTGGACCTGTGCGACCAGCTCGGCTGCGAGCCCTACATCTGCGGCAACGTGGGCAGCGGCACCGTGCGCGAGATGCAACAGTGGGTCGAGTACCTCACCTTTGCGGGACACTCGCCCATGGCCGACCTGCGGCGCGCCAACGGCCGCGAGGAGCCGTGGCCCATCTACTTCTGGGGGGTGGGCAACGAGAACTGGGGTTGCGGCGGCAACATGCGCCCCGAGTTCTATGCCGATCTCTATCGCCAATATCAGACCTACCTGCGCAACCTTTCGGGCAACAAGCTCTTCAGGATCGCCTGCGGCGCCAACAAGGACGATTACCGTTGGACCGAGGTGCTGATGCAGGTGGCGGGGCGCTATATGCACGGCCTCAGCCTGCACTGCTACACAGCCCCGGGCTCCTGGCGCGACAAGGGCTCGGCCACCGAGTTCGGCGAGGCCGAGTGGTTCGAGGTACTCTACAAGAGTCAGTTCATGGATGAGCTGATCGCCAAGCACAGCGGGATCATGGACACCTACGATCCCGACAAGCGGGTAGCCCTGATCGTGGACGAGTGGGGCACCTGGTACCAGGTCGAGCCGGGCACCAATCCGGGCTTTCTCTACCAGCAGAATACCCTGCGCGATGCCCTGGCCGCCGCCCTCAACCTGAACATCTTCCACAAGTATGCCGAGCGGGTGCGCATGGCCAACATCGCCCAAACCGTCAACGTCCTGCAGGCCATGGTCCTCACCCAGGGTGAGAAGATGCTGCTCACCCCCACCTACCATGTCTTCCACATGTTCCAGGTGCATCAGGGCGCGACGTACCTGCCCGTCTCCGTCCAGTGTGACGACTATGCCTGGGAGGCCGAGAGCATGCCCGCCCTGCACGCCTCCGCCTCACGGGATGGCGAGGGGGCGATCCATGTCTCGCTGGTGAACATGGATCCGCACGATGCGTGCGATCTGACGCTGCAACTGCCCACCGCCGGGCTGACAAAGGTGAGCGGGCGGCTGCTCACGGCCGAGGCCATGCAGGCCCACAACACCTTTGAGGCGCCCAACCAGGTGACCCCCACGGCGCTGACGGGCGCCCAGATCACGCCCCAGGGCGTGACGGTGCGGCTGCCAAACAAGTCGGTGGCTGTGGTGAGCCTGAGCTAGCCTCGCCCTGCACTATGGAGCGTGCGGCGCGGGACCGTCAGGAGATGCGAAGAGGCTGGGCGAACGCGGGGCACACATGTGCAGTGTGCCGCTGCCAACAGACGCGGCCAGGCGCACCAGACGGTAGGGGTGAGCCTTGTGTTCACCCGCTTCCGAGGCTTCTCTCGAGGGCAGTCAACGAGCCGGGGGCGCTATTCGCGCCGCCGGCTCGTCACGCTGTAAAGCGAGGGTTCTACACTTCGTCCCAGAGTTTGCGGATCAGGGCGGCCGAATCGGCCAGCGCCTTGCCCTTGTCCGCCCCCATGATATGGCATTCCAGCGTCATGAACCCGTCGTACCCGATGCGCTTGAGGGCCGCCAGCCCCGGACGAAAGTCCAGGTGCCCACTCCCCGGCTGGAAGCGGTGGCTATCCGCCAGGTGCACATACCCCAGATACTCCGCCGTCGCCTCGATGGCCTTCCCCAGGTCCACCTCTTCGATGTTCATGTGGAAGAAATCGGCCATGAAGCGGATGTTGGGGCTGCCCACAGCCGCGCATACCTTGTACGCCTGGTCCAGCCGCTGGATGAACAGCGACTCGTAGCGGTTCAGCGGCTCCAGGATCAGCATCACGCCCTCGGCCTCGGCCACCGGCGCGATCTCCTTGAGCTCCTCGATCAGGATCTCCTCCTGCAGCTCGTACAGGGTCTTGGGCGGCGGCGGCGGGGCNNTCGACCCCCGCCTTGCGCGCCTCGGCGTCGGCGGCCAGCAGGCCACCCCCACCCCCGGCGATGCACAAACGGATGTTGCTGGCGTTCACGATCCGCCCGATCTCTTCCCAACCTAGATCGCGAAAACGCGCCCCGATCTGGATCCCCTGATACCCGTACGACTCCAGGTTCTTGAGGACCTCTTCCAGCGAATCGCCGGGGACGATGGGCTCGCCATCGAACCAGCTCTCATAGGTGCCCAGTTTCAGCATCTCGGCTTCCTTTCTCGCGCGCCGTCGCGCGCAGCGCCACCCGCCCATAGCCTCGCGGGTGCTTCGGTCACGGCTCTCCCGTCCTGAAGCGAACTGCCAGGCAGGTGCATCCTATACGGATTCCAGGCGAAAGCAACCTGCGGCGCGGATTCGCCGCCCTGCACAAGCCCGCGTGACGCGGGCGCCCTGCTCGGCGGAGGCGCTCCCCACGCGTCACCCAGGGCGATTGCAGCCCGGCGAACCCTGTGCGCAGACGCCGTCGCAGCCATGAGGTCGCTGCTGCCATATGCCACGCCTGGTCACAGCCGAAATGACAACGAGCCGGGGGCGCTATCCACACCTCCGGCTCGTCACGCTGTGAAGCGAGGGTTCTACACTTCGTCCCAGAGTTTGCGGATCAGGGCGGCCGAATCGGCCAGCGCCTTGCCCTTGTCCGCCCCCATGATCTTGCATTCCAGCGTCATGAACCCGTCGTACCCGATGCGCTTGAGGGCCGCCAGCCCCGGACGAAAGTCCAGGTGCCCGCTCCCCGGCTGATAGCGGTGGCTATCCGCCAGGTGCA
>DCTX01000007.1:15311-15441 GCA_002329325.1 Anaerolineales bacterium UBA1429
GGTCTTGGGCGGCGGCGGCGGGGCCATCTCGGGCCGACGGATCGGCACGTTGATCATGCCCACAGCGCCCAGCTTGGCGGCCAGCCGTAGCCCATCCTTGACCGCCTCGACCCCCGCCTTGCGCGCCTCG
>DCTX01000072.1:0-8380 GCA_002329325.1 Anaerolineales bacterium UBA1429
ATTATCATTGATGAATGACACGTCGTCTCACCACGGTTGACATCTGGTCGTTTGAGACGTATCCTTGCGCCCTTGTCTCATCCTCCAGCATCTGCCTCTGACGGGATTCGTTGTTTGCCAGGCAGGCACAGCCCATGAGGTGAGCCCATGCCCCAGATCGTCGTCGAACAGCTAACCAAGGTCTATGACGTGGCCGAGCGCATGCCCGGCATGTGGGGCGCCCTAAAGGGCGTCGTGCGGCGCCGCTACCGTCAGGTGCACGCCCTGGACGGCGTCTCCTTCTCGCTGGAAGCGGGCGAGCTGGTCGGCTACATCGGCCCCAACGGCGCCGGCAAATCCACCACCGTCAAGGTGTTGGCGGGCATCCTGGTGCCCACGGCGGGCCGGGTCAGCGTCCTGGGGCGGGTGCCCTGGCAGGAGCGCATCCAGCACGTGGCCCAGATCGGGGTCGTGTTCGGCCAGCGCACCCAGCTCTGGTGGGACCTACCCGTCATCGAGTCGTTCGACCTCTTGCGCGAGATCTATCGCGTGCCCGTGTCCAGCTACATCGAGACCCGCGACGAGCTGGTGTCGCTGATGGATCTGGGGCCGATCCTGGATACTCCTGTGCGCCAGCTCAGCCTGGGCCAGCGCATGCGCTGCGACCTGGCCGCCGCCCTGCTGCACCGACCCCAAATCCTCTTTCTGGACGAGCCCACCATCGGGCTGGACGCGGTGGCCAAGCTGGCCGTGCGCGACCTGATCCGCAAGCTGAACCGCCGCCAGGGCATCACCGTGATCCTCACCACCCACGACATGGACGATATCGAGGCCCTCTGCTCGCGGGTGATCCTGATCAGCCAGGGCAAGATCCTGCTGGATGGCCCGCTGGAGGGCCTGCGCGCCCAGGTGGCCCCGGAGCGCCGTCTGGTGACCATCCTGGCGGACGAGGAGCAGTGGATCGACGGCGTGGACGCCCAGGTGATCTCGCGCCAGGGCCCCAAAGTGACGCTGCAGTTCGATCCAGAGCGCATCTCGGCGGCCCAGTTGATCGGCGATGTGACGAGCCGCTACCGGATCCGCGATCTCTATGTCGAGAACGTGCCCATCGAGGAGATCATCGCCCAGCTCTATGGGGAGACGAGGTCGTGAAGACGCCTGGCTCCTCCCCCGCAACCCATGTGCAGTAGTGGGCAAACTCCCCCGTGGGGCTGCTTGCGCCTCACAGCGTATCCAGCAGTCGCGTCTCTTCCTGCAGAAAATGCTCGATCTCTTCGGGGCGGAACTGATTTTCGAGTCTTCGCCTGCTCCGAATCCGTTCGAACTTGCGGAGGAGTCTCTCCAGGCTGTCCCAGCTTCCTGGGTCAAGCTCGCGCTCCTGGGCAATGGCGGACTGGCCAGCGTACCAGTATCGCCTTGTCCAATACTCGAACGCCGAAAATGCCAGGCGCGTTTCCAGGGCGCCTTCGTTGACCATATATGCCACATTGCAGAGAAAATCCAGCACTTCATGGAGCTCTAGGTTGGGGGCATCTCCGGCCAGCAGCTTGGTGCTGGCTGCTCTGCGGAGCCTCCTCAAAGTGGGGCTCGTGAACCTGTCATCAAGACGCATCAGGATGTCGGCCTGTGTCGCGAGTCGCGATCTCTTGGTCTCCAGCCAAAGAGCCGCCACCGCGACAGCTACGGAGACAAGACCGATAAAGACGCTCATGCCATCTCCTTCATGGATGTATGCCTACGGATCTTGATGACTCTGTTGACGACAAGGCTATACTATCCACAAAAGGGGAGTCGCGCGCAAGTGCTGCATCTCCATGGGCTAGGAACGCAAGAGGAGGCGAAGCTGTGAAGCCCTATCTGGCCCTGCTCAGCGCCCGCGTGCGGGTGCTGCTACAGTATCGCGCCGCCGCGTTGGCGGGCTTTGTCACCCAGCTCTTCTGGGGCGGCATCCGCGTCATGGTGTTCACCGCCTTCTACCACTCCTCGACCAGGCCCCAGCCCATGAGCCTGGAGGCCACCATCTCGTACCTGTGGCTGATCCAGGCGCTGCTGTTGCTGTTGCCCTTTCGGCCCGACCCCGAGCTGCGATCCATGATGCGCGAGGGCACCGTGGCCTACGAGCTGGCCCGCCCCACCGACCTGTATTGGCTCTGGTATGCTCGCACCATCGCCTCGTGCTTTGCCCCGGTGCTGCTGCGGGCCATCCCCCTCTTTCTCATCGCCTGGCTGTTCCTGGGCCTGCAGCTCCCCCCCAACCTGGGCGCCGCGCTGGCCTTCCTGGTGAGCCTGGCCGGGGCCCTGCTGCTCAGCGCCGCCATCTCGACCCTCATGTCCATCACCATGCTCTGGACCATCTCCGGAGAGGGGCTCTGGAGGCTGCTGAGCATCCTGACCATGTTCCTCTCTGGCTCGTATGTGCCGCTGCCCCTCTTTCCCGAGTGGGCGCAGCCGGTGCTCCAGGTCCAGCCCTTCCGCGGCGTCATGGATACGCCCTTTCTCCTGTACACGGGCGACCTACCGCCCGAGGGCGTGCTCCTGGGCCTGGCCCATCAACTGGCCTGGACGGCCTTCTTTGTTCTGGTCGGGCGGCTCGTGCTGAGCCGGGGCGTCAGCCGGCTCGTGGTACAGGGGGGCTGAGATGCGCGATGGCTTGCGCCTCTACTGGCGCTATGTGCTGATCTCGATTCGCGGCCAGATGCAGTACCGCGCCTCGTTCCTCTTGCTCTCGACGGCTCTCTTTTTCAGCATCGGCCTCGAGTTCGCCTGCACCTGGATCCTGTTCGACCGCTTCGGCTCGCTGCAGGGCTGGACGCTGCCGGAGGTTGCCCTGCTCTACGGCCTGGTGAATATCGCCTTTGCCTTGGCCGAGGGGGTTGCCAGGGGCTTTGACGAGTTCTCGCCCCTGGTGCGCAGCGGCCAGTTCGATCGCCTGCTCTTGCGCCCGCGCAGCACGGCGCTGCAGGTGGCCGGCCACGAGGTGCAACTGATCCGCGTGGGCAGGCTGGCCCAGGGGCTGGTGGTGCTGCTGTGGGCCGCCTCGGCCCTGGGCGTGGCCTGGACCCCGGGACGCATCCTGTTCTGCCTGGCGACCATCGCGGGCGGGGCGTGCCTGTTCGCGGGGCTGTTCGTGCTCCAGGCCACCTTCTGCTTCTGGAGCACCGAGTCGCTGGAGGTGTTCAACACCGTCACCTATGGCGGCGTGGAGACGGGCCAGTATCCCCTCGCCATCTACCGCGCCGAGTTCCGCCGGTTCTTTACCTATGTCGTGCCCCTGGCGGCCGTCACCTACTATCCCGCCCTGGCCATCCTGGACAAGGTTGATCCCCTGGGCTCGCCTCGCATCCTGCAATACCTGGCGCCGCTCCTGGGCTTTGTGTTTCTGGCGGCGGCGCTGCAGGTGTGGCGCTTTGGCGAGCGCCGCTACCGCTCGACGGGGAGCTAGTGCGGCCGTTGATAGACGGATGCTCTCCCGCCGCCCTGCTCTCCGAATAGACGCGACGAGGCCGATCCCGGGATCTCGCGCCTAGAGCGCAGCGAGAGCTGAGCCGGTTCCCTCTGCGCGAGCCTCTGGAAGGTGAACCCGCGCAGATTTCATGCTCGGTGGCGCCCCCCACACAAGGGAGCTACTCCTCGGGGATCGGCACGTCCCCCAGGTTCTCGAACACCTTGCGGACCGCGGCCGCCAGGGCCTCCACCTGCTGGGGGCCGTTGGGCGGGCGGTGCGTGTTGATGTTCCACAGGCAGGTATCCACGCAATCCTGGGCCACGGGGAACTGGGCCACGTCATAGTTGACCTCAGGCCGGGCGTAGGTCCAGGGCGCGCCATAGCCAAAGGCGTTCTTGGCCTGGAATACGGCGTGGGCCGGCAACAGCCAGTTGGCGATGGACATGGAGACGCCCTCGGCCTGCAGGGCCGCCACGATCCCCTTGGTGATCAGCCTCAACGGGATGCCGCGCTCGGCGGCGTAGGCCGGGTCCACCCGCCAGACATAGGCATAGCCATTGGTGGGGCGCTCTTCCGTCGAATAGGGCGGCGTGAGGTTGGGCGTGCCCGCCAGCAGATCGTAGAGATGGTGCCAGTTGGCGCGGGCCTGGGCGTTGGTGCGCTCTACCTTGCGCAGTTGGCTCAGGGCAAAGGCCGCCGGCAGGTCCGACGTGCGGTACATCCACCCCAGGCCATAGTCGTCATAGTCGCGGCCCGCATGGGCGGGGCGCATATCGCTAAAGGCCGTCACCCGCCGGCCCAGGGTGAAGCGCTGCTCGTCGTTCGAGACGAACAGCCCGCCCTCGCCGCCGCACAGGTTCTTGTTCTGGTTCAGGCTAAAGGCGGCCACGTCGCCCAGGGTGCCCACCCGGCGGCCCTTGTAGGTGGCGCCGTGGGCCTGGCAGGCGTCCTCGATCACCGCCAGCCCGTCGCGCCGCGCGATGGCCAGGATGGGGTCCATGTCACACGAGACCCCCCAATAGTGCACCACCAGGATCGCCTTGGTGCGCTCGTTGATGGCGGCCTCGATCTTGGCGGGGTCCATGTGCATCGAGGCCCAATCCACATCCACGAACACGGGGATGGCGCTGTGGTGGATGATGCACGTGGCGCTGCTGGTCCACGAGAGGGCCGTGGTGATCACCTCGTCGCCGGCGCCGATGCCGCAGGCGGCGATGCACAGGTGCAACGCGGCGGTGCCGCTGTTGGTGGCCATGCAGAACCGGTTGCCGTTCCAGGCGGCGAACTCTTGCTCCAGCAGGCGCACGTGGGGGCCATAGGCATGCTTGTCCTGATTCAGGGAGGCCCACACCAGGTCGCGGTCCTCCTGGGTGATCTCTGGCCATGTCAGGAACTGCACCTCAGGACCGATGGCGGGCTCGCCGCCCAGGATCGCCAGCCGTTGCCGTGCCATGTTCTTTGCCTCCTGCCTGCCCTCACCGCAGCCGCCCGAACGCCGCCGACCAGGGCAAGTATAGCAGCCTCGCGAGGGCGCCACAACGCGCCCGCGAGGTTGATGCCCCGCTATCCGAGAGCGCACCATCTGGCCAAGCCCTACACGGGCGCAACGCCACCTTCACATTTTCTTAATCGCCCCACGCCATAATGGCGGCAGCGCGAATACACCAGGTGTAAGGGAGGCAGAATGGGCAGACGCGGCAGATGGATCGTATTGGGGCTGGCGGCAGCGCTGCTGGCCGGCGGGGGTGGCTATTGGTGGTGGCAGTCGCAGCGGCCCGCTGCCGCGCAGACAGGCACCGACACAACGCGCACCACCGTGGCGCGCCGGGGCGACCTGGAGCTGGTTACGACAGCGGCCGGCACGGTGATCGCCGCCCACGAGCGCACTTTGGGCTTTCCGACCAGCGCCGAGCTGCTGGAACTGTACGTGGCCGTGGGCGAGCAGGTCGCCGCTGGCGACCCCCTGGCCCGCATAGATGACCTGCAACTGCGTCAGGCCGTCTCCAGCGCCGAGATGCAGGTGCTCAAGGCCCAGATAGCGCTGGACGAAGCCCGCCAGAGTCATCAAGATCTCCTGGCCGAGGCAGATTCGCTGGCCTTGCTGGAGGCCCAGTCCGCCCTGCAGAGCGCCCAGGCGCGCCTGGCGGAGCTGCTGGCGCAGCCCACCGCCGCCGAGGTGGCCGCCGCCGAGGCGTCTCTGGCCCAGGCCCAAGAGGCCTACCGGCGCCTGCAAGAAGGCCCCACCGCCGACGAAATCCAGCAGGCCCAGTGGGACCTGGAGCGCTCCAAGAACAGCCTCTGGTCGGCGCAGATGAGCCGCGATGCCAGGGGCAACGAGCGGGAGATCGCCTCCGGCTCCTACGATCAGGCCCAGGTATCGGTGCTGAACGCCGAGATCGCCGTCCAACAGGCCGAGATGTCGCTGCGCCAGTTGCAGGAGCCGGCCACCGATGTGGAGCTGGCCCAGGCCCGCGCCACCGTGCTGGAGGCCCAGGAGCATCTGGCCACCGTGCGCCAGGGCGCCACCGAGGCAGAACTTGCCGAGGCAGAGCTGGCGGTGGCCAAGGCCCAGGAGAGCCTGGATGACCTGCAGAGCGGCCCTACCGAGACGGAGCTGGCCCAATCCGAGGCCCAGGTGCGCCAGGCTGAACTGGATCTGGAGCAGGCGGAGATTGCGCTTGAGAGCGCCCGTCGCGAGTTGGAGCAGGCCACCTTGACGGCCCCCTTTGACGGGACCATCATGGCCGTCCAGGGCCAGGTGGGCGACACGGTGGGTAGCGGCCTGATCACCCTGGCCGACCTCACCCGCCCCGTGCTCGAGATCTATGTGGATGAGACCGAGATGGATATGCTTCAGGTCGGCTATGAGGCTCAGGTTGAGCTGGACGCCCTGCCGGGCCAGTTCCTCTCCGGGCGCGTGACCCAGGTGGATCCAGGGCTGGCGAGCCAGGGCGGCATGCGCGTGGTGCGCGGGCTGGTGGAGCTGGATGCCGGCTCTCTGACCAAGCCCACGAGGCTGCCCACTGGCATGAGCGCCACGGTGGATATTATCGCGGGCCGCGCCACCAACGCCGTGCTGGTGCCCGTCGAGGCGCTGCGTGAGATCGAGCCCGGCCAGTATGCCCTCTTTGTAGTGGAGAATGGGCAACCGCGCCTACGCATGGTCGAGGTAGGCCTGATAGATATCACCTATGCTGAGATCACCTCCGGCCTGGAGGCCGGCGAGGTGGTAAGCACGGGTCTGGTTGAGGTACGCTAGCATGGAGAGTGACGCCCTCATCACCATCGAGGCCCTCACCAAGACGTATCAGATGGGCGAGGTGGAGGTGCAGGCCCTGCGCGGCGTGGACCTTCAGATCGCCCAGAACGAGTTCGTGGCCATCATGGGGCCGTCGGGATCGGGCAAGTCCACGCTGATGAACATCCTGGGCTGCCTCGATCGGCCCAGCAGCGGGCGCTACCTGTTGGCCGGCGAGGATGTGAGCCGCCTGGACAAGCGCGCCCTGGCCGAGATCCGCAACCGTCAGATAGGCTTTGTCTTTCAGTCCTTCAACCTGCTGCCGCGCACCACCGCCCTCCGGAACGTGATGCTGCCCATGCTCTATGACCGGCACAATCACTCCGGCGTGGGCGAACGGATGCGACGGGCACAGGAGGCGCTGGAGCTGGTCGGCCTGGCCGATCGCATCCATCACAGGCCCCACGAGCTCTCCGGCGGCGAGCGGCAGCGGGTGGCCATCGCCCGGGCGCTGGTCAACGATCCGGCCTTGATCCTGGCGGACGAGCCCACGGGCAACCTGGACAGCCGCTCCGGCGAGGAGATCATGGAGGCGCTGCATGCCGTGCACGCGGGAGGCGGCACCATCGTCATGATCACCCACGAGCCCGACATCGCCGCCCATACACAACGCACCATCCACTTGCGCGACGGTCTGATCGAGCGCGTGGCCCACAATGGGCAACACCCATCGCAGGCGACCCCGGTCGGCGTCCAGGAGCAAGCATCATGAACCCGATCGAAGTACTGCAGGTCGCCTGGGAAGGGCTGAGCAGCAACAAGATGCGTTCGTTGCTCACCATGCTGGGCGTCATCATCGGCGTTGCGGCGGTCATCATCATGATGGGCGTGAGCGCAGGCACCGAGGCCGTCATCGCCGAGCAGATCAACAGCTTGGGGGCTAACCTCATCTTTGTCTCCGGCGCCATGACCCGGGCCGTCGTCAACCGCCAGACCACGGAGGGCGGCCTGGCCTTTCAGTCCTCCGGGGGCGGGCTGGTCTATGAGGATGCCGCGGCCATAGCCGCGCAGGTGCCCGGCGTCTCGGGCGTCTCGGTGGAACAACAGAGCGTCGAGATGGTCAAGGCGGGCGCCAACGCCGTGGACGGCGTGACCATCATGGGCACCACGCCCGACTTTCCCACGGTGCGCGGCGTGACCATCGTCGAGGGGCGCTTTTTCAACGAGCAGGAGCTAGAGCGCAACACCCGGGTCGCCGTCCTGGGGCCCTCCCTGGCCGAGAGCCTCTTTGGCGAGGCAGACCCCATCGGTGAGACGGTCCTTGTGGGCACCACCCGTCTGGCCGTCATCGGCATCGCGGCGCCCCGCGGCAGCGTGGGCGGTGTGGATTGGGATGGCTACCTGTACACCCCCATCACCGTGGTCTTTCGCCACTTTACCCCCTCCTTCATGGCCCGCGTCATGGGGGACCGGGTGCGCATGATCTATGTGCAGGCAGAGAACGCAGAGGCCATTGACCCGGTGATCGAGCAGGTGAGCCTGCTGCTGGCACGACGCCACGGCGTCAGCCTGGATGAGGCCGATTTCAGCATTACCACCCAGCAGGACATGATCGCCACCCGCGAATCCACCACGGAAGCCTTCCGCTCGCTACTGGCCTGGGTGGCCGGGGTATCGCTGGTGGTCGGTGGCATCGGCATCATGAACATCATGATGGT
>DCTX01000072.1:8444-9727 GCA_002329325.1 Anaerolineales bacterium UBA1429
CATCCTCGGCGGCATCGCCGGCGCGCGCCTGTTCGCCGCCATGGGCGACATGCCCACCGTGGTCGTGCCGGGCTCCATCGGGCTGGCCTTTGGCTCGGCGGCCGCCGTAGGCATTTTCTTCGGGTTCTATCCGGCCAACAAGGCCGCGCAACTGGATCCTATCACATCGTTGCGCCATGAGTAACAGACCGCAAGGAGCGAACATGAACCGAACCGTCAGGCTTGTAGCTGTTCTGGCCCTGGCCCTGCTGCTGGCAGCCTGCCAGAGCAAGGCAGCGGCGACCGCCAGCCAAACCACCACCCAGACCCAGACGGCGCAAGGGACAGAGGAGATGCGTCTGATCCTGGGCACCTTGCAGCTTCGCGAAGACGACCTCGCCGTGGACGCCGCCCAGGCTGCCGAGCTGTTGCCCCTCTGGAAGGCATACCGCGCCCTGGCGCAGAGCGATAGCACTTCGGATGTCGAGCGCGCGGCCCTGCTGGAGCAGATCCGCGAGGCGATGAGCCCGGAGCAGTTGGCTGCCATCGATGCCCTGACCATGGACCCCTCGTCTCAGGCGGATCTGGCCTCCGAGCTGGGCCTGGAGATGCCCATCGGCGCCACGGGCGAGTTCTCGGCGGACGAGATCGCCACCCGCATGGCCGAGCGCGGCGTCGATCCGGCTGCCATGCCGGCTGGCGACGAGTTCCGCGGGGGCGGCCCGGGCGGGGGCTTTGCCATGGGCGGCATGCCGCCAGAGGGGGGCATGCCGCCCGATGGCGCGGAGATCGTCGGCAGGGCGGAGCAAGCGCAAGCCGGGGGAGGTGCCTCGGTGCGGGCCGGCGCCATGGGCCGCAACACCATGCTCCTGGATGCCCTGATCAAGTACCTGGAGGAGATCGTCTAGCGCACCGCCCGGCAAGCGATGAGCAGGAGGCTTGGCCCAATCCAGCCCGCATGCTATAGTGCGCACGTGATGTGCAGCATCAGGGAGTTGCCCATGTCTCTTGGCTCGAGTGGCGTAGCCTGGATGGAGCGGATGGATCTGGCACGGCGGCGCTTTGATGCGCTCCATCGCCAGCTCGCCGCCGGGGAGCTGGATCGGGCCGCTTTTGAGGCGGCGCGCGCCGAGCTCCTGGTCGTGGACGAGGCGGGCCATTACTGGACGCCCGAACCGGAAGGACGCTGGCTCTGCTATGATGGGGCCACCTGGGTGCCACGCCCGGCGCCCGTAGCGCCGCAGCCGCAGCCCCAGCCTGGGGCCGTTGCGGCCAGCGGGCGCCCCGCGGCTGCCCCGCGCAGG
>DCTX01000095.1:0-480 GCA_002329325.1 Anaerolineales bacterium UBA1429
GGAGCGGCCCGTGCCCACGATGCGGGCGCCCGCCTCGGCAGCCTCCCAGGGCCAGATCTCGGGCACCGGGTTCGAGCAGGCGAACACGATGCTATCCTCGGCCATGCCGGCCACCCATTCAGGCTTGATCACGCCCGGCCCGGGGCTGGCGAAGGCGATCAGCACGTCGGCAGCAACCAGCGCCTCGGCGGGGCCGCCGCAGCGCTGCTCCGGGTTGCTCTCCAGGCAGAGTCGGTGCTTGTCAGGATAGGAGGCCTGCTGGGCGATCACGTCCTCGCGGGCCTTGTTCAGAATGCCTCGGCTATCGCAGGCCACGATCTGATCCATGCACACGCCGCTGGCCAGCAGCAGCCGCAGGGTGGCCACGTTGGCGGCGCCCATGCCCACCATGGCGAACCGGGTGTTGCGAATGTCGCGGTTGGTGAGCTTGAGGGCGTTGAGCAGCCCCGCCAGCAGCACCGTGGCCGTGCCCTGCTGATC
>DCTX01000095.1:531-12981 GCA_002329325.1 Anaerolineales bacterium UBA1429
CAGGTTGATGCCGCCAAAGGTGGGCTGGATCAGCCGCACCACGGTGACGATATCCTCCGCCGACTTGGTGTTCAGGCACAGGGGCACCGCATCCACGCCCCCCAGGTACTTGAACAGCAGGGCCTTGCCCTCCATGACGGGCATGCCGCCGCGGGGGCCGATATCGCCCAGACCCAGCACCCGGGTGCCATCGGTGACGATGGCGACGGTGTTGGCCCTGTTGGTATAATCGAACACCAGCTCGGGCTGCTCGGCGATGGCCAGGCAGGGCGCGGCCACGCCGGGGGTGTACCAGATGGCGAAATCGTCGAAACTGCGCACCGGCACCTTGAGCCCCGTCTGGACCTTGCCCCGATAGTGGGCGTGCAGGCGTAGGGCCTCGGCCGCGGGGCGGTTCGCCTTGGCCAACTGGGCATCGCGCTGGGCGTCACGGCTCTGAGGGTCAGTTCCCATGGGCGTCTTCCGCTCCTTCCACTGCTTGAGAGGTGACGACCGTTCCCACCGGCAGCCCGGCGGGAGCCGGCGTCTCGATATCTTGCTCCAACAGGCCCTCGGCGCGCAGCACAAGCCGGAGGGAGTGAATCGCCACCTCCAGCATGTCGCTCTCGGGCTCGCGAGTGGTCAGTCGCTGCAGGGCCAGCCCCGGCGCCATAATGGCCCGCACCAGGGCGCTCTGCTGATAGTGACGGGCGCTAAACTTGATGATCTCGTAGGCGATCCCCGCCACGATGGGGATGAGGACGATGCGCGAGGCGAGGCGTAGCAGCAGCGAGGGGCGCCCCATCAGGGTGGCCAGCGCCACAAAGATCACCAGCACCAGGAGCATAAAGCCGGTGCCGCAGCGGGTGTGCACCCGTGAATAGGTCGCCACTGCCTCAGGCGTCAGCGGGGCGCCCGCCTCGTAGGCGTTGATGGTCTTGTGCTCGGCCCCGTGGTAAGCGAACACGCGCTGGATCTCCGGCCAGAGGCCGATCAGGGCGATGTAGCCGATAAAGATGCCCAGACGCAGGCCGCCCTCGACGAGATTACTCAGCAGACCGCTGGGGATATAGCGGTCGATCAGGCTGGTGAGGAACATGGGCAGCAAGAAGAACAGGCCGATGCCCAGCGCAAGAGAGACGGCCACGGTGCCCCAGGCCAGCGGCCCGGCAATGCGCACCTCTTCTTCCTCGCCCAGGGCCACGTCGCTGGACCACAGCAGGGCTCGCATCCCCAGCCCCAGCGAATCCCACAGGGAGATCAGGCCACGCAGGAGGGGTAGCTTGAGCCAGGGACTGCGGTAGGCCGCCGGCAGCGTCTCATGGTGGGCGACGATCTCGCCCTTGGGGTCGCGGGCAGCCACGGCCCACTCGCGCTCCCCGCGCATCATGACGCCTTCCATGACGGCCTGGCCGCCGTAGTTGAACCGGCTCATGCTGGCTCCTTTTGGGGCGGAAAGGAGAGCCCGCCCTGCAACGGATAGAGGCAGAGCGAGTCCGCTCTGCCTCTCAAAAAGCTCAATCCGGCCTGAGCGACAGGATCTGGCTAGGCCTCGGACGGCCCGTCCGTGCCCAGATCGATCGCCTCGACGTTATCTTCGCTCACGACCTCGACCAACTGACGCTCTCGGCGGCGGCGCTGCTTGCTCTCGCGCCGGTCGGCCGCCTCTTGGCGCAGGTCTTGGGCCTGCTCCAGGCGACGGTTAAAGCGCTCCACCTGGCCGGCCCGGTCCACGAGGCGCTGCACCTGCCCCGTAAAGAAGGGGTGGCAGGCGCTGCAGACGTCGGTGCGGATCTCGGGCTGGGTGGAACCCGTGGTCCAGGTGTTGCCGCAGCCGCAGATCACCTTGGCATCATGGTAGAACTTGGGATGAATGTCCTTCTTCACGGTCTATGCCCTTTCCGCTCGC
The DNA here is from genome assembly GCA_002329325.1 of Anaerolineales bacterium UBA1429. Classification (GTDB taxonomy): domain Bacteria; phylum Chloroflexota; class Anaerolineae; order UBA1429; family UBA1429; genus UBA1429. The sequence goes on from DCTX01000095.1 coordinate 2,420, forward strand.
ACCGAGACCTGCTTACGCCCCTTGTGGGCCGGCTCAAACTTGACATAGCCGTCCATGGTGGCAAACAGGGTGAAATCGCGCCCGCAGCCCACGTTCTCGCCGGGCAGGATGCGCGTGCCGCGCTGCCGGACGATGATCGAGCCCGCCGTCACCAGCTCGCCGTCAAAGCGCTTGACGCCCAGCCTCTTGCCGGCGCTGTCGCGGTTGTTCGAAGAGCTTCCGCTTCCTTTTTTGTGCGCCATACAGTAATCTCCTCCCCTTGCGAGGTCGCGGCCCTAGAGCTCGATCGCCTCGATCTTGACGCGGGTGTAATCCTGCCGGTGGCCGGTCTTGACGCGGTAACGCTGCTTGGGCCGATAATGGAAGATCGTCAGCTTGGGCCCACGCACATGATCCACGACTGTGGCCGATACCTTGGCGGATTCGAGCACCGGAGTCCCTACCTGGACCCCCTCGTCGCCCGAGACAACCAGGACGCGCCCCAACTCGACCGTATCTCCGGCGTTGGCATCCAGCAGCTCCACGTCCAGCGTCTGGCCGACACGGACCTTGTACTGCTTGCCACCGGTCTCGACAATTGCGTACATGCCTCTATCCTCCGGGAACCTGCTCAATTGACCGGCAATCTCCCGTGCAGACGGGTCCCCGGCCTACCAGAAAGTGATTATAGGCGGGAGAGCGAGCGATGTCAAAAAGCAGCCCGGGCGTCCCACAAAATGCTGGCCGCCGAGGGCTGCCCCGGCATCGGGCGCGGATTCACATATAGCCTCGACTCTGGTATACTCTGTGCGCTCTGATGCGAGAGCATGGTACAGTTGACAACGTTGTCAGCGGATGCTACAATGCCCGGGCGTGCGAATGGCGCGCACCAGCTATCGCCAGCTCTGCCGAGGAACGCATGGCTCACAAACGACCGACGATAAAGGACGTGGCCAGCCGGGCGGGCGTCTCCTTCAAGACGGTCTCCCGCGTGATCAACGGTCAGCGCGGCGTCAGCCAGGAAGTGCAGGCGCGCGTGCGCGAAGCCATCGCCGAGCTAGGCTACGTGGTCAACTACTCGGCCCGTTCACTGGCGGCCGGCGATTCCTCTGTGGTGGGCGTCGTCATCCCCCGCATGACCGACCCCCGCGCCCTGGACATGATCTATCATGTGGGTGAGATCTCGGAGCGCCTCGACCTGGGCATCATCGTCCTCACCCGCCCCATGGTCGATCGCGAGATGGGCTTTACCCAGTTCATCGGCCACGGGATCGTCGGTTCCTTGATGCTGATGGGCCCGCGCTACGTGGCCACCTACCTGCCCTTTGTGCGCGCCCTGAGCATCCCCACCGTCGTGGTGGAGGCCCTGCTGGAGGATACGTCTCAGGGAGCTGTCCCCTGCATCGCCTCGGACAACTATGGCGGGGCCCTCGCCGGGGTCCGCTACCTGTGCGAGCTGGGCCACCGGCGCATCGCCTACATCTCTGGCTCGGATTCGAACCAGAACCGGATGCGCCACCGGGGCTATGTGCAGGCCTTGCAGGAGGCCGGCATCACGCCGGATCATCGCCTGATGCAGGAGGGCCGCTGGACCTGGCAATCGGGCCATGAGGCAGCCCGGGCCCTGTGCGATCTGCCCGAGATCCCGACGGCCATCTTTAGCGCCAATGACACCATGGCCTTGGGCGCCATCGCGGCCCTGCGGGAGCGGGGCCTGCGGGTGCCAGAGGACGTCTCGATGTTGGGGTTCGACGATCTCTATGCAGCAGCGCGCAGCAATCCTCCTCTCACCACGGTGCGCCAGCCCACCAGCGAGATGGTGGAGCGCGCCTTTGACCTGTTGTTGCGCGCCCGGAGCGGCGAAGAGACCCCGCCCGAGAATCACGTGCTCCCCACCGAGTTGATCATCCGGGAATCGTGCGCGCCGCCTCGATCCTAGCCATCGTGGCGCGCCGTCTTGCTTGAAGGGTTGTATCCTATCAGTTCCGAGGAGGCACACATGAGCGTCAAGGTCAAGTTGGGTTTCGTTCCGTCATATCGCTTCTTCTTTAGCCCCTGGTGCGCCAAGATGCGCGATGAGAGCCTGGCCGTGCTGCGCGGCATCGAGGGCGTCGAGGTAGTCGTGCCAGAGGCCGCGCCGGAAGGCACAGAGCCGAACCCCGCCATGGGCACCACCCGCACGGGCGCTGTCAGCGGGCTGGATGACGGCGAGGGAGTGGCCGAGTTCTTCCGTCGCGAGGGCGTGGATGGCGTCGTGCTCTGCCCGCTGGATTTCGGCGACGAGCGCTCCGCCAGCAAGATCGCCGAGAAGCTGGGCGTGCCCGTGCTCCTGTATGCCACCAAAGAGCCTCCGGCGGTGGAGAACGCCAGCCTGGCGCGCGTATCCGACTCCTACTGCGGGAACCTCTCCATGGCCTCAGGCCTCTATCGCCGCAACATCCCCTTCCGCTACGCTGGCATCTTTTTCCCCGAGGAGGAGGAGCTGCGCCGCGAGTTCGAGACCTTTGCCGCCGCCGTGGCCGTGGTCAAGGCCCTCAAGGGCGCCCGCATCGGGCAGGTGGGCGTGCGCCCCGGCACCTTTGAGACCGTGGCCTATGACGAGGTGGCCATGATCAACAAGTTCCAGCAGAACGTCATCCCCGTCAATATCTCCGACATCGTCGCCCAGGCCAAGGCGCTGGCCGACGATGATCCCGAGGTGCTGGCCATCATCGAGAACATCCGCAGCACGGTGGCCGAGATCACCGTCGCCGACGATTACCTGCTCAACGAGGCCAAGGTCGAGCTGGCGCTACGCCGCTTCTGGAAAGAGAACAAGCTCTCCGCCATGGCGGTCCAGTGCTGGCCTTCCATCGGGCGCGAGATGGGCATCTCGGTATGCGCGCTGTACGGCCGCCTGACCGAGAACGAGATGCTGACGGCGTGCGAAGTGGACGTGGTGGGCGCCATCTCGATGATGGTCAACTACTATGCCGGCATGGGCCGCATCAAGCCGCACTTTATCGACTGGACGATCCAGCACCGCGAGAACGAGAACTGGCTGCTGGCCTGGCACTGCGGCAACGCCCCTGTGAGCCTGGCTGCCGATCCGAGCAAGACCGCGCTGCGCTCGCGTCGCAACATGACCGGCGAGGGCGACATCCTCGAGCAAGACGCCACCGCAGGGCTCTACCAGTTCCAGATCAAGCCCGGCCCCGTCACCTTCTGCCGGCTGGTCGAGTACAACGACCAGTGGAAGATGCTCATCGCTACGGGCAGGGTCGTCCCCTCGGACGAGGACCTGGCGGGCACCTGGTCGTGGGTGGAGGTCACGGACCATGCCGAGCTCTATCGCACCCTGGTGGAGGAGGGCTTTATCCACCACGCCAGCATGATCCATGGCGACCAGGTAGATGTGCTCCTGGAAGTCTGTGACTTTTTGGACATCGAGCCGGTTGTGGTGCTGTAGGCGGCGAGGCGATATGTCACCGGTAGTTGTTGGCGTTGGACTGGCCTGTCTGGATGTGCTCATCCGCCTGAAGGACATGCCTACCTGGGAGGGCGGGGGGCGCATCAGCGCCTTTCGCTTTGACGGCGGTGGCCCCGTGGGGACGGCCATCGTGGCCGTGCAGCGGCTCGGGGTGGAGGCCGGCTATGTCGGCACCGCTGGAACCGATCGCGTGGCCGACCTGAAGATGTCGTTCCTCACCGAGTACGGCGTGGACGTGAGCCGCGTCGTGCGGCGAGATGGCCCGGAGGGCCAGGTCGTGATCGTGTACGTGGACGAAGAGACCGGCGAGCGAACCTTCGCCGGCCTCAGGGGCCTGGGCATGGCGATGCTCGCGCCCGAGGAGCTGGACCGCGACTATGTGGTCTCTGCCGATTACCTGCATCTGGACGGGTTCCACTACGATGCGGCCATGCAGGCCGCCCGATGGATGAAAGAGGCGGGCAAGACGGTGGTGTACGACGGCCACAAGACGACGGCCGATTCGGTGCCCCAACCAACGCGAGACATGATCGCGTTGGTGGACGTCTTGATCTGCGGCGAGGGCTTTGGCTATGCCCTGAGCGGCAAGCGCGATCTGTACGAGGCGGGCGAGGCCATCCTGGGGATGGGCCCCCGCATCGTGGTGCAGACCGAGGGCGCCGGGGGCAGCTATACCGTCACCAAGGACGAGCGTTTCCACACGCCGGCCTTCCCCGTCGACGTGGTAGATACCACCGGGGCGGGCGATGTCTTTCATGGGGCCTATATCGTGGGGCTGCATCACGGCTGGGGGCTGCAGAAGGTGGCCCAGTTCGCCACAGCCGTGTCGGCCATCAAGTGCACCGGTCTGGGCGGGCGTGGGCCCATCCCCAGTTTCGACCGGGTCATGGCGTTCCTGGCGGAACGCGACATTCATCTCGAGGAGTAGACACATGCCACTCGTATCGTTCGTAGATCAGCTTCAGCGTGCCAGTCGCGAGCGCTGGGCCATTCCTTTGTTCGACATCTTTGAGAAGCTCGGCGCAGACGGCATCTTTGAGGCCGCCGAAGCCAAGAACGCCCCCACCATCGTGGGCACGGGCGGGCGTATGTTCGACCGGCCGGGCGGCAAGGAAATGTGCGCCTATCTGGTGGAGCGGGCCAAGAGCTCCAGCGTCCCCATCACCATCTACCTGGATCATGGCGACAGCTTTGAGCGCTGCATCCAGGCCATCCGCCTGGGCTTTACCGACGTCATGTACGATGGCTCGCGGCTGCCCATCGAGGAGAACATCGAGACGACGCGCCTGGTGGTGCGGGCGGCCCATGCCGTGGGCGTCGGCGTCGAGGCTGAGCTGGGCCATGTGGGCCAGGGCAGCGAGTATGAGAGCTTTGGCAGCCGGCGCGAGGGCTTTACCAAGCCGGATGACGTGGAGCGCTTTGTCGAGGCGACGGGCGTCGACTTTTTGGCCATCGCCATCGGCAGCGCCCATGGCCAGTACAAGGGCACGCCCGAGCTGGACTATGAGCTGCTGACCGAGATCCGGCGCCGTGTGGATACCCCGCTGGTGATGCACGGCGGCTCCGGCCTCTCCGATGACCAGTTCCGCCAGGCCATCAGCCTGGGCATCGCCAAGGTCAACATCTTTACCGATCTGACCTTGCGGTCGGCGGCGCGCATGCTGGCGATCGCCAAGAGCGAGACCCCGAGCTTCTTTGGCATGGCCAATGCCATCCGCGAGGGCTTCCGCGAGGGCAGCGAGCACTATCTCGACGTCTTTGGTGCCACGGGCAAGGCCTAGCGCCTGGCCATCGGGCACCTCGGCGGCGCCGCGGGCGCCCCTCGGGCCGCAGAACGGAAACCATCCCAGNNCCCCTCCCGCCTGGGAGAGGGGGCGGGCCCTTGTGGAGGCGACCGGGAGCGCGCGGCCTCGCTCGCGCCAGCATTCATCCGCAACGAGAGCAGTTCGTCCATTCGCAGCAGGGGCGCCCGCTCGCGAGAGCTCGCGCCGACACGACAACAGGGGGTATTGATTGTGAGTTTCAACGTAAAGCTGGGGTTGGTTCCTTCGATTCGCTCGCGTGGGGGCATCTCGCCCTGGTGCGCCGAGTTGCGCACCCGCTGCATCGAGGCCCTGGATGCCATGGAGGGCTTTGAGCTGGTCTACCCGAAGGCCGCGCCCGACGGCGAGACCCTGTGCCCGGTCAACGGCTATACCACCACCGGCGCCGTGGCCAACCTGGATGAGGGCGAGGTCGTGGCCGAGTATTTCCGCCGCCAGGGCGTGGATGGCGTCATCCTCTGCTCGCTGAACTTTGGCGACGAGCGCTCGTGCAGCAAGATCGCCGAGGTGCTGGGCGTGCCCGTGTTGGTGGTGGCCACCAAAGAGCCGCCTGCGGTAGACGACGCCAGCCTGGCTCGCCTCTCCGACTCGTATTGCGGCAACCTGTCCATCACCTCCGGCCTCTACCGCCGCGAGATCCCCTTCTACTATGCGGGCATCTTTTTCCCCGAAGAGGAAGAGTTCGCCGAAGAGGTGGACATCTTTGCCCGCGCCTGTTCCGCCGTCAAGGCGCTCAAGGGCGCCCGCATCGGCCAGGTGGGCGTGCGCCCCGGCACCTTTGAGACCGTGGCCTTTGACGAAGTGGCCATGCTCAACAAGTTCCAGCAGAATGTGATTCCCATCAACATCTCGGACCTCTCCGTCGCCTTTGAGGCGCTGGCCGACGATGATCCCGCCGTGCTGGCCCGCGTGCAAGAGATCCGCGACTCGGTGGCCGAGGTCACGGTGGCGGAAGACTATCTGGTCAACGCCGCCAAGTTCGAGCTGGCCCTGATCGACTTCTGGAAGCAGAACAAGCTCTCCGCCATGGCCGTGCAATGCTGGCCCGCGGCCCGCAGCCTGTTCGGCATCTCGGTGTGCTCCAGCTATGGCCGCCTGACGGAGCAGGGTCTGCTGACCGCCTGCGAGACCGATGTCCTGGGCTCGCTGGCCATGTTGGTGCAGTACGCCGCCGCCCGGGGCGAGGTGATCCCTCACTTTATCGACTGGACCATCCAGCATCGCGAGAACGAGAACTGGCTCCTGGCCTGGCACTGTGGCAATGCGCCCGCCAGCCTGGCCGCTGATCCGGCCAAGACCGGCCTGCGCGCCCGCCCCAACATGACGGGCGAGCTACCGGCCAAGGAAGGCGATCCCGCCGCCGGCCTGTACCAGTTCCAGATCAAGCCCGGCCCCGTCACCTTCTGCCGGTTGGCCGAGTACAACGACGAGTGGAAGATGCTCATCGCCACCGGCGAGATCATCCCCTCCGACGAAGAGCTGGCGGGGACGTGGTCATGGGTGGAGGTCACCGACCATGCCCACCTGTACCGCACCCTGGTACAGGAAGGCTTTATCCATCACGCCAACATGATCCATGGCGATCAGGTGGACGTGCTCCTGGAGGTCTGCCTGTTCCTGGGCATCGAGCCCGTGGTCGTGGAGTAAGGGCAGCCCATGACGCGCAAGAACCAGATCGTCGGTCTGGGGCTGACCACCCTGGACGTGCTGATCCGCCTGGGCGACATGCCCACCTGGGAGCAGGGCGCCCGTGTTGATGGCTTCTCCTTCGATGGCGGCGGCCCCGTGGGCACCGCCATGTGCGCGGCCTCGCGCCTGGGCGCCACCGTGGGCTTTATCGGCACCGCGGGCAACGACCAGGTGGCCGACCTCAAGGTCGAGCTGCTGGCCGAGTATGGTGTGGATATCTCGCACCTGCTGCGCCGCGACGCGCCCGAGGATCAGGTGGTGATCGTCTATGTGGATTCCCGCACGGGCGAGCGCACCTTCTCCGGGTTCGGCCGGCCCCGCCAGAACCTGCTCATGCCGGAGGAGCTGGATAAGGACTATATCCTCTCCGCCGACTATCTGCACCTGGAGGGTTTTCACTCGGAGGCTGCTCTGCAGGCCGCCAAGTGGATGAAAGAGGCCGGCAAGACCGTGGTCATCGACGGCAGCAAGACCAACGCGCCCGACGTGCGGCCCTACTACCGGGAGCTGATCCCCTATGTGGACGTCCTGATCTGTGGCGAGGGCTTTGGTCGCGCTCTCTCGGGGGGCATCGAGAACCTGTACGAGGCGGGCCGGCGCATCCTGGAGATGGGCCCCCGCATCGTGGTGCAGACCGAGGGCGCCGATGGCAGCTACACCGTCACCAAGGACGAGCAGTTCCACACGCCGGCCTTCCCCATCAACGTGGTGGACACCACCGGCGCGGGCGACGTGTTCCACGGAGCCTATATCGTGGGGTTGCTCCATGGGTGGGACCTGCGCACCGTGGCGGTCTTTTCCACCGCCGTCTCGGCCCTCAAGTGCCAGAGGCTGGGTGGACGCGGCCCCATCCCGACCTATGATCAGGTGATCGCCTTCCTGCGAGAGCGAGAGGTCGTCCTGGCCTGATCGGCCGGCCGGTGAACGGAATAGAACGAGCCCTCGGCTTGCGCCGAGGGCTCGTCTGCTGTTCGGGCCTCGCCTCAGCGGGCCAGGCCGTTGTTGCGCGCAAAGAACTCGGCTTGCAGGGCGGGCACCGTCTCATCGGCCTTGACGGCGGCGATGTAGCGGGCCAGGGCCTGCACCTGCAGCTCGCGCATCCGCCGGCCCTTCTCCGCGCTGGCCGGGCGCGCATCCCCGGCATAGTGCTCCGGGTGGTCGGCGTACCAGCTCACGCCCGAGTGATTGCCCGGCAGGTGCGACAGCCGCCCCAGGGGCATCGCCGGCTCGTCGGGCAGGCGCTCCATGTGCACCAGCTCGGGATAGTTGGCCAGGGTCATGCTGGTCTCGCACTCGCAAGCATGGCCGTGATACTCGGTCTCGGTGATCTCCTTCCACTGCTCCTGCAGCTCTCCCCACAGGGCCTGGGGCACGTACACGGAGTAGGGCTTTTCATGCCAGAGGCTGGTCTGCACCAGGAAGGGGATCAGGGCGTTGTTGCCGCCGTGCCCGTTGACGATGATGATCTTGCGAAAGCCATTGCGCCCGATCTCGTCCAGCATGCTCTCCAGCAGCGCCAGCAGCAGCTTGGGCTCGATGGTGATGGTGCCGGGGAAGCAGCGCGCCTCATAGATCTGCCCAAAGTAGAAAGCCGGAAAGACCACGGCGGGCTCCTGCTCCGCCGCCAGGCAAGCGATCTTGTGGACGTTCAGGGTGTCGGTGCCCAGGGGCAGGTGCTCGCTATGACGCTCGATAACTCCCATGGTGAACAAACAGACGCCGGTCTCCTGCACAGCCTTGGCGAAATCCGGCGAGGTCAGATTCTCCCATTGCATAGGTGCGCCTCCTTGCGGTAGTATGATACAAGGCCATTGTAGCCGAGCAGGTAGGTTGTTGTCGAACGCAGGAGGGAGCAAGCATGGGAGAACGAGTGGGCATGGGGGTCGTGGGCGCAGGCTCGATCGGGATCCGGGCGGCGCTGATGCATCTCAGCCTGGAGGACGTGCAGGATCGCGTCCGCCTGGCAGCGGTGTGCGATCCTGCGCCGGGGCGCGCCCAGGCCGCCGCCGAGCGCTATGGCGTGGCCGCCGCCTACGAGAGCTATGAGGAGCTGCTGGCCGATCCGGCGGTGGATGCCGTGACGCTGTGCACGCCCATCGGCCTGCACTATGCCCAGGGGATGCAGGCTATCGAGGCGGGCAAGCACGTGCATTTCAACAAGACGATGACCGTGGTCAAGGCCGAGGCCGATGACTTGATCGCCGCCGCAGCCCGGCGCGGCGTGCACCTGGTGGCCTCGCCGGGGATGATGCTCTGGCCCCACAATCAGCGCATCCGCCGCATCGTGCTGGAAGGGCGCCTGGGGACCCTGGTCTGGGCCGCCACGGGCACCTCTGGCGTGGCCCAGTATCACCTGGATGAGCAGGTGCGCCAGGGCGACGACCCGCTGAGCAACATCGACCCCTCGTGGTACTTTCGCCGGCCGGGCGGCGGCCCCCAGTATGACGTCACGGTCTATTGCCTGCACAACCTGACGGGCATCCTGGGCCCCGCCAAGCGGGTGACGGCCATGTCGGGGCTGGTGATCCCCGAGCGGGAGTATCGCGGCAACAGGATCGCCTGCGATATGGACGACAGCACCATGTTGCTGCTGGATTTTGGCGATGCGTTCCACTCCTTCGTGTATGGCACCATCACGGGCAAGGTGACCGAGGGCTTTCAGCCCAGCATCTTTGGCACCGAGGGCTCGGTGGTGGGCACCCGCTGCGGCGATCTCGACCTGACCCAGCCCGAGGACCTGATGCCCCACCATGTGGGCGAACACAAGGTGTTGGGCGAGCGCCATGTGTTCGAGGACATGATGCAGCTCGTGGATTGGATCCGCGAGGGCAGGCCCTCCATCGCCAGCGCCGAGCACGCCCGCCACGTGATCGAGATCATCGAGGCCGGCTATCGGGCCGCCGAGACAGGCCAGACCCAGACCCTCACCACCACCTTCGATCCGCTGCCGCTGGAGGCGTGCGCGGAGGTGTAGCAGGCGGACAGATGCCTCGCGCAGAGCCCGCCAGGCACGTACTGCATTGTGGCGGAGAGAGCGGCCATGCTAACGGAAAACGAGATTGGGGCGATTGTCGTGGATGCGGCCATCGCGGTGCACCGCGAGCTCGGGCCAGGACTGCTGGAATCGGTGTATGAGACCGTTCTTGCCCACGAACTGCGGCAACGAGGCCTGCGCGCCGAGTGCCAGGTTCCTCTGGATATCTCGTACAAGGGGATGGTGTTCGAGGGCGCCTTTCGAGCGGACATCGTTGTCGAGCAGCGAGTGATCATCGAAGTCAAGTCGGTTGAGACGATCAACAAAGCTCACAGGAAACAGCTGCAGACGTATCTGCGGCTAGGCGACATCAGGCTGGGGTACATTTTGAACTTTGGGGCTGCGCTCATGAAGGATGGAATCGTGCGGGCAGTGAACCGACTTGTTGAGTAGATCAGGGCTCCCAGTTTCGCGGTCTCTGCGCTCTTGGCGCGAGTTCCCTGCTCGCACGGAGGGGAAATACTTCGCGCAGAGAGCGCCAAGCGCGCAAAGAGATCAGGAGCACTCGGCCCTCTGCGGTCTCTACTCTCAGGGCAAGTGTCCTGCTCGCACGGAGGGGCTATACCTC
>DCTX01000028.1 GCA_002329325.1 Anaerolineales bacterium UBA1429
TGAGGGCGGCTGAGACGACGCGGCCCGGTCGGCGTGGCCCTCTCCCCCCATCCCCCTCCCCCTCAAGCGGGGGAGGGGGCGCAGAGCCCTACGTTCCGCATCAAAGCTTTGGGGGTGAGGGCGACCAGGGCGCGGCCCCTTCGGCGTCGCCCTCTCCCCCCATCCCCCTCCCCCGCAAGCGGGGGAGGGGGCGTAGAGCCATCCGTCACGCATCAAAGCCTTGGGGGTGAGGGCGGCTGAGACGACGCGGCGCGCCAATTGTCGCCCCTGACTTACGTAGCTATAATGGGGGCCGCAAAGGAGGGGCATGATCCAAAGCGTCTCGGTTGTAGCAACGGTGCTGAACGAGGCAGCCTCCATTGACCGTCTGTTGCGCTCCCTGGCCGGCCAGACCCGCACGCCTGACCAGGTGGTGATCGTGGATGGCGGCTCGACGGATGGCACGGCCGAGGCGCTGGAGGCGTTTCGCCGCCAGGCGCCCTTTGCGATGCAGGTTTTGGTGCGGCCGGGCGCCAATATCTCGGCAGGGCGCAACGCCGCCATCGAGGCGGCGGCGGGCCCCCTCATCGCCATCACCGATGCGGGCGTGCGCCTGGAACCCGATTGGCTGGAGCGCCTGACGGCGCCCTTTGCCGAGCAGCCGGCGCCCGATGTGGTCAGCGGTTTTTTCGTGCCCGAGTACGCCTCGCTCTTTGAGCTGGCCCTGGGGGCCACCACGCTGCCCCGCCTGGAGGAGATTGACCCGGAGACCTTTTACCCCTCCTCGCGCTCGGTGGCGTTGCGGCGCGAGGCCTGGGAGCAGGTGGGGGGCTACCCCGAGTGGCTGGACTATTGCGAGGACCTGCTGTTCGATTTCGCCCTGCGCGATGCCGGCTACCGTTTCGCCTTTGCCCCGGACGCCGTGGTGCATTTTCGCCCGCGCAGCAGCCTTCGCGCCTACTATCGCCAGTACTATCGCTATGCCCGGGGCGATGGCAAGGCCGATTTCTGGCGCTATCGCCACGCCCTGCGCTACGGCACCTATCTGGTGGGCGCGCCGCTGTTGATCGCCCTGGCCTTCTGGCACCCCGCCTGGCTGCTGCTGGGCGCTGTGGGCGCCCTGGGGATGCTGCGGGGCGGCTTGCGGCGTCTGTGGCCTCACCTACAAGGGCTGTCCTGGCCGCAGCGCCTGGGCGCCCTGGCCTGGGCGCCGCTGATCCGGCTGGTGGGCGATGTGGCCAAGATGCTGGGTTACCCGGCGGGCGTCGTGTGGCGTCTGCGTCACGCGCCCCGCGCCCCCTGGCCCAAACGCCAGTGGTGAGCCTCGCCACGGAACGTACGGCGGGGCCTGTACGTCTGTAGGGCAGACGCCTGGCCTGAAGCGGAGTGAATGTGCACGACCTGGGTATCGTGATCGTCAACTATAACACGCGCGATGATCTGGCGCGTTGCCTGGACTCCATCGCCGCCAGCGATGGGCGCTATGCCTACGACGTGGTCGTGGTGGATAACGCCTCGCAGGATGGCAGCGCCGAGATGGTGCGCGCCGAATACCCCTGGGTGCGGCTGGTCGTCTCGGAGCGCAACGGCGGCTATGCCTACGCCAACAACCTGGGGCTGCGGCTGTTGGGCTATGGGGCGCAGGAAGGGGCATCGGCGCGACCCCGCTATGCCCTGCTGCTGAACCCGGATACCATCCTGCCGCCCGATGGGCTGGATGCCATGATCGCCTACGTCGACGCCCACCCCGAGATCGGCGCCGCCGGGCCGCGCCTGGTGAGGCGCGATGGCAGCCTGGACCGGGCCTGCCGGCGCGGATTTCCCACGCCCAGCGTCTCGTTCTATCATCTGGTTGGCCTGAGCAAGCTGTTCCCGCGCAGCCCGCGCTTTGGCCGCTACAACATGACCTATCTGGATGAGCGCCAGGAGACCGAGGTGGACGCCGTGGTGGGGGCCTTTATGCTCATGCGCTCCGAGGCGCTGGAGCAGGCAGGCTTGCTGGACGAGAGCTTTTTCATGTACGGCGAGGACCTGGATCTCTGCTACCGGATCAAGCAGCGGGGCTGGCAGATCCGCTATTACCCCCAGGTGACCGTGCTGCACGTCAAAGGGGCCTCAAGCCGCAAGAATAGCCTGCAGGCCACGATGGCCTTTTACGATGCGATGAAGATCTTTCATGACAAACACTATCGAGCCGCATCGCCCGGTGTGGTGAACTGGGTGGTAGACCTGGGCGTGGCGCTGCTACGCGCCAAGGCCCTGTTGGCCAACCGCCTGCGCGCCCCCGACCGGCGGCGCGTGGCCTCGGCCTAGGTGGGGTTGACCATGTCCAAGCGTTCCAGCGCCTGGCTCCGCTTGTTGGTCCTGGTCATGGATCTGGCCATGGCCGGGCTGGCGTACTATGTCGCGTATGAAGCGCGCACGCGCATCCCCATCCCCGCGCCCCTGCGGCTGGGGCCCTTTAGCCATTATGCCTCGCAGCTCGTCATCCACATCTTTTCCATCGGGGCCACCTTCTTCTTCTTCCGGCTCTACCACATCAAGCCTGGCGGCTCGCGCATCGATCTCTTTTACCGGCTGCTGTCGGCCGTCTCCATCGCCACGCTCCTGGCCACGGCCCTGAGCTTTCTCACCCTGCGCACCGACCAGGGCCTCACCCGTGGGCTGATCATCTACCACTGGGGATTCAGCGTCGTGTTGGTGGGCATCGGCAGGGCCCTCACCGGGTGGCTGCAGCAGATCGTGCGCCGCTACCGGCCGGAGCGTCTGGTGATCGTGGGGACGGGCGAGGTCGCGCGCATGATTCTGCAAAAGACGCAGCAGGCGCGCCTGGGCTACCGGGTGGTCGGGTTCGTCAACGGCACGGGCGGCCCCGAAGAGATCGCCAACCTGCCGGTGCTGGGGTCGCAGGCAGAGCTGCCCCGCATCCTGCGCGAGCACAAGGTTGACGAGGTGGTGATCGCCCTGCCCGATGCCTCCCATGAAGACCTGCTGGCGCTGATCGCCGCCTGCGAGAGCGAACGCGCCGAGGTGCGCGTCTTCCCCGACCTGTTCCAGATCATCGCCTCGGAGGTCTCTATCAGCGACCTGGACGGCCTGCCACTCCTGACCGTGCGCGACGTGGCGTTGCGGGGCTGGAAGCGCGCCGTCAAGCGCGGCATGGACCTGATCGTGAGCGCCGTGGGCCTGGTGTTGCTCTCGCCGTTCATGCTGCTAGTGGCGGCTCTGGTGCGGCTCGAATCCAAAGGCCCCGTCTTTTACGCCCAGGAGCGGGTGGGGCTGGATGGCAAGCCGTTCCCCATGCTCAAGTTCCGCTCGATGCGGGTGGATGCCGAGGCCCACAGCGGCCCCGTGTGGGCCTCGGAGAACGACCCGCGCAAGACGCGGGTGGGCTCGCTCCTGCGACGCACCTCTATGGACGAAGTGCCCCAGCTCATCAACGTCCTGATGGGCGACATGAGCCTGGTGGGGCCCCGGCCCGAACGCCCCATCTTTGTGGAGCAGTTCCGTCAGGTGTTGCCCCGCTATATGGAGCGGCACTCGGAGAAGGCCGGCATGACGGGCTGGGCCCAGGTGAACGGCCTGCGGGGGGATACCTCGATCGTCGAGCGCACCAAGTACGACCTGTACTATGTCGAGAACTGGTCGTTCCTGTTCGATCTCAAGATCATCCTGCGCACGTTCATCAACTTTTTCAAGGGCGATCGCAACGCCTACTGACCGGCGCTAGGCGCCGGCCCGTATCCTCTGGGCCAGGGCGCCAAAGGCCGCCCAGGTGCGCTCCAGATCCGCCTCGGTGTGGGCCATCGAGAGGGCGCCCAGCCCGTGCACCACGTTCACCCCGTTCAGCAGCAAGCCCACTTTGAGCACCCGCTCGGCCAGGGTCACATCGCACAGGCTCGGGTCGTGCAGGTCCTCCGGGCCCTGGGGCGCCAGGTCCTCTTGCAGCGGAAAGTAGACCGTCGAAAGAGAGCCCCCGCGAACGGCGGCGTTGCCCCCGCCCGTGCAGCGGGCCGCAACCCCCTCGGCGGCCATGGCCTCCTGGATGCCTCGGCGCAGCCGCTCGCCCTGGGCGGCCAGGGCCGGGTACACCTGCGCCTCGTGCTCGACCAGGTAGCGCAGCATGAGCAGGCCGCCCAGCACCGAGAGGGGATGGGCAGAGTAGGTGCCGCCGTTGAACCACACCCGGGGGGAGGCGCCCTCGCTGATCAGGGCCAGCAGATCGGCGCGGCCCGCCACGGCCGCAATGGGCATCCCGCCGCCGATGACCTTGCCATAGGTGGTCATGTCCGCCTGCACGCCATAGAGGCGCTGGACCCCCGAGGCGCAGTAGCGAAAGCCGGTGATGACCTCGTCCAGGATCAAGAGCGCGCCATGTTGGGCCGTGAGGCGGCGCGCCGCCTGCATGTACGCGGGGCTGGCGGGGATAAAGCCGGCGATGCTGGGGCAAGGCTCAAAGATAAAGGCGGCGATCTGGTCGCCCTGGCGGGCAAAGGCCCGCTCCAGGGCCTCCACATCGTTAAAGCGTGTGACCAGGATCTCTTCGTCGGCGGAGGACGAGATGCCCGCCGAATCAATGCGATCGTAGCCGCTATCGTTGTGGGCCACGCCCTTGAGGGCCAGGGGGTTGGCCCCGTGCCAGCCGCCCCCTACCTTGAGCACCCGCTTGCGCCCCGTGTGGGCCCGCGCGATCATCAGGGCGTACATGGTGGCCAGGGTGCCCGAGGTGGTCAGACGCACCTGGTCGGCGCCGGTGGCCTGGGCCAGCAGCTCGGCGTACTCGGCCTCGCGCTCCTCCGGCAGCCCTGTCTGCAGGCCATAGCCCTCCTGGAGCATGGCGGCCAGCCCCTGAGTGACCTCGGGCGGGTTGTGGCCCAGGATGTTGGCATAGTGTCCTTGCCAGTAGTCCAACAGATGGCGGCCCCCTACCTCGGTGACATAGGCGCCCTGGGCGGCGCGAATGCGCAAGGGGAACGGCTTGTGGGTGCGGGCGCCGTGGCTGATGCCATCCACCAGCACGCGCGTCGCGCGCTCGTGGGCCGCCTCGGATTGCGGGAAGGCTTGCCGATACTCCTGGATCAGGGCGTTCAGCAGGCGCGCATGGGGTTGAGACATGGTGGCAGGGCTCCCTTCTCTGCTTGGGGACCGGGCGGCGACCCTGCCGCCGGATGCTTGCAGCACACAATGATAGCGGCGTCGCCGGGGGTGTCAATTCCTCAGGCGCGGCGTGTCATTCATCAATGATAATG
>DCTX01000069.1:0-22486 GCA_002329325.1 Anaerolineales bacterium UBA1429
GCGGCCATGCAGGGCGATGCGGATAGTTTCGGGCACGCGAAACCAGTTCTGGCCGGTGGCCATGGCCAGCGCCATATCGCGCGAGCCCACGCCGGTGCCGAAACAGCCGACGGCGCCGTAGGCGTTCGAATGCGAATCGGTGCCGATGGCGATCTGTCCGGGGGCCACCAGCCCTTCTTCGATCATCACCTGATGGCACACGCCCACGCCCACATCGTAAAAGTGCGCAATGCCCTCTTCGGCCACCCAGCGGCGCAGCTTCATCTGCGCGTTGGCGGTGGCCACCGAGGCCGCCGGGGCCACATGATCCACGAACACGGCGATGCGCTCTGGATCGTACACGTGGGCCGCCTTTAATTCGTTACGCAGCGCCTCGATGACCTCTGGCGTGAGCGAGTCGTGGCTCATGCAGCGATCTATGGGTGCGATGACCAGGTCGCCGGCGCGCGCAATGGCGCCCGACCCGTGGGAAAGAATCTGCTCGGCAAGGGTGAGCCCTGCTGGCAACTCAGACATATTCCTCTTCTCCCTGCTCGTGGATTTTGGACCGCAAGACGGCGTCCACATCGTCGAGGCCGATCGGCTTCTCGTCGGCCAGAGCCTTGATATGGGCGGTAGCCTCGCGCACTTCGGCATCGCTCAGCGCCAACCCCAGTTGCTCGGCGCGCGCCTTGATGGCGTTCCAGCCGGTGAGCCGGTGGGCGATGCTGATGTAGCGGGTGAGCCCGAAATCCTGAGGGGCCAGGATCTCGTAGGTCTCTGGATTGTTGAGCACGGCCTTGGCATGGATGCCCGCCTTGTGGGTAAAGGCGGTGATGCCGGTGATATAGTTGTTGAACGGGATATCCACGCCCACGATCGCGGCCACCATATCGTCCAGCTCGCGGATCAGGGGCAAGTTGTACTTGGTTACCAGGTTGCGATCCAGGGCGTACAGGCGGGCGACCAGGCCGCCCAGAGGGGCGATGCCATTGCGCTCGCCGATGCCCAGGATGCTGGTATCCACGTGGGTGGCGCCGGCCTCCAGGGCGCAGTAGGCGTTGGCGATGGCGCAGCCCGAGTCGTTGTGGCCGTGGAACTCGATATCGCACGAGACGCGCTCGCGCACGCGCCGCACCAGGTCATACACCTGCAGCGGTGTCGCCACGCCTACGGTATCGGCGATGCCCACGCGGTTCACGCCCAGATCGGCGACGGCCTCATAGATGGTGAGGATGTCGTCCAGATTGCTCCGGAAAGAGTCCTCGGTGCTAAAGCGCACCTCGAACCCCCGATCCAGGATATGGGCGATCACATCGCGGGCGCGCTCCAGGATCGTCGGGATATCCATGCCATGGCTGAACTCGCGCAGCATGGAGGAGGTGCCGATGAGCAGGTCGATGCCATCCACGCCCGTCGCGATGGCGGCTTCGGCGTCGGAGAGGGTGCAGCGCACGTGGGTAAGAACCTTGGCCTTGAGGCCCAGCCCGGCGATGGTTCGGCAGTCATGCATACTCTGAGGCGAAGCAACGGGCGAGGTCACCTCGATGTACTCGACGCCAAAGGCATCCAGCGCCTGGGCGATCTGGACCTTTTGCTCGGTGGTAAAGTTCGCACCGACGAATTGCTCGCCTTCCCGCAGTGTTGACTCGATGATGCTGAACTGATCAATGGGCATTTACCTATTCTCCCCAGTCTTCCTCTTCCTCGGGCGCCATATCCAGGACCAACGGGTCCACGCTCACGACCTCCAGCTCGACGCCGCAATCGGGGCAATCCACGATCTCCCCCTCGAGGGGATCATCCAGCTCGATCTCGGCTGCGCATTCAGGGCAGGTACCGATCATGTCTCTCACCTCCTTTCTGATCCAGGTTGTACCATCGCCGGGGCAACACTGCGGGACCGGGCGCCGATGGTGGGCATGAAAAAAAGAGCGCCCCCCCTGGTCTGGGGAGCCGCTCTTGTCTTCGGAAAACCTCTTGTTACGAGGCGTGAGCAAGCTTAGCCTGACCAGGGGGCCGGCTTTTGACGCTTGCTCTTCTTCAGGCAGAGGGACTGGGCCCCCTGCTCTTCTATACCTTGATGGCTGCTATGCATCCCTTGTACCTCGCAACGTATGGCGGGCATCATAGCACGGGGAGGCGAGGTTGTCAAAATGGGGCAACGCTTGAACGCGCCAACCCTCAGGGGTTGGCGCGTTGAGGATCACCGCGAATCGTTGAGGCGCGCGTTCAGCGCATCCTGGGACGGCGGCGCTCTGGATGCACGGGCACGCTCTGCAGGGCCACGGTGGGGCAGAGCCGCGAGGGGACATCGCTGCGATCGGCGGGATGCAGTCTCACGGGCGACGAACCGCCGGCGAGCCACAGCGCGAACCGTTCCAGCAGCCGGACGGGGCTCCATCGTCGCAACGAGCGGCGCAGGTTCTCCATGAGGTCACCTCCTTATTGCCCGTAGGATAGCATATTTGAGTAAAATAGTCAAGAATTGGCCCAGGGATCTCCTGCAGCAGGCGAAGCGAGGAGAGGCCAAGGGTTCCTCAGCTACGGCCGCGGACCTATGTCCATGCAGACTTGACGGCCCACGGCATTTGCCCGATCCGAAGGGGAGTGATATACTCTGCCCGTGTTCGGGGCGTAGCGCAGCCAGGTAGCGCACTTGAATGGGGTTCAAGTGGTCGGACGTTCAAATCGTCTCGCCCCGACACGTGGGAGCCAACTCGCAAGGGTTGGCTCCCCTTTTTATCGCGCACCCATCCCCGTTCCATTGGGGTGTTCTGCCCTGGCGTGATGCCTGCGGGTGCAACGCGCCTCATCTGGTCTCGATCCCCAGGCCGGGTTGCAGCAGCTACACGGACGGCTACTCCCAGTTGGTCTGAATGTAGCCCGTGGCTTCCTCTACATCCAGTTGGCGCCAAGTGGCTCCGAGACGCACATAGAAGGCGGCTCCGCCCGTATCTTGCAGGTAGGCAGGGGACAGACCTCTGTCAACCTCAACGACACATACCTGAGCGCCGTCAAGCGCCTCAAATCGGATGGGCACGAGGTGGGCAATGTGCGCACCGATGCGCGCGGCAATCAGGTTGGCCAGAAGCTGCTCGTATTTGTCTCGAGAATCGCCCGTGGTCTTGAGATCCTGCGTCAGGCCGCAGACGTTGCCATCGTCCTCCACGCCAATGAGAAGGGTGCCGCCACCCGAGTTCAAAGGCCACGATCGTCTTGAGAACCTCGGTACGCAGAGCTTGGTCGGTCTGCTTGCGCACCATGTTCCCCTGCAGGGAGCTCTGGAATTCGAGGGTGGCGCTCTCGCCCAGCTCTATCAGCTCAGCCACGGAGCGCTCACTCCTGGCTTCCGGCTGGCTGAGAAGGGACTCCATGAACATGTTGAGTCTGTTGGCGATGAGCTCTCTTCTCGCCTCAAAAAAGTCGTCATGGCGCTCCAGCCGCCATAGCTCTGGGTTCATGGGAATGCATTGGTTGGCCTGGGCTCCCGGACAGTTCTGCTCGACAATGGGCACATGGTCCTCAGGAGAGCTCGTCCCCAGGCTCTTGTTCGATTCGGCGGTGAGGAAGGCCCGATTCGCCAGCTCATTCACGACCTGGCGGTGCAGGTGATTTTCGGCATCATACGGACCCTGATACAGCAGCGCAGTGGGGAATATGTGGTGGCTCTGGATGCTATAGGCCGAGCCAGCGCCGGCAACAAGGGGGGCGCCATGGAACCAATCCACTCCGCCATATGCCTTGGCGAGAGATGTCGCTCTCGCGGTAGTAGGGCGGAATCTCGCCCCTGATGAGCATGTACAGCGTAGTCAGGCGCTGCTGCCATCCAGGATGAGACTCAGCGCGCCGAACCTCTCCACCGGCCCAGAGACGTTCTTGAGCTCGGGCGGGTCCGTTGTCTTTCAGAACAACAGGCCTCACACCGGCAAGTCTCTGGCCAGAGAGACGAGGAGTTGCTTGGCCTGCTCTTTGCTCCAGACATACACCCGCTGAAACTCGGGGAGCACCGCATCCTGGTCTGTATGGCATCCAGGAGTTCGCCGATCTTTATGGTACACCTATCCTCCCTGTGGCGATCGCCTCGACCTGGCCGGAGGCCAACGCTGTCATCCGGGCCCCGGGCCTCTGTGGGCCATGCGCCACCAGCGCTTCGTCCTCACAACCTATCCCACGCCTCCAGCACCAGGCGGCGGGTGCGGTACTCGCCGTACTGCCGGATCTCCTTTTCTTTGAGCACCCGGAACGTCTCGCCGGCAAAGCCCTCGCCATGGACATCGGCGGGGTCCAGGATGTAGCGCAGGTCGTCTCGCGAGAGGCCATAGAGCCGGGCGTAGTAGGCGTCCAGCTCGGCGCGCAGCACGGCCCGCCGCTCGGCATCCCAGCGGAAGGGCGCGAGCCCCTCTTCGCCCCCGGCCAGCCCGCCCGGCGGCGACTCACGGCCGCCGGCGGCCCCGACGCTCAGAGAGCGTACGTTGGCCGCCGCCTGGGAGCGGATGGCCTGGCGCAGCGGCTCGTCCGCCTCGGCCCACACGTCGTCGGCAAAGGGCTCGAGGTCCCACGCGGTGTAGACCAGCTCCAGCACCCGCGGCACGATGAACCGCAGGTCGTCGGCGCTGTAGGCGTCTGGCGGCAGCACCGGGAGTTGTCTAGCATAGTGGAAGTCCAGATGCGTACCCCCCACTTTCTGTCGAGCTATGTAGTCCGCAGCCAATGCGTTCATGTTCGAAAGCAGGCAGGCCATGAGAGTGCTAGACGCGCTGCTAAGGCAGACCGGCAACACGTCACCAGCACCGGTGGCAGGTAGTAGCGACGCGACAATCGTCCGCTCGTTCGTTGCGTTGGTAATCCTTCGGAAGCCCAGGAGCCAGCCACGCTTCCAATCCCCCAGGCGCTGCCGCACCTCTTCCTCGGGCACCCAATACCAGGGCTGGGGGGTGAAGGCCGGGTCGCGGTGTTGTTCGTCGGTGGTGTCCGGCAGGTGCGTGCTCTGGCGCGACGTCACGCCTGCGTAGCTGCTGAAGCGGTGGTCGAACTGCCAGATCATCTTGGCCTCGTAGAGGGGCAGGTAGCCGATCCCGGCGCCCTCGCCCCGGCAAAAGGCGTTGCCGCGCAGCGTCCAGCCCTCGGCCTCCAGCTCCTCCCGCGTGCGAAAGAGCGCCGAGTCGGTGTTCATCATGAACATCAACTGGAACCTTATGCCCCACGGATTCTCTTCCGTGGCCTCGTTGACCAGCACGGGCGCCCGCCGGTAGATGCGCCGGGTCAGCCCGGCGTCGGCCCGGGTGCGAAAGATGGGGCAGGTGAGGGTGTTGGGGTTGATGCGGGCGAAATCCTCGGGCGTCAGACGAAAGGTCCGCTCCGGGTCTGCCAGTTGCCGCGGGTGCGTGAGAAAGAAGGCAAAACTCATCTCGCGGGCGGCGGCGTCGCCGTCGCCCCGCCCCGCCAGGGTCAGCAGCGAGAACTTGTAGGAACGATGCACACCAGGAAACAGGGCTTCCCGGTTCTCAAAGTCGTACAGGCTGGCGAGCTGGTTTGTCTCCACGAGATGAGCGAAGAAGTACTGAGTGAAGGAGTTGGTGGCGATGCCCGTCGGCAAAACCATCCCCGCTCGGCCTGACGCATTGATGGCATGCGAGCCGAGTTCCGCAAAGAGCGAAGACACATTGACCCGACCGAACGAAGAGAGGGGATACCTATCACTGGCATGAGCATAGTTCTTCGTCTTGTCACTCAGATACTGAGCCCTGTCGTATGCATCATAAAGAGATCTATCCTTCGTCTTCAGAGCCTTGATGAGCCTGCTGCGAGCGGCCATGTTGGCCGCGTTGGCTACCTCCGGGGCGCGCGTGGCAAAGAATTCCTGCGGGTCGAGCTGAAGCATGTCCCACGGCGGGTTGCCCAGCACCACGTCAAAGCCGCCGCGCGCCTCCAGCGCCTCGGGGAACTCCAGGGGCCAATGGAAAAAGCGCAGCCGGGCGGCCAGGGCCAGCGACGCCTCTCCCACGCCCCTGGGCGCGGCGCCCCCGGCCAGATAGGCCCGCACCGTGGCCGTGGTGGGCGCCCGCTCGGCCCCCTCGCGGGTCAGGGGCGCGAAGAAGGCGGCCGTCCACAGGTCGCAGGCGCCCTCGAGGCGCTGCCAGGCCTCGGTGCTGTGCAGGGCCGCGGCCCGCTGGCGTTTGCGGGTCACCTGCTCGGCCGTGTCCTCGGGTATGGCCAGCAGGTCGCGCCGGGCCTGGAGCACCGCCTCGATGCCGGGAGCCGCCTTCCCTTCCACCCACAGATCGCGTTGGCCCCCCTCCCGCTCCTGGCGATTGCGGTCGCGCAGGCCCCGGGCAACGGGCTTGTCGTCGCCGGAGACGGGGGTATAGGCCTCGTCGGGGATGCCCTGCTGCAAGACGTCCAGATCGAACACGCCCACCAGCGAATCGCCGCAACGGATGCGATAGTCGAGGAAGGTCAGGGGCTTGCCCCGGGCATAGCCCTCGATCCAGAGGGCCACCTTGCACAGGTCCACGGCCAGGGGGTTGCGGTCCACGCCATAGACGCAGTGGGTGATGGCATCGCGAATGGCGACGCGCAACGCCTCGGGGGTGGGCTCCTGCTCGCCGCTGCGCACCCGGGCCAGCTCGGCCCCGATGCGACGGGCGGCGGCCAGCAAAAAGTGGCCCGAGCCGCAGGCCGGGTCACAGACGTTCAGGTCCAGCAGGGCCTCCTGGCGGGCCTCCGGGGAGCCGTCGGTGGCGGCCAGCCGCGCCTCGATGACGGGCGCCAGAGCCGAGCGGACCAGCTCGTTGACCAGCTCGGGCCGGGTATAGTAGGAGCCGGTGGACTTGCGCTCGGTGCCCTGGATGAGGCCAAAGCGGATGCCGGCGCCGGTGGTCTCGAGGACGGGCTGGTAATCGAGCAGGCTCTCATAGACGCTGCCCAGCTCTTCCACATCCAGAGCGCCATAGTTGACGCGGCGGCGCACCCGCTCGCCCTGGGGCACAAACGAGGAGAGGGCCCCGATGGCCTCCAGCGCGGCGCCGTTATCCAGGTAGGCGTCCTCCAGGTGATGCAGCTTGCTCCTGTCAAAGAGCTCGCCGTTGAGGGGCGCCAGGCCCAGGGGCGGGCAAAGCTGCGGCTCGCGCAACACGTGGAACAGGGCGCGCAGGCCCAGGTAGAAATCATCATAGCGCTGGGGCGCCCCCAACGGCTCCTCGGCCAGGCGTCGGAGCCGCGCCAGGCTCAGATGGGCTTCATAGCGCCGGTAGAGCTGGCGAGATTCGGTGTCTGCGGCCTGCAGGAGCTGGCGCTCCTCGGCCACCATGAGAAAGAGCAGCCGGTAGATGAGGTAGAGCAGCTCCTGATAATAGCCCTCGGGGGAGAGGCGCGTGCTGGCCACGGCCTCGCGCAGGGCGTCGTTGCGCCTGTGGCGCAGAAACCCGTTGCCCAGGGTGACCAGAGCGTGCTCGACGGCGTCACGCAGGGCCTCGCGGATGCGCCCGCCCTCTTCGACAGTCTGCAGGTGATACTGCTCCAGCAAACAGGCCGGGGCATCCTCGACACCTTGGGGCAGCCGCGTGCGGTGGGCCAGGCGATAGAGCAGCAGGAATTCGTCCAGCAGCCCGGCGGTGAACATGGTAGCCAGGTCGAACTCGATGTAGGTGGGCCGGGTAAAGGAGGAGGCGTTGCGCAGCAGCCGCAGCACGCGCCCGTTGGTGACCACCCCCCACAGATGGTCGGTGCGGTTGAGGTAATCCTGCAGCAGGGCATGGGGCGCCATCTGGCTGATGCGTGAAGGGTTGCGCTCGCCCAGGTCCTGGTCATACCCCACAATGTGCACGGGGGGCGCCTCGGGCTCGGCCCCTGCGCGGTGAGAGATGCTGTAGCGCTGCCCGGCCAGCTCGGCGGCGCTACGCTGGAACGTCAGGCTGTAGCCCAGGGCCTCCAGCAGAGGGATGACCCACTGCTCGCGGGTGATGGTCACGGGAGACTCGCTGGTCTGGCGGGCCAGTCGCTTCTGAAAGGCATCCCAGTAGGCGCGGGCATCACCCCAGGCGGCGGTTGCCTCGTCCAGCACGGAGCGGCCGCGGTCCAGACCAAAGTCGGCGGGGCGCTGGCCGGCCCGCTCGGTGACGGTCTCCAGGAAATCGGAGGAGAGCAGGCCGCCCTCGATGCGCACGGCGGTATAGGTGCTCATGGGCGGGCTCCTCTCCGCGCGCCGCCCGGTATCGGCAGAAGCACCACCAAACCCAACAGGTCAGGAGGGCTGACGGGCTCCAGATGCGGCGGTGGTCCCTGCTCCGTCAGCCGCCGATAGCTCTCGGACAGCTCCTGGGCCCGTCGTTGGTGCAGCGTATCCCAAAGGGAGCGCAGGCCGGGCCAGGTCTCCAGAGCCATCTCGAGGGACTGCTGTCGCTGGGCGGGCGGGACGTTGGCGGAGGGACCGGCACTGCGCAACAGGTCGGCGGCCTCGCCAAGGGAGAGCGGCGTGACATCGGGGAGCAGGCCGCGCCAGCCCCACACCAGAGTCTCCTCGGCCAGGCTGGAGGCGGCATCGCCCTCGCCTCGCTGAAGGTAGCGCAACCGCAAAAGCGCCAGCGTCGTCCAGAGGTCCACCGCGTCCGTCTGGATGACGCCGCAACGGCTGACGGGCCCATGGGCGTCGATGGGGTGAAAGGCCAGGTCAATGAGATGCTCGGCCAGGGCCTCGACCAGGGGATGGTTGCGTCCCACATAGTCCAGCCCCTCGGGCGTGGGCGAGGTGAAGGTGATGCGCCAGGTTACGGGCTCGTCGCGCTCCAGGCAGCGCCGCAGGTCACGGGGCAAGGCAGAGGCGGTCCGCTGCCGGATTGCAGGCGGGAGTTGGTCATGGGCCAACTCCCAGGCGTCGCCGGAGAGCCGACGCAAACCAAACGCCAGCCGTTGGGCAGCGTTCTGCACAAAACGCCGCACGTCATCTGGGCTGCCCAGGACGTCATCGGCTTGGTCCAGCAATTCGCGTAGCGCCGCCTCGTCCAGCGATTGGGCAGCAAAGCGAGCGCGGTATTGCTCTTCCCGTTCGGCCGCCCGCTCCCACTCCTGGTGCATGGCGGCCACGGCGTCCTGGGCGTCGCGAGGCGCCTCAAAGAGCCTGAGCTGAGTGGGGAAGGGCTGCGCCTGACGGAACAGCGAGCGCATCACCGTCTCGATGATGCCTTCGCTATCCACCGGCACGGGCACCGAGATGCCGAGCTGGTTGCGAATATCACGCGCCTTGCGAATGAGCACGTCCAGCACGGCGCCATCCACGGGGTTATCGCGGCCATAGAGCAGGGCGACCTTGACCACACGCTTGGGCTGGCCAAAGCGGTCCACGCGACCCTCGCGCTGTTCCAGGCGGTTGGGGTTCCAGGGCAGGTCATAGTGGATGGCAGCATCAAAGTGCTCTTGCAGGTTGATGCCCTCGCTCAGGCAATCGGTAGCGACCAGGACGCGGCGCTCGCTCTCGGCGAGCTGCTCCACCTTGAGGCGGCGCTCCTGGTCAGGCAGGGCGCCGGTCACCGAGACGATGCGCAGCCCAGGGTAGGTGCCCTGGAGCGCCTTTTGGAGCTCCTCAGCCACATAGTCGGCCGTGGCAATGTAGCGGCACCAGACGATGGGTCGGTAGCCCTCCTCGAGCAGCTGCCGCACCCGCTGGGTCAGGGTATCGAGCTTGGTATCCGCATTGCCCTTGAGGCTACGGGCCTGGCGCGCGAACTGGTTTAGGCGGCGGCGCTCGCGCTCCGGCCAGCCCGGGTCACTCTCCAGGGCCTCAAAGGTCTCCCGAGGGGCGGCGTCGTGGGTCACCTCTGCATTCACACCATCCATCACACCAGGGGCAAAAGTCTCGTCGACCTCATCATCAGTGGCCGCCTCGTAAGCCGAGAGATCGGTCTCGGCTCCATCGGCGCCCGCGCGCTTCATCAGCGCCGCCTCCGCCGCCGCTGGCGAGGAGGTGATGCAGCGCAAAAGCGCCAGGGCCGACCAATAGCGCATGCGGCGCTTCCAGCCAGAGAGCGCCTCGGCCGAGCGCACGATGCCCTGGGCAAAGGCGTAGACTTGCTCATAGAAGCTCCGGTACTGAGGCGAGAAGGTGTAGGGCAGCTCCGAATCAGTCTCATCCCTGGTAGGAAAGGGCGTATCTTCGTCGAGATAGTGCAACACGTGCTGCCGTCGCCGCTGAACAAAGTGCCGGGCCACCTCCTCGTATTCCGTGTCCTGAAGCCGGGCAAGGTCAAGGCTGGCGAACTCGGGCCGCAAGAGGCCCAAGATGGATAGGAACGACTCCTCGACGCCGCTATGGGGTGTGGCCGTCAACAGCACCAGATGGCGGGCCGGGTTGCAGGCTAGCTCGCGCAAGAGGGCGTGGCGCTGCTGTTGCGAGCCTCCGCCACGCTTGCTGGGCGGCTGCGCGGCACCGTGAGCCTCGTCCACCAGCAACAGGTTCGGGCAATTGGCCACGATCTGGGGGCGATAGTTGCGCCCCTTGACCAGGTCAATGCTGGCGACAAAGTGAGGGTAGTACTGAAACACGCTGACATCGGGCGGGGCATCCCGCTCCAGGCGCGCCAGGGTGCTGGAGCCGATGACTACTGCATCGATGCCGAACTTGGATGCCAGTTCTCGCTGCCATTGGTCGCACAGATAGGGTGGGCAGAGCACTCCCACCCTGGCGATCCGGCCTCGGTCCAGCAGTTCGCGAGCGATGAGGCCCGCCTCGACCGTCTTGCCCACACCCACATCGTCGGCGATAAGGAGCCGTACGACAGCCTGGCGGAGGGCCATCATGAGCGGCACAAACTGGTAGAGCCTTGGGCGGAAGGACAAGTGGCCGATGCACTTGAAGGGGGCCGCGCCGTCGCGCAACAACAGCCGGGCAGATTCCTGCAGTAGCCGCACCGCCGCCAGGTCCTGGGCATCACCGGGCTCCGGCGACGGGAAAGCAGCCTCGGTCACCCGCTCGTGAGGGAGCGTGTAGCCCATCAGGTCTGCCACCGGGGCAATGACGCCGCAGATCTCTCGACCGCTCCCGCCGATGGGGCGCAACAGGACGACGTCCGGGTCTCGCGAGGGGAGCACAATCCACTCACGCTCGCGAAAGCGCACCAGCGAACCAGGCGTAGCACTCATGACTGAGCCTCTCCAAAGACATCCTCGTGCTGGCGTATCTGAGCTTCGAGGTCTTGGTCATAGCGAATGACAATCACGCGGTATCCCCTCAAAGTCAACTCTCGACGCAGACGCTCGTCCTCAGCCCTCTGCTGGGGCTCGTCATGGACGCTGCCATCGCAGAAGACGCAGACGTTGTTCTCGTAGAGGAAATCGGGTACGCAGGGTACGTCTCGCAGGGGCTGCTGGGCCCAATCAGGCAGACGGCGCCGGTTGCTGTAAAGGACGTCCAGAAAGCGGCGCTCCAACTCGGAACGTGCATCGGTGCGCTCCCGAAGCCACACGTATTGCAGAGCATACGGCCGCTTCTCGGTGCCCGCGAGGGTCGTCGCGTCTCGCAGTGTCAGCAGAACGTCGCGCACCAGATGACGGTCGAGATACTGGTGGTCACGCTGATTATAGTAGGACAAGATGCAATCATAGCAGGCCCTCACGCACTCGTCCGACCTGTTGGCAGGATGGCGGTCCTCCCCGGTATCTGGGTCAAAGTGCAGAGTGTCAAGAGCGGTGCGGGCCACACGAGATATGGCGTCAGGCTCAGCAACCAGCCGCCGCAAGACGCCGAGCCCCCCCTCCGTTGCCTCCCAGATGAGGACTCGTAGGTTGCCCTCTTTGCCCAAGCGCTCGACACCGAGCTCGCCCTCTTCGACCTGAAACTCCTGCTGGATGCCTCGCAGCAGAGCATACTGCAGCGTAGCGACCAACTCCTCACTGGGGGGCTTGCTGCCCTGGGATGGGATGCGCAGCAGGAGGGCATTGGCAGTCTGCCGGACAAAGAGCCGCACACCCGCTACCGTCGTGCCCTTCTTGGCCTTGGCGGCGCGCTCGCGGCTCAACCAGCGGCCATCGGAGAGGTCCAGTATGTACCCAAAGTCCCCGCTGCGCCGCCAGCGATGGTTGATGCGCCAGAGGGTGGCCTGGGGCGCATAGTTGAGATGCAGCAGAGGCGTCTTGTCAGCGTTCGTCACATCGGCGCGGCGCTGCTGGATGCGATAGTCGGATGTTGGAGCGAACTGGAAATGGGTCGTGATCTCGTATCCCTCGCGCCGGCGTTCTTCCTCATCGCAGGTGATACGCTCGCGGTGCTGCGTTCCGACGGTAGGCATCTCTAGGAGATTGCCAAGGTACTCTGAATCACCGCTTAGCCTAGACTCGCAATAGTGGCAGAATTCGTCGTTCAGCCCGCTTCCCTCGTGGACATAACCGCAGACATTGCAGATCTTGGCGCGCACAAAGCGCTCTTCCGGGTCACCCCCTGATAGGAAGACACGGTCGACGCTGTACTTGGCCCCCTCATGGTAGATGATGTTCTCGGGTCCGAACTCATTGATGGCCAGAAGGCGTGGCCTTGAGATGTACTCGCCCCGAGAGCCTCGTGCTATGTAGGCGCGTATAGGCAGCGCAGGAAAGTTGTAGCCAGGCAGGAACCCCTCAGCGGCCAGATAGCGATAGGGGTAGAAATCGGACTCGTCGCCAAAACGGAGACCCCGGCACTGAAGCAGGTCGAGCTGACGTTGCGCTTCACGGCGCATGTACTCGGGATTGACGCTTGTCTTGTCGACATCGGTCTCTCGTACGAGGTAGGCGTGCAGCTGCAGGTCGTGGGCCTGCTCAAACTGGGCAAGTGCTTGGGTAAAGAGCTCACGCCATCGGTCAAATGCTTTGTCGAACTGCTGGTGCGCAGAATCCAGGACGCGAGTCAGCCAATCGTCCGAGTACCACTCGACGGCCCGCAGCTCTTGGCCACATTCCGCGAGTATGTTGCGGCAGGCCTGCAGGCACTGCCGTCTGGTAGCGTCACTCAGATGAAGTTGTTCGGCCACCTCTTCTCGAAGTGGACATCCCTCTCGCGCCACATCGAGAAGCGAATCCACCGAATCTTTCAAGTCAATCCCGGTAAAAGCGAGCCACACGGCCTGGATGTGAGCACGCACCAGGTCCTCGCTCGTCAGGTCCAGGCGCGGGGGCACCACAGAGCCTGCCACCATATCCTCGCGCCGGCGAAAGTAGTACTGATCATGGCCGCTCCAGTTGGAGCAGTAGGCGAGCACAAGGGCCGGCCGGCCCGCGCGCCCGGCTCGCCCACTACGCTGAGCATAGTTGGCAGGCGTTGGTGGCACATTTCGCATATGGACGACGTTGAGGTCGGCGATGTCGATACCCAGCTCCATCGTGGGGGAACAGAAGAGGCTGCTCAACTCACCCGCGCGGAATTGTTCCTCGCGTCGCTGTCTCTCGTCATAGTTGACTTGGGCTGTGTGCTCGCCGCTACGCATCCGGCGCAATTCCGCCGCGCCCCGGCTGTAGAGCTGGTGGAAGAACGCGTTAGGGCACTCCCGGGGAGAGCTATATGCGTCGCCCGCGGCTTGCCGGCGCCGCAAGGGCGAGTAGGCGACGGTCCCATCCCCGATGCACCACAGGAGAGCGCTCTCCGGAATGCGGTACCCGGTGCTTGCAGCCCGACCGCGGCGTCGTTGCACCGCGATCAATAGCCCAAAACGCTCGAGGGCATTGACCAAGGCGGTGATGAGGTTATCGTATTGCTCGACGCTGACATCACCTCCCATATCCTGGCGCCATTGGGCCCGTAGCCATAGACCGATGGTCCCTCGACTGGATAGGGCATAATCACCCGTGAGTCGCTCCTCGTCTGGCAATACATACCGAGCCGCGTAGCGCATCTGACTGCGTTCAATGCTCCAGTAAGCGTTGAGATGGTCTGCTATCCGTCGTGCGAGATGATCTTGTTCCTCTGGCTCCAAATAGGGGGTCTGAATGGCCAGGTTGCGGCGCATCTCATCTAGAATGGTTCGTAGTCGGCTTTCCCGCACTTGGGGAGATAGGCTGCCGAAGAACGGCATGTCTTGCCAATAGTCCTCACGTCGGGCAAGCTCGTGAAGGCCGCGATAGTCCACACGGAGCAGGCCACTCTGCTCTAGGTTGGGTTGCACAACTCGCCAACCGCGCCTCAAGTCCTCGAAGATACGATACGACAGCAGGTCCTGGAACGTATTGCGGACCTGTCGCGCTTGCGGACTCTCAGGGTCGAGATTCTCCTGTTGCGCATAGTCACTCAGCTCGAGAGCAACTCTATCGGCTACACATTGTCCGATGCGAGAGAAATCAAGGCTTCGGTGTTCCTGCAGGGCAGCATAGACTGCTGAACGCAAGATAGCTACCTGCACAAAGTCGTTAAAGTGCCCTGCCTGCAGTGAGGCGTCCTGGCGATTATCGGTAAAGCTGAGAACCTTCTGCGCTTCCCGCTCTGTGCCCTCCCGAACAAGTGCGGAAACGGCGGATAGGCTTAGCAGCGTCGTGGCCGTGCTGCGTCCTTCGCTCGAAAGGCGAGAGAGCTTGCGAAAGTCGCTCTTGTCCCGGAGCGTATAGGCCTCAGCGCAGTTGAGGCAGAGCAAGAAAGGCTTCCTCAGGAACCACCCGGGCACAGAGCCAGGTCTATCTTCCTCCAACAACTCTCCGCGAGCCGTAACATGGACCAACTCGGGCACATAGGGCCGATACCGACTGCTCACGCGCCCCGACTTGTCTAGCCAATGCTCTGGTAGAAGCAAGGGGTCGTATCGCCAGCGACCTTCGAGGTCCAGCATCAAGTAGCCCCTTTGTCGATCCTCTTCTTCTTCCTGCTCAGTTGCCAGAGCCTGCCAGGACTCGACATCAGGGCGCAGGCTACTGCCAACTCGCTGCACAGTATAGTACTCCTGCCCACACTGACGGCAGAAAACCAATGGAAACAAGAGCCGCTCCCCATCGCCAGGGGCATAGTACTGGCCACTCATGGTAAGGTAGCGTTCACTGGGCGGTTCGATGGTTGCATAGACGGACCCGCCCTGGGAGATGAACTGGTGCAGTTTGAAGGCAAAAGCTTGGTCGTTCTCAGGGTCGGATCTGGGTACCTCTGTGCCAGCCAGCAGGCCTTCGGTCAACGCGCTGGTGCAGGACTCGATCGGGAGCCCGGTGTCTCGGGCGAGGCGACTAGCACCCTCCTTGAGAGAGATAGGTCTCACGCGGCGGAGCGCTCCGTCTGGATCTTGCGTGATGCCAAACGTCGCCTCAATCCATGCACTCAAAGGATGTTGACGAAAAGCGAGCCAGTCACGTGGCATAGGTTCCTGGACACTTTGGCTCAGCTCTTCGCTATTCTTGACTTCCAGTGGACGCATGGACCGTTGCAGCGATTCTTCGACAATGTGCTCGGCGGGAATGTGTACCCCGAACAGCTTGCTCGCAAACGCAGCCACTGCCTGTTTGCGCTCGCCAGAGGACCTACCGCTAGCCATAGTCGCGCTGGTCCCGATGCACACCAGGTTGGGGTTGCCCGCTCGCTCGCGCAGACGGCGAACAAGCATCGCCACGTCAGCTCCTTGGCGTCCCCGGTAGGTGTGCAGTTCGTCCAGCACCAGGTAACGAAGAGCGGTACGCGTCTGGTCCACGAACTCGCGCTCACGACGCCTCACCAACATTAGCTCAAGCATCACATAGTTGGTCAGCAGGATGTGAGGGGGAGACAGCTGGTACCCGCGCTTTTCCTCCAGGGTCTCTTGCCCGGTGTACTTGGCAAAGCGGACTGGCATCGGTCGACCCATGCGCTTCTGATAGGCTCTGGCTAGCTCCTCAAGCGCCTGATACTGAGAGTTCACAAGCGCGTTCATCGGGTACACGACGATGGCGTGCACCCTAGCTTGTGAGGGGTTGTTCTGTAGCACTTGATTGAAGATGGGAACAAAGTAGGTTAGGGACTTGCCTGAACCGGTTCCGCTGGTGACCACATAGGATTGGCCCTCAAGAGCCAAGTTGATGGCATCGCTCTGATGCTTGTGGAGACGATAGGGCTCGTCACCACGTCGAAACAGCCTGGCGCACTCAGGGTGAAGGCGTCCGGAGTGGACCAAGTCCTCAATTGGCTCTCCCCACGCATAGGTCGGGTTCAATTGCAGAAGTGCGTCGGGCCAGAGGACGTGGTTCTCTAGCAGCTCCTCGCGGACTCGGGCCTCTATCCTGGGATCAGCTATTCTGAGAAAGCTCTGGACATACTCGCGGTACTCATCCACAACAGCTTGGCGCACAGAGAATATGCTCATGGTCGGCCTCTCGATTCAGTCTGGGCTCTGGCTGCTCGTATCGGAATCGATGCGGTGGCTACGTGCAAAGATACACGCCGAGGCAAAGCGCTGTCAAGGCTGAGCCCCCTCCCCATCGGTGTCGGTGCGTCAACCTGGCTTCTCATCCCCAGTCCGCAGAAGCGGGTTTCGCGTGCGCACGATCACCCACAGGTGGGCTTGACGCCACCACTTGCACTGGCAGAAGCGCCAAGACAGGTCGTCCTGGGCCCGTGCCGGCCAGGCGTAGCGAACCAACCCGCGCTCCAGGGCATTGCAGCGCCAGTCTGCTCACCGTCTGGCCACGCCCCATTCTCACTCGCCACTTGCTAGGCGATGGTCCTGTTCCCATACACAGGCAGAGACTTGTCCTGAATCTATCTGCCTGTTCCCGCTTTGTCTCCATTCGCAAGCTCTCTCAGCGACCACCGCGGTCGCATGCCCAGGGCGCCCACCGCCTCGGGGACCGAGGTGATGGCCAGGAGGCCCGCCATGGTCTTGGGTCCGGATACCAACCACTCGCCCCCGATGCGCTGGGTGATAGCGCCCTCTCCATTGCTGCGGCGTGCCATGATGCGCTCCTCTCGTGGGTGAGCGGGGCGCATAACGTTGTCAGAGAAAGGGGCTGCCAAAGGCCACTAGGGGTAGTGCATCACGGGGCTTGATACCGCAACGGGTTCTGCCCATGTTCGGGGCGTAGCGCAGCCAGGTAGCGCACTTGAATGGGGTTCAAGTGGTCGGACGTTCAAATCGTCTCGCCCCGACACCAGAGGGCCAACTCGTACGCAGCCATGCGTCACGCATGCATGCGGCAGGGTTGGCCCTCGTTTCTTTGGGCGCGAGGGGTGTTTTGCCTCCGGTCAGAGGCCGGGCAAGCGCGACGCCCCCTTCAGCGACGAGGTCCGTCCGCCGGGCGCGCCTCAGCCAGGGAGGCCAGCAGGATGCCCGCCAGGATCAGCGGCCCGCCGATAAAGGTCATCTGCGAGGGCGCCTCGTGCAGCACCAGGAACGCCAGCGCCGTCGCGCCGATCGGTTCCCCCAGCAGCGCCACCGTCACCAGGATGGGGCTAAAGCGCCCCAGTGCCCAGTTGAACGCCGAGTGCCCCAGGATCTGGGGCACCAGGGCCAACAGCGCCAGGATCAGCAGGGTTTGGGGGGTATAGCCCAGCAGCGGCTGGCCCGTCGCCAGGCAGATCAGCAGCAGGAACAGGCCGGCCAGCCCATAGCAAGGCCAGACATAGGCCCAGGTGGAGAGGCGGCGGCGCACCCCTCGCCCCAGCAGGATGTAGGCCGAGCCCGCCACGGCCCCCACCAGCGCCAGGGCGTTGCCCAGCAGGGCCCATCCGGAGAAGGCCAGATCGCCATAGCTGACGATGATGCTGCCGACGACGGTGATGCCGATGGCCAGGGTGGTGCGCCAGCCCACCCGCTCCCGCAGCAGGAAGTGGCTGGCCAGCCCCACAAAGATCGGATTGGTGGAGACCAGGATCACCGAGCTGGCCACGGTGGTCAGCGAAAGGGAGTAGAGCCAGGCGGCAAAGTGCAGGGTGAGGGCCAGACTGGAGCCCAGCAAGGCCAGGATCTCCCGGCGCCCCAACAGGCGCCACTCGCGGCGCAGGCGCGGCCAGGCCACCGGCGCCAGGAAGAGGGTGGCCAGAAGCAAGCGCCAGGCGCCCACCGCCAGAGGCGGCGCTTCGCTTCCCGCCAGCCGGATGAGGATCGAGGCGGTAGAGACCGAGAGGATGCCCACCACCAGCACGCCGTATTCCTGAGGACGGTGGCCCGAGCCCTCCCCTTGTTCAAGCCGTTCACCAGCAGCCACGGCAACCTCCCTGAGGGTCCTTACGCGAGGCGCATGTTAGCCGGGGGGCGGGGGCGTGTCAAAGGGGCATAGTAGTTGCCGTCCGTGCTCAGGGCTTTCCTGGAAGAGGAGTTGGCTGGCGGCCATTTATGCTTATGCTGTAGACGGATGGCTGTTGAGCCTGGCCATGCATGGCCCAGGAGGGACGATGTATCCATGTGACCGTGTGACTTTTGACCGCAGCATCCTGGGGGGACGCGCCTGCATCCGGAGCATGCGTGTGCCCGTCTCGCTGGTGGTGAACCTGGTCGCCAACGGCATGGCTCCGCAGGAGATCGTGGAGCAGTACCCCTATCTGGAGCTGGAGGATGTCCGTCAGGCGCTGGCCTATGCCGCCTGGCTGGCCGATGAATCCGTCTATGCCATCGAGATTAGCGCCCCATGAAATTCCTGGCCGACATGGGCATCTCGCCGAGAACCGTGGAGTTCTTGCGTAGCCTGGGGCACGAGGCGGAGCATCTGCATGAGCTTGGTCTTGATCGTCTCGACGATGCCCCTGTGCTGGAGCTCGCTCGCCAGCAGTCCCAAACCCTCTAGACCCACGACCTCGACTTTGGCGCACTGATGGCCGAAAGCACCAACGCTCTGCCCTGTGTCGTAACACTCCGTCTGCAGGACATGCGCCCCAACAATGTGAATCGCTACCTTGAGGCAATCTTCGGGGAACACGGCGATAGGCTGGGCTCAGGTGTGATGGTAACGGTAACCGAAAGCCGGATTCGCATCCGCCGGCTCACAGAGTGAGATCGCCCCTTCGCTGCTCTACAATACATCTCCCATCGTTACCTGTCCGCACAAGAGAGAAGGCGATTGGTCCGCCCTCCCTCCTATGCTACAATCTCCCCACACGTGAGCACGCCCTGCCAATCGGGAGATTGCCCCCATGCGACGCTCGAAACGCTTCGCCATCCTCGATGAGCGCCCCATCCATCAGGATTCCTTCGTCCACGAGTGGCCCGAGGTCGGCCTGATCGTCAGCGAGAGCCCCCTGGACCCCCGGCCCGGCCTGGCGCTGCGCCAGGGGCGCGTGATCGAGATGGATGGCATACCGCGCGAGAAGATGGACCTGCTGGACCTCTTTATCGCCGAGCACGCCCTGGATCTGGCCGTGGCCCCTGTGGCCATGGGCACCCCCTCGGAGACCATCGCCCGCATGCTGGTGGATGTGAACGTTCCCCGCGCCGAGATCATCCGGTTGGCGGCGGGCTGCACGGCAGCCAAGCTGGTGGAGATCGTGGGCCACCTGAGCGTGTTGGAGATGATGCTGGCCCTGGCCAAGATGCGGGTTCGCCGCACCCCCGCCAACCAGGCCCACGTCACCAACCGCAAGGAACACCCGGCCCTGCTGGCCGCCGACGCCGCCGAGGCCGCCCTGCGCGGGTTCGCCGAAGTGGAGACCACCGTGGGTGTGGCCCGCTACGCCCCGCTGAACGCCCTGGCCATCCTGGTGGGCAGCCAGGTGGGGCGCCCCGGCGTCCTCACCCAGTGCGCCGTGGAGGAGGGCGTCAGCCTGCGCCTGGGCTTCAAGGGCCTCACCAGCTATGCCGAGACTCTCTCCGTCTATGGCACAGCGGGCGCCTTTGTGGATGGCGACGATACCCCCTGGTCCAAGGCGTTCCTGGCCTCGGCCTACGCCTCGCGGGGCATCAAGACCCGCTTCACCTCGGGCACCGGCTCCGAGGCCCTCATGGGCCACAGCGAGGGCCGCTCCATGCTCTATCTGGAGGCGCGTTGCCTGCTGGTCACCCGGGGGGCGGGCAGCCAGGGGGTGCAGAACGGCTCCATCAGTTGCGTCGCCCTGCCCGAGTCGTTGCCCGGCGGGGTGCGCACCATCCTGGCCGAGAACCTGCTGGCGGCCATGCTCAACCTGGAGGTGGCGGCGGGCAATGACGCCTTGGCCAGCCACTCCGAGATGCGCAAGACGGCCAAGCTGATGTGCCAGTTCCTGCCCGGCGCCGATTTCGTCCATTCCGGCTTTGGCGCCATCCCCCGTTACGACAACCTCTTTGGCGGGGGCTGCTTCGACACCAGCGAATACGATGACTATTATGTCATCCAGCGCGACATGCAGGTGGACGCGGGCATCCACCCGATCCGCGAGGAGGAGGCCCTGGCCGTACGCGAGCAAGGCGCCCGAACCCTGCGGGCCGTCTATGCCCAACTGGGCCTGCCGCCCATCACCGAGGACGAGATCCAGGCCGCCATCTTTGCCAACGACAGCCGCGACATGCCCGACCGGGACGTGGCCGAGGACCTGGCCGCCGCCGATGCCTTTTTGCGGGACGAGCGCACCCTGCTGGATGTGGCCCGCGCCCTGGATGCCGCCGGCCATGCCGAGATCGCCGAGCGCCTGCTGGAGCTGGCGCGCCAGCGCGCCCTGGGCGACTATCTCCAGCCCGCGGCCATCTTTGACGAGAATTGGCATGTGCAGAGCGGCATCAACGACGCCAACGACTACCAGGGCCCCGGCACGGGCTACCGGCTGCAAGGGGAGCGCTGGCAGCGGGTACAGGCGATCCCCCAGGCCACGCCCCCTGCTGACTATCTGCGGGGCCAGGGCGAGCGCCCCGCCCAACGCCTGGCCGAGTTGGGGGCGGCCCGCAAGGGCCTCGGCGCCGAGGTGGTCATCGCCGTGGGGCCCGCTTTTGGCCGCGCCCTGACGGAGACCATCGGCGCCCTGCCCCACGAGGCCGTGCTGGAGGCCTTGCTCAGCGGCATCGCCGAGGAGGGGCTGGCGGCCCGCATCGTCCAGGTGCACCACACCGCCGATTGCGCCTTTATCGGCTACGCCGGGGCCCAGCTCAGCGGCTCGGGGGTGGCCATCGGGCTGCAATCCCGGGGCACCACGGTGATTCACCGCGCCGACCTGGCCCCCCTGAACAACCTGGAGCTGTTCCCCCAATCGCCCAACCTCACCCTCGAATCGTACCGGCAGATCGGACGCAACGCCGCCCGCTATGCCCGGGGCGCCAAGGTGCAGCCCGTGCCGGTGCGCATAGACAACTGGGTGCGCCTGCGGCTGATCGTCAAGACGATGCTGCTGCACCGCCGCGAGCTGGAGCAGGTGGAGCCGGAACGCACCCCCACCGAGCTGCACTTTGACTGGGAGCCGGAGGTCTAGCATGAGCGAAAGCCAACGCGCCCATCCCTATCCGTTGGGAGAGGGCGATCGCGCCCGGATCAAGACGCCCACAGGCCGGCCCCTGACGGAACTCACGCTGGAGGCGCTGCGGGCCGGGCAGGCGGGCGCCGACGACCTGGGCATCCACGCCGATACGCTCAAGGAGCAGGCAGCCATCGCCCAGGAGGCGGGGTTCCCCCAGTTGGCGGCCAACCTGCGCCGCGCCGCCGAGCTGACCCGCATCCCCAACGAGGTGGTGCTATCGGTATACGAGGCCCTGCGCCCCTACCGCGTCACTCAGGAGCGCCTGCTGGCCCTGGCCGACGAGCTGGAGACGCGCTATGATGCCATCGAGAACGCTGCACTGATTCGCGAGGCCGCCCAAGCCTACCACGAGAGCGGCCTGCTCTAGTCCAAACGCGCAAGGAGGCGACATGTCCGTCACGAGTGTTTCCCTGAACGGCGCCTGGCAGCTCTATCGCGAGGGCCAGGGCGAGCCCATCCCCGCCACGGTGCCCGGCTGCGTGCACACCGACCTGCTGGCGGCCCACCAGATCCCCGACCCGTTCTTCCGCGATAACGAGTTGAACGTGCTCTGGGTCGGCGAGACCGATTGGACCTACCGGCGCACCTTCCAGGCGCCCGAGTCCCTGCTTACGCGGGAGCGGGTGATGCTGCGCTGCCTGGGGCTGGATACCGTCGCCACCATACGGGTCAATGGCGTGGTCCTGGGCAGGGCCGACAACATGTTCCGCGAGTGGCGCTATGACGTCAAGCCGGTGCTGCGCGCCGGGGAGAACGAGATCGAAATCGCCTTTCGCGCCCCCATGGGCTATGTCCGAGAGAAGGCCGAGGGCGCTCGCTTTCTGCCCGCGTGGGGCGTGGGGCACCACAAGCTGGATAGCGGCGGCTGGATCCGCAAGGAGCCCTGCAACTTTGGCTGGGACTGGGGTCCGATGCTGGCCACCTGCGGCATCTGGCGCGATATCGAGATCCTGAGCTACGACACGGCCCGCCTGGAGGACGTGCACGTCCTCCAGNNTACCCCCGCCGATGGCGTGGCCCTGGCGGTGCGGGTGGCGGCCGAGATCCTGGATGAGGCGCCCCTCGGGATCCAGGTGACGGTATCGCTGGCCGGCGAGATCGTCGCCCGAGGGAGCATGCCCCTGGCCGACGGCCAGGGCGAGGTGGAGCTGATGGTGCGCGATGCCCAGCTCTGGTGGCCCAACGGCATGG
>DCTX01000069.1:22548-77846 GCA_002329325.1 Anaerolineales bacterium UBA1429
CAACGGCGTGCCCTTTTTCGCCAAAGGCGCCAACTGGATCCCCGACGACGTGTTTGCGGCGCGCCTGACCAGGGAGCGCTATGCCCGCTCGCTGCAGGATGCCGTGGATGCCAACATGAACATGTTGCGCGTCTGGGGCGGCGGCATCTATGAGCAGGACATGTTCTATGACCTGTGCGACGAGATGGGCATCTGCATCTGGCAGGATTTCATCTTTGCCTGCGCCACCTATCCGGCCTTTGACGCCGAGTGGATGGCCAACGTCAAGGTAGAGGCGGAGCAGAACGTGCGGCGCATCCGCCACCATGCCTGCCTGGCCCTCTGGTGCGGCAACAACGAGCTGGAGCAAGGTCTGGTGGGCGAGGAGTGGACCGACCATACCATGAGCTGGGCCGACTACAAGCCTCTCTTTGACGAGATGCTGCCCGAGATCGTGGCGCGGCTGGACCCCCAGACCGACTACTGGCCCTCCAGCCCCCATACCCCCGTGGGCGACCGCTACAACTTTAACGATCCCACCTGCGGCGATGCCCACCTGTGGAGCGTGTGGCATGGCAAGATGCCCTTTGAGTGGTATCGCACCTGCGAGCACCGCTTCAACAGCGAGTTCGGGTTCCAGTCCTTCCCCGAGCCCCGCACCACCTATGCCTATACCGAGCCGGGCGACCGCAACATCACCAGCTTTGTGATGGAGCACCACCAGCGCAGCGCCATCGGCAACACCACCATCATGTCGTACATGTGCGATTGGTTCCGCCTGCCCAAGTCCTTCGAGATGACCCTCTGGCTGAGCCAGATCCTGCAGGGCATGGCCATCAAGTACGCGGTGGAGCACTGGCGGCGGGCCATGCCCCGGGGCATGGGCACCCTCTACTGGCAGATCAACGATTGCTGGCCCGTGGCGAGCTGGTCTTCGGTGGATAGCTATGGCCGCTGGAAGGCGCTGCACTATATGGCGCGCCAGTTCTACGCGCCGCTGCTGGTCTCCGGCGTGGAGGATACGGCCACCGGCCAGGTGGAGATCCACGTCACCAGCGACCTGCTGGAGGCGCGCACGGGCGTGGTTCGCTGGCGGCTGACCGATGTGCGCGGCAAGGAGCTGGGCGCCAACGCGCTGGAGGTGGCCATCCCGGCGCAAAAGAACAGCCTGGTCGCCGCGCTGGATCTGGGCGTCCACCTCAAGACCCACGGCCCGCGCGGGCTGCTGGTCTGGCTGGAGCTGGCCGTGGATGGTGAGGTCGTCTCGACCAATCTGGTGACCTTTGCCCGCCCCAAGCACCTGCCCCTGGAGCAGCCCAACCTGCGCGCCCAGGTGGAGGACCTGTACAATGGCAGCTTTCGCGTGACCCTTTCGGCGGAGCGGCCCGCCCTGTGGGCCTGGATCGAGCTGCGCTATGCCGAGGCGCGCTTCTCCGATGCCTTTGTGCACATCGCGCCCAGGCACCCGGTGGAGATCATCGTCACGCCGGAGCAGCCCCTCAGCGCAGAAGAGCTGCAGGGACAGTTGCAGCTTCGCTCGCTGGTGGATACCTTCGAGGCCTGAACGCCCTGACCCCGGCGAACCCCACGCTGCGAGCGA
This sequence comes from Anaerolineales bacterium UBA1429, assembly GCA_002329325.1. Classification (GTDB taxonomy): domain Bacteria; phylum Chloroflexota; class Anaerolineae; order UBA1429; family UBA1429; genus UBA1429. The sequence continues at coordinate 24,128 of DCTX01000069.1, forward strand.
GGTTCGCGCGCCCCTCTCCCATGCGGACATGGGAGAGGGGCGCGGTCATGCCCGCGATAACCCGGTGCCCGTGGGGTGACGGTCAGCGGATCTACTGATGCCAGGCCAGGCTGCCGTAGGTCTTGCGCAGGTAGGCCACTTCCTCCGGCGTCAGCTCGCCCGAAAGAACGTCCTCCACGTTGGCCCGCAGGTGGTCGGGGTTGCCCGTGCCCACCAGCATCGTGGAGACGGCGGGATGGGCGGCGGCGAACCGGTAGGCCACCCGGGTCACATCGGCGGTGGGCTGGCTCACCCGACCCATGCCCAACGGATCGCTGACATCGGGGCGGGAGATATCGAGCCACCCCTGGTCGATAAAGTGGTTGATGCGGCTGACCGTCTCCTCCGGCGTGCGCAGCGACATGCGCACCGGCCCCATGACGAACACCCCCACGTTGCGCTCCTGGGCCATGGGAAAGACCTTGCCCTCGGCGAGCTGGTTCAGGATGCCATAGTGGATCATGAACGTATCAAACAGGTCCTCTTCCAGGGCCGTCTCCAGCATCTTGTGGTGGACATCGGTGCCCATGGTCTCGGTGATGCCGATGTGGCCGATCTTGCCCTGGCGCTGGGCCTCGAGCGCCGCCGGATGGAAGCGATCCACGATCGAGCGATAGTCCTCCGGCGAGATGCCGTGGTACTGGAGCACCTCGATATGATCAGTGTGCAGGTAGCGCAGGCTGTTCTCAAGTTGCTCGGTGAATGCCTCGGGGCCGGCGTCCGGCGCGATGCGATTCGGGTTGAACTTGGTGGCCAGGATGTAGCGGTCTCGCGGGATGCCCTGCAAGGCCTGGCCCAGCAGCATCTCGCTCTCCCGATAGGCGGGCGAGGTATCCAGGATGTTGATGCCCAGATCCAGCGCGGCATGCACCACCCGGAACGACTCGGAGGGCGCCCGGCCCGTGGCCTGGCCAAGCTGGGAGGGACCACCAGTGCCCAGCCCCACCAAGGAGACATCCAGTCCGGTGCGGCCCAGTTTTCGATAACGCATGTGCTTGCTCCTTGAGCGAACGTAACTTCTATGTGCAAGGCATCTGTAGTGTAGCAGACGTCCATTATGGGCGCCAGCGGCCTTGTCCCTCGGCAACCTTTCGCCCGGCCCTCTTTTGACGGCCCACGCCAATCAGGCTAGAGTAGTACACCGGTCGGGATGCACAGATGGAGCGGCAACGGGATGCCTTCTGAAGGAAAAAGAGATTACTACGAGGTGCTGGGAGTCCCCCGCAACGCGAGCAAGGAGGACTTGCGCTCCGCCTATCGTCGGCTGGCGCGCCAGTACCACCCGGACGTATCCAAAGAGGCCGACGCCGAGGAACGCTTCAAGGAGATCAACGAGGCCTACCAGGTCCTGAACGACGACAAGTTGCGTGCCCAGTATGACCGTTTTGGCCATGCGGGCGTCAACCAGGCCGATATGGGGGGCTTTGGCGACTTTGGGTTCGGCGGCTTTGAGGACATCTTTGGCGACCTGTTCGGCTTTGGCATGGGGCGCGCATCGGCGCGGCAGGGGCCGCACCGGGGCGCCGATCTGCGCTACGATCTCGAGCTTGAGTTTCGAGACGCCGTCTTTGGCTGCGAGCGCGAGATCGAGATCACGCGGCTGGAGAGCTGCGCCCACTGCGGCGGCAGCGGCGCCGAGCCGGGCACCTCGCCCATGCGCTGCAACGAGTGCAACGGCACCGGCCAGGTGCGCCGCGCCCAGCAATCCATCTTTGGCGCGTTTGTGAACGTCACCACCTGCCCGCGCTGCCAGGGCACCGGCGAGGTCATCACCACGCCCTGCGCCGAGTGCCACGGCTCGCGGCGCACCCAGCAGACCCGCCGGCTGGCCGTGCAGGTGCCCGCCGGAGTGGACGACGAGATGCGCATCCGGCTGGCGGGCGAGGGCGAGCATGGCCTGTACGGCGGGCCGCCGGGCAACCTGTATGTGGTGCTGCACGTCAAGCCGCATCGCTTTTTCACCCGCCGCGAGAACGACATCCTGCTCAACGTGAATATCAACATCGCCCAGGCTGCCTTGGGTGACGAGATCCGCGTGCCCACCCTCGATGGCGATGAGACCCTCATCGTGCCTTCTGGCACCCAGGCGGGCACCGTCCTGCGGATGCGCGGCAAGGGCGTTCCGCGGCTACGGGGCGCTGGCCGCGGCGACCAGTTGGTCATCCTCAACGTGGCCGTCCCCACCGACCTGAGCGCCGAGCAGAAGGATCTGCTCAAACAACTGGGCAAGACATTGGGCTCCGAGGTAACGCCCCAGGCGGGCCGGGGCTTTTTGGATCGAATCAGAGAGGCATTGGGACTCTAGATGGCATTGGCAGATAAGCGTTGGATCGAGATCTCGGTGGAGGCCGAGCGCGAGGCGGTGGACGACCTGCTGGGGCTGCTCAACAAGCACTGCCCGGGCGGCGCCGCCATGGAGGACCTGCGCGAGGGGCCCCGCTTCCCCACACCGGAGCGCGTCGTCGTCAAGGGGTATCTTCCCGAACGGGATACCGCCACCCTGCAAAAGCTCGAGATCGCCCTCTTGTTGCTCAGCCGCACGGCCGCCATCTCGGAGCCCCGCGTACGCCTGCTGCAGCCCGAGGATTGGACCGAATCCTGGAAGGCTTTCTTCCCCCCCTTGCCCATCGGCCGCCGCCTGGTGGTGGTGCCCTCCTGGATCGAGTATCAGGTCCCGCCGGATCGAATCGCCATCCACCTGGATCCGGGCATGGCCTTTGGCACCGGCCTGCACGCCACCACGCGCCTCTGCCTCATCGCCCTGGAGCGGCTGCTGGCACCGGGCATGACCGTCCTGGACGTGGGCACCGGCTCGGGCATCCTCTCCATCGCGGCGGCGCTCTTGGGCGCCGGGCCGATCGACGCCATGGACGTGGACCCCGTGGCCGTAGAGGTGACCCGCGAGAACGCCGCGCTGAACAAGGTGGCCGACCGCATCGCTGTGAGCCACGCCACCCTGGCCGGGCGCTCCACGGCGCGGGCGCCCCTCTACCAGGGCGAGCCCCGCGACCTGCTCTTGATCAACATCCTGGCCGAGATCATCATCGATCTGGCCGTCAGCTTGCCCGCGCACCTCAAGCCCGGTGGGCTCTGCATCGCCTCGGGCATCATCGAGGAAAAGGCCGCCGACGTGCGCCGCGAACTGGAAGCTGTGGGCCTGACCATCGTCGAACAGCTTGAGGAGAATGGTTGGGTAGCCCTTGTCGCGCGCCGGGACGTCTGAGACATGGCCCCGCACCGCTTCTTCGTGGCCCCGGAGTTGCTCCGGCGTAGCCCGATCCCCCTGGAGGGGCCCCTGGCCCACCAGTTGACCCGCGTCCTGCGCCTCAAGCCGGGCGACCGGATCGAGTTGCTGGATGGCAGCGGAGAAGTCTGGTCGGTGGCCCTGGAGCAGGTGACCCCACACCTCTGCCTGGCCCGCGAAGTGGCTCGCTATCGCCCCGTCACCGAACCTGTGATGCCCATCACCCTCTATCAGGCCATCTCCAAAGGCCACAAGCTGGATTGGGCCTGCCAAAAGGCCACCGAGCTGGGCGTGAGCGAGCTGGTCCCCATGGCGACGGCCCGCTCCATCGGCGCCGACCTGCGCCAGGTGGGGCCGACCAAGCTGGAACGCCTGCAGCGCATCGCCCAGGAGGCGGCGGAGCAATCGGGGCGCGCCCGCGTGCCCCAGGTGCGCCCCCCGCTGCCCCTGGCCGAGGCCCTGGCCGAAGCCGCGCCCGGCGATCTGGCCCTGGTCGGCGCCCTCACGCCCGAGGCCCGATCCCTCCGCCAGGTGTTGGGGCAGCTCGCCGCGCCGCCTGCCGCTGTGCGGCTCTACATCGGGCCGGAGGGGGGCATGGAGGAGGCCGAGGTGGAGCAGGCCCGCGCCCATGGCGTCCTCCCCATCTCTCTGGGTCCCCGCGTCCTGCGCACCGAGACGGCCGGCATCGCCCTGTTGGCCATCGTGGCCTATGCCCTGGGCGAGCTGGAGCCGCGTTGAGCCATGGCCCCTGCCAGGAGCGCGCCTGACACCGGCGGGACCGCGCCCGATGCCGGCGCGCGCCCCGGCCCCAGGCTCTCGCGGCGCGCCCTGCTGATGGCCCTGGCCGTGGGCGGATTGCTGGCGGTGGGCGCGCCGGCCGCCTTCCTGTATCGGGAGCAGCGGCTGAGCGTGGAGCGGGTGACCATCCCCCCCGAGGCTGATCCGGAAGGCCCGGGCCTGACCCTGGCGCAACTGAGCGACCTGCATGTGACGGGCCGCGGCGATACGCGCCGCGTGGCCCGCGCCGTGGAGGCGGTCAACGCCCTGGCCCCGGACGTCATCGTGCTGACGGGCGACTATGTCTGGCGCTATGCGGCGCCCATCTCCCTGGTGACTCCGCTGCTGGCCCAGCTCCAGGCGCCCTTGGGGGTCTATGCAGTGTTGGGGAATCACGACGTGTGGACCGACCGGGACATGGTCATCGCCGGGCTGCAGGAGGCGGGGGTGCGCGTGCTGGTCAACGAGGGCGTGACCCTGGGTCAGGGCGAGGCGGCCCTCTACCTGGCGGGCCTGGACGATGGCATGGCCGGCGCCCCCGACCTGGCCCGGGCCCTGGCGAACCACGACGGGCAGGCGCCCGTGGTGCTCCTCTTTCACGAGCCCGACCTGGGGCACGAGATGATCGCGCAGGGGCAGGCGTGGCTGCAGCTTGCGGGCCATTCCCACGGCGGCCAGGTGCGCCTGCCGGGCCGCGGCGCCCTGATCCTGCCGCCCTATGCCCAGCGGTACGACATGGGCCTCTACCGCGTCGGCCCCGGCTGGATCTATGTGAACCGGGGCCTGGGGACCACGGCCATTCCGCTGCGCCTGAACTGCCCGTCCGAGATCACCTTGTTGCGCGTGTGCCCCCCATCGGCCCAAGGAAGGCTCCCCTGATGAGCGACAGGCCCCCCGAAGGCGCCACCCCATCCATCGGCGAACTGAACGAGGGTGCGCTGCACGCCGCCCTCAAAGAGTGGGCCGCCCGGCCCGGCGATCAACAGGAGGTGCCCGTCGGCCGCTACGTGGTGGACGTGGTGCACGACGATCTGCTGATCGAGGTGCAGACCGGCAGCCTGGGCTCGATCCGCGCCAAGCTGGAAGCCCTCTGCGAGGAGCACCCGGTGCGCCTGGTGTATCCCGTCATCGGGGAGAAGCTGATCGTGCGGCTGGATCCGGAGAGCGGTGAGGAGATCGGGCGCCGCCGCTCGCCCCTCAAGGGCGGCTGGCCCCTGCTGTTCGACGAGCTGGTCTATGCGCCTTTTCTGCTGGAGCATCCGCGCTTCGAGCTGCAGGCGGTGTTGGTGGCGGTGGACGAGCTGCGCTGCGCCGATGGCAAGGGGCGCTGGCGCAACAAGGGGGTGAGCATCCTGGAGCGCCGCCTGCGGGAGGTGCGCGCCGCGCGCCTGTTCCGCGAAAGCGCCGACCTGGCGGCCCTGCTGCCCGACGACCTGCCCGCGCCCTATACCCACCGGGAGCTGGCCCAGGCCATGGGGGTGCGCCTGGCCACGGCCCAGCGGGCGTCCTATTGCCTGCGCAAGCTGGGCATCCTGCAGGAGGCGGGCCGCCGCGGCCGCGCCATGCTGCTGGAGCGGGCGGGGTAGCTCCGCCCGGGAGCGATGGCCAAGTCGGACCTGTGAAAAGGCGCCGGCGGCAGATCACGGTCGGTGGGGGCGAAGACGAGCTTCGCCCCCACCTTTTTTATGTTCTACTGCTCTATTTTCTCGTGAGGGCGCGCTGCGCATGCATGCGCCGTGAGCTCCGCCCCACCCTGCTTGACAACCCGCGTCGCCCTGGTGGATACTCGCCATGCGGCCTGGCGCTCCTGCCCGGCGGCTATCCTTCGAGGCGACAGGAGTATCCACCATGAGGAAGGGCGGCACCGTAGGTCTGGCGATCCTGTTGCTGATCCTGGTCATCGCAGCGGGCCTGTGGCTCTTTTTCCGCGAGCGCGATGCGGCCCGACTCATCGGCACGTGGAAGACCGGGCCCTATGAGGTCCAGTTCCGCAGCGATGGCACCTTTGAGGACGTGGGGAGCCATGCCCACCCCAGCGACGGCGAATACTCGCTGGATGCGAGCCAGACCCCCACCTGGATCACCATCGTCCCCCGGCGCAATCTGGCAGGGCCGGAGCTGCCCCCCCTCTACTACTTGGTGGGCAGGCCCGCTGCCCCTCTCGTCAGGGGCCTGCTCCGCTTCAAGACGCGCAACGAGATGGAGCTAATCTTTACGACGGCCTACGCGCATCCCAATGCGCCGTGGGCCACCAGCGGGCTGGGAGAGGAGCGCCCGAGCTCGTTCCAGCCCACCGATGGGACGGTGATCCTTACATTGACGAGGATTCGGTCGAACGAGTAGGGAGGTGTAGCCATGCGCATCGCAGTGGGCGGCATCCGCCATGAGACCAACACCTTTTCCCCGCTGTACACCACGTATGACGACTTTTTCATCGCCCGGGGGCCGGATGTCACAGGCGATGGCCTGGTCGAGCTGGCCCGCCGCGAAGGCGCCGAGCTGGTCCTCACACTTGTCGCCTCGGCCTATCCCGGCGGCCTCGTGCGGGCCGACGCCTATCGGCGGCTCAAGCGGGAGCTGCTGGCCGCGCTGCAACGCGCCCTGCCCGTGGATGGCGTCTACCTGGACCTCCACGGCGCCATGGAGGTGGAGGGGATCGGCGATGGCGAGACGGACCTATCGACCGCCGTGCGGGAGCTGGTCGGTGATAACGTCCCCATCTCCGTCAGCCTGGACCTGCACGGCAACATCAGCCCCGCGTTCGTGGCCAACGTCAACGCCCTGACGGCGCTGCGCACCGCGCCCCACCGTGACGGCCCCGAGACCAGGCGGCGGGCGCTGGCGATGCTGATCCGTGCCCTGCGTGAGGGCCTCGCCCTGCAGCCTGTGCTCCTCAAGATCCCGTTGTTGCTGCCCGGCGAGGCGGTGATGACGGCGACCGAGCCCGCGCGCTCCCTCTACCAGCGCCTCCCGGCCCTAGCGCAAGAGCCGGGCATCCTGGATGCCTCGCTCCTGGTGGGCTGCGCGTGGACCGATAGCCCCTACACCACCGTCAGCGTCATCGTCGTCGGCGTGGGCGACGAGGCCGCCGCCCGCCAGGAGGCGGAGACCTTGGCCCGCGCCATCTGGAGCGAGCGCCGCGCCTTTCGCTTTGGTCACGAGACGGCCGCGGCGGATGAGGCGGTGGTCCAGGCCATGGCCGCCGCCCTCGCGCCCGTCATGATCACCGATTCGGGCGACAACGTGACGGCGGGCGGCGCCGGCGACACTACCTACATGCTCCAGAGCCTGTTGGCCCACGGCGCTCAGGATGCGCTGCTGGCCGGGCTCATGGACCCTATCGCGGTGCAGCAGTGCGCCAGCGCCGGCCAGGGTGCCCGGGTCAGCCTCCTGGTCGGCGGAAGGAGCGACCCCGCGCACCACGGGCCGCTATCCATCACGGGACAGGTGCGTTGGCTCGGCAGGGCGGCGGGGGAAGGTTCGGGCGAGCCGACCATGGCTACCGTGGCCTGCGAGGGCGTGACCGTCCTGCTCTGCAGCGACCGGCGCCCCTTTGTCGATCGCGCCAGCATGGCCCAGGCCGGGGTAGACCCGATGCAGCAGCGGATCGTGGTGGTCAAACAGGGTTACCTGTTCCCCGATCTGGTGGATCACGCCGCCCGGGTCATCATGGCGCTGACCCCGGGCGCCACGGATCTCAAGCTGGATCGGCTGCCCTACGGCAGGGTCCCACGGCCCATCTTTCCGCTGGACCAGGGGTTTGTCTGGGAGCCATAGGGGAGGGGGCGCCATCAGCGGCCCTTGCCCGCTACTCCGCCCTTTGCATTCGAAACGCCCCGATCACGGTGAACAGGATCGCAAAGGCGAACAGGACGCCCACCTCGGGCAGCACGCCCCGCACGTCGGCATTGCGGGCCAACAGGTCCGTATAGGCGCGCATGGCCCAGGTGGAGGGCAACACCTGCACGATCTGGCGGTAGAGGGCCGGGGTGACCTCCAGGGGGAACCAGGCCCCGCCCAGGGCGGCCATGCCCATGGAGAGGCCCACGACGACGCTGCCGGCCTGGCTGCGGGTGCGCATCAGGGTCGCCACCAGCATCCCCAGGCTGACGGTAGCGGCGGCAAAGGCCAAGGAGACCAGGGCCACAGCGGGCAGATTATCGCCCCAGTTCACGCCAAAGAGCAGCATCCCCCCGCCGATCAGGAGCGTCATCTGCGCCAGCCCCAGGCAGAGCCGGGCGATGAGCTTGCCCGCCAGCAGGGTGTTGCGCCGCGTGGGCGTGATCAGCAGGCGCTTCCAGGTGCCCATCAGGCGCTCGGCCACCAACACCTCAGCGGCGCCCAGCAGCGTGATCTGCACCCAGGTGACCAGTTGCCCGGCGGAGGCCTGCTGGGCGCTGTTGGCGCTGGCCAGGGTCGCATCGCCCAGATCCACCCCGCCTGACCAGTGCAGCGCGGTGGCGACGGGCGGGGTTGCGGCGGCCTCCAGCGCCTCGGCCAGGGTCTCGCTCAGGAACGCCTCCTCGCCCCCGGAGGCGATCAGCCCTGCCTCGCCCCCCTGGGCCAGGGCGGCCTGGGCGGCGGCCAGCCCGCCGTTAAGCCTGCCCAGGGCAGCGCGCAGCATCTGCTCGATGGCCGAGCTGCTGCTGGTGGGCAGAAGGCGCGCCGTCAGGCTGACCGGCTCGCCGGCCAGCAGGCGTCGGGTGAGATCGGAGGGCACGCGCAGGGCCATGCCCTCATTGGGCCACTCGGTCACCATCTGCGGCGTCAATCCCTGGGCGGGCAGCGAAGCCACCAGAATCTGCCCCATCTCCCCGGCATCCTCGTTCAGCACAGCGATGGTGGCGGCAAAGGGCTCCGGCTCGCTGGATCCGCCGCCCATGCTGCCCAGCCCCGCGCCCACGGCGGCGGTAAACACCAGGGGCAGCAGCAGGAAAAAGACCCAGGCCGTGGGCGAATCGAACTCGCGGGCGAACTCGTTGTGGATCAGGGCGATCAGCTTGTGCATCGTCCCCCCTCAGGCGGAAAACTGCCGTCGAAAGCCGAGGGTGGCCGCCACATAGTAGAGCAGCGCCAGGGCCATGGCCCCGGCCAGGTAGGGCGCCACCTCGGCCAGCCCCCACCCGGCCTGCAGCCTCTCAAAGATCTCGATGCCCCAGGAGTTGGGCGTGAGCAGGCTGACAGCGCGCACCCAGGCGGGCAGGTTCCAGCGAGGGAAAAAGCTGCCCGAGACGGCCGCGCCCGCCAGGGTGATGCCGGCGCCCAGGGCGCCCGCCTGCGACGGTGTGCGCGCCCAGGCGGCGATCACCGCGCCCAGGCCGGTGGCGCAGATCACCAGGGTCAGGATGGCCACCACCGCGGCCAGGGGCTCGCCCCAGTAGGCCCCCACCAGCCCCGTGGCCTGCCAGAGAATCACCATCTGCAACACGCCCGTGGCCGCCACCCCGGCCATCTTGCCCATCAGGATCACGGGCGCCCGGTTGGGCGTGATCAGCAGGCGGGATAGCGTGCCACCCTCCCGCTCGTGCAGCAACGAGCGCCCCCCGGACGTGGCCGCGAACATGAGGAACAGGACGGCGATGCTGGCCGCGGAATAGTCCACCCAGCGGAAAGGGCGATACTCGGCGCTGTCGATCTCCAGGGCGATGGCGGCAGGCGCCGGCTGCGTCTCCAGCAGCGTCTGCCCCAGGGCCTCGCCCAGAGCGGCCAACTGGGGCTGCGCCTGGGGCCCGGCAGCCCCTTGGGCCAGTTGCCCCACGGCGGCGCGCGCGCCCTGGATCCCCAGGTGCATCCCCTCCAACACCTGGCTCACGATGGCCTGGGCCACGGCGGTGCCGATGCGCCACGTGGGGCTGGCATAGATCTCGACGAGAGATGGCTCGCTCTCCTCGCCCGGCGCGGCGGCGGCAGCCAGCAGGCGGTCGCTGAAATCCTCGGGCAGAATCACCAGAGCGGCAGCCTCGTCGCGATCGATCCGCTGGCGCGCCGGCGCCTCATCCGTCACCTCCTCGGCCACAACGAGCCCTTGCGCCTCTTGCGCTTCGAACGCCTCGACCACATAGGCCGCCAGCGCGCCCCTATCCCGGTTGAGCAAGAGCACGGGGACATCGCGCAGGGGCTGGTCGCCTCCCCCGCCAAAGGCGGCGCCTATGGCCAGGGTGAGGAGGAAGGGGGTCAGCAGCATCGAGATCAGAGAGCCTCGATCTCGAAAGGCAAGCAGGATCTCTTTGCGGGCCAGGGTCCACAGTTTCTTCACGGGCGGCTCCTAGCTCAATCGCGCAGGGCCCGGCCGGTCAGGTGCAGGAAGACCGTCTCCAGGTTGGGCTCGCGGATCTCGATATTGCGCACCACCAGCCCCAGGGCGCCGGCCTCAGCCAGGGCGCGAGGCAGGGCGCGCTGGGCCGAGAGGGCATTCAGGGTGACCTCGCCATCCGAGGCGCTCGCCTGGGCGACCCCCTCCAGCGCCGCCAGGCGCGTCGCCAGCTCCTCGACGCCCTCCTCCTGGACCAGCGAAAGGACCAGGGTTTCGTGCTCGCCCACCAGGTCTACCAGCTCGTCCAGGGTGCCCAGGGCGATCAGCCTGCCCTGATCCATGATCCCGATGCGATCCGAGAGCTCCTGGGCCTCCTCCATATAGTGGGTGGTGTAGAGCACCGTCTGGCCGCTCACGCGCATGGACTTGACCCAATCCAGGATGTGGCGGCGGCTCTGGGGATCGATGGCGACGGTGGGCTCGTCCAGCAACACCAGGGGGGGCGTGCCCAGCAAGCCGATGGCCAGGTTGAGACGGCGCTTCATGCCGCCCGAGTAGGTGCTCACCCGCTCGCCCGCCCGCTCGCGTAGACCGGTCAGCTCCAGCTTGTGGTCGATATCCTCGGCCAGCGCGCGGCCTTGCAGACCGCGCATCTCGCCCCAAAAGCGCAGGTTCTCGCGGGCGCTGAGGTTCTCGTACAGGGCGAGCTCCTGGGGCACGACGCCGATGCTTCGGCGCACCTCCATCGGCTCGGCGCGCACCGAGTGGCCGTTCACCCAGGCGTCGCCCGCCGTGGGCGATAGCAGGGTGCTGAGCATGGCGATGGTCGTCGTCTTGCCGGCGCCATTGGGGCCCAAGAGGGAAAAGATCTCGCCCTGCTCGATGGCAAAGGATACCCCATCCACGGCCAGGGGGCCCTGGGGTGTGTAACGCTTGGAGAGTTCCTGAACGGTGACGACTGGCATGGCGTCTTCTCCCGTTGCTCTGTAGACGGTGAACCCATCTTACCATAAAGCAGGAGGGGTGTCAGCAGAGGGACGCGCCCTCACAGGCGATGGTAGCGCTGCTCTTGCGGCCCAGCGACAGCCACAGATGATCTACGTCAGCGGCGAGGACAGGTTGCGCCCTCGTATGTGCATGTTTTGATGCACCGGTCTCTAGAGGAGCGAACCGGGTATGCATACGCTCTGTTCGCCGGGGGGGGGGCACGCACGCAGACCAGGGGGCAGCGTGGCCCGCCCCAGGGCGAGCCATGCCGAGGTGAGGGCCTCCGTTTGGCGGGGCGCGCCTGACTCTACGGGCAGAAGGCCACGCTCTCCAGCACATGGGTCGGCGAGACACCGCTGGCGGCCAGGGCCGCGCGGCTGGTGACGCCCGAGAGCACCAGGGCCGTATCCATACCGGCGGCCAGGCCCATGGCGATGTCGGTGGCCAGGCGGTCGCCCACCATCAGGCATTGGGCGGCATCCACGCCCAGGCGGGCCAGGGCCGCCGCCAGGATATGGGCCGAGGGCTTGCCCGCGATGGCCTCCAGGGTGCGGCCGGTGGTGGCCTCCAGAAAGGCGATCACGCCGGCGCAATCGGGGATCTCGCCCCCGGCCACGGGGCAGGTCTTGTCGCCGTTGGTGGCGTAAAAGTGGGCGCCTCGCACCAGCGCCTGGTGGGCCAGGTTCAGTTTGGTGTAATCCAGGGTGCGGTCAAAGGCGGCTACCACCACGCCCACCCGATCCACCTGGTGGGTCAGGTGAAAGCCCGCCTGGGTCAGCTCGTCCAGCAGCTTGCGCTCGCCGATCACCAGCAGGCTGGCCCCGGGGTGCCGCTCGCGCAGCAGGTGGATCAGCGCCTGGGTGGAGTTGATCACGTCCTCGGGCGGGGTGGCGATGCCCAGGCGCGAGAGCTTGCGCGCATAGCTCTCGCGGGGCTCCAGCGGCTTGTTGGAAAGGAACACCACCGGCCGGCCCGCCTGGCGCAGGCGCTGGATCGTGGCGGCGGCTCCCGGGATCAGGGCATCCCCCAGATAGATGGTGCCATCGAGATCAAAGATGTAGCCGGCGTAGCGAGGCTCGGGCATCGCGTCTCTCTCCGTTCAGGATGCAGGTTGTGTGGCTGGCCGAGGGCGGGCGGTGGGGCTCAGCCCGCGGCCTTGCGCACGATGTCGGCGAGGGCCGCCTCGGTGGCATCGTCCAGCGCGGCCAGGTACCACGCAGAGCCCATGAGCTGGTGCGGCGCGCCCTCCTCGCGAAAGACGTTGGCGTCCTCGGTGAGGCCAAAGGTCAGGTACTTGTCCGCGCGAAAGAAACACACAACCTTGCCGCCCCTGGCATAGGCGGGCATGCCATACCAGGTCCTGGGCAAGAGCTGCGGCGCGCTCTGCAGGATGATCTCGTGGATACGCTCGCCCATGGCGCGGAAAGGCTCCGGCATCTGCGCGATCTTGGCAACGACCGCGGCCTCGTCGGCGGCTTGCTTGGAGCTGGCCCGCTTGGCGCCGGCCCCCTTGCCTGTCTGCTCCTCGTCGCTCCGTTGCTGGCTCATATCGACCCCCTTTGGCGCTCTCGGAACCTCGACCACTCGACCCGGAACGCCCTATCCGCCCTGCCGGGCGGACGGGGCGCTAGAACGTGGCAGCAGCGCCCTCGCCGTTCACGATGCGGATGGCGTGGATATCGGCGATGACGCTATCGGCGTGCTCCGCCAGCAGCTCGCCCGGCACGGCGCCCGAGCTGACGCCGATGGCCCCCGCCAGCCCCGCTGCGCGGGCCATGGTCAGATCCGCCACGCTATCGCCCACCATGATGGCCTCATCGGGCCGCAGCTCCAGGCGACGGCAGATCTCCAGCACCATATCAGGGGCGGGCTTGAGGGGGATCCCATCGTCGCCGCAGAGGGTGGTGGCGAACAACTCGGCTATGCCCAGGTGGGCCAGTTGGCGCTCCGTGGGGGCGCGGTTGTCGGTGGTGGCCACGGCCAGCAGGTATCCGGCCCGGGCCAGGCGCTCCAGGGCGCCGCGCACATCGCCGATGGGCTCGATCAGGGCGGGATCGGCCAACAGATCGCGGCTGGCGTCCTCGGCCTGGCGCACGATGCCCAGGGCCTGCTCCCAGGTGAGGCCCTGATGGTAGTAGAGCTGGCTGGCCGTCAGCAGCAGGATCTCGCCTGTCGAGGCGATGGTCAGGGGCCCCAGGGGGTCCCAATCGCCATCCAGCAAGTCATAGCCCAGGGTGCCCGCCAGGGCGATGCGCGTCTGCAGGTCCAGGCGCACCCGCGCCTGAATGCTCTGCACAAAGCGCTCGAACCAGAGATGCCACATGCGCTCAAAGGCGATCAGCGTCCCGTCCTTGTCCAGGATGATCAGGCGCGGATGTAGCCTAACTCCATCGATCTCTAGCATCAAGCCCCCCTTCTGGAGGCCCAGTATTCCATGCTTGCCTGGGCGTGTCAAAACGGGTCGCCCTTCAGCGGCCGCACGCGCCGGGCCGCGCGCAAGTCCTGTCTGTTGGGCCTCTCCCGCTCCATTTGTGACAGACTCTCAACGGTTGTATGATATCCGTTGCATTTCACTAAGCGAGGGATAGCGATCTATGCTCGACATGTTCTTCAACCCCAAGTCCGTCGCCATCATCGGCGCATCCACCGATCCCACCAAGCTCGGCCACGCCGTCCTTGCCAACCTGGCAGGCAGCGGCTTTACGGGCGACATCTACCCCATCAACCCCAGCGCCGATGAGATCCTGGGCCTCAAGGTCTACACGTCAGTGCTGGAAACGCCGGGCCCCGTGGATCTGGCCGTGATCTTGATCCCCGCACGGTTCGTCGCGGGCGTCCTCAAAGAGTGCGGCGAGAAGGGCGTCAAGGGAGTCGTCATCATCTCGGCAGGGTTCCGCGAGGCGGGCGCCGACGGCGCCGCCCGCGAGAAGGAGCTGCTCGATATCGCCGCCTCCTACGGGATGCGCATTATCGGCCCCAACTGCCTGGGCCTCATCGACACCTTTGTCCCCATGAATGTCTCCTTTGCGGCGGGCACGCCCAAATCGGGCACCATCGCCTTCATGTCCCAATCGGGCGCCCTCTGCACCGCCATCCTGGACTATGCCCTGGCCGAGACCATCGGCTTCTCGCACTTTGTGAGCCTGGGCAACAAGGCCGACATTGACGAGGTCTCGCTGCTAGAGGCCTGGGGCGAGGACACGCGCACCAACGTCATCATCGCCTATATTGAGGGGCTGCGCAACGGCGCCCAGTTCATCCGCACGGCCCGCAAGACAGCCCGCAACATGCCCATCATCGCCGTCAAGTCCGGGCGCACCGCCTCGGGCTCCAAGGCGGTTTCCTCCCACACCGGCAGCCTGGCCGGGTCCGATGCGGCCTACAGCGCCGCCTTTCGCCAGGCCGGCGTGCTGCGCGCCGAGACGGTGGAGGAGCTGTTCGACTACTCCACTGCTTTTGCCTACCAGCCGCTGCTCAAGGGCCCCCGCATCGCCATCGTGACCAACGCCGGCGGCCCTGGCGTCATGGCCACCGACGCGCTGGAGGCCAACGGCCTGACCCTGGCGACCCTGACCGCCGAGACCGAGGCGACCCTGGCCGCCGCGCTGCCCGCCGCCGCCAGTGTGCACAACCCGGTGGACGTGCTGGGCGACGCCCGCAGCGATCGCTACACCACCGCCCTGGAGGCGGTGCTGCGGGATCCGGGCGTGGATGGCGTGGTGGTGATCGTCACACCCCAGACCTCGACGGAGATCGTCGAGACGGCCAAGGGCGTCGTGGAGATCAGCCGCCGTTCCGAAAAGCCGATCATGGGCTGCTGGATGGGCAAGCAAGAGGCCATGGCGGGCATTGACATCCTGGCCAAGAACGAGGTCCCCAACTATCACTTCCCCGAGCGCGCGGTGGGGGCTCTGGGCGCCATGTACACCCATCGCCGCTGGCTCGATCAGCCCGAGGCCGAGATCGAGGCCTTTGAGGTGGACCGGGCGGCGGTGCAGGCGGTCCTGGACCGGGTGCGCAGCGAGGGCCGCACGGGCATCGGCGATTCGGAGGCGCAGGCGATCCTGGATGCCTATGGCATCACCACGCCCCGCTCGCAAGTGTTGGCGACGCCTGACGAGGCGGCGGCCTATGCCCGGCAGATCGGCTACCCCGTGGTGGCCAAGATCGCCTCGCCCGATATCCTGCACAAGTCCGATGTCGGCGGCATCATGGTGGGGCTGGAGAACGACGATCAGGTGCGCGAGGCCTTCCCGGTGCTGATCCAGCGCGCCAAGCAGCACATGCCCGATGCGACCATTTGGGGCGTGCAGATCCAGGAGATGGTGACCAACGCCCGCGAGGTGATCATCGGCATGAACCGCGACCCGCAGTTCGGCCCGCTGATCATGTTCGGGCTGGGCGGCATTTATGTCGAGGTGCTGCGCGACGTGACCTTCCGCGTGGCGCCCATGACGCGGGCGCAGGCGCGCTCCATGGTGGAAGAGATCCGCTCGTACAAGCTGTTGGCGGGCGTGCGTGGGCAGGCCCCCTCCGATCTCGATGCCACCATCGACGCCATCCTGCGCATCTCGCAGTTGGTGACTGATTTTCCCGAGATCGCCGAGCTGGACATCAACCCCTTGCTGGTGCGCGATGCCGGCCAGGGCGCGGTGGCCGTGGATATGCGGCTGATCCTGCAATAGGCCGCCCGACTCGAGTCCCTCTCGCATCAAGACGATAAGGAGCACGAATCATGTCAGCAATCAGTGATGTACGCGCCAGAGAGATTCTCGACTCGCGGGGCAACCCCACCGTCGAGGTCGAGATCACGACGGAGCTGGGCGGCGTGGGCGTGGCGGCGGTGCCCTCCGGCGCCTCCACCGGCATCCATGAGGCTGTGGAGCTGCGCGATGGCGACGCCCGGCGTTTCAACGGCAAGGGCGTGACCCAGGCCGTGGACAATGTGAACGAAGAACTGGGGCCCGAGCTGATCGGGATGGACGTGGTGGATCAGATCGGCATCGACCACCTGATCATCGAGATCGACGGCACCGAGAACAAGGGCCGCCTGGGGGCCAACGCCATCCTGGGCATCTCGCTGGCCGCCGCCAAGGCCGCCGCCAACGAGCTGGGCCTGCCCCTCTACCGTTATCTGGGCGGCGTGAACGCCCATGTGATGCCCGTGCCGATGATGAACATCCTGAACGGCGGCCAGCACGCCAAGGATAGCACCGACTTTCAGGAGTTCATGGTGATGCCCGCCGGGGCCTCTACTTTTGGCGAGTGCCTCCGCTGGGGCGCCGAGATCTATCACAGCCTCAAGAACGTGCTGGCCAGCAAGGGCATGAACACCAACGTGGGCGACGAGGGCGGCTTTGCCCCCTCCCTGGCCACCAACGCCATGGCCATCGAGGTGATCCTCGAAGCCATCGAGAAGGCCGGCTACCGGCCCGGCGAGGATGTCTGGATCGCCCTGGACCCCGCCTCCAGCGAGCTCTACCGCGATGGCAAGTATGTCCTGGCCCGCGAGGGGCGCACCCTCTCGACCGATGAGATGGTCGCCTTCTGGCAGGACTGGGTCTCGCGCTACCCCATCATCTCCCTGGAAGACGCCTTGCATGAGGACGACTGGGATGGCTGGGTCAAGCTGGTGGCCGCCATCGGCGACCGGGTGCAGCTCGTGGGCGACGACCTGCTGGTGACCAACGTGCGCCGTGTGCAAAAGGCCATTGACCTGCGGGCGGCCAACGCGCTGCTCTGCAAGGTGAACCAGATCGGCAGCCTGTCGGAGGCCATCGACGCCGTCGAGATGGCGCACCGGGCCGGCTGGGCCAGCGTGGTATCGCACCGCTCCGGCGAGACCGAGGACAGCACCATCGCCGACATCGTCGTGGGCCTGAACACCGGCCAGATCAAGACGGGCGCGCCCGCCCGCAGCGACCGGGTGGCCAAGTACAACCAGTTGCTGCGCATCGAGGAGGGCCTGGGCGAGAACGCCCACTTTGCCGGCCTGGGCGCCTTCCGCGTCAAGCGGTAGGGCCATCCTGCAGACGATCCAGGAGCCGAGGGCGCAAACCCTCGGCTCCTGTGCGTGCTTCCGGCGCTCCAAACTTGACACGCTATAGCCCCGTTCCTATAATAGCCTTTGCCCTGCGGCATAGCTCACGTGCCCTTTTGGCATAGTCCGAGCGGAAGAGGGGGTTGAAAGCGTGGCCCGTGTCGTTGTTGAACAGGGAGAGTCCTTTGAGGGAGTGCTGCGGCGCTTCAAGAAGGCTGTCCAGGAGGATCGGATCCTCACCGAAGTGCGCCGTCGGCGTTTCTACGAACCGCCCAGCCAGATCCGCAAGCGGAAGAAGGCTGCCAAGCGCCGCAAGAGTCGCCGGACGACCCTCAAGGACCAGTTGAGGAACTACTAGCCCTGAAACGGGCCCTAGAGTGCGCCCCTCTGGCGAGGAAGGCAAGAAATGAGCCTGCAAGATCGCTTGATGGCCGAGATGCAGAACGCCATGCGCGCGGGGGACGTCGTCCGACGAGACACCATCCGCCTGCTACGCGCGGCCATCCGGAACCGCGAGATAGAGCTGCAGCGCGACGCCACCGATGAGGACGTGCTGGAGGTCATCGCTCGCCAGGTCAAGCAGCGCAACGAGTCCATCGCACTGTTCCATCAAGGTGGCCGCGAAGACTTGGTCGCCGCCGAAGAGGCCCAAAAGGCCATCCTGGAGGAGTACCTCCCGCGGCAGCTCGCCCAGAGCGAGATCGAGCAGGTCGTGCGAGAGATCGTGGCCGAGCTGCGCGCCACCGATATGCGCCAGATGGGCGCCGTGATGCGGGAGGCCATGAGCCGCCTCAAAGGGCAGGCCGATGGCAGCCTGGTCAATGAAGTCGTCCGAGAAATCCTCAGTCGCTGAACTCAGGAGAGGGCCTGCCCTCTCCTGAGTCCGTTTTTCACCCTTGCCCCTTTTTATGACCCAACGAACGGTCTCGCCAATGGCAAGCAACCAGGCAGCGTCCGTCCCGAGCGAAGCCGCCTCCTCGCCGCAACCCGCCGAGTCCCGTTTGCGTCGCACCCTGCGCACCCTGCTGCTGGGGCTGGCGCTGTGGGTCGCCTGGGGGCTCGCCTTTCTGCTGCCCTCCGCCGATAGCCTTCGGGTGACCATCGGCGAGGCTTCGCGACGGGACATCAAGGCCCCCTATCAGGTCACCTACATCAGCGAGGTCGAGACCGAGGCCGCCCGTCAAGAGGCGGCCTCGCGCGTCGCCGATGTCTATGTGGCCGATACGACGCTGGCCGCCACCCAGGTCCAACGGCTGCGCGAAACCCTGGCCGAGATCGAAACCCTGCGCATGGAGCCGGATCTGGCCCCGGACGAGCGCCCGGAGCTGACCCACATCGTCCTCTCGGAGGCCTCCTGGGATACGTTGCTGGGGCTTTCGGATTCCTCGTGGGAGCTGGTCGCCCGAGAGAGCGAGCGGGTGCTGGGCCTGATCATGCGCGACGAGATCCGCGCCAGCGACCTGCCCCGAGCCAAGCGCGATGTGCTTCGGTTGATGCTCGCCACCCTGACTACCCCCGAGCGCGACGCCGTCAATGCCCTGGTCAGCGATCTGATCGTGGTCAATATGGTGGTGCACGAGGAGCGCACCGAGGCGCGGCGGGCCGAGGCGCGGGCCGCCGTCCAGCCGGTGGTTCGCACCATCCGGGCGGGCGAATCCATCGTCCGCGAGGGCGAGATCGTCACCGAACGCGCCTACGAACGGCTGGAGATCCTGGGGCTGCTGGATCAGGGGCCGGATTGGCAGCAGGTGGCCGCTCAACTGGGCTTTGCCCTCATGGTCGTGATCGTCCTGATCCTGTTCGTGTTGCGGGTCGATCCGCTGCTGATGGGGCGCCCCCGCCGTCAGCTCTTGCTGGTGATGATGCTGATGGTTGTAGGCGTCACGGCGCGGCTGCTGCTCCCCGGCCATACCCTCTTGCCCTACCTGTTCCCCGGCGCGGCCGCAGCCATGCTCGTGGTGCTGTTCATGAACGTCCAGTATGCCACCCTGATCGCCGTGGCGACCTCCCTGGCCGTGGGCTTGAGCGCCGGCGGCTCGCTGGAGCTGACCATCTACATCCTGCTGGGCAGCCTCGTGGGCGCCCTGGCGCTGATGCGCACCGAGCAGCTCAGCGCTTTTGTGCCCGCGACGGGCTACCTGGCCGCCATCAATATCGCCACCCTGCTGCTGTTTCGCATCAGCAGCGGCAGCTATGATCTGTTGGGGGTGCTACAGCTCGCCGGGGCCGGGCTGGCCAACGCCGTGATCTCTTCCAGCTTGTGCCTGGTGGCCTATGCCTTTACCGGCCGGCTGTTCGGCATCACCACTTCGCTGCAGCTCATGGATCTGGCGCGGCCCACCCATCCCCTCTTTCGCCAGTTGCTCATCAAGGCGCCCGGCACCTACCACCATTCGATCCTGATCAGCAACATGGCCGAGCGAGCGGCCGAGGCCATCGGCGCCGATATCCTCCTGACCCGCGTGGGCTCCTATTACCACGATATCGGCAAGACGCTGCGCCCGCACTTTTTCTCCGAGAACCAGACCGACGGCCAGAACCCCCATGACAAGCTCGATCCACAAACCAGCGCCGAGATCGTCATCGCCCACACCATCGAGGGGTTGGAGCTGGCCCGCCGCTACCGCCTGCCGGACAAGGTGTGCGCCTTTATCGCCGAACATC
The DNA here is from genome assembly GCA_002329325.1 of Anaerolineales bacterium UBA1429. GTDB lineage: Bacteria > Chloroflexota > Anaerolineae > UBA1429 > UBA1429 > UBA1429. Next base: position 44,132 of record DCTX01000069.1, read on the forward strand.
ACGGCACCACCCTGGTATCCTACTTTTACCGCAAGGCCAGCCAGGCCGCCGAAGACCACGAGGTGGATGAGGCCGCCTTCCGCTACCCGGGGCCCAAGCCCCAGAGCCGGGAGACCGCCATCCTCATGCTGGCCGACGCCGTGGAAGCCTGGGTGCGGGCCGACCGGCCTGCCACCGAGCCCGAGATGGAGCGTGTCATCCGGCGGGTGATCAACGACCGCCTGATCGGCGGACAACTGGACGAGACCGAGCTCACGCTCAAAGACCTGGATCGCATCCGCGAGGCCTTTGGCAGCGTGCTCAAGGGATTGTACCATCCACGTATCCAGTATCCGGAGCGCGCCGTCCAACGCAACGAACGCGCCGCGCACGGGTAGGCTGTCTGCCCTGCGCCGCGCCAAACTGGGGAATATGGAGAGACACCGCAAACAGAGCCTCCGCCAGAGCTTTTGCCACGCTTTGGAGGGCCTGGCCTATGTGGTCCGCTACGAGCGCAACGCCCGCATCCACCTGGCAGTGGCCCTCCTGGTGATAGCCCTGGGCTTCTGGCTGGGACTGGAGCCCGGCCAGTGGGCCCCGCTTGCCGTAGCCATCGCCCTGGTGTTCGCCGGAGAGATGCTCAATACGGTGGTGGAGCTGACCATTGACATGATCACGCCCCATCACAACGCCCATGCCAAGCATATCAAGGACGTGGCCGCCGGCGCCATCCTGGTGAACGCCCTGGCAGCCGTGGTGATCGGCCTGCTGGTGCTCGGCCCGCCCTTGCTGCGCAAGCTCGGCCTGTAACAGGGGGAAGCGTATGGAATTGCGGCGCTATGCGCGCATCCTGATCAAGAGAGCCTGGATCATACTGGTGCTGGTCGCGGCGGTGCTGGCGGCCTCGTTGGTCTGGCGGCCCCAGCATCCCCCCTCGTATCAGGCCCACATGCGCTTTGTGGTGGGCGTCCGCCCGGAGCCCAAGGGCGATTACTACGCCTATGACCGCTACTATACCTGGCTGACGGCCGAATACCTGGTGGACGACCTGGCGGAGGTGGTCAAGAGCAGCGCATTTGCCGCCGAGGTAGCCGAGCTCTCGGGGATATCGGCGGCGGGCTCGTTCCACGGGGCCACGTCAGCGGGCAAGACTCACCGGGTGCTGAACGTCACCATCACCTGGGGGAACGAGACGGAGCTGGGCAGCCTCGCCAATGCCACCGTGGAGCTGCTCACCCAGCGGGCAGGCGCCTTCTTCTCGCAACTGGGCACCGATGCCGCGGTGGTCTCGCTGATCGATCCGCCCCAGGTCGTCGCTGTGGGGCGTTCGCTGCGGGAACGTCTGGACCTGCCGTTGCGTCTGGTCCTTGCCGTGGCGGTGGGCGTCGGCCTAGCCTTCTTGCTGGATTACCTGGATCTCACCGTGCGCCACCGAGAGGACCTGGCATCCCTCGGCGTGCCGATCCTGGCGGAGATCCCCACCCGCCGACGCTGGCAATGGTTGCTGCCCATCGGGCGCCGCTCCCCGTAGCGCCGGGGCGTTAGGCGCCTGGCTGCGCCTGGGCTATAATCCGGTGCCTGATATCGGGAGGAAATTGTGGAACTCAAGGATTATGTCCGGATCATCGTCAAGCGTGGCTGGATCATCGTGCTGGCGGCCGCCATCACCGTGATCGCGGCCTTTGTGGTCAGCCGGGTGCAGACGCCCATCTACCGCGCCACCATCTACCTGAACGTCTTCCCGGGGCGCCTGGATTGGGGCCTGCAGCAGACCATCAAGGGCGTGATGCGCAACTTTGCAGGCACCATCACGTCGCGCACGACGGCCCTGGAGGTGCTCAACCGGCTCAACCTGGATCTCACGCCCGAGGAGCTTTCGAGCAAGATCACGGTGCGCCCCATCGAATCCGATCTGCTGATTCAGGTGGACGCCGACGATTATGATCCCTTGATCGCCCGCGACATCGTTCAGACTACGGCGGAGGTCTTTGTCGAAGAAGCCGACAAGCTGATGCAGGATCAGGATCGCGCCGATCGTGTGGAGGTCAGCATCCGCGATTATGCGCTGCCGGGCAAGCTGCACCGCCCCAACTGGAAGATCAACGTGCTGGCGGGAGGCGTGTTCGGCGTCCTCATCGGCGTGGTGGTGATCTTTGTGCTCAGCTATCTGGAGGCGGACATCATCCGCACCAGCCGCGAGTTGGAGAGCTACACCGGGCTGGCCGTCTTGGGGCTGATCCCCGCCGTCGAATCGAGCGCGGGCAAGCGCAAGAGCCGGGCGATCCCGAGCTAGCCCGCTATGGGAGGAAACTATATGGCCGACAAGGTGAATCTGATCACCATCCAGGAGCCCCTCTCGCCCGCCAGCGAGGCCTACCGCACGCTGCGCATGAACCTGCAATATGCCACCCTGGATACGGCGTTGCGCACGTTGCTCATCACCTCGCCGGGGCCTGACGAGGGCAAGTCCACCACCCTGGCCAACCTGGGGGTCACCATCGCCCAGATCGAGAAGCGGGTGATCCTGGTGGATTGCGACTTGCGGCGCCCCCGGCTGCATCAGATCTGGGGCCTGGAGAACCAGATCGGCTTTACCACCATGATGCTGGAGGAGCACTACCTGGAGGAGCCGCCGCTACAAGCGACCCCGATCGAGAATCTGCTGCTGCTGCCCAGTGGCCAGCTTCCCCCGCGGCCTGCGGACCTGCTGGGCTCCCAGCGGATGGACGCGGTGGTCGAGCGGCTGCTGCAAGAGGCCGACATGCTCCTCTTTGACGCGCCGCCGGTGATGGGCGTAACCGACGCCGTGGTGCTGGCTACCAAAGTGGACGGCGTGCTGCTGGTGGTGAGCGCCGGCGAGACCAAGCGCGAGGACGCTCAGAACGCCCTGGCCCGCCTCAACGCCGTCAACGCCCGGGTGGTGGGCTCGGTGCTGAACAACGCCCCGCTGGACGCAGCCTTGAGCGGCTACTACCAGTAGCGGGGGCGCCTTTGCCCCGTACAGTCCCAAGAAGACAGGGCCGTGGCTGGATGATGCGCAGCCACGGCCCTTCGCATACCTGGGGGAAAGGCTGTGGATAACTTGTACGTAACCTGTGGATAAACTGGGCACAACATGTGGTCAACTCGGCGGCGCCTGTTTGCTTCTGCGCTGCTCCGGCAAGCCCCAGGCACTATATCTAGTATGTCGCATGTCCTACGGTACTAGATAGAGGGGATCTGGCAACTGAAGGGGCGAAAAGGGGCCGATTCATAGGTGCAAGTTATCCACAGCCTGATCCACAAGCTCTGTGGATAACGCAACACTACCCCTGGTAGCTGCGCATGGCTGCACGCCCACACCTAGTTGTACAGGGCCAGTTATCCACTTTTCCACAGCCCCTACTACGACTACTATAAAGGATAAGAGATAAGGATATATCTATTAATGTTCTCGTTCTCTCTCAGGGCTGGGCGTTCGTTCCATCTGCAGCCAGCGCTCGGCCAGCAGAGGCAGGGTGGTGACGGGGCCCATGCGGGCGGTGCAGCGGGGAAGCGAGCGCAAGATGGCCTTGCCGTAGGGCTTGGTGAGCAGGCGCTTGTCCAGCACGGCCACGATGCCATAATCCTCTTTGCTGCGGATCAGGCGCCCGAACCCCTGGCGAAACCGCAGGATCGTCTCGGGCAGGTAGTACTGGTTAAAGGGATCGTCAAAGGTCTCCGCCCGGGCGGCCAGGATGGGGTCCGTGGGGACGCCAAAGGGCAGGCGAGTGATGATCAGGCAGCTGAGGGATTGGCCCACCACGTCCACGCCCTCCCAAAAGCTGCGGGTGCCCATGAGCACGGCCCGCTCGGTATTGCGAAAGCCCTCCAGGATCTGGCGCCGTGAGCCGTCGATACCCTGGCCAAAGAGGGTGATGCCCTCCCTCTCCAGCGCGCTCTGGGTGGCGCGATAGGTGGTGTTCAGTTGGCTGGTGGAGGTAAAGAGCACCAGGGCGCGGCCTTCGGTGGCGCGCACCAGGTTGACGATGGCGCTCTCCACGTTCTTTTGATAGTAGGGCTCGTTGGGCTCGGGGATATCCTTGGGCACGTAGAGCAGCACGGCCGACTGAAAATCAAAGGGCGAATCCAGGGCCACCTCCAGGGGGCTCTCCAGGCCCAGGCGCTCCCTGATGTAGGTGAACTCTTGATCGGTGCGCAGGGTGGCGCTGGTGAGCACCACGCAGTCCTTCTCCGCAAACAGGCGTTCCTCCAGCATCTCGCCCACGGCCAGGGGGGCGCTGTTCAGCGTCACCTCCTGGTTGTACTGGGAGATGGAGGCCCAGTAGATATAGTCTGGCCTGGGCTCCAGGATGATGCCCTGCAGGCCATCGCACAGCTCGCGGCCGCGCTGCAACTGGGTCTTGACCTGCTGCAGCAGGTCGAACCGCTCGTCGTTCTGCTCATCGGGCAGGCGCTGGATCCAGGCGGCGAGCTGGTCCAGCTCCTGGACGATCTGGCGCAGCGGGGCGGAGAGGTTGTCCCAGGCGATCTCGATCTCGGACCAGCCTGGCTGGATGCGCAGGCCCGACGTGATGCGCAACTGGCGATCGTAGGCCCCCTGAGAGCGCCCGCCGGCATCCTGATAGTCCTGCATAAAGGCATCCAGGAGGCGGTACATGGTGTCCATATGGGCCAGGCCGGCGTCGATCTGCTCGTTGATGCGCTGGATGCGGTCCGAGATGGATTGGCGCGCCGTCTCGCTGATATCAAAGGTGCGGAACAGGGCGGGGATCTGCCCCAAGAGCCCGCTGGGCGCCGCGCTGCCGGGCTGCCCCAGGGCGCCGAAATAGGAGGCCAGGTCGTTACGGGCCACCTGCAGCCCGAACTGGTTGGTGGCCTGCTCCTCCAGGTGATGGGCCTCGTCAATGATCAGGTAGCGGTAATCGGGCAGCACTCGGCTCTCCATCGCTAGGTCCGAGAGCAGCAGGGCGTGGTTCACGATGATCAGATGGGCGCGCTCTGCCCGGCCCCTGGCGCGAAAGAAGAAGCAGCGCCCCGAGCTCAGGTAAGGGCAGCGGTCGCCCATGCAGGTCTCTGAGGTCGCCTGGATCTCTTGCCAGATGCTGAACTCGTCGTTCACCAGCAGCAGCTCGGCCTGGTCTCCGGTGGTCGTCTTGGGGAGCCAGGCCAGGACCTTGGCCAGCACGCGGGCCCCCTCGAGGGAGAGTTGCCTTCCCCGGCGCAAGGCCGCCAGCCGCCGCAGGCAGATATAGTTGCCCCGGCCCTTGAGGATTGTGGCACGAAAGGGCGCCGGCAGGATCTGCTGCAGGTCGGGCACGTCCTTGGTATAGAGCTGATCCTGCAGGTTGATGGTGTTCGAGGAGACCACCACCCGCATCTCGTTCTGCACCGCGAACTGGATGGCGGGCAACAGGTAGGCCAGGGACTTGCCGGTGCCGGTGCCGGCCTCCACCAGCAGGTGGGTGGGCGTGTTGAACGCCTCCACCACCGCCTCCAGCATCTCGACCTGCTGCGGGCGGTACTCGTAACCGGGGAAGGCCCTGGAGAGGGCGCCGCCGGGCGAGAGGGCCTCCACCAACGGCTCGGGATCGATGGGCAGGATCTCGCCGGAGGGGTTGAGCGGCGGAAAGGCGTCGCGCTCGCGGGGCACAAAGCCGTACTCGCCCGCACGCCAGGTGGGAGCCGCCGCCTGTTGGCCGAGGATGGGCTGTTGGGCCTGCTTCTCTTCGATCAGATCCTGGAGCAACGACGCCAGAGACCACCCCGTCTGCTGGGCGGCCTGGTAGAGCTCTTGCAGCAAGCCCGCATCCCAGGCGGCAAAGCGCTGGTACAGCGCCGTGAACAGCTCCTTGGTAGCCATGGCATCCTGCAGGGCGCGGTGCGCCTCGGGCAGGGCGATGCCCAGCAGCTCGCTCAGAGCCGAGAGGCTATAGGTGCGGGCCTCGGGCACCAGGATGCTGGCCAGCTCAAAGGTGTCCAGCGCCAGGTTGTGGAGCGTGATCCCTTGCTTCTGCAGAAAAAACAGGTCGGTCTCGATACTGTGGCCGACCAGGGGGGTGCTGCCCACGAAGCGCAGGATGGCGCTCCGGAGGCTCTCCAGCTCGGGCGCATCCGCCAGGTCTCGATTGGTGATGCCCACCAGTTGCTGGATGCGCGGCGGGATCTCGCGCCGGGTGTGCACCAGGCTGGACCAGCTCTCCAGCATCTCAGGGCCTCGAAAGCGCACGAGCGCGATCTCGATGATTTCATCGTTCTTGCGATCCAGCCCGGTCAGTTCCAGGTCGAGGGCAATATAAGTGCGGGGCATACCTATCTCCACAAGTCAACACGTTGATTATACCTGCAACGCCGGGCGCCTCAAAGACGCGGGCGGGACGACGGCGAGAAGGCCGTCCCTTGCGCGAAGCAAATGCCCTGTACAAGGCCACGAGTGTACGGTATACTGCGACCAATCGGACAATAGGAGGTGCGGCCATGAATAGGATCGAGCGCTTTCGCGCCATGCTGCGGGGGCATCCGGTGGACCAGGTGCCGGCGGGCTTTTGGTTCCACTTTGCGCCCGCCTACCGCGGCGGCGCCGCCATGGCCGAACGCCACATCGCCTATTTCCGCGAGACGGGCCTGGATCTGCTCAAGGTCATGAACGATAGCGGCTATGGGCCCGTGGGCGCCTTGCAGGTGCGTCAGCCCGGCGATTGGGCCACCCTGGAGCCCACGCCCCTGAGCGAGGCGCACTTTCAGAGCCACCTCGAGGGCCTGCAGGCGATCGTGGAGGCCCTGGGAGACGAGGTGCCGATCATCACCACCGCCTTTAACCCGTTCCGCGAGGCCGTGATCATCCTGCAGGCCAGCGATCCGGCCCGCTACCCCACCGAGCTGGCCGCCCGTATGGCCCTGTTGGAGCAGCTTCGCCAGGAGCCGGAGCCGGTGCTGCAGGGCTTGCAGGTGATCGCCGATGACCTGGCTCGCTTCTACCGGGCCTGCGTCACCGAGGCGGGGGCTGGCGGCATCTACTTTTCCGCCAAGGGCGGCGAGCGCGACCACATGTCCGACGAGGAGCACGCCGCCTTTGTGGCACCCTTTGACCTGCACGTCCTGCGCCAGGTGGGTGAGGTGGCCGAGTATGTGGTGGGGCACTTTTGCGGCGTGGGGCTCAACCTGGAGCGCTTTGCGGCGTACCCGGTGCACCTGGCCAACTGGGCCTACCAGTCCGACAACCCCTCGTTGCGCCAGGGGCAGGCGATCCTGGGGGGCGTCAGCATTCTGGGCGGGCTGGATGAGCGGGGTCCCCTGGTGTACGGGCCGCGAGAGGCGCTGCAGCGCGAGATCGAGAGCGCGCTGGCCGAGATGGGCGCCCGTGGGTTCATGCTGGGCGCCGGCTGCACCGTGCCGGGGGATACGCCCCCGGAGAACCTGGTCTATGCCCGCCAGGCCATCGCCGAGCTGACGGCTCAGTAGCGCAGCGGGGATCGCACCATGTGGGAAGACGCTTGGGAAGAGCCCGAGGTAGAGACGCCCGAGAGACAGTCGGTGCTGGTGGCCGTCGTGCCCAGCCTGGCCGATTGGGAGCGCGTGTGCCGAGAGGGCTGGTATCGCATCCCCCTGAGGCGGGCGCCCGCGCGCATCGGCGCCGCCTACCTGGCCTTCTACCACCCCAAGTGCTTTGGCGAGCTGCGCTGGGCCATCCACTATTACGCGCCCGTGCGTCGCTACGGCATCCTCTCCCGCCGGGCGCTCCTGCCCGAGGAGCCGAACCACCCCCGGGCCGACGAGCTCTACTACAGGCTGGAGTTGGGGCCGCTGCAGCGCCTGCCCCGGCCGATCCCCAGCCTTCAACTGCGGCGGGTCACCTTTATCCATACCGACCTGGATACGCTGTTGCGGGCCGATGAGATCGGTGACTTGTGGCGTCGCGAAGCGCCCAAGGAACGCCTTTGGCGTGGCCTGCAACTCTCCGAGCCCGCCGTGGGCTATGCCGTTTCCGCCGCCTAGCGCCCCTGGCCACGGCCGGCGCGCCCCGCGCGACCCCAGGGCGGCCGGAACGTATAGTAGGCAGTTGTGACTCGTGCGGGCGAGGCCCGCCAAACATGAAAGAGGAGAGAGTAGCATGCTGGAGCAGATCATCGCCCGTTTGATGCGCATGGTCCAGTTCGACCACACCGTCTATCGCGAGATCGCCGACGACGAGAACGCCACGATCCAGGCGGCGGCCATTGTGGTGGTGGTGGCCTTTCTTTCGGCCCTAGGCTCTGCCATCGCAGCGCGCAGCTTCTGGATGTTCCTGTACACCCTCGTGATCGTGGTGCCCGTGGGCTGGCTCATCTGGACAGGCCTGGTCTACCTGGTGGGCGCCAAGCTCTTTGATGGCCAGGGCACCTTCATGGGGCTGCTGCGCGTGCTGGGGTTCACCATGACCCCCTCCCTTTTGGCCATTCTGGCGGTGATCCCCTGCCTCGGCTGGATCGCTGCCCTGGTGGGGGCGGTGCTTTCCCTGGTGCTGGGCTTTTTCGCCATACGCGAGACCATGGGGCTGACGACGGAAAAGGCCGTGCTCACCGTCGTGATTGGCTGGGTGCTGCGCTTTGTCATCAGCCTGATCGGGTTCTAGAAAACATGACCGCCGAGCCCGGGCGGAGGGCGCCACATGCGCTCGGGCTCGGCCTGTGAGCGCCATGACGGAGCAATCCGGCCCAAAACGACCGAGGGAGCGCGCCGCGCCATCACACTGGACCCTGGCGCGTTATCTCACTGATTCGACTTGCCTGGTCGCCAGCCTGTTCGCGGCGCGCTGGCTGCGCATCACCTTGCCCCTAGGCAAGCCCGTGGACGCCGATGGCCTGGCCCTGCGCGCGCCCATGGTGCTGCTGGCCTTGCTCGTCTGGACCGTGACCCTGGCCGCCATCCACAGCTATGACCGGCGGCGCATGGCGGACCCCGTGGACGAGTTCCAGGCCGTGGCGGGCGGCATCCTCGTGGCGGCCCTGGCCTACGCCGGGCTTCTCTACCTCTCCTACCGAGGCCTCTCGCGTCTCATGTTCCTCTACTTTGTGGCGCTGGACCTCGCCCTGAGCATCGGCGGCCGCGCAGCCTGGCGCAGCCTGGCGCGTCGCCGGGGGCTGGAGCGACGCGCCGCCCTGATCGTCGGCGTGGGCGTCACCGCTCGCCGCGTGGCCCGCGCCCTGGAGGCCGAGCGCGCCGCCGACGTGGCCCTGATGGGCTTTTTGGATGAGCGCGAGCAGGCCGACCCCATCCCCGAGGCCGTGGAGCGTCTGCCCGTGCTGGGGGGCGCCAGGGACGCCGCCGAGGTGATCCGGGGGCTGGGCATCCACGAGGTGATCCTGGCGCTGGAGCCCGGCGGCCAAGCGCGCCTGGACCGCTGGATGCCCTTGTTGCAGGAGCTGCCGGTGGATATCCGCGTGGCGCCCGACTACTCGCAGCTCGTCCTCTCTCGCGCCCGGGTGGAACGGCTGGGCGACCTGTTCCTCATTGGGCTGAACGAGCCGGTGATCGGCCCTGGAGACCGGGCCCTCAAGCGCGCCTTTGACCTGCTGGTCTCGCTGCTGGGGCTGATCGTGCTGGCTCCCCTGTTGGGGCTGATCGCCCTGGCCATCGCGCTGGATTCGCGCGGCCCGATCCTGTATCTGAGCCGACGGGTGGGCGAGGGAGAGCGGCCCTTCTGGATGTGCAAGTTCCGCACCATGGTCCCCGGGGCGGACCGCATGCAGGAGGCCCTGATCTCCCAGGGCGAGGACGGCCGCCTGGCCTTTGCCAAGCGCCCGGATGATAGCCGCATCACGCGGGTGGGCCGCTGGCTGCGACGCTACAGCCTGGACGAGCTGCCCCAGCTCGTCAACGTGCTGCGGGGAGAGATGAGCCTGGTGGGCCCCCGGCCCGAGCTGCCGGCCTTGGCGGCTCGCTACGCTCCCTGGCAGCGGCGCCGCTTCACCGTCCCGCAGGGCATCACCGGCTGGTGGCAGATCTCGGGGCGCAGCGACAAGGCCAAGCATCTGCACGTCGAGGACGACCTCTACTACATCCGCCACTACTCCCTGGCCCTGGACCTGTGGATCCTCTGGCGCACCATCGGTGCCGTGCTGCGCGGCCGGGGCGCCTACTAGCGCGGGCCCACCACCCGCCATAGGTTGCCTTCCTGCTCCAGCCGCCAATCCGCCGCGAGTTCCTCCCGATAGGTGCTGAGGTACACAGGCCCCTGGGCGAGCCGTTGGGCCAGCAGCGGGGCCAGGTCCGGGGAGCCGATCTCTCCCAGCTCCGGGTGCCGCCGGATCAGTTGCTGCTGATACCAGGGGTAGGGCAGCAGCTCGGCATCCACGGCCAGCAGATCGGTGCGACGGCCCTCCACCCATTGGAGATAGTCCAGGGCAAAGGTGTGCCCATCGGCGCCGGTGACCAGGAGGGCGCCGGCGGGGGCCGTCTGCAGCACAGAGTCGGCCCACCCGGCCACCTCGGCATCGTTGTGCAGGTCCAGGCGGGCATAGTTGCTGCCCGCCAGCCAGAGGGCCAGCAGCGCCGGCGCCAGCCAGCCCGGCCAGCCCAGCCAGGCTCGCCGCGTGGCGAGCCAATCCCCCGCGCACAGCGCCCCCTGTGCCAGCCAGGCCACGGCTATCAGGAAGACGGGCAGCAGGTAGACGTAAGAGTCGCTGGTGTGGTAGCCGATGGCGTAGGCGCTGCACAAGGCCACGCTGGCCAGGCTCGCGCCGAGCCAGCCCCGGGGCATCCGTCGCCAGCGCGCCTCCAGGCCCACCAGCGCCAGCGCCGCGCCCGGCAGGGTGAGCTGGGCTACCCCAAGCTGGGCCCAACGGATCAGCCGGCCGGGCAGCTCGCCCAGGGGCAGGGAGAACAGGTAACGTTGGTAGAGCCGGCCGCTCACCAGCCACCAGAAGCCGGCCCAATCGCGGGGATCTCCCCAGGCCAGGGGCGGATCGCCCCGGGCGGCCAGGGGGGGGTAGAGGTACACCATCAGCCCCAGGGCCAGCCCGCCCAGCAGGGCGGCCAGGCGGCGAGGGCGCGCCAGGGGCCAGAGCCAGAGGGCCAGGCCGGGCAGCAGCAGGGCCAGGGTCAGATGGTTGCCCAGGCCCAGCCCCAGGGCCAACCCCAGGCCCAGCCAGGCGCGGGGGCGCCCCAGGGCGGCGCGGCGCGAGGCCAGGTAGAAGGCCAGGGCGGCGAACAGGGCGTGCAGGGCATAGACCTCGGCGATGATGGCCTGCGACCAGAGGATGCCCCCCGTGGCCCAGACCAGGGCCGCCCCCAGAGCGATGGCGTCCCTGGCGCCTGCCTTGCCCTGGGCCGCCTCCTCGTCGAGGAGGTTGCCCACCAGCAAGAAGGCGAGGGCCGCCGAGCCCGCCGCCGCCGCCGCCGAGAACAAGTTGAAACGGTGGGCGAGGTTGCCCAGGGGCAGCAGGGCAAAGAGGCGCCCCAGCAGGCAGTAGGTGGGGTAGCCGCTGGGGTGGGGCACGCCGCCCGTCATGGCCGCGGCGATCAGGTCGGCGCCATCGGCGCCATCGTGGGCCCAGGTGAGCCAGGGGGCCGCCGTGGCGGCATAGAGGCCCAGACTCAACGCGGCGGCCAACAGCGCCAGGCCGATGCGTCGCCAGGTCGGTCCACGATGGGTGAGGGCGTTCATGGCGCGATTATACCCCGGGAGGGGAGCGCCGCAAGGGGACCTCAGGCCTTCTCCAGGTTGGCCATGCCCGCCATCAGCCGCTTGAGCCCGAACTGGGAAAAGGCGACGGAGACCTCGTAATCATCGCCCGAGGCGCGGCAGCCGATGACGATGCCGCGGCCAAAGGTGGGGTGCACTACGGCCTCGCCATCGCGAAAGGGCGCCGCCTCGTTCGCCTCGGCGCGTCGTGGGCGGCGGGGCGCCCTGCGCACGGGGGCCTCGATGGGCTCGTCGAGCTCCTGGACGATACGGGCGCGCCGCTCTCGCACCGTATCGGCCCGCTGGCGACGCTGGCCGAACAGCTCGCGCCGATCGCGGGGGCTCGGGGCCGTGGGCGTGGCCGCCTTGCGGATGCCGTTGCTCTCCACCAGCTCGGTGGGGATGTCGGCCAGAAAGCGCGAGGGCTCGCGCACATCGGTGTTGCCAAAGATGGTGCGTCGGAAGGTATACACCAGATAGAGCTGCTCTTTGGCGCGGGTCATGCCCACATAGCAGAGGCGTCGCTCCTCCTCCATCTGGTCGCGCTCCATCAGCGAGCGGCTGTGGGGGCAGAGCCCCTCCTCCATGCCCACCAGGAAGACCGTGTGATACTCCAGGCCCTTGGCGGCGTGCAGCGTCAGGAGGGTGATGGCATCGGCCTCGCTCATCTCGTCCACGTCGGCGACCAGGGCGGCCTCCTCCAGGAAGACGCCCAGCGTCGTCTGAGCCGGCTCGCCCTGATAGCGTTCCACGGCGGTAAAGAGCTCGCGCACGTTGGCGATGCGCTCCTCGCCCTGGTCGGTGCCATCGTGCAGGTATTCCAGGTAGCCCGTCCGCTCGACCAGCAGGCGCAACAGGTCGCCCAGGGTGCGATCCTCCAGGGCCTGGCGGGCGCTGTGCAGCAGGGCGCCAAAGCTGGCCAGACGATTGAGGATCGTCGGGTTCAGGGGCAGATCCTCCGTCTGCTCGCGGGCCTGCAGCTCTGCCAGGCGCAAGAGCGCCCGGCCCAGTGAAAGCCCCTGGCGCATGGCCCAGGCCTGCAACTGCTCCACGCTGCGCTCGCCCAGCAGGCGCGAGGGCACGTTGATGATGCGGGCCAGGGCCACCTCGTCATCGGGGTTGTAGACCACCCGCAGGTAGCTGAGGATGTCCTTGATCTCGCGTCGCTGATAAAAGCGCACCGAGCCCACGAGCTGGTAGCGCACGCCGTGGGCCATGAGGGCGTCTTCCAGGGCGCGGGATTGGGCGTTGGTGCGGAACATGACGGCGCATTCCTGGTAGCGGCAGGCGCCCGAGGCCACCAGGCGCATCGCCTCTTGCACCACGTATTCGGCCTCTTCGCGCTCGTCATAGGCCTCGAACAGGCGCACGGCGGGGCCCTGGGCGTTCTCGGTCCAGAGGGCCTTGTCATGGCGCTGGCCGTTGCGCGAGATCACCGCCCGCGCCGCCTCGACGATGGTCTGGCTGGAGCGATAGTTCTGCTCCAGCAGGATGAGCTGGGCCTGCTCGTACTCCTGGCGAAAGCGCAGCACGTTGCGGAAATCGGCCCCGCGCCAGCTATAGATGCTCTGGTCCTCGTCGCCCACGCAAAAGAGGTTGCCCTGGGGGCCCACCAGGTGTTTGAGCAGCTCGTACTGGGCCTTGTTGGTATCCTGGAACTCGTCCACCAGGATGTGCTGGTAGCGGCGCTGGTAACGCTCGCGTACCTCCTTGTGGACGCGAAAGAGCTCCTCGGCCTTGAGCAACAGGTCGTCGAAATCCAGGGCCTGGTTCTCATCCTTGAGCGCCTCGTAGCGCTCCCAGACCCGGGCCACCGCCTCGTGCCAGTAGGTCTGGGGCACATAGGTGGCGGCGGTGATCAGGTCGTTCTTGGCCCGCGAGATGGCGCCGTGCACCGAAGAGGGCCGATACTGCTTGGTATCCAGGTTCAGCTCTTTGAGGGCGCGGGCCACCAGACGGCTCTGGTCGTCGGCGTCATAGATCACGAAGTGGGGATCCAGGCCCAGGTAAGGCGCCTCGCGCCGCAAGAAGCGGGCGCAGGCGGCGTGAAAGGTGCCCACGGTGAGGCTGCCCGCCTCAGGGCCCACCAGGTCGCGCAGGCGCGAGACCATCTCCCGGGCCGCCTTGTTGGTAAAGGTGACGGCCAGGATGCTATAGGGCGAGACGCGGCGCTCGTGGATCAGGTAGGCGATCCGGTGGGTCAGCACCCGTGTCTTGCCCGAGCCGGGGCCAGCCAGCACCAGGATAGGGCCATCGGGGGCGCAAACAGCCTGCGCCTGGGCGGGGTTCAGACCGGTGAGCAGAGGATCCAAGGGTTCTCCATCTATGGGCAGTGGCGGCGGGAGGGTCTTGCGGCGCCTGCCCATGGTAGCATGGGGCGGAGAGGGTGTCAAAGCCCGGCGGGGCCGGGACCAGGGCCCTCAAGTCGCCTGCAGCGCAAAGCGCGCTGCGATTGCCTTGTAGCGGCCAGTCGCCCTCAACCCCCCGGCCCTCTTCTCCCACTTTGGTGGGAGAAGGGAGTATCTGTTTTTGGGCATTCTAGCCCTGTTTTTTTAGGAGGATGAGGGCCTCATGGGGCACCGAGGGCATCTCTTGTCGTGAGGAGAGCTAGACACGATGCCGACAATGAAGGAAGGCCTGGCCGGGACGAAACCTGCTGCGCTTCGATTCACCGTTTATTGACAGCGCGTCGCCGGCCGCCCATAATGGGGCCGGATCGCCCGCCATCAACACGCATGAGCAGGCCGCGCGCCGGCCTGTGGGGCTCTGGCCCAGAGGCCGCAGAGACGAACGGGACGCTGATGCCGGTCTTCTCCGCCGTCTCGGCGCGAGGATGCTAGCGCCAATCCTCGGGAGTTGGAGACCTTGCTGCTGGAACTGACCATCACCAATCTGGCCATCATCGAAGAGGTGCGGCTCTCCTTTGAGGGCGGCCTGAGCGTGCTCACCGGCGAGACGGGCGCGGGCAAGTCCATCATCGTGGATGCGGTCATGCTGCTGCTGGGCGGGCGGGCCACGGCCGACATGGTGCGCACCGGCTGCGAGTTCGCCTCGGTGGAGGGGGTGTTCGCGCCGGGGCCCGAGGCGCTGGCTCAGATGCAGCCCCTGCTGGAGGAGTACGGCCTGGCGGACGAGGCGGGGGAGCTGATCCTGCGGCGCGAGATCCAGCGCTCGCGGCGCAACATCTGTCGCGTGAACGGGCGCGCCGTGACCCTGGGCGTCCTGGAGGAGCTGGGGCGCCACCTGATCGACATCCACGGCCAGGGCGAGCACCTCTCCTTGATGCACGTGCGCCGCCATGTGGATTTCCTGGATCACTATGGCGGCCTGGACGAGCAACGGCGCGCCTTGGCCCAGGTGGTGGCCGATCTGCGCGACGTGCGCGCCCAGCTCCGGGCCCTGCAGCGCGACAAGCGCGAGCTGGCCCGCCGCGTGGACCTGCTGGAATACCAGATAGAAGAGATCCGCTCGGCGGCCCTGACCGAGGGAGAAGAGGAAGAGCTGCTGCGCCAGCGCGGGTTGCTGGCCAACGCCGAGCAGCGCCTGCAACTCGCCGCCGCCATATACGACGCCCTGACGAGCGGCGAGGGGCGCCATCGCTCTGCCCTGGACCTGGTCGGCGGCGCCACCGAGCAGATGAGCGACCTGATCGCCCTGGATCCGGCGCTGCGCGAGGAGAGCGAGATGCTCGATAGCGCCTACTATCAGCTCGAGGAGATCGCCCGCAGCGTGCGCGCCTATCGCGACGAGGTCGAGTTCGATCCCGAGGGGCTGGCCGCCATCGAGGAGCGCCTGGACCTGATCCGAGGCCTCAAGCGCAAATACGGCGAATCCATCGGCGAGATCCTGGCCTTTGGGCGGCGCGCCCAGGAGGAGCTGGATGGCATCAGCCACAGCGAGGAGCGCGGCGAGGCGTTGCGGGCCCGCGAGGCAGAGCTATTGAGGGAGGTGGCGGCCCAGGGCCAGGCCCTGAGTCGCGGGCGCCGCGAGGCCGCCCAGGCCCTCAGCGCCGCCGTGGAGCAGCAGCTCGACGAGCTGAACATGGCCCACGCCCGCTTTATCACCGCCATCCAGTGGGAGCCCGCCGAGGAGGGCGTCGAGATCGAGGGCGCCCGCTATCGTTTTGACGCCACGGGCCTGGATCGGGTCGAGTTCCTCATCGCTCCCAACCCCGGCGAGGAGCCCCAACCTCTGGCCCGCATCGCCTCGGGCGGCGAGACCTCGCGTCTGATGCTGGCCATGAAGACGGTCCTTTCAGCCATCGACCCGGTGCCCACCCTGATCTTTGACGAGATTGACGCCGGCATCGGGGGCCGCACAGGGGATATTGTGGGGCAAAAGCTGCGCCGGCTGGCCCAAGACCACCAGGTATTCTGCGTGACCCATCTGGCCCAGATCGCCCGCTATGCCGAGCGCCACTACCAGGTCTCCAAGCAGGTGGTGGACGAACGCACCATCTCGGTGGCGCGGCTCCTTTCGGACGAGGCCCGGATCGAGGAGTTGGCCGTCATGCTGGGCGGCGCCGCCACCGCCTCCACCCTGCGCAGCGCCGAGGAATTGCTGGCAACCGCCCTCCCCTGAGAGGACGGCGCCAGCGTTATCTTGCGAGGCGCCCGCCTTGCGCAGAGCTAGTCCTGCAGGATCACCGTGAGGAGCATCGGCAGGACGCAGGAGAGCAGCTCCAGCCCCAGCACCACCAGGACGGCGATGGCGGCCGGGTGCAGGCGGCGGGCCGCCGTGAGAGGCTGACCGGCGGCCACCTGGCGGATGGCCCGAGCCGTCTGGCGCACGGCATCTCGCACGGGCAGCTCGCTCTGGCCGAGCCAATGCCAGCCCTCCCGTCGGGCGGGCAGCAGCAGCTTTTGGGCGGGGCTGGCGGCCACGGCGCGCTCCAGGGCCACGGGCCACGGCCCGATGATCAGATCAGCCTGGGCCAGCAGGCGGGGCGTGTCGGCGGCGGCCGCATCCAGCGTCTGCAGCGCAAGGCCGGGCAACTCCCGTTGCAGCCCCTCCAGCAGGGCGCGCTGCAGGGCCGCGTCGCCAGGGGCCAGCACCGCCACGCGCAAGGCGGCCAGGGCCTCGGCCCGTATCTCTCGGGCGCGCCTGCCATCCGCCCGCAGGATCCCGCCATGATAGAGCCAGATGCCCACGGCCATGGCGCTGTAGACCAGGGCCTGGGCCACCTCGGAAAGCAGGTTGCCCACCGGGCTCACCCCCAGGGCCAGGCCCACCAGCCGGGAGACGACGTACACCCCGCTGCCCAGCACGGCCGTGGTGGCGATCAGGACATAGAGGTAGAGGTAGATCTTGCGGGCCAGCGACTGGCTCTCGTCGTCGCCGCGGGGGCCAGGGGCCGTCGCCGCCCGCTGGGCCTGCCGCCAGGGCAGCACCCACACAGGCAGCCCCGTGACGATCAGCGCGGTGAACCAGGCCGCCGGCTCGGAGGTGCCGCCCACGGCGCTGGCGCCCGCCAGGGCGCGGATCAGCAGCGTGAGGTCGCCGGCCACGCCCGCCAGCAGCGCCCCCAGCCCGATGGTGGCCACCAGGTAGTGATACACCTGGCGCACCCAGGCGGCGGTGGCGGGCTCCCCTGCGGCGAGGATGTCGCGGCGCAGGACCACCCCGTGGTAAGCCCACACCAGCCCCGCCACGAGCATAGCGGCCAGGGCAGGCCGGAGATCGCTCTGGTTGGCGGCCCAGACCCCCAGGAGGCGCATCAGGCCATTGGCCAGGAGGGTGGTCACGGCGCCCACCGTCACCAGCGCCGAGGCCAGGATCACCAGGTAGAGATATGCCTTGCGCTCCACCGAGGCGCGTTCGTCTTCCTTCCCTCGGGCAAAGAGACGTTGCGCCGGGAGCCAGCAGATCAGCCAGAGGGGCAGGCCGATGGCCAGCCGCGCGACCTCGCGCGACGGGCTGGGCAAGGGGACGATGACGGCGCCTATGCCCACCTGGGCCATGAGCCAGCGCAGCAGCCCGATGACGGCCAAAGCCACCAGCACCAGGCCAGCGGCGCACCAGCCATAGAGGTACAGGCGCCGCAGCAGGGCCGCGCCGCTCTCCTCCTCCTGGGCGCGCTGGTCGCGCCGGAGCACGGCGCGGTGATAGAGCCACAGCAACGCCATGACCCCCAGGGCGATCAGGGGATGGATCAGCCAGGCCAGGGGAGAGGAGCTCTCGTAGCGGGCGTTCTCCGGCTGCAGCCCCGCCGCCAGGCGCAGCAGATCATCCAGCAGCTCCAGGGCATTGGCGAGGAACGGCCCGATAAAGGTGGCCAGGGCGCCATAGAGGTACACGCGCCGCAGGAGGGCGGCACGCTCCTCCTCCTCTTTCGCTGCCAGGCGTTGAGCCCATATCCAGTGCACGACAAAGACCGGCAACCCCACGAGGATGATGGCGATCTGAAGGGCGGTGTTCTCCAGCGAGGGCTTGAGCATCGGGACCACCAGGTCGCGCAGCAACGAGATCACCGCCCAGGTGACGCCCTGCAGGCTGGCGAGGCAGACCAGATAGATATAGGCGCGCCGTACGTTTTCCATGATCGCCTCCCTTTAGGAATGGCTCGGGCTCATCGTCACTTACGGGCAGCCTCCCGGTTGGCCCCAGCAGTAGCTCCAGTACTGGCCGGATCTGGCGATCCGCCACAGACTCTCCTCGCGCCGCAGGAACACATCAAAGGTGGCGTCGCTCTGCCCGCCGGAGAAGAGGCTGCCGCGGTAGTAGGTCGTTTCGCGCACCGTGACGGTGGCCGTGTCGCCGTTCAGTCGGACGTTCTCGATGACCAGCGCCACATCGCTGCGTGGGGCATAGTAGTAGTCCAGATCGTACAGGAGACGGCCCAGGTCTTGTTCCATCTGCTGCGCATCGGCGGGATAGCCCGCCAGGCTGGGCAGCAGGTAGCCGTGGGCCCGGCCATAGTCCTCGCGCTCCAGGGCCAGCAAGTAGTTGTGCACCACCCCCTCGGGCGTGTCGTCCGGCCGGTAGCCGGGCAGCCCCGGCCGAGAGAGGGAGATGGCCAGCACAGCCCCCACCAGCGCCACGATGCCGATGACAATGGCGACCAGGAATCTGTCCGTGCTCTTCATCTCGGCCCTCCTGTGTGCGGGGTGCGGCCCCATCATAGGGTAGATGGCCCCAACAGGCAAGGGCTTGGGAGGGCGATAGGCGAACGAGGCTGGTGCGATGGCCAAAGGCCAGATAGAGCGGAGCTACGATGGGTTGAGACCCATCGTAGCTCCGAAGAGAGCAGAGAGGGCTAGGCCTCTGCCTGAGGCTGCAGCTCCTGGTAGAACAGGGTCCAGACGACCGACTGAAAGACGCCATAGATGCCGCTGGCAAACAGCATGGCCAGGCCGCCCAGCAGGATCAACGGCGCGCCGATCAGGGCGCCCAGAAGCGAGGAGCGCGAGGTCGCGAACAGGGTGGCAAAGGACACCCCCGTGCCCGCTGCGATCAGCAGCAAGATGGGGAACAGGACGATGCCGATGGCGAGGTTGATCGCCATCAAGAGCAGCCACATGGCCGCCGATTGCTTGAGCCGTGTGCGCAGCAGCGACACACCCTCGCTGAGGGACTCGAACACGCCCTGCTCCTGCAACACGCAGCCCCGGTAGGCGTACTCGCGGACGACGCCAAAGGCCCCCCCGACCAGGACGGTTACAGCGACCAGCAGGCCCAGCCAGGCGATGCCCAGCAGCACGATCCAGAGGACGCCCAGGGCGATCCAGCCTCCCTCGGCCCCGAACATGGCGATGGCCGGCAACACGATGACGGCCCCCAGGGCGGCGAATACCACCATGATGACCAGGGCCACCAAAAAGCCTGCGATGGCCAGGACGAGGTTGACAGCGAACAGCCGCAGCAGATGGCGCCACCCGCAGCGCAGGCCCGAGCCAAAGTCAGGCTTCTCGCCCGCCTCGATCTTGGCCGTCAAGCCGATCAGGGCCCCGATGCTGGTGTAGCGCACAAGGATCCCCAGAATGCCCACGATCAGGGCCAGGAGCGCAATGACGCCGATGATGGCCAGCAGCGCGCTGGCTATGGCGTCCCAGTTGCTGGGCATCCCGTTCACCCAGCGCTCCCAGTCGCCGCGGCCAAAGGAGTACTGCAGATTCGAACCAGGGTTTCCGCCTCCCCCCATCCCGCCAAAGAGTGCCAGCGCAATGCCAAAGACCCACAACACCTTGTTGCGCCAGGTAATGCGCACTGCGCGCTCGATGATCTCTCCGTACTTCACCTCGGGCCTCCTTTTCTGCGCCGTCGGCACCGACCCTTGCGAGCCACTTTCATTGTACCTTACGCTCGAGGGCGTGAAAAGTATCGCAGCCGGCGCCGCGGGGCGTTCAGCGCCCGCACGCCCCGCCTTTGCATCGCTCCCTTGATCGGCTAGAATCTAGCCCGTTGAGCCTACCCGGTCGGGAAACGACCTGAAGGAGACAAGCATGAATCGCTACCGCGTGGCCGTGATTGCGGGGGATGGCATCGGCGTGGATACCATCGACGAGGCGCTGGGCACCCTGGGGGCCGTCTGCGAGGTGCACGGGGGTCTGGAGCTGGCGTATGATCGCTATCCCTGGGGTTGCGGCTACTACCTGGAGCATGGGGAGATGATGCCGTCCGACGGCCTGCAGATCCTGGCCGATTACGATTGCATCCTCTTTGGCGCCGTGGGCTTTCCGCCGGTGCCCGACCACATCTCCCTTTGGGGCCTGCTGCTGCCCGTTCGCCAGTACTTTGACCAGTATATCAACCTGCGGCCCGTCAAGCTGCTGGAGGGCATCCCCGGCCCGCTCCGCGACAAGGGGCCCGCAGACATTGACATGGTCTGCATTCGCGAGAACACCGAGGGCGAGTATGCCGGCACGGGCGGGCGGGTGCATCGCGGCCAGGAGAACGAGGTCGCCATCCAGACGGGCGTGTTCACCCGCTCGGGGGTGGAGCGGGTGCTGCGCTACGCCTTTGAGGTAGCGGCCCAGCGTCCGCGCCGCCAACTGGCCAGCGCCACCAAATCCAACGCCCTGCAGTACAGCATGGTCTTTTGGGATGACGTCTTTGCCGCGCTGCAGAAGGAATATCCCCAGGTGGCCTGCCGCCAGTACCATACCGACGCCCTGGCCGCCCGCATGATCACGGCGCCCGAGAGCCTGGACGTGGTGGTGGGCTCGAACCTGTTCGGCGACATCCTCACCGACCTGGGGGGCGCCCTGCAGGGCAGCCTGGGCATCCCGCCCAGCGGCAACATCAACCCGACCAAGCGCTATCCTTCGCTGTTCGAGCCGGTGCACGGCTCGGCGCCGGACATCGCCGGCAAAGGCATCGCCAACCCCATCGCGGCCATCTGGGCGGCCTCTATGATGCTGGACCATCTGGGCCACACCGATGCGGGCGACCTGCTGCTGCGGGCCATCAACGCCGTCACGGCCGAGGGGCGCACGCTGACGCCCGATCTGGGGGGCACCGCCACCACCCATGAGGTGGGGCTGGCCGTGCAAGCCCAGGTGCGCCGGTTGGGGAGATAGGCGCAGGCGAAGCGCGTTCTGAGGCGCTCGGATCCGCGCGGCGGGGCCGGTCGCCCAGGTGTTGCCACGCTCAAGCATAGGGAGCAGGATTTGGAGTCAAACGAGGAATCATCCTCGGCGCTGCCTCAAGCCGAGGAGCCAGCGGTGGGCGGCGTTCGCCGCCCACCCGTCTTGTTCGGTCGCCTGTTCGGGCGCAGCGCCCCCGGCGCGCCCCTCTCGACAGAGCGCTACAACGAGAGGATGCTCTACTTTGAGGTTCTCTTCCAGGCCGTTGCGGGGGCAGGGGCGCTCTCGTTCGTGGCCGTCTTCCTGGTGCGCCTGGGGGCGCCCAACTGGCTGGTGGGGCTTCACACCTCGCTACCAGCGCTGGTCACCATCCTGGCCGTGCTGCCCATGGGGGCCTTTGTGCGGCGACAGCGCAACCTGGTGCGCGTCGTCAACGTCTCTCGCCTGATCTACCGCTTGGTCATCGCCAGTTTTGCGTTCCTGGTGTATCTGCCGACCACGATAGCGCCCTTTATCCAGGTGGCCGCCGAAAGCCTGATCGCGATCCCCGGCGCGGCCCTCAACGTGGCCAGCACCACCATCCTGGGCCGGGCGACCACGCCGCGGCGCCGGCCCTCGATGCTCAGCACCCGCATGGCCGTGCACGGCCTGATGGCCTCGGCCGTGGGGCTCCTGGCGGGCTTCTGGCTGGACGCGGTGGCCTATCCGCTCAACTATCAGCTTCTCTTCTTCAGCGCCCTGCTGGCGGGGCTGGGCAGCATCGCCATGCTGGCGCGGCTCAAGCTGCCGCCCATCTCCGCGGAGCAGGTCGCGGCGCGCCCGCGGGTCGGCCTGGGGGCGATGGTGGCCCTGATCCGGGCCACCCCCGCCTTTCGCGACTATGCCATCGCCGCGTTCATCTTTCGCGTGGGCCAGGATCTGCCCATGGCCCTCTATTCGATCTATCGGGTGCGCACCCTGGGCGCCTCGGACGCCTGGATCGGCGCGCTGCTGACGATCCAACGCTTCCTGAGCGTGTTCGTCTATATCCTTCTGAGCCGCGTTCTGGCCAAGACCAAATCGCGGAGCTGGATGTGGATCTCGTGCCTGGGAATGGCGCTCTTTCCCCTGACCATGGCCCTGGCCCGCACGCCAGAGCAACTGGTCGTCTCGGCCATTCTGGGCGGCCTCTTTACCCCCGGTGTGGACATCTTTATGACCAACACCCTGTTCCAGGTCTCCACCGAGGAGGAGCGCCCCTCCTTTGTGGCCGCCAATACCTTGCTGGCGAACGTGACCGCCTTTGCCGCGCCGCTCCTGGGCACGCTGTTGGCCGACCTCACCTATATCCAACTGGCGCTGATCGTGGCCACGGCCCTGCGCGTGGTGGGCGGGCTGGCCTTCTGGCGGCTCAAGGTAGGCGAGGAACAGCCCTCGCCTAGCCCAGCGCAGCCAGACGCTCCTCCAGCTTGACGCGGCGCTCCTCCTGGGCGGCCAGCTTCTCTCGTTCCCGCTGCACCACCTCGGCGGGGGCCCTGGAGACAAAGCCCTCGTTGGCCAGCAGCGCCTCAGCTCGCCGGGTCTCGTTCTGCACGTTCTCCAGTTCCTTGGCCAGGCGCTCCCGCTCGCGCTCCAGGTCCACCAGGGCGGCCAGCGGCAGATAGACCTCGTAGCCGGCGGTGACCAGGGTCAGCGCCTTTTCGGGCGCGGCTTCCAGCGCTGCCGCGATCTGCAGTTGGGCCTCGTCAACGCGGGCCAGGGCGGCCAACACCCCCGCCTGGGCAGCCAGGAAAGGCGCGCGCTGGCCTGCGGCGATGACGGCGGCGATGCGGCGGCCGGGATCCACCTCGTACTCGCTGCGGGCGTTGCGGATGGCCCGCACCATCTCCATCAGCTCCTCGATGCGCTCCACGGCGGCAGCATCCTGCTCGCCCGGTTGGGGCCAGGGGGCCACGATCAGGGCCTCGCCCTGGTGGGGCAGGTATTGCCAGAGGGCCTCGGTCACAAAGGGCATGTAGGGGTGCAGCAGGCGCAGGGCGCCCTCCAGCACGTAAACCAGCACGCGCCGGGCGGTGTCGGCGGCCTCGGCATCCTCGCCCCGCAGGCGCACCTTGGTCATCTCGATATACCAGTCGCAATACTCGCCCCAGAGGAACTCGTACACCTGGCGGCCCGCCTCGCCCAGCTGGTAGGCCTCGATCAGGCGGGTGACCTCGGCGGCCACGGCATGGTAGCGGCTGACGATCCAGCGGTCGGCGTCGTCATCCAGGCTGGCGGGGTCCAGCGGCTCGGGGCCGGGGGCGAAGCGGCCGGGCTGCTCGCCCAGGTTGCCCAGCACGTAGCGGGTGGCCTGCCAGATCTTGTTGGCGAAATTGCGGTTGGCCTCGATGCGGCTCTCGGCCAGCTTCATGTCGTTGCCGGGCGTGGAGCCGGTCAGCAGGGTGAAGCGCAGCGGGTCCAGCCCGTACTCCTGGATGATGTAGAGCGGGTCATAGCGCTCGATGCCCTCCATGGACTTGCTGATCTTTTCGCCGCGCTCGTTGCGCACCAGGCCGTGGAGGTAGACGGTGTGGAAGGGGGCCTCGCCGGTGAGGTAGATGCCCAGCATGATCATGCGGGCCACCCAGAAGAAGATGATGTCGTAGGCCGTCTCCAACACCGAGGTGGGATAAAAGTAGGCCAGGTCCTCGGTCTGCTCGGGCCAGCCCAGGGTGGAAAAAGGCCACAGCCCGGAGGAGAACCAGGTATCCAGCACGTCGGGATCCTGGCGCAGCCGCTCCGAGCCGCAGGCCGTGCAGCGCGCGGGGTCCTCACGGGCCACGATCATCTCGCCGCAGGCGTCGCAATACCAGACGGGGATGCGGTGCCCCCACCAGAGCTGGCGCGAGATGCACCAATCGTGGATGTTCTCCATCCAGTTGTAGTAGATGCGCTCAAAGCGCTCGGGCACGATGCGGATGCGCCCCTCGCGCACGGCCTCGATGGCGGGCTTGGCCAGCACGTCGGCGCGCACGAACCACTGGGTCGAGATACGCGGCTCGACCACGGTGGCGCAGCGCTGGCAGTGCCCCACGGCGTGGTTGTAGGGCTCGATCTTGACCAGGTCGCCCAGCTCGCGGATCTCGCGCACCAGGTTCTCGCGGCACTCGTAGCGATCCTGACCTTCGTAGGCGCCCGCATTGGCGTTCATGGTCATATCGTCGTGCATGATGTTGATCATGGGCAGGCCGTGCCGTTGGGCCACGGCATAGTCCACCGGATCGTGGGCCGGGGTGATCTTGACGGCGCCGGTGCCGAACTCCCGATCCACCGCCTCGTCGGCGATGATGGGCACCAGCCGCCCGATGCCGGGCAGGCGCACCATGCGCCCCACCAGGGCGGCATAGCGCTCGTCCTCCGGGTGCACGGCCACGGCCGTATCGCCCAGGATCGTCTCCGGGCGGGTGGTGGCCACGGTGATGGAGGCGTCGCGCTCCTCGGCCCAGTAGCGCACGTGCCAGAGGTGCGAGGCCATGGGCTCGTGCTCCACCTCGATATCTGAAAGAGCGGTGGCGCAGCGAGGGCACCAGTTCACCAGATGCTCCCCGCGATAGATCAGGCCATCCTCATAGAGCCGCACGAACGCCTCGCGCACGGCGCGGGAGAGGCCCTCGTCCAGGGTGAACCGCTCGCGGTCCCAATCGCACGAGATGCCCAGGGCATAGTGCTGCTCTGTGATGCGCTTGTGGTAAATCTCTTTCCACTGCCACACCCGCTCCAGGAACTTTTCGCGGCCCAGGTCATGGCGCGTCAGGCCCTCTTTGCCGATCTCGCGCTCCACCACGTTCTGGGTGGCGATGCCCGCATGGTCCGAGCCGGGCACCCACAGGGTGGGCTGGCCCGTCATGCGGCGGTAGCGGATCAGGCCATCCTCAACGGCGGCCACGATGGCGTGCCCCAGGTGCAGCGCGCCCGTGACGTTGGGCGGCGGCATCGAGATGACGAACGGCTTTTGCGTCGGATCGATGCGCGGCTTGAAGTAGCCCTGGGCGCGCCACCAATCGTACAGGCGGCCCTCGATGGCCTGGGCATCGTAGGTCTTGCCGATCTCGCTGGGCAAGGGCGCTGGCTGACTCATATCATTCCTCCTGGCGGGATGCGTGCTGCAAACGAAAACCCCTCTCGTCCGAGATCACGATCTCGGAGACGAAAGGGGGCGACTCTTCCGCGGTACCACTCCGCTTTGCCGCCGGCCACGGGCGGCACACCTCAAACGCGCTAACGGGCGCACCCGGCGCGGCCTACTGGCTTTCAGCCGCGCGACTCCCAGGCGACCTTCGGCAGCGTCTGCTGCGAGGGGCTTGCAGCCGGTGACCCCTCTTCTCTGTCAGCGCGCTACTGCTTACTCTTCCTGTTCATCGTCTGTACGATATTGCTGCCATGATAGCATGGGGCGTGGAGGGCGTCAAAAAGGGCGGCCAGGGGGCGCAGGCCCTTCCCAGGCGCGTGACGGCCATGGGGCTGTGGGCGAGCAGCGCGCCGGGGCAGGATCGCGCTCCCTACCCCTGGCTCGCCTCTCGAATGCGCGCCACCAGCTCCCCCAGTGGGGCCAGGGGCAGACGCGTCGTCTCGCGCTCCCAGCGTAGCTTGCACTCGATGGCGCCCTCGGCATAGGCGCGGTCGCCCAGGGTCAGGCGCACCGGCGCGCCGATCAGATCGGCGTCGTTGAACTTGACGCCGGCCCGTTCGGGGCGGTCGTCATAGAGCACCGCCACCCCCGCGCCCTGCAGGTCCTGGTAGAGCTGCTCGGCCGCCGCCTCGATGGGCGTCCCCGGGCGCGTCAGCGAGACCAGGTGCACGTCGTAGGGCGCCACGGCGGGCGGCCAGACGAGCCCATATTCATCGTGGTGCTGCTCCATGAGGCAGGCCATCAGGCGGCCCACGCCAATGCCGTAGCAGCCCATCCAGAGGGGCGCAGCCTGGCCCGCTTCGTTGAGATAGGTAGCGCCCATGGCCTCGGCATACTTGGTACCCAACTGAAAGATGTGCCCCACCTCGATGGCCCGCGCCGTCTCCATGGGCGCGCCGCAGCGCGGGCAGGGGTCGCCGCCCCGGGCCAGGGCGATGTCGGCCACCAGATCGGGCTGGAAATCGCGGGGCACGTTCACGTTGCGCAGGTGATAGCCCACTTCGTTGGCGCCCCCCACCAGGTTGCTGCTCGCCAGCACCGATTCGTCGGCCACCACCATCACGCCCCTCACTCCCACGGGCGAGGCATAGCCTGGCACGAGGCCCGCCTCGCGCAGCGCTGCCTCCTCGGCGGGGACCAGCTCGGCGCCGCCCAGGGCCGTCGAGAGCTTGGCGGTGTTGACCTCCAGGTCGCCCCGGATGACGGCGAACACGAGGGGACCACCCTCGCCCCGTTGGAAGAAGACGGCCTTGACGGTCTGGCGCGGCGAGACCTGCAGGAACTCGGCCACGGCCTGGATCGTCTCGCGGCCGGGGGTGGCGACCCTCTCCAGCGGCAGCTCGGCCTCGCGCTGCGCGGGCCCCAGGCCGATGCGGGCGCCCTCGGCGTTGGCCGCCAGCCCACAGGCCGGGCAGCGCAACAGGGTATCCTCGCCGTTCTCGTTGAGGAACATGAACTCGTGGGAGACCTGGCCGCCCATCATGCCGGAGGCGGCCTCCACCGGCAGCGCCTCCAGGCCGCAGCGCTGGAAGATGCGCTGGTAGGCGGCGAAAACCCGCTCATAGGCGGCGGCCATCCCCGCGGGGTCGGCGTCCAGGCTATAGGCGTCCTTCATGAGGAATTCGCGCACCCGCAGCAGGCCGCCACGCGCCCGGGGCTCGTCGCGGAATTTGGTCTGGATCTGGTACACCAGGCAGGGGAGCTGGCGATAGGAGCGAATCTCCTGGCGGGCCAGCTCGGTGATCACCTCCTCGTGGGTCATGCCCAGCACAAGGGGGCGCCCGGCGCGATCCTGAAAGCGGGCCAGGGCCGGGCCGGGGGAGGGCGCCTGGTAGCGGCCCGAGGCCTGCCACAGCTCCGCCGGCTGCACCATGGGCATCAACAGCTCCTGGCCGCCGATGGCGTCCATCTCCTGGCGGATGATGGCCTCGATGCGCCGCATGACGCGCCAGCCCACCGGCAACAGCGCATAGATGCCCTGGGCGATGGGCCGGATCAGGCCGGCCCGCAGCGCCAGCCGGTGGCTGGGCAACTCGGCCTCGGACGGGTTCTCGCGCAAGGTGTTGCCGAACAGGTGAGAAACGCGCATACAAGCCTCCTCAGGGGGCACTACCGGGGCAGATCATCAAGCCGGCCGCGGGCGTCCGGCCCGCGCTCCAGGATCAGGAGCGCCCGAGCCCGTTTGACGCCGGCACCCTCGGCCCCTATCATAGCCCAGGCAACGGACCACGGCGAGCAAGGAGATAGGGCGGCCGATGATCTTGCGCACCCTTCAAGTGGGCCAACTGGCGAGCAACTGCTACCTCGTGGGCTGCGAGCGCACGGGCCAAGGCATCGTGATAGACCCCGGCGCCGACGCGCCCCTCATTCAGCAGGCGATCGAGGCAGAGGGCCTCCAGATCGGCCTGATCGTGCTGACCCACTATCACTTTGATCACATCGGCGCTGCCGAACCGTTGCGCGCCAGCACGGGCGCGCCTCTGGCCATCCACGCCGACGAGGCCGACCTGCTGCGGGAGCCGCCGCCGCTCTTTCGCTTCTTCCAGCCCCGAATCCCCACGTTGCAGGCCGATCGCCTGCTGCAGACCGACGAGCGCCTCAGCGTGGGCGACCTGCAGATCGTCGTGCTGCATACCCCTGGCCATTCGCCCGGCGGCATCTCGCTGCACATCCCGGCGGAAAGGGTCGTCTTTTCGGGCGATGCCCTCTTTTGTGAGGGCGTGGGCCGCACCGACTTTCCGGGGGGCGATTGGAGCCTCCTGGAGGCCAGCATCCGTGACCGGCTGTTCACCCTCGCGGAGGAGACGGTGGTCTATCCGGGCCACGGCCCCGAGACGACCATCGGCCGCGAAAAGCGCCACAACCCCTTTGTGCGCCCCTGAGGCGCGGCCTCTAGCGCGGCAGGCCGTAGCGCTCAGAGATCATCTCGCGGCCCAGACGCCCCAAGGCGAACTCCTGGAAGCGATACGCCTCCTCGGGGGCTTCTGGCGCTGCGGAGATGAACAGCTCGTAGCTCAAGGGATAGCCCCCCACTTCGAGCTGGGCCCGGCTGGGCCACAATCCATCCAGCGAGACCGCCTTGACCCGCGGCTCGCGCCCCAGGTAGGCCGCCGACAGGTACCCGATGGCCAGGGGATGCTCGGCCACGTACGAGAGCACGGCCTGATCGTGGGGCAACACCAGGGCGGCGGTCGAGAGGTCCTGGCCGGCCATGATGGCGGCGTCAAAGACCTGGCGCGCCGTCACGGCGGCGCTCTGGATGGCGAACTCGGGCGCGCCCTGGCCCGCCTCCAGGGCCGACCAATCGGTGATATAGCCCGCGTATAGCTCGGACAGCGCCTGCTCGCCGATCTGGCTCAGGGCATTGTCGCGGTGCACGATGATCGCCAGCCCATCTCGGGCCAGGTGACGCCAGGGCAACATGGGCGCTCGGGCGCGTGCGGTCGTCTGGTCTGGGGCGGCGATGATGGCCAGGTCCGCCTGGCCTGAAGCGGCCAGGCTGTGGGCTTGTTCCGAGGACATGGCCGCGATCTCGATGGTGATGCCGTTGCGGTAGCCGACATAGGCGGCGCGCAGGTCCTCGGCCAGGGGAAGGGCTGGCCAGCAGACCGCCAGTCGCACTACCTCCGGCGACCAGGCGTCATCCTGGCCGGTTTCTTGGCCCTCGGTCTCTTGCACCGGGGCAAAGAGCGTGGCGCAGCCCGCCAACAGCAGCCCCAGGAGGGCCGCCATCAGCAACCCGCGCCCGTATAGGCTCACCCCATGCCCCCTCATCTCGAACCTCACCGCAACAGATACACGGCCAGGCTCACGAGACCCATGGCCCAGCAATAGTACGCAAAGGGGCGCAGCCCGCGCTGCTGCAGGTGCCGCAGCAGCAGCGCGATGGCGGCATAGCCGCTGATCAACGCGGCCACGAACCCGGCGGCCAGCGCCGCGCTGGATTCGGCGGGCGCGGCGCCGCCAAGCAGGTCCAGCGCCTCGAGGATCGTTGCGCCCAACACGACCGGGATCGCCATGAGAAAGGAGAAACGGGCCGCCTCATGGCGGCGCAGGCCCAGGGCCAGCCCGGCGGAGATGGTGGCGCCCGAGCGCGAGATGCCCGGCGCCAGGGCCACGCCCTGGGCGATGCCGATGGTCAGGGCATCGCCCGCCCTCAGGCTCGCCAGGTCGCGCCGCTGGGCGGCCAGCCGCTCGGCCAGGAACATGACGCCGCCGGTGACCAGCAGCAACGCCGCTGCGGCGGGCGGGGTTCCGAACAGGTGCTCCAGCCACTCGCGCAAGAGGAGCGCGGCCACCCCGGCGGGCACGGCGCTGAGGGCCACCAGCCAGGCCAGGCGCGCCTCGGGCGTGGCGAGGCGGCGGTAGCGCAGCAGGGCGAGCGCGCCCCGCACCAGGGCCGCCAGGTCGCGCCGGAAGTAGAGCAGCACGGCAAAGAGGGTGGCGAAATGCACCATCACGTCAAAGGTAAAGCTGGAGGGGCCTCTCCCCAGCAGCCAGGGCACCAGCACCAGATGGCCCGAGCTGCTGACCGGCAGGAACTCGGTCAACCCTTGCAGCAGGCCCCAGAGCAAGGCTTCCATCACACTCATGGCCGCAAGACTCCTTTGCGCCGGACGGGCTAGTCGCGCTTGCGCTGGTTCTGGTTCCAGCGGGCGCGGTTGTACTCGCGAGCGGCGGGNNGGATCGGCGGTCTGGTAGCGGGCCCAGAACTCGCGGCGGAGATCGTCAAAGGCGCCCTCGCGCAGGGCCTGGCGCATGCGGCGCATCAGGTCCAGCAATAAGTGAATGTTGTGGGTGGTATTCAGGCGCGGCCCCAACATCTCGTGGGCGATGATCAGGTGCCGCAGGTAGGCCCGGCTAAAGTGCTGGC
The DNA here is from genome assembly GCA_002329325.1 of Anaerolineales bacterium UBA1429. Lineage (GTDB taxonomy): Bacteria > Chloroflexota > Anaerolineae > UBA1429 > UBA1429 > UBA1429. Next base: position 74,296 of record DCTX01000069.1, read on the forward strand.
AGGTGTAGCAGGTNNGGCGTTGCGCAGGTTGATGCGCCCTTCGGGGGTGAACACGGCGCCGTTGCGCCCCAGGCGGCTGGGCAGCACGCAATCAAAGATGTCGATGCCCCGGGCCACGCCCTCCACCAGGTCTTCGNNCGCCCTCGATCAGGCAGTCCGGCGAGCCCACGCCCATCAGGTAGCGCGGCTTGTGTTCGGGCAAGAGGGGCGTCAGCACATCCAGGATGCGCAGCATGTCGGCCTTGCTTTCGCCCACAGAGAGGCCGCCGATGGCATAGCCGGGGAAATCCAGATCGGTCAGCACCCGGGCGCTCTCGGAGCGCAGATCCTCAAAGATGCCCCCCTGCACGATGCCAAAGAGGGCCTGATCCGGGCGACGGTGGGCGACTCGACAGCGCTCCGCCCACAGGTGGGTGCGCCGCATGGCCTGGGCGATGTAGGCGCGGTCCGTCGGCTGGGCGCACTCGTCCAGCACCATGGCGATATCCGAGCCCAGTTGCTCCTGGATCTCGACCACCTTCTCTGGCGTAAAGCGATGCTCCGACCCATCAATGTGGGAGCGAAAGGTCACGCCATCGTCATCCAGGTTGCGCAGCCCCTCCAGGCTGAACACCTGGAAGCCGCCGCTATCGGTCAGGATGGGGCCGGGCCAGGCCATAAAAGCGTGCAGGCCGCCCAGGCGTTGGATCAACTCCGAGCCGGGGCGCAGGTAGAGGTGGTAGGTATTCGCCAGGATCATGGGCGCACCCAGCTCCGTCAGGTCGCGGGGCGTCAGCGACTTGACCGTCGCCTGGGTGCCCACGGGGCAAAAGACGGGCGTGGGCACGGGGCCGTGGGCGGTGTGCAACAGGCCGACGCGCCCCAGCGAGGCGGCATCGGTCATCTCTAGCTCAAAACTGCCGGGCGGCCGGCAGGTGTTGTCATGGGCGTGGTCGTGGGTATGGTGCATGGGGCGATTATAGCACAGGGGAGCCGCCGCCCAAACGACAAGCCCCCTCGTGGGATGGGCCCGCGAGGGGGCGCGTGTGGCAACCGAAGGATCAGTGGCTGCAGTGGGCGCAAGAGCCGGAGGTGCACCCGGCGCAGCCGCCGGTTCCGCTCACGGCCCGCGTCGCGCCGTCGCTGCCGGTGGTAAAGCAGGCAAAGCGGGAAAGCTGCCGCCGCACATCCTCGCCCTGGCATTCGGGGCAGCGAATGGGGGCATCGGCCTGGCTGAACGGGCGCAGCTTGTCAAACGTGATCTCGCAATGGGGGCAGTAGTATTCATACAGCGGCATCTGGCACCTCCGCTTTTCATGAGTAGGGCTCGGTTTGCCCTTATTATGTCCCCAGGGGAGCGCATGTCAAACCGAGAGCCGCGGCCAGCGCAGCTTCGCCTGCCCGGGCGCGCCGCCGGGGGATGCTGCGGTCGTATGCCCTCTACCGCAGCTCTGCGGCAGAGGGCATACGACCCCGCCAAGAAGGCGGCGAAGGAATCCTACCCCAGTCGGGCCAAATGTTCGCGGATGATGCCGCCCAGGATCTGGATCCCCTGGCGGATGATATCGGCGGGCACGCTGGCAAAGGTCATGCGGAAGGCATTCTGCCCGCCGCCGTGGACGTAAAAGGGCGCGCCCGGCACAAAAGCCACCTTGTGGGCCGCGGCGTCCTGGAGCATCTCGGCGGTATCCAGCCCCTCGGGCAGGGTCACCCACAGGAACAGGCCGCCCTCAGGCCGCGTGTAGTGGGCCTCGGGCGGGAAATAGTCGGCGATGGCCTGGCACATGGCGTCGCAGCGGGCGGCATAGGTGCTGCGGATGCGCTCCACCTGGTCATCCAGCCAGTCGCGCTGCAGGAACTCGTAGGCGATCATCTGCGAGAGGCTGCTGGAGTGCAGGTCGGCGCCTTGCTTGGCCATCACGAACTGCCCCGCCAACGCGCTGGGGCAGACCACCCAGGCCAGCCGCAGGCCCGGCGCCAGGGTCTTGGAGAAGGTGCTGGTATAGATCACGTTGGCCTGCTCGGGATCCATGTCCTGGGCCGCCCCATCCAGGGCCGCCAGGGTCGGCAATGCCTCGCCGCTGTAGCGCAGCGCGCCATAGGGGTCGTCCTCCAGGATCGGGACGCCCGCCTCTCGGGCCAGGGCCACCACGCGCTTCCGCCGCGCCAGGGTGGTGGTGACGCCGGTGGGGTTCTGGAAGGTGGGCAACAGGTACATGAACTTGGGACGTTCGTGGGCCAGGACCCGCTCCACCTCGTCTACGCAGAGACCTTCGTCATCCATGGGCACCGTCACATAGCGGGGGCCATAGGCGTTGAAGGACTGGACGGCACCCAGGAAGGTGGGGTTTTCCACCAGAACGGTATCGCCCTCATCCAGGAACAGGCGGCCCATCAGGTCGAGCGCCTGCTGTGATCCGCTGACGATGACAATGTTCTCGGCCTTGGCGGGGATGCCCCGGGTCGCCATATAGCCGGCGATGGCCTCGCGCAGCAGGGGCAGTCCATCGGTGAGGCCGTACTGGAGCGATTCGCGAGGCCGCTCGTTGAGCACCGCCTCGCAGATCAGGCTGATCTGCTCGATGGGGAACAGCTCGGCCTCGGGCCAGCCTCCGGCAAAGGGGATGATGTCGGGCGATTGGGCGACCTTGAGGATCTCGCGAATGGCCGAGGTGCCCATCCTGGCGAGCCTTTGAGCGTATAGCGAAGACCAATCCACTGCCATGGCGTCCTCCTCCGAGCGTTGGTTCGGGTCGTCCTTTCGGCGCGGCGCTCAGGACCCGTCTCGATGGACAGCCTGGGCGCAAAAGCAAACGAGGCGTGTGGAACGCTCCACCCGCCTCGGTGTGGGCCGCATCGCTCTCGGATGCGACCGATTGCGGGCACTATAGGCCCAATGCTCTGCGCTGTCAATCCGCCCTGTCGTTGGGCGGGCAGCGGATTCGGCAGCGCGCAAACGCAAGCGCGCCGAGGAGCGATGGCTCACTCAGAGTATAGTCATACCGCAAGGGTGAGTGGGCGTCCCCTTCGCCTCACTGCTCCCGCCACAAGAAGCGGGTTCCGCGGTCCAGGGCGCGATTTGCATATCCCGCCGCCCTTGTGTATAGTAGCCCTTGGCTTGGCACTCGGCTGCGCCGACTGCTAACCACGAAACTGGCATCAGGGCGAGCAAGTTTCTTGCTCGCCAAGCATTTCAGAGGAGGCAAGGTCCCATGAACATCAAGCCGTTGGGGAATCGCGTCGTCGTTGAACCTACCGAGCAAGAGCAGCTCACGGCCTCGGGGATCGTGATCCCCGATACGGCCAAGGAAAAGCCGCAGCGCGGCAAGGTCCTGGCCGTCGGCCCCGGCAGCCGTCTCGAGAGCGGGGCGCGCCAGGATCTGGACGTCAAGGTGGGCGATACCGTGCTCTATGCCAAGTATGGCGGCACCGAGGTCAAGATCGAGGGGAAAACGCTCTTGATCCTGCGCGAGGACGACATCCTGGCCATCGTTGGCTAGAACCCCCCTGTAGATTTAACGCGAGTACAAGGAGAGCATAACATGGCCAAGCAGTTGCAGTTTTCGGATGAA